>JAEUKE010000207.1 GCA_016794345.1 Myxococcales bacterium
CTCCCTCCCAGGATGGCAGCGTGCAGACGTGCACACCTCTGCACGCTGCCCAGCCCAGGAAAACGCCGCCGCCCAGGGTCCTCCCCGCCGTGCAGACGTGCACACCTCTGCACGCTGGAAGAAAATCTTCGAGCCCCCCCCACCGTTTCGACGCAACTGGCGCGCGCTCGTGCGGCCATGGGTTGGCGAGGCACCGATGGCGGCGAGCGCCGCTACTTCGCGCTCTGCATCCCCGAGAACTCGGCGCTGATCCGGGCCGCGGTGTCAGCGCCCAGCGAGTTCTGCTCGCCGTATTGGGGGCTCTCCGTCTCGCCGTAGGCGAAGGGCTTGTTCTGGTCCCACTGCGTCTTCGGCAGGATGTAGCCGAGGGCATCGTTCGCGTTGTTGATGACGACCGGGACCACCCCGCCCGGGAGCAGCGCCATGAGCGGCGTCTCTGGGGACGCGTCGGGGAAATCCCCGCCCTCGGGCCGCTCGATGTAAGAGCCGCCGTCGGGCTTCACGAGCCAGAGCTCCGGGTAGAGCTCCCCCGGAACCGTCGCGATGGCGAGCGGCCCGATCCGGATGACGCCGACCTCGGTCTGCACCGCGACGACCTGATCGAGCAGGTTGCCGGGCGTGAGCGCGGCGAGGTCCTCCTCCCCGAGCGGCTTGCCCGTCTCGACGAAGAACAGGTTGCGCGGCAAGACGCCGATCCAGAAGGCCAGCGCGAGGGCGCCGTTCGTCGTCGTGAGCAAGAAGGCCCGCCGGCGTAGCTCGAGCTCGAGCGAATCGCCGGGGAGGTCGCGAGCGTCCTCGCTCTCGAGCGCAGAGGCGACGGCGACCGCGGCTCCGCGACCGATGTACTCCGCGCGCTCCCAGGTGCCCTGCGGACACGTCTCGGTGCCCTCTTCCGTCGGGCACCCGGTGACGCCGATCGTCGTCGAGAGGCCCCCGAGCGATCCGCTGAAGAAGACGGCGACCGCAGACGGGTATCGCACCTCGAGCTCGTCGCGGAGGAAGTGCGCGTAGTCCGACGTGATGAGCGTGTTGTCCGAGCCGAGCGCCTCCGGGTGGTTGCCCCAGAACACGGCGTTGGCCAGCGGCGAGCCCGTCGCCGCGTCACGGAGCTGCAGGACGGTGAGCGCCTGATCGAGCACCTCGGGCAGGCGCGTGTCGTTCACCAGCTCCGGGGCCTGGGTCACCGCGAGCCGCGCCGAGGCCGGGCGCGCGTTGTCGCTCGCCTCCTTCAGCGCCTCCACCGTCCGGGCGACGATGACCTCGTCCACGTAGGTCGGGTCGTAGCCCGACACCACCGGGTTCTCGCCCCAGATGCCCATCGTGTCCGGGCCCTCGTGGGTGTGGGTCGTCGAGACCACGATCTGGTCGAGGTCGAGACCTGCGGCCTGCGCGGCGAGCCGTATCCTGACCACATCGTCATGAAAGAAGCCGACGAGATCGAGCGCGACCATCCCGATCGCGAGGTCTCCCTTCTTGAGGACGATCACGCGGGACCACACGTCGTCGTGGACTCCGACGGCCGCTCGCCCGGGGCTGAAGCCCGCGAGCCACACGCCGTCCCACGCGCCGTTGCCGTTCACGTCGTCGTACGGCTCCGCGCCGTCCTGAACGCCGTTTGCGTTCGAGTCGGTCCAAGTCTCGATCGTGGGGGTGATGGGCCGCGCCGCGGCCCCGGCGAGCAGATCGCCCGCTGCCGACTCACATCCCGGGCTGCCCGGGCAGATCAGGTCCGGCACCCGGCCGCTCTCGTCGACGACCGGGGGAGGCGCCTCGAGGCCTGCCGGCTCGATCGTCTCGTCCGGGCACGCCGTCGAGGCACAGGCCAGCGAAGCCACAAGCGCGATCCGTTTCGACCTCATCAGCTCTCCTCGCGCTCCGCTCGAGCGCCTCGACTTCGTTGTCAGTCGTTGCCCTCCGGGCAGATCGCGTCACCGCGCGCGTACGCGGCGAGCGCCTTCTCGCAGACGCCGCCCACCTCCGCCGAGCCGTCTTCGTATCCGGGAGGCGCCTCGCACTGCGCCGTCACGAAGTAGTCGCCGCTCTCGAGCGATCGGAAGCACCGCACGCCTTCACACGTGCCTTCCGCCTCGCCCTCGATCACGTCGAGCACGCCCTCCTCGTCGAGGCAGTCCTCCGCCTCGTGGTAGAGCTGGCCCTTCAGGGGATAGGTGATGAGGGCCTCGCCGCACGAAGCGGCGAGGCCCACGAGGACGAGGGACAGCGCGCCTCGCCTCACACCGACTTGATCTTCAGCTCGGCGAGCTGAGCGGCCTCGACCGCCACCGGCGCGCCGGTCATGAGGTCGGTCGCCTGGTTGCTCTTGGGGAACGGGATGACGTCGCGAAGCGTTTGCGCGTTCGCGAGCAACATGGACAGGCGGTCCATGCCGAGCGCGATGCCGCCGTGCGGCGGAGCGCCGCTCTTGAGCGCGTCGAGCAGGAAGCCGAACTTCGCCTGCGCGTCCTCGTCCTTGATGCCGAGCACGGCGAAGACCCGCCTCTGCACTTCCGGGTCGTGGAGGCGCACCGAGCCGCCGCCGATCTCGAACCCGTTGAGGACGAGGTCGTAGCGGTAACACTCGACGCGCGCCGGATCCTGCTCGAGCAGCGGGATGTGCTCGTCGATCGGGCGCGTGAAGGCGTGGTGAGCGGCCGCGAAGGTGTTCGTCTCCTCGTCGTACTCGAAGAGGGGCGGGTTGGTGACCCAGAGGAAGCTCCACTTGTTGCCGTGGCCGTACTCCGGGATGAGCCCCATGCGCTTGGCGACGTCGCCGCGGAGGCGGGCCATGACCGTGTGCACGACCGACTCCTTGCCGAACTGCAGGCAGATGATGTCGCCCGGCTTCGCGCCACACGCCGCGTTGATCGCGAGGCGCAGCTCGTTCGTGATCGACTTCGCGAACGGAGACTGCGTCCAGCTGCCGTCGTCGGCGAGCTTGGCGCGGGCGAGGCCGCGGAAGCCCTTGATCTCGCGCAGGCCCTTCTCGAGCTCCTCGAGCTGCGGGCGCGACAGGTTCGCCGAGGCCGGGATGACGATGGCCTTCACGATCTCGGGCTTGATATCCATCCGCAGCGCGCCGGACTTGTATTTGTCGGCGAGCTCCACCCAGAAGGGCACGCCGCCGCCGCCGTGCTCGAGCACGACGTCCGTCAGATCGACGTGCGGCAGGTCGAAGCGCATGTCGGGCTTGTCGCTGCCGTACTTGCCCATCGCCTCGGCGTAGGGCATCTCCGGGAAGCGGCCGCTCGGGTAGAGCGTGTGCAGATCGAGGCCGAGCGCCTCCTTGAAGATCGCGAAGACGAGGCCCTCGATGAGGCGGAAGATCTCGTCCTGGTTCGTGAACGAGAGCTCGATATCGATCTGCGTGAACTCGGGCTGCCGGTCGAGGCGCGAGTCCTCGTCACGGAAGCATTTGACGATCTGGAAGTAGCGGTCGAAGCCCGCCACCATGAAGAGCTGCTTGTAGAGCTGCGGGCTCTCCGCCAGGGCGAAGAACTTCCCGGGGGCCATGCGGGCCGGCACGAGGAAGTTTCGCGCGCCGCCCGGCGTGTACTTCACCAGGTACGGGGTCTCGAGCTCGAGGCAGCCCTGGCCCGAGAGGTAGTTGCGCGTCGCCTGGTTGATGCGGTGGCGCGTGAGGAGCGTCTTCTGGAGCGAGGTGCGCCGCAGGTCGACGTACCGCTTCTCGAGGCGGATCTCCTCGCGGGTGTCGATCTCGTCGGTCACCTCGAACGGCGGCGTCTCCGCCTTGTTGAAGATCGTCGACTCGATGACGAGGACCTCGATGTCACCGGTCGGGATCTTCGGGTTCTTGTTGCCTCCGCGCGAGACCACGAGGCCGCGGATGCCGATGACCCACTCGCTCCGCATCTGCTCGGCCTGGTTGTGGGCGGCCTGCACCTGCTCCAGCGAGGCGTGTGAGGCCAGCTGCGGGTGCTTCTGCGCGTAGTCCCGGTCGAAGACGATCTGGGTGATCCCGGTGCGGTCTCGCAGATCGACGAAGACGCAGCCGCCGTGATCGCGCCGCGACGCGACCCAGCCGAAGAGAACCACAACCTTGCCCTCGTCGCTTGCGCGGAGCTCGCCGCACCGATGGGTGCGCTTGAGCTCGTCGATGAATCGGCTCACGTTACCTTTCCTCTTCCTCCCCCCTCACGACGTGAGGGGGGCCGGGGGGGAGAAATAGCAGCAACCGCCCTCCAGTCCGGTTCGGGCGGCAGTCTTTCCTCATCGCGTCTAACCCGAACGACGCTCCCGCGTCGAGCATCTGACCTGCGGCGCCGGACCGCGCCCGCCCAGGATGACGGGAACTTGGCCGACAGGCACGCGCACAAGTAGGCCAGTCCGTCAGGGAAAACCAGGTGTCCGTACGCCCGTCAGCTGCCGAGCGATTGAGCCGGGTCGTCGCCTGGGCCCTGCCTTTCGGCCTCGCGGCCGTGCGCTGCTCGCCGTTTGCTCAGTGGCGGGGTGACGGCGCGGCCCTCCGGGACATCGCCCTGGTGCCCATGGGGCTCGGAGGTGGGGTCTCGACCGTGCTCTCCCAGGTGGCCGCCTACGCGCCGCTCGGGTCGAAGTCGTTCCGCACCTCCCTCGTCGCGGCCGTCGCCCTGGGGATCGCCGGCAAGGCGCTCTACTCCATCGCGCTCCGGATGCTTCGGGCTCTGCAGCCTGCGGACGCGCCGTCGCGCTTCACGGCCCCGCTGCTCGCAGCGCTCGCCTCGCTCACGGCGACGATGACGCCCCTCTACCAGGAGGAGGCCACCGTCGGGGGCGGCGCCGTCGTCGCGGTCGCCCTGGCGCTCGGGGCGATCGCCCTCGCCTTCTCGGCGTTCACCGATCGCGACACGGACCGTCCGATGGCGCGGATCGTCGGCGCGGCCTTCCTCGCGGGAGCCGCGGCCGCGGAGCGCCCATGGGTCGGCGCGGCGGCCGGGCTCGCGCTCGTGGTCGGGCTCGTGCTCTTGCGCGCCATCCCCGGCGTGCCGCGTGTCTTCGTCCCCTGGCGTGTGTTCGGCAAAGCGCTCGGGGCCTCGATCACCGGAGCGCTCGTCTTCGCCCTGCCGAGCGTGCTCCGCGGGATCGCGCCGAAGAGCGTGCTCGCGCTCGGCGGCGTCTGGCGCGCCGCGCCCCCGCCGATTCCGGCGCTGGACGACACGCCGCGATTCGTCGACGCGTTCACGGATCAGATCGGCTTCATCCCGCTGGGCCTCGCCGTCTTCGGTTCGATCCTCCTCGTCGCCAAGCCGAGCGGCCGCTTGCTCGCGCTGGTTCCGCTGTCGGTGGTCGGGCTCGACATCGTCGTCCGCGCCTCGCTCGGGAGCACGCCGGGGACGGTCGGGGTACGCCTCTTGGCCATCGGCGGCCTCGCTTGCGCGTCGACCGCGGGCCTCTTCGCAGGCGCCGGGATGTTGGTCCGGTTTCGCGTGCCGTTCGCCCGCCCGAGCGCCGCGCTCCTCGTGGCCTTCCACGCGACGCTGGTCGCGCTCATCACCGAGACCGCGAGCGCGCGAGCCGACCGGGTAGCGCAGCGTGGAGCCGATGGGCTGACGGACATCGGCCTCGATGGCCTGCCGCCTTCCTCGGCCGTCCTCGCCGGCTCTCCTCACTGGGTCTGGCGCCTCACGGTCGCGCAGATGATCGAAGGACGCAGGCCCGACGTCCTGGTCATTCCTCGTTCGCTCGTCGCGCGGGGCCGCGTCGCCATCGAGCTGCTCGCGCGCGAGCCGGTCACCGAGCCGCTCTTCCGCACGCTCGCCCTGACCGGCACGAGCGACGAGGCGAGCCTCGCCGCGCTCTCGGACAAGAGGCCACTTTTCCTGGAGCTCGATCGCGGCTGGACGGAGCGCGTGACGTCTCACCTCAGCCTGGACGGCGCCTGGCTCCGCTTCCGGACCGATCCGCCGAGCAAGACCGACCGGCGAGCGCGAGCGGACGTCGCGCTCGCCGCGGTCGGAGCCGAGTTCCCCCTCGCCGAGATCGCGCTCCTCGACACCGACACGCGGTTCGTCCTGGGCTCGGCTCTCCGGGCGCAGGCGAAGGTGCTGCTCCGGCAAGGAGACGCCGAGACCGCGGGCCGCGCGCTCCTCTGCGCGGGCGGCAGCGCGACCGAGCACGCCACGACCGAAGGCGGCAGCTACGACATCCTCTTCGCCACCGCCGTCGCGCGGCTACCGGTCGTCAAGCACCTGAACGATCGCAAGGTCGACCGCACGAGCGCCGCGCCGCAGAAGCCGCGGCAGCGCTGACGATCAGGGCAAGCGCGTCTTGTAGAGGTAGCCGACTCCGGCGACATCGGCGTCCGGGATCGAGCCGCTGTCCGCGAGATCGAGCCGACCGCAGAAATAGTGTCCGGAGACAAGGACAGTTCCGTCATTCCCGAGCCGGCGAACGGAGGTGACGGAGGAGAACGAACAAGCCTCGTTGCCCGCAACAGGGAAGACGCTGGCTCGCTCGAGCGCGGAGGCCCCGCCCGACATCTCGCCCACGAACCCGAAACGCATGCCGCAATCGGCGCACTCCACACCGGGGAAGCTCCCCGTGCCGTCTCCGCCGACCAGAAAAGGCCCATCTTCGCCGCCGCCCGAGACGGAGTTGAACCAGGTGTAGTGGGGGTCGACCGCCGTGCCGACAGCGAACTGGATCTGCGGCTCTGCCGGACCTTCGTCGCCGACGGCGACGGCGAAGCCCTCCGTGCCTGGTGGCAAGAACAGCCACGCAGCCCAGCCGAAGCGAGTGGGGAAGATGGACCGGTTCTCCGTCGCCTCTTCCTGGAACCCATCATCGGACGAGAGCCAGCTCCCGCCGAAGACCGGCTCCGCAGACATCATGGTGCTCACCGAGGAGCCAACGAACGCAAACGGGGCGCGTGCGGGGCATGTCCCGCCGCCGAGGCAGATGCCGGTCACGCGTAGCTGAGCGTCGGGCGTTCCGGCGAGCGCGACTCCGACAGCAGGGACCACGCCCGCTTCCGGACCGGCGGGCCCGAAGCGGAGCGCGAGCGTCCGGGCCCCTTGCCCCTGCCCGTTGAAGCTGACGTCTTGCCCGTTCATCCTGCAGGCGATCTCGGACGAGGGGTCCTGCACTTGAGCCGTGGCGAGGAGATGCTCCCCCACCGAGACGGCGCTGGGGCGCGAGAAGGAGCTCTTCTCCGATACACACGCGACGCGCGCCCCGGTCGGACAGCCCGTGTCGTCCAGCGGGCTGCTGCGAGCGTTCTCGGGAGAGTCGACGCAGAGGTAGCTCCGCTTCGTGGAATCCGTCCGGGTCCAGGCCAGGAGAGGTTCGTCGCCACCGACCGAGAACCGCGCCGAGGCGCCCTCCTGACACCCACCGAGGAAAGAGGTCTGCAGGCCGCAGAGGTCCTCCTCGTTCAACGAGCCGAGGACCAGGGAGGCTCCGTCCGGGACATCGGGGATACCCTCGACCAGATCCGCAGCGCAGCCGACGAACTGGACCTGCCTCTCTCCGAGCGGTTCGACGTCCGCCACCAACAGGCCGCGGAATGCCGCAAAGGGTGAGTCACCCACCCGGGAGCAATAGGGGTCGCCGGCGCCCGAGCCCCCGCTCCCACCCCCGCCGCCCACACCTTCGCGCTCGCCGAAGAGCAGCCCACACGACGCAGCCGTGAGGGCGAAGGAGCCGAGCGTGAACGAACGAAGCAAGAAGCGCACTGTGCTCGACTCTACGCGACCCCGCGCGCCCTCGCCAGGCGTCACGCTCCGCGGATGACGAGCGCCGCGCGCTTCAGCGTCGACCGGGTCTCGACCAGGACGGGAGCCGCGAGCCGAGCGCGCGCGGCCGTCAGGGCAAGGCCAGCCACGACGACATCGAGCGCGGCGACGGCGACGCAGCTCGCGGCCCAACCCCAGCGAAGGTGCTCTTGAATCACGAGCACCGCTGCCAGGTCGAGCAACAACAACGCCGGCGCGACGAGCGCGAGCGCGAGGACCAGGAGCACCGCGCCGGCGCCGATGCGAGAGATATCGCGCGACGCTTCGTCGCGCGCTCGGGACGCGTGCGCCGAGAGCAACACCTCGAGCGCACGAACCAGGCGCTCGATGGCCCCAACGCTGACGTTTCCGTCACGTTCCTGCGCGCGCTCTGCCTCGCTCACCGCTGCCTCCGTCCGCCGTTCAGCCACAGCCCGAAGATGAGCCCGAGGCCGAGCGCGAAGAGCAGGCTCATCCACGGGCTCTTGTGGACGCGGGACTCGGCGGCCGGGATGATCTTGGCGGAGACGCGCTTGGCTTCGTCTGCGGCAAACGCCTCGAGCCGCCGGACGGTCGCGATGATCTCGTCCATCTGCTCGAGCGCAGGCTTTCGCGCCTCCGCCGGCGCCGCTGCGCCGTTCTCGCGCCGCTGGGGCTCGGCCTTTTCCGCGACGACGAGCAGCTCGCCCAGCTTCCGGCGCACCACGACGCGTGTTCGATCCGTGTGGTCGGCGACGAGGGCCACGACGCGATCGAAGTCACCTTCGGTCTCCGCGAGCGCCTTGTCGTCCAGGCCCGGCCACTCCTCGAGGATCAGCGGCGAGACGGCCGCGAAGGCGCGCTGGAAGGCGTCGGCGGCGGGCTCGATGCGGCTGGGCTCCACGGGTGAATTGTCGCGCCGGACCTGCCGCCCTGTCGACTTCTCGGCCCGACCCTCAAGCCCGTTCAGTGAGGACCCGCCGGAGCTCGGAGAGACCGTCGAGGAACGCGAGCGGGTAGCTCTCGGCGCAGACGCCTGCAAACACCGCTCGCGACCGAGCGCGCCGAGCGAAGCTCGTACGCGGTGGCGCCGGCCCCGGCCCGAGCCGCGCCGCAACCTCGCGAGCGAGGCTGCGATCGTGTGCGTAGCCCTCCTCGATCGTCACGCCGAGCGCGCGGTAACGCCCGAGCACGGCGGCGGCGAGCATCGGCGCGACGCGCCGGGCCGGGCAGGCGCGAGGCCCCACGCCGAACGCCCAGCCGGCGGCTCCGTCGGTTCGCCGGGGATCGAAGGTGGCGTCCCGCGGCAACGAGGCGGGGACCACCGTGACGGGCTCGCTCCTTGGGAAGCGCCGTCCGTCGATGATCACCTCGGCGGTGGCCTGCCTCGTGATCGACGAGTTGACCGGCCAGCAGCGCACCGCCTCCGCCACGACCTCTTCGTCCGTCGCGCCCCGCGCGGCGGGGGTCTGCGCGAGCGCGACCAGCGCGTGTGTCACGACGTCGCTCACCTGGATGGTCCCGGTCGCCAGGAACACGGAGGCGACTTGATCCACGCGCTCGCCGAGGTCGAGCGCGAGGGCCTGCTCGCGCGCGACACCCAGGTAGCTCCCTGCGGGCCAACGCTCCGGCGCGTCGAGGACACCTTCGAGGGCCGCGCCCAGCGCTCGCCTCGCCTGCATGTCGGGGCGGCCGATCATCTTGATGCCGCGATCGATATCGGCGACGGCCGCGTGCGCGACCGAGTCGAGCAAGTCGTCGCCGAGCGCGATCCGCACGGTCGCTCGCGCGACCGTACGGCGGACGTCGTCGAGCAGGCTCGGGACACCCCGGGGCCCGAGTAGGTGCGCGCAGGCCTCGTCCGCTGCGCCTCGCACCGTCTCCGCCGCCACGCCGGCGAGCGCGGCGCGCGAGAGTCGCGCGCGGGCCTCGAACCTCGGGCCGCACACGACCTCCTGGTGGACGAACGGCGCGAAGAACCGCCCCGAGAGCGCCTTCTCCAGCACGGCGCGGTCCGCGAATGCCGGGTGTCGCAGCAGCGTATCGATCACACGTGAGTCATCGACACGCCTCATCCACACTTGCCTGAGCGCGCGGATGACCATCGTCTATGAAGTTGTGGCCTGCCCCGGGCGCGAGGTAAAGACCTCCGTCCGTCGTCCCGTGTCCCGCGCTCTCCCCGTCCAGGCCTCGGTCCCGCTCCTCTTCCTCCTCGCCACGAGCGGCTGCGACGACTCGCGCGATGCCCGCGCGAACGAAGGCGCCACCTCCGCTGCGCCGACGCTCTCCAGCGCCGCGTCTCCGATCGCCAGCGCGCCCCCGGCGCCCAGCGCCCTCTACGAGGCCGAGGAGCTCGCGCGGATGGACGAGATCGGCGAAACGCTGGTCGAGCAGCGCGAAGCGCTCGTCGATCGCATGAAGAAGAGCGGGGTCATCGACGACGGCCAGGGGCACGCGATCCTCGAGCTCCTCTCGGCGTCGAAGATGACCGGGCAAGGCAACCCCGAGCCCACCAGACACCCGATGACCCGCGCGGAGTGCTTCGAGCGCCGCCGGGCCGCCGGCGTCCGAGACGAGCGCGAGCCCCGCTGCGGCGCGCCCTACATGGTCCCGGTCTACGACCCCGAGCGCCAGACCAAAAATGACGCTCCTGTCTGTATCGATCGCTACGAGTTCCCCGGGCTGCCGTGTGAGTACCCGGTGACCTGGGTCTCCACGTCCCAGGCGCAGAAGATCTGCAAGGTGATGGGCAAGCGCCTCTGCGACGCGCACGAGTGGGAGGGCGCCTGCGCCGGGGACCTCCGCGATCCGAAGGAGGAGTACAGCTTCGGCTTTCCGCGGGCCGGCAGCTCGAACTTCCACAACGGCAAGCGGCCGATCGGCTGGGCTTACGGCCAGAAGAAGGACCACGCGCGCTGCGCGACGGAGAGCCCGAAGTCACCGAAGTGCACGGCCTCCGGGTGGAAGGAGTGCGGCTCGAACACGTACCCGACCGGCGCGTTCCCGGCCTGCAAGAGCGCGTTCGGGGTCTACGACCAACACGGCAACGCCGCCGAGCACATGCTCCTGCCTCTCGAGGAGAAGGAGCTCGGGAGCCGCGGCGGCGCCGGCGTCGCCGAGATGAAGGGGAGCTGGTTCATCTTCAGCATCAAAGAGGCCCACGTCGACGACTGCCGGTGGCGCGCCCCGCCCTGGCACGAGAACGAGGGCATGAACCACGCGAACTACCACCTCGGCTTTCGCTGCTGCAAAGACGTCGGCGGCTGACGAACCGATCGAGGGCACGCTCCTCGCATCGATCGTCGAGATGGAAGCCGAGGAGTGGGAAGCAGAGGTCGACTGCGTCGTTTGCGGCTCGACCATTCACCCAGGAACGGACGCCGGTTTTCCGATCGACGCGTCCGCGTTCCTCTGCAACCCGTGTGCGGTCGCCCGCGGCGGGGTGCACGACCCCGCGGGGGAGAGATGGCTCAGCGCGCCGGTGTGGGACGGGCCGGAGTGGTCGACCGGCGCCTGAGGTCTCAGTTGCAGAGCCCGGGCGCAGCGCCCTGGCATGGCCCCGGACACGCCTCGCAGACGACACAACGGACGAGGTCGGTGTAGAGCGTCGCCCCGATGGGGAGCTTGGCCACACACTCGTCGCAACACGCGCCGCCGCCGCCGCAGCTGAAGATGCAGTCGGCGTAGTCGACGCACTCGATGTCGTTGCTGCAGGCGCTCTGCGCCAGCTGGCACGCGCCCGCGGCGCATTCCTCACACAACCCGGAGACCGGACCGATCTGACACACGGGGAGAGGACCTCCCGTCGTCACGCCGCTCGTCGGCCCCGAGCCGAGCCCCGTGGTCACGCCGGTCGTCGGGCCCTTCCCTGTCGAGGTCGGAGAACCGGTGGTCGTGGTGCCGGTTCCGCCCGCGCCGTCGTCGTCCTCGACGAAGACGACGCTGCCACCACAAGCACCGATCAAGCAGGAGGTCAGGACGAAGGAGCCGGCGAGGACGTAGCGGACCACGCGCGTCATCCTCCCACACTCCGATCCTCCGCGAAACTCGGGCATGACCGGTGCAAGAGCGTCTCGGTATGCACCCGTCGGCGCTCTGGGGTCTCGCGGCGCTCCTCGCCGAGCCGCTCCCCCAGAACAGCTGCATCGAGGCCTGGACGGAGGCGCGTTACCGGGCTTACGGCTACGACCACGTCGTCCACATCCAGAACGGGTGCGCCTACGACGCGCTCTGCGTGGTCTCCACGAACGTGCGGCCCGAGCCGCAGGAGATCGACGTCGACTCCGGTCAACACGTCGAGGTGCTGACCTTCAAGGCGTCCCCGTGGCGGACCTTCACCGCCAAGGTGACCTGCACCGAGATCTGATCAGGCAGCGAGCGCGACCGGCTGCTTCGGGTCGAGGAGGTAACCTTCGTCGCGCGTCAGGAGCAGGCCGTCGAGGCCGAGCGTTCGCAACGTCCAGATCGCGGTGTAGACGCGACGAACCTGCGACTCGTAGGGGATGCGCTCGCCCGGCCAGCCGATCGAGAAGAGATCGTCCACGCCGAGCGCTTCGCCCGGGGAGGTCGCGCGCCGCGTCGCGAGGGCAGCGAGGATGCGACGCACGGCGCCCCGTCGCGCCACGTCAACCCGGCCGTTCGCCGTCTCGAACCACGTGCCGTCGTCGGCGATCCGCGCGGATTCGCCGGGCGTCGGCGCCAGCTCGACGCCGAGGGTCTCGAGCAGGTAGCGGGCGCGGGCGAGCTCCGCCCGGGCGCGCTCGGAGGGAGGGGCCGTGCGGAAGGCGGTCGTCACACGCGAGACGACGTCGAGCAGGTCGTTCACCGTGGCCTCCAGGGCGTCCGCCGACGGGCGACCCGAGGACAAGGTTGGGCGGGGTGCCTCGTACGAGGCGATCTCGGTTACGTCGGAGAGGACCATCGAGCTGCCGTCCGCGAGAAGCATGACTGCAGCCAATTCGAGAATCGTGCCAGCCGCGAGAGCTCGAAATATCCAACAAATTCGGGGCCCGGCTAGGAGCCCGTCAAGTTGATAACGCCGGCCAGGAGTCAGCTCTGGCACAGCCCGGCCCTTCGACCCGGGGGTTGGTCAATCTCCGCCGCGGACGGCGAAGAGCGCCGCCTTGGCGAGGCGGCCGAGCGCGCCGACCCGGTTCACCACCCCGCGGGAGTAAATCGTGCGGATCGTCTCGCGGGCGATGTCGTAGTCGAACGTCCCCACCGGGTAGATCTTCGCGGGCGCGCCGAACGGGAAGCGATCGTAGAGGACGGCCTTCGGGTTCGTGCACGCCCGGATCCCCTCGCGGCCGTTCAACCGACCGAACCCCGAGCCGCGAACGCCGCCGAACGGCAGGTCCATCGCCATGTAGGTGAACCCGAAGTCGTTGACGCTCGTGCCGCCGGCCACGATGCGATCGACGAGGCGACGCGCCCGCGAGGCGCTCTTCGTCATGACCGTCGCCGAGAGGCCGTATTGGGTCGAGTTCGCGATCCTGACGGCGTCGTCCTCACCCTGGGCGCGGATGATGACCATGACCGGCCCGAAGGTCTCCTCCTCGAGGATGGCGGCGTCCTTCGGGACGTCCGCCAGGATGGTGGGCGCGAAGAAGTCACCGAGCTCGGGGTGGTTGCGGTGACCGCCGGCGAGCACCCGCGCTCCCTTCGCCACTGCGTCGGCCACGAGCTTCTCGACGATCTCGAGCTGCATGGGCGTGGTCATGGCGCCCACGTCGACGCGCTTGTCGCCGAGGGGCGGGCCTTGCCGCAGCTCCTTGGTGAGCTCGACGACGCGGGAGACGAACGCGTCGTACGCGCCATCCATCACGATGAACCGCTCTGCCGCCAAGCAGTTCTGTCCTGCGGCGATGAAGATGCCGGCCATCGCGGCGTGAGCGGCGCGCTCGATGTCCGCGTCGTCGCAGACGATGAACGCGTCTTTCCCGCCGAGCTCGAGGATGACCGGAGTGAGGGTCGCAGCGCTCGTCTCGATGATCCGCCGGCCGTTCGCCATCGAGCCGGTGAAGATGATCTTGTCCGCCGCCGCCACGAGCGCGGCGCCCGTCTCGGCGTAGCCGTCCACGACCTGGACCAGCTCGCGCGGCATGCCCGCACGGTCCAGCGCGTCATCGAAGATGCGCTGGAAGCGAGCGCTCGACCAGGCGACGTGCTCGCTCGGCTTGATGAGGACCGCGTTGCCGGCGAAGAGCGCCGGGATTGTCGGCCCGAGGATGTTCTGCAGCGGGTAGTTCCACGGCGCGATGACGCCGATCACGCCGAGCGGCTGGTAGTGGACCTCCGCCTTCTTGTGCAGGAAGAGCCCCGCCGACATCTTCTCGGCGCGCAGGTGCTCCTCGCCACGGGCGATCGTGTTGCGGATCTTCTCGCAGACGGGCCAGACCTCGCCCACCATCGCGTTCTCGCGCGTCTTGCCTGCGTCGCGGACCACGGTCGCGGCCAGCTCGTCGGCGTGCTCGAGCAGATGGTCGAGGATGTAACCGAGAACCCGTCGCCGCTCCGCGAAGCTCGTCTCCCGCCACGCCTGCTGCGCGGCGCGGGCGCGAGCCACGCGCTCCCGGAGCTCCGCCGGGGAGACCACCGGCACCTCTCCGAGCTTCGTTCGCGTCGCCGGATCGAAGCACGGGATCATCCGGACAGGGCTGTTGCTCTTGGTCGGCTCGGAGCCGATCGCGGCCGAGGTGGTCATGGCTCGGTCCTAGTCCCGGCCACCGGGGCCATCAAGCGGGAGCTGGTGGCCTCGGACGGCCGCGCAGGCTGGTAGGCAAACGCCGTGGGTCACGAGTGCCCCGGGCCCTGGCGCGCACGCGGTCGTCGTCATGACTCGGTGCGCCAATCCCAACTAAAATCAAAGTGTTCATGAACCGGTCGCGGTCGAAAGAGCGGTCGTGTAAGGACAGAAGGATGCGGTACCAATCGAGAGGGGCTCTGCTCCTTTTCTTTCTTGCGTGGGCCGGTTGCGGGGACGACAGCGAAGGAACGGGCGGCAGCGGCAACTCCACCGGCGAAGGCGCCGGCACGCCCAAGTCCCAGTACGTGATCGACGTCGTCGTCGACGCGAACCGGAACGGCGTCGCGGACGCCGCGGACCCGGGCGATCAAGACGCCGAGGAGACGTGGAACGCCACCGCCGGCGCCATGTTCCTCCCCAACCTCGACGACGACGACGGCGACGGCGTTCGCGACGCCGATGACGGCATCGTCAACGCAGGCGAGGACATCTACGACCTCGTGAGCGCCTCCATCACCGCATGCCCCGAGTGCCCCGACGGCTCCATCGGCCGCATCGAGCTGGACGCAGAAGGCGCGAAGAACGTCCGCGTCTACGCGCTCGACGCGTCGCTCACGTCCTGGCGGCTCATCGCCGGCGAGACGAGCACGTGCAACGAGGACGTGCCGCAGTGCACGCCGCAGGTCTCTTACGACCTCACGACGGACGAGGTCCGCGCCGGGCTCACCCTCGCGATCGAGGGCCGCGACGTCATGCGCGACCCGGCGGGCTGGAACGGCTACCTCGACATCACCTACTCGCTCCTCGACGAGAGCGGCGCCGCGCTGACGAGCGAGGCCAACCCCGAAGGTGTCGACAAGGCTCGCCTGCGCGTCGCGCCCTGGCAGCTCTTCGGCAACCTCTCGCCCTTCGACCGCGTCTGGTCGAGCAAGACCTCGGCCGTGTTCGTCGCGGGCGTGAAGGCCGGCGCCGACAACGCGGGCGTGGAGCACAAGACGTACTCCAACTACGGCGACCAGTGGACGCAGGACTTCTTCCAGACCGGGTTCTTCGCCATCCCGAGCCGTGACGCCAACGGCAACCCCATCATCCACGGGATGACGGTCGCCAACGCGCGCCCCTGGGGACGCAACAACAGCGACAGCAGCCTCCCCATCACCTGGCTCAACAAGAACTACCTGGGTCCGAACCGCGCGACCCTCGTCGTCTACGAGAACAAACACTCGGGCGACTCGTTCGACAGCCACGGCAACCACGACCTGATCCCGGCGTACACGAACGGCAGCACCTCCTACCCGCTCGGCCGCATCCTCTACGGCTCGGGCGTCCTCAAGGAGACAAAGGCCTTCTACGAGGCGCAGCTGCTCCAGGCGCCCGCCATGGTCGTCGACACGAACTGGCTGCTCGTCGGCCACGTCGACGAGTACCTGAGCTATGTGCCTGCGGCCACGCCGCGCGGCTGGAAGCTCCTCGTCGGCTCGCCCGATCTCGCGCGGCAGATGCTGCTCGAGGCTCAGTCGAACGGCAACGGCAGCACGATGCTGCACGTCGGCAAGGTCTGGTACACCGACACGGGCACCGCGCCCGCCGACATCTCCATCGACGACGTCCTCGCGGATCCGGTGCTGCTCGAGGCGTCACAGAACGCGCAGGCCTCGATCGACAGCGAGGTCGCGAAGCTCCAGGACGAGATCGGCCTCGCCGACGACGAGATCATCGAGATGCCGTTCCTCTTCAACCAGGTGCAATACGGCCCCGACACCTACAACATCGCCTACCAGCCCGGGACCGTAAACGCGCTCGTCATGGGCGACACGATCGTCATCCCGAAGCCGTTCGGCCCGCAGATCGGCGGAGAGGACATCTTCGAGGCCGACCTGGAAGAGCGGCTCGGCACGGCCGTGAACGGGCTCGGCGCGGACGGCCAGGGCCTCGACGTCTTCTTCGCCGACGACTGGGACGTCTATCACCGCCTCGACGGCGAGGTTCACTGCGGCACCAACCCCGAGGCACCAGCGCCGTTCTCGAGCGTCAACTGGTGGGAGACCGGACGATGAGCAGCATCAAACACTACGTTTCTTTCGGCCTTGCCTCCTTCCTCTTCCTCGCCGCGTCGAGCGCGCGCGCGGACGGCCTCCTCGTCGCGCCGTCCAAGCTCGCCCCGGCCGCGCGGACCTCGCTCGGCAAGGACATCGCGGGCGCGAAGCGCGATCTGGCCGGCGTTCGGGCGAAGGTGCGCGACGTGCAGAGCGTCAAGCCCGAGGTCTACAAGAAGCGCCGCAACCCGATCCCCGAAGCGTCGCTGGAGCTGAAGTCCCTCGGCAAAGACGCCCTCGTGCCGATGCTCGAGGCGCTCGCGTTCGATGCGTCCCAGCCTGGGCTCGACGCGCGCGAGCGCGAGGCGCTGGTGGTCGGCATGCTCTCCGCCGTCGGCGATATCCGCGACGCGCGCAGCACGCCCGTCCTCTCGGCCATCCTCGACGGTGAGACGTCGGCCACCCCGGCCGCGCTCGCCGCGTCCATCGCGCTCGGCAAGGCCTGCGGGCCGAACGAGATCAAGGTGCTCACGGCGAAGAGCGCCGAAGGCAGCTCGGTCCGGGCGGCGGCCATCCAGGGCCTGGGCGAGTGCCGGACGCGCGAGAGCGCGAACGCGCTCGTCGCTGCGTCCAAGTCGGCGTCCGACACGGCGACGCAGCGGGCCGCGGTCCGCGGCCTCGGCACCCTCGGGTCGAGCTGGGCCTGGGCCGCGATGGGCAAGGCGGATGACCAGGAGGCGATCGACGTGCGCACCCTGGCGAGCGACCGCCTCATCGAGGTGTTCGTGAAGACCGCCGAGCTGCGGACGGACACGAGCCGCGCCATCCTGAAGTGCGACGCGCCGAACGCCCTGGAACGGGTCCGATCCGCCAAGAAGGGCGCGGACGCCGAGACCGTGAAGGCGCTCGAGGGCGTCGAGCGGCTCCTGAAAAAGCAGGCCGCCCGCCGCTGACCGGTCACGAATCGATTGCCCGCCCGCACGTGTCTCGAGAGGTCGCGATGCGCTGGTCGGCTTGGCAATCGATGCGTGTGGGGGCTCAGGTGCTCAGTGGTACGTCGCTGGCGTTGGCCGTGGGCTGCGCCGGGGGGGAGCCGGCGAAAGCCGAGCGGATGCAGCCGATGAGCCTCGCGGCCATCGAGCAGGTGGAAGAGGCCGCGCAGGCTGCCCGCCGCAAGCCGCGCTACGAGACCGAGACCGCGCTCGCGTCCACGGTCACCCCCGAGGTCACGCCGGCGAGCCCCGCCTCCGGCTCCGAGCCGTGGTTCCTCAGGCCGGCCGGTCAGGCCCAGCCCGGGTTCACGCCGGAGCAGCCCGTGTCCGTCTCCAACCAGTCGGTCTCGCCGAGCTCGCAGGTCAACGTGGTCCCCGAGCGCCCGCGACCGCAGCCCGTGGTTCAGCCGATCCAGCGCCGGCCGCCGGGCTGGCGGCGCGCCGCCTGCGGCCGCGGCTGATAGTTTTGGGTCTAGCCTTCGTTTCATGACCATCCGCTGCGGCCTCTCGCTCTTGCCCGCGGAGGACGTCCGGCTCGCGACCGCGCCCCTCTTCGAGGCGGGTGCGGTCGACGCCGTCGAGTGGAACGTCGACTTCGGCTTCCCGCCGGCGACCACTCCGGTTTGGATCGAGTCGATCCTCGCGCGCTTCGAGGAGGCGGGCGCGCTCTACGCCCACGGGGTCGAGCTCTCGCCGATGAGCGCGGAGCTCGCCGAGCACCAGCGAGCCTGGCTCGAGTCGCTCGGCGGCGCCTTTCGAGAGCGACGGTATCGTCATCTTACCGAGCACTACGGGTTCATCACCGCGGGCGAGTTCGTCCGGGGGACTCCGCTCCCGCTCCCGCCCAGCCGCGCGCTCCTCTCGATCGCGACCGAGCGGATCGAGAGGCTCCAAGAGCTGACAGGCAGCCCCGTCGGCATCGAGAACCTCGCGTTCGCCTTCGGCCGGGAGGACGCCGTGTTGCAGGCCGAGGTCGTCCGCGAGCTCTGCGAACGGACCGGCGCGTTCGTCCTGCTCGACGTGCACAACCTCCTCTGCCAGATCGAGAACTTCGATCTCGACGCGCTGGCGCTCGCGGAGCTCTACGGGCTGCATCGGGTTCGTGAGGTCCACATCGCGGGCGGCTCGCTCGCTCACACCGCGGCACCTCCGCTGCGTCCGTTTCGGCGCGACAGCCACGATCACGACGTCCCCGACCCTGCCTTCGCTCTGCTCGCGCAGGTGGTCCCGCGCTGCCCCGCGCTGGAGGTCGTGATCCTCGAGCGCTCGGATCGATCGACCTTCACGGTGTGTGAAGGCGCGCGCCATCGCGCGGACTTCCTGCGCGTCCGCGAGGTCGTCTCGTCGGCGCGCGCGGCTCCGCAGCACGCCGAGGAGCCGCGGTCGGCGCCGCTCGACTCGGGTCTCGCGCTCGCCACCGACACCCCCGAGCAGCTGGCGCGCTACCAGTCGACGTTGCTCGTGAAGCTGAATGCGGGGCAGCGCCCCGCGGAGGCGGTGATCGCCGAGCTCGCCGCGGACGCCGAGCTCGCGGCGTATTCGCCCTACGTCGCGACGTTCGAGCCTCGCGCGGTCGAGATCGCGACGGCGATGGCGGCGGAGTGGTGTGCGCGCGACGACGAGGACGGCACGATCGAGGCCGCGGTGCTGCGCAGCCCGCGCGCCCCGCTCGCCGTCTTCCGTCTTCCGATCCCCGAGCCCGGTCCCGGGCAGGTCCTCGTCCGCCCGATGGCCGTCGGGCTCTGCGGCACCGACGTGCACGCGTACGACGGGGCGTTCCCGCTGCCTCTCCCGATCGTTCTCGGGCACGAGATCGCCGGCGTCGTCGTCGAGCTCGGTCCTGGGACGACAGGCCTGCGCGTCGGCGACTCCGTTGGCATCAGCTGGATCCAGCGGACGTGCGGCGCGTGCCCCGCGTGCGCGCGTGGACAGGAGACTCGCTGCGCGGCGCCGCGCACCTGGATCGAGAACGGCGGCGGGCTCTCCGAGCTGCTCGTGGCCGAAGCGACCGGCTGCACCAAGCTGCCGAGCGGGCTCGACCTCGAGCTCGCCGCGCCGCTCTTCTGCGCCGGTCACGTGGCGACCTCCGCGCTCCTCCGCGCGCGCCCGGCCGCGGGCGAGCGCGTCGCGATCCTCGGGCTCGGCGGGCTCGGTCACCTCGCCGTGCAGATCGCGGCCGCGCTCGGGCACGAGGTCGTCGCCATCACCAGCACGGAAGAGAAGCGGCGCGACGCGCTCGCGCTCGGCGCGCACGAGTCGGTGCTGGGCGGGGACGATCCCGGGGCGGCGCTCGCCGACGCCGGCGGCGCGGACATCGTGCTGGCGATGACGAGCTCGATGCGACACGCCGCCTCGGCGGTGCACGGCGTCCGAGACGGCGGGCGCCTCGTGGTGGTCGGGCTCGGACAGGAGCCGCTTGCGATCGATCCCATCGAGCTCGTGCAACGCGAGGCCTCGATCATCGGCGCGGTGCAAGGACCGCGCAGCGAGCTCGACGCCGTGCTCGATCTGGCGGCCCGCGGCCGCGTGAGGCCGCGCGTCGAGGCCTTCCCGTGGCACCTCGCCAACCGCGCGCTCGGCAGGCTCGCGGAGGGCCGCGTTCGCTACCGAGCCGTCATCGTGTGAGCGCGGCGACGCGGACTGCGCGTGGGGAGATCTGCACCTCTCAGAAGAGGGAGCAGTCGGGGCACTCGGGTGGCCGCGTACCGACACGGCACGAGGTGGCACATGAAGGACGCCGATGCCGGTGGTAGCCTCGCTGGGATGTCGTCCTCGAACGCTCCTGCTCGGTTCAACGCGCCGGCGCCGGTGCGAGCCTTCCGCGCCGAGGACGACCAGGACATCCACCCGGTCTACGTCGTCTGGGAGATCACGACGAAGTGCGACCAGCCCTGCCAGCACTGCGGCACGCGCGCCGGGCCGGCTCGCCCCGTCGAGCTCTCGACCGAGCAAGCGCTCGAGGTCGCGCAGAGCCTCGTCGATCTCCGCGCGCGCGAGGTCACCCTCATCGGCGGCGAGGCCTACCTGCGGGCCGACGTGCTCGACATCGTCTCTTACCTCGCGGACCGCGGCGTGCGCGTCACCATGCAGACCGGCGGCCGCGCCTTCACGAAGGAGCGCGCGCGGGCGTTCCGCAACGCAGGGCTCGGCGGGTTGGGCGTGTCCATCGACGGCCCCGCGCTCGTGCACGACAAGCTCCGCGGCAACCTCGGGAGCCATCGCGCCGCCATCCAGGCGCTCGACAACGCGCGCGAGGTCGGCCTCGTGCTCAGCGCGAACTCGCAGATCAACCGGCTCAACGCGCACCTGCTCGAGCAGACGGCGGCCGAGCTCCAGGCCCGCGGCGTCGAGGCCTGGCAGGTGCAGCTCACCGGCCCCATGGGGCGCGCAGCCGATCACCCCGAGTGGATCATCGAGCCGTGGCGCGTGGTCGAGGTCATCGACACCCTCGCCAAGATCCAGCGCGAGGCCATCGAGCGCTTCGACGGCAACGGGGTCTGCTTCAACATCGTACCGAACAACAACATCGGCTACTTCGGCCCCCACGAGCAGCTCCTCCGCTCACGCCCGGGAGGCGCCGAAGCTCACTGGCGCGGCTGCCTCGCCGGCATCTACATCCTCGGCATCGAGTCCGACGGAACCGTGAAGGCGTGTCCTACGCTCCCCACCGCGTCGTACGCCGGCGGCAACGTGCGCGACATCCCGCTCGAGACCATCTGGGCCGAGTCCGAGCAGATCCGGTTCTCGCGCGACCGGACGACCGACGAGCTCTGGGGCTTCTGCAAGACCTGCTACTACGCCGACGTCTGCCGCGCGGGCTGCTCATGGACCGTCCACACGACGCTGGGCCGGCGCGGGAACAACCCGTTCTGTTACCACCGCGTGGTGGAGCTCCGGAAGAAGGGCGTCCGCGAGAAGCTCGTGCACCGCGAGCACGCGCCGAACCTGCCCTACGATCATGGACGCTTCGACCTGGTCGAAGAGCCTTGGCCGACCGAGGAGCCGGGCGGCTCGACGGGCGGCTGAGCGCGGCTCAGTCCACGTGTCCGGTGAACGTGGGCTCGGCCGCGCCCTCGGGCCAGTGGACCTGAACGAGGCCCATCGGCACGCTCCGGACGCCCCACTTGCCGACAGCCTCCGAGGTCATGTTCTGGAAGACGCGACGCTCGCCCGGGCGTAGCGGCACCACGATCGTCGCCGGTCCACTCGACTCGAACGGCGACGAGGCGGCCGCTGCCGAGACCTCTGCGCCGGCCAGCGACCCGGCCACCACCGTCACGGTCCCCGAGCAACCGAGCTGGAGGAAGCCGTCCTTCCGGCGGAGCTCACAGCCTCCCAGCCGTGCAAACGGCTCGACCGCGGCCCACGCGGCCCGCGGCGGACGCGTGCCCGAACCCGCCGGCGAAGCCGGATCGGAGACCTCCTGCGGGAGCTTCGGCGGCGTCTCTTCCGGGAACGGCGGCACGTACCCGCCGAGGGTGCGCAGGTACGCCGCGAGCGCCCCTTGGTCGTCCGCCGAGAGCTGGAAGGTGCTCCCCATCGCCTTGCCGTTCTTCCGGACGAGCTCCTCGAGTGAGGCGACAGAACCGTCATGATAATAGGGCGGGGTCCCGCCCACGAAGAGGAGCGACGGTGTCTTGAACGGGACCCGCTCCTCGTCGAAGCCGGGGTGCCGCGGACGTTCGAGCAGGACCGCCTGCCCGTTGGCGAAGTCGTGCGCAGGCCAGTGGCAGGTGGCGCACCCGGCCTCGCTCTCGAAGAGGGCCTTGCCGCGCTGCTCGAGCTCGCCGAGCGGCCGCTCTCGCACGCGCGGTGCAGGCAGCCCTTCGCGGACGAACGCGGCGATCCACTTGGGGCGATCGAGGACCACGGCGTACGCGCTCTCGCGCGAGCCTTGCCAGCGGTGGAGGGCGAAGCCACCTCGCAGGCGCGCGTCCAGGCTGGGGGCTTCGGCGCGCCAACCGTAAGGGCCGGCGGCCTTCGTGCGCCCTGCGATCATGGGCGTCTGCCGCGGAACGCCGGGCTCGATCAGGCGCGGAACGCCAGCGATGAGCGCGGCCGAGGCAGCGGCGATCCCGCGGTAGCCCGTCAGGGGCTCGGCCGGCTCGACGGGTTTCCCGTCCTTTCCGTCGTGTTTGACGATCTCGTGCCAGACGTGGCCGTCGTCGCGGCCGTCCGGATGGCAGCCCGCACAGCCGAGGCCACCGCTGATCGTCCCGTCGGTCGCGTCGTAGAAGAGCCGCTTGCCCCTCTGCGCGTCCTCCCCGAGGGAGTCGTCGGTGAGGTGCACGAAGGGGATCGGCCCGGTCTCGTCGAGGGTGACGATCGAGAGATCGTTCGTCGAACGGCAGTAGACCCACGCCACCTTCTCGTCCGCCGAGAGGGCGATCGCGGTCGGCGCCCCACCCGAGAGGACGAGCGAAGGGTGCGGGGCCTCCTTCTCGTCGTACTTGGCGAGCTGGTAGACGCGCTTGGTGGCGAGCGACGGGTCGAGCGCTCGCGCGTCGAGCTCGACGAGGGTGTTGGTCCCTTCGCTCGCGACGAGGAGCGTGTCCGCCGACCGCCGGTAGACCGCCGCGCGAGGCTGGACGAAGTCCGCCTTCGAGAGCGCGACGAGCCCGTCGACGTCGAACAGATCGCCCGTCGCGATGTTCCCCCAGCCGCTGCGTGCGGAGGCGCGCGGAGCGAGCGAGGTCTCCGTCTCGGTCCTCATCACGTCGACCGTGGCCGAGCCGAACCACCACTCCACGCCCTGGGCGCCGATGGCATGGCGCGGCAGGAAGAGCTTCGCGCCATCCGGCGAGAGGAGGGCGGCGTAGCCGAGCGACGCCGGCAAGAGCCGCCCCGGGGGAGACTTGAGCGGCGAAGGGGCGACCTCGACGCGGGTCACCTTGGGCGCCGCCGCGGAGACGTCCGCGATCTTCGTGACGCGGCTGCCGACGAGGTGGGAAACGTACGCCGCGCCGCTCTCGGCGATGGCGATCCCCCTCGGCTCGCGCGCCGCGTTCATGGTCCAGCGCGCCTTCAGGGTGGCGAGATCGATCGCGCTCACCTGGTGCGTCCACGCGCTCGTGACGAGGGCCGTCTTGCCGTCCGCGGAGACGGCGAGGCCCCAGGCGTCGTCAGGCAGCTCGAGCCTGCGGTTCTCGGTCCAGCTGTCGCCGGCGAGGACGAGCTCGACGAGCATGCCGGGCTCGCGGACGGTCACGAGGACCCGGTCCTGGAACGCGAGGACCTGCGCAGGCCGGCCCGGCAACGCGATGGCCTTGCTCGGTGTGCTCACGTCGACGGGGAGCGGGATCTGCCGCAAGGTGGCGTGATCCTCGTCGGCCAGGAAGAGCGTCTTGCCGTCCGGGCTGCGCGCGAGCGCCGAGCCGGATCGGTCGGCGACGCCGGCCGTGCTCGGCGCCACGCCGGCGACGGCGGGTGCGACCGGCGGCGTGAGGGAGGCCGCGCTCCCGGAGGCCGCGCTCGTCGGTGGCGGAGCCGGCTCGTCCTCACACGATGCCGCGAGCCCGCAGAGGGCCCCCAACAGACAAAGCAGCGAAAGCCGCACCATTCCGGTACGCCGAGAATAGCAGGGCCATTCCCGCTTCCCCCAGCCCCGCGGCCGGCTACGAGGTCGACGCGAGTGAGCGCTGGGCCTACGCTTGCGCTGCGCTGCGCGTCCGAGCAGCACGCGTTTACCATGACCACACTGTCATCTTCTTCGCTCTCGCTCGGCGAGTCCCCGACCGAGGCCTCGATCGCCGCCGCGGCGAACGCAGCGACCAGCGCCGCGCTCAAAGGCGGGGCCGACGTGCGCGCCGTCGCCGAGCAGCTTCTGGGCTGGCACGACCAGGCGGTCGCGGCGGTTCGCCGGCGTCTGCCGCTCGCTCAGGCGCTCGCGTGCGCTCCCGGCTGCGCCCACTGTTGCCACCTGAAGGTCACGGTCACGCCGCTGGAGGTGCTGCTCCTCGCGGCCACGCTCCGCGCCGCTCCGGCCGCGCTCTCGCGCATCAAGCGCCGCGTGAAGGAGGCCGACAAACAGACCCGCGGCAAGACCGCCGATCAGCGCCTCGCCCTCGGCCTCCCCTGCCCGCTCCTCGACTCCGAGGGCCGCTGCGTCGCCTACGACGTGCGCCCGCTCTCCTGCGCGGGGACGAACTCGTTCGACGCCGATGGCTGTCGGAAGACGCTCGCCAAGGAGACGACCGAGCCGGTCGCCCACGATCCGGTGCTCCTGCGCGCCGCGAGCGCCGTCGCGGCCGGCGTGACGGAGGCCACCTTCGCCTCGCGCCGCGACGGACGCATCCTCGAGCTCGTCGCCGCGCTCAAGATCGCCCTCGACGATCCCGAGGCGAAGAGCAAATGGCTGCGCGGGGAGCCCGTGTTCCAGGCCGCGGTCGACGCCGAGTTCGCCGCCGCGATGGAGGGCTGACGCGCTGCGCGCGAGCGTCATGGTTCCGACACGTTAAGTCCTCGAGAGAACGAGCCGCTCACCGAGTTGGCTCATGCTCGCCGCGCCCCCTGCACCGCTTCCCACGACACGGCCGAAAGCGATCACACCGGTCGGTCTGTCGAGGCAGCGCACGCCGGTCGCCCTGCGCCGGGCACCGTCCCAGCCGGACCTCGAGATCGCCCTCACCCACACCGAGCGCATCGCGGCCCAGGTCGCCCAGGCCTCCCACGCGGACCCGTTCGCCGCCGCGGCCGTCGCCTACCGGTGGCTGGGCAAGGTCGAGGACGTTCAGCCCAGCATGTTCGACGACCCGTCCGCGCAGCGAGCCTGGGCGGAGGCCTGGTGTGTGCTCGACGGCGTGGCCCGCAGCAGCAAGCGCGACTCGCACCTGGAGAACGAGGTCGCGCGCTACCTGGCCAGCAAGGCCGAGCAAGACACGTTCGACCGCGAGCTCGGCGCCGACCCGATCGCGCGACTCGAAGACGCTCGCGGTGGCGCGCTCCAGGCCCTGCGGATCGTCCTCTGGCATGCCGTGCTCACCGTCTGCCTGGTGGGTCCGGCCTCCTTTCTCCTGATCGCCGGCCTCGCGCTCGGCCCCGTCGGCGCGACGCTCCTGATCGCCGGCCTCGTGCTCTCGGCACCGGCTTCGTTCGCCGCCGTCTCTCTCTTCCGGGCTCACCGCGAGCTCCGGCACGCGAAGGCGGACGTCGACCGCGTCGACGCGCTCTGCGAGCGACGGCGCGCGTTTCTCGCGAGCGCCCGCGGCGGACGCTTCCTGTCGAAGATCGGCCGGCATCACCCGCTCGTCACGCTCACCGCGCGACCGCCGGCGACCGTCCCGCAACGTGCCGACCGCGCGACTCGCCCCACCGTCAGCTCGCGGTGACGGAACGCGCGAGATCGATGCCGCGGACGAGCACGTGCACGGCGAGCGCCGTCAAGCAGAGGACCCCGAGCCCAAACGCGCGGTTCCGGTGAGGCTGGCGCGGTCGCAGGAAGAACCAGGTGTGCAAGAAGCGCGAGCCGACGTAGACGCCGAAGTACACGGGCGCGAGGGCAGGTGTCGCGTTGGAGAGCACGTACGCGGCGCCCAGCGCGAGAAATAGCGGCTGACCTTCGCCGTCGTTCCGCAAGACCCGCTGCGCCCGCGCGGCGACCGGGTGGTCCTCGGCCTCCTCGCCACCCCAGTGGCGGGCGTCCTCCGGATATTGGAAACGCTTCGTCCGGAGGCGGACGACTCCCTGTGTCGAGACCGTCACCAGCATCTTCGCGTAGAGCAGGGCCGCTGCGATCGAGTAGGCGGCCACGGACGTTGTGTGCATACTCGCCTCTTATGGGCCTCCCGGCCGGCGCCGGCTTGTATGATTCGGGCGAAGACGCCGCGGCCATCGTCGTCGAGCGCGGCGCGGTCCACCTGAGCCGAACGCAGCGGACGAGCCGGCACGCCCACCATGCCTGGAAGGTCCACGTGGGCATCGACGCGCCGGTCTGGCTCGAGTCGGCCGAGCTCCGCGTCCGCCCACAGGACGGCGCGCGCCTGCTGGTCGTCCCTCCGGACTTGGAGCACACCACCGGCGCGGTGGGTTGGTCGGCGGCGATCTTCGTCGAGCCGGGGACGCGCAGCACGCCGGCCAGGGGTGACAAGAGACCGTTCGTGCTCCAAGGAGCGGCGGCGCGCCGCGTCGTCGACGCCTGCCGCGAGTCGCAAGCGAGCGTTC
Organism: Myxococcales bacterium; assembly: GCA_016794345.1. Lineage (GTDB taxonomy): Bacteria > Myxococcota_A > Polyangia > Polyangiales > Polyangiaceae > Xiheicaenibacterium > Xiheicaenibacterium phototrophicum. The sequence continues at coordinate 26,621 of JAEUKE010000207.1, forward strand.
GGCCCGAGACCCGCGCCCTCGTCGACGAGGTCGTGCGGCACACGGTTCCCCTCACGCGCGAGCGCCTCGACGCTCGGGTGGCGCGCGCCCTGGAACGGCTGGCGCGTGCGCCCGGCACGCCGCTCACCGACCTCGCGCGCGGGGTCGGCCTCAGCGTCGATCGGCTCACCCACCTGGTCTCCCTCGAGACGGGCATCCCGCCTCGCCGGCACGCCGTCTGGCAACGACTGCTCGCCCTGCTCTCCGGTCAGCCCCAGCTCGGAAGCCTGGCGGAGGTGGCGGTGAGCGCGGGCTTCACCGACCACGCGCACATGACGCGGACGTTCCGCCGGTTCCTGGGCCGCGCCCCCTCCGAGTTCAAGAGCCCGCCACTGGTCATCGCGCCGTGGGCGACCGCGCTCGGGGCTCGCTAGCCGTAGAGCGCGAGGGCGAGCAGCCGGTGGAAGTGGTGCACGCCTCGTTCACGCGCCGGCGAGTAGCGGCCGCCCTTGTAGAGAGGCGAGCGCACGCCTCGCTGGACGCTCGCGACGACCGCTTCGTCCTCGAGCTCGACCGCGTCGAGATCCGCTCCCGCACCTTCCCCGATCCGTGACTCGTCCCACACCCACGAGACGAAGCGAACGCGCGTGCGGTCGATGGCCGCGGGCTCGACCGCGTTCATGCTCACGCCCCACGGGTAGACGTTCACCATCGTGCACGGGAAGAGGAAGAAGTAATACGCGGCGATCGACTGGCCTTGGTCCGGGTGCCCGGCGGGCAGCGAGAAACACGCCTCCCCCTTCCTCGCGACGCCGACCTGCAGGTTGCTCCAGTCGAAGAGCTCCGTCCGGTAGCTCGCGTAGTCGAGCGCGCCCGCGAGGCCGGGGTGCACGAACGGAACGTGGAAGCCCTCCAGGTAGTTCTCGACGTAGAGCGCCCAGTTGGCGGGCACGTCGTAGACGCGCTCGCCCTTTCGTTCCAGGCGATCCCAGGGAGCGAACGCGAGCCGCTCCTGGATCGGGCGTAGGAGATCGGCCGCAGCGACCCGAGGCCCCAGCGAGGCGAGCGAGATGGGCCCCAGGCTCGTGAGCGGAAGAGATACTAAACTGTCATCTTCCGACGGGAAGCCCTCTGCGCCTTCGAACTCGGGCATGAAGGCGAAGCGACCGTCGAGCGAGAACCGGCGCCCGTGATAGCGGCAGCGGAGCGCCTTGTGGCAGCCGGGGCCCTCCACCACCAGGTTCGCGCGGTGCGTGCACACGTTCGAGAGGCAGCGCACGACACCATCCGTCCCGCGGACGAGCACGAGCGGCGCGTCGAGCACGCCCGGCAAGAGCTCGAACGGCAACGCCTCGCCCGTCTCGCGGCCGGCGAGGCTCGGCACCATGTGCCAGGCAGGCGTGAAGACACGCGAACGGACTCGCGCGAACACCTCAGCGCTGGTGTAGAGCTCCGGCGGCGGCGTCCGCGCCCTCGTGATGTCGGCGTCGACTCCGAGGTCGAAATCTCCCCCCTCGCTTCGCGAGGGGGGCAGGGGGGGTGAATCAGCAGCCATACCCCTTCAACTCAAACCAACCTCTCCGCCTCGGCTAAACCCTCTCGATCGCCCACACACCGTTCACCGGATCCATCGGGATCTCGCGCTCGCCCGCGCCGTCGAGGATGCGGACGTGCGGGGTGATGTGCTCCGGGTAGCCGGGCTGGAGGTATTGCTGCAGGTCGACCTCTACCGGGACCTCACGCACGGTCGCCTCGGGGTCGGCGCTCTTGCAGGCGGCGATCATGCGCGCGACGTACTCGCCGCGAGGCAAGACGGCGCGTTGCTCGCGCACCTCGTAGGGGAACGAGTCCGGCCCCCAGGTGTAGGTCGTCAGGAACTCGTAGGCGTCACGCGCGCTCATGCGTACCCGCGTCGGCGAGAGGATCTCGAACTTGATCTCGCGAGGCTCGTACGCCTTCTGGAACAGGTCGAGCCCCTCGCGCCACGACGGATCGACGAACTCGAGCACACGAGGCTCGTCGGGGGGCATCACCCCGTCGCGCACGAGGATGCGACCGCCGCGCTTGAGGGTGCGGAACGCGGCGCCGACCATCGCGTCCACCGCATCGAGGCAGAACCGCTTGGGTGGATCGCCCCAGGGTACGTAGCTGAAGATCTCGTGGAGCACCGAGCAGAAGACGACCGTGTCGACCTCGCCGCGCCCGAAGATGGTCGGGAGCTCGAAGGCGTCGCCGTACATCATCTCGTAGCCGAGCCGCTGGCCGCTGGTCCGCTCGGCGTGCGCCTCCACCACGGCCTTCGACGCGTCGAGCCCGACGATGCGCGACCCTGCGAAGCGCTCGGCCAAGAGCTCGAGCACGACGCCTCCGCCGGGCCCCACCTCCACGATGGTCCCCGGCTTGACCAGATCGAGCATGCGCGCCTTGTCGCTGCGCGCGGCGTTCATCGTCACGAGGTACGCCTGCTCGTTGTGCACGCGATCGAAGTCGTCCTTCCGCAGCGCGTACAGATCGCAGAGGGCCTTCAGCGTCTGGTGGAACGCGGCGGACGCCTTGCGCTCGTAGATGGAGAGGAGCGTGAGCAGCGCGCTCGCCTCCGGGCTCTTCTCGAAGCGGACGGCGAGCGCGTGCTCGCCGCCCTTCGTCGAGGCAAACGAGACGAGCGCCGGCCCGGCGAGCTTCCCGAGCAAGAGCTCCTCGACCTTCGTCGCGTCGAGCACGGCCTCGAGCAGCCGCACCGGGTAGCTCCGCTCGCCGCCGGCCTCGTCGCGCAGCTCGGTCACGACCTCGAGCAGATCCAGGTGCCACGGCCTCGTCGTGTCGATGCCGGCGTGCACCGCCGCCCCCGAGAGGTGGAGCAAGAGGCGCGTCGCGGCGTCGAGCGAGAGCGCCCCGAGCGCGGCCTCCGCGTACCAGATGCGGCACTTCGCGAGCCGGCTCTCGAGGACCGGCCGGCCCCCGCGGAGCCGATCGAGCGCCGCCTCGACCTCGGGCGCCGACTCGCGCGTCATCAGCGCGCCGCCACGCATCCGCGCGATGCGCTCGCCGAGAGGTGAGCGCGCGAAGCCGCGGCTGGAGGGGGGGAGCAAGATCGCGTGCTCCTCGTCGGCGAACGCCGTCGCGAGCTCGGGTGTCCACAGGCCGCTCCGCACCGCGTTGGTCTCGCACTTGTTCACGATCGACCAGATCCGCGCGGTGTCGTCGCCGCCGTCGGGCTCCGACTTCAAGAAGTCGTGGAACACGGCGAGCGCGTCGCGCCCGACCTCGCCGCGGAGCCGCATGCCGACGAGCCCGCTCGCCGCGCAGAGGACCTTGGCCCGCTCCGCCCAGCGCCCGTCCTCCGAGTGGGGGGCCTTCCCGAGGACGCGGCGGATGACGTCGTCCAGAATGACAGCGCTGTCCTCGTTGTGCACGGTCCCGTCCACGCCCAACCGAACCCGCCAGGTCTCGCGCTGCGCGGGCGAGCCGCCCTTGGCCACGTCCGAGAAGAGGAGCACGACGGTCACGAGCGACTTCCCCGTCGCGTCGAGCTCGGCCGCGCAGCCCTCTGCACAAGCCACGGCGCGGATGGCGCGATCGAGCAAGGGCGTCGGCCGGCCGTCGTGCTTCGAGCGCTCGTGCTCGTAGGTGGTAGCCCGCGTCGGCAACGCGAGCCCGGCTAGCTCGGGCAACACCTCCGCCAGGCGCGCGGCGGCCAGCGAGAGCGGCGCGTCGGCGAGGAGCGAGAGCGCGACCGTGCCGTGAAAGGGGGTCGAGACCACCCAAGCCGCCACCGCGACGTCGTCGTGCCATTCGACCTCGGCCAGAGCAGCCTCGGCCCGGTCGATGGCGCCCTGCGGATCGTGGGAGAAGACGGAGGCGAGCCGCCGGGTCGCTTCGGGAGCGTGCCTCAGGAAGGAGTGGCCGCGAGCATCCGACATGGCTCCACCAAGGTAGCCAAGCTCTCGCCTGACGAGTCATCAAACTTTCTGGGAACCGACGTCGAAAGTCGCTGTCTTTCTTCCCGACCGGCACGTGAGCCGGCCCCCCGCCGACGGGAGGTCCAAGCCACGCGCCCCGGCGCACCCGATCCCGCGCACCGCAAGGTGTGCTCCTGCGCCCGGAGACCAACCAGGGATCCAGTTTGGAGGAATCCGTCATGGCTTCGTCGTCCCCCTTCGGCTCGAGCTCGCCCTTCAACCCCGAGACCAACCCGTTCCTTGCCTCGGCGAAGGCGACCGAGGAGGGCCCCACGACCTACGCCATGATCCCGGCCGGCCCGGCGCTCGACGCCAGCGAGGTCGAGTCGTCCGAGCTCACGACCGAGATCCTGGTCAAGTGGGACGACACCATCCTCCATGTGGGCCACCTGGCGGCGGGCCGGGGCTTCTCGGTCGGCGAGACCGACGGGTGCGACCTGACCATCCCGGCCGAGCGCCTCGGCAGCGAGAAGCTCCCCATCGTCACCGCCGAGGGCGAGGCGATGGTCCCGGCGGGCGCGGACGCGACGATCGAGATCAAGGGCCGCAAGCTCGACCTGGCGGCCGCCGTCGCCGAGGGCGTCGCCACGGCAACCCCGGGCGGGACGTCGGTGCGTCTGACCCAGGGCGCCCGGATCACGATGCGCTCGAGCGGCTTCGTCTTCGAGGTGGCCTCGGTGTTCGCGGGCCGTCGCGTCGCGGGCAAGGCGAGCGGTGACAAGAAGTCCTTCGCGGCGCAGGCCCTCTCCTTCGGTCTGCACGGCGCGCTCGTCGCCGCGATGTTCGCCTTCATGCCCACGCTCGCGGACACCGACGACGCCGAGCTCTCGCAGGACCAGGCGCACCTCCTCTCCGCCGCGCTCAAGGCGCAGGCCGAGAAGGACATGAAGGAGGAAGAGCAGAAGGCGAAGGACAAGGGTGAGACCGAGGCGCAGAGCGGCTCGGACACGGGGATGGCTTCGCCCGGCGAGCCCGGCAAGATGGGCAAGAACAACGCGCCGCAGGCGAACCGTCACTACGCGGTCGCCGGCAGCGACAAGGAGCGCGCGCTCTCGCGCCAGGCCGCGCTCGAGGACGCGCAGAACTTCGGCTTCGCCGGGATGCTCGCGACGCTCCAGCAAGACGACCCGAACGCGCCGGTCTCGCCGTGGTCGAACGGCTCGGTCGGGATGGACTCGATGACCGCAAACGGCAACATGTGGGGCGCGCTCCCCGGTGACTCGTTCGGCTACGGCGGCCTCGCCCTCTCGGGCGGCGGCGAAGGCGCCGGCGGCCTCGGCCACGGCGTCGGGATGGGCCTCCTCGACACCGCCGGCCACGGCCTCGGCACCTGCGACAGCGCGACCGGCTGCTCGGGCTTCGGCTCGGCGCGCCTCGGCCGCGGGCACGACGCGACAAAGACCGGCAAGATGCGCGTCACCGACACGAAGGTCTCTGGCCGCATCCCGCCCGAGGTCATCCAGCGCGTCGTACGCCAGAACTTCGGCCGCTTCCGCGCCTGCTACGAGGCGGGCCTGCGCAACAACCCGAGCCTCTCGGGTCGCGTGGCGGTCTCCTTCGTGGTCGGCCGCGACGGCTCGGTCGGGAGCGCGCAGAGCGCAGGCTCCGACCTCCCCGACTCGGGCGTGGTCTCCTGTGTGGTCAAACAATTCTACGGGCTGTCGTTCCCGGCCCCCGAGGACGGGATCGTCCGCGTGAGCTACCCGATCATGTTCTCGAACTGAGCGGGAACCGGGCCGGGGTCGGCGCTGTCCGACCCCCTCACGATGGACGAAGCGCTACCCGAGGGCGGACTCCTGGTCGCGGCGACGCAAGCGATCCCCGAAGAGAAGGAGCCGACCTGGCGGCCGCCGCCTCTGCGCGCAGCCGACCCGCGTGACATCTCCGAGGTCCAGTCGTTCTTCTTCGCGAGACGAGCGGCCGCAGCGAAAGCTGCGGCCGCTTGTCTTTGTGCGGTCATCGTCGTCTGGGCCGCCGTCGTCACCTACGTGTGAGGGCGCCGCGGCTCTGGGCGAGGCCGCTCTGCCGGGACCAACGCGTGCCCCGCAGGGCGTAGACGGCGGCCTCCTCTGCGTCGAGCTGGAACAACGACAGCCATCCGTTTGCGACGAGGTCGCGAACCGTGGCGTGTCTCTCGAGCACGCCGTCGATGGCGGCGCGGGGCGCCTCGATGAATACGCTGAGCCGGAGCGGCGTGTGGACCCACCGCTTCCCGTCGTGAAGGGACTGCAGCGGCAGACCGATGCGGAGGTCACCACCATTGCCCTCGAAGACGCCGATGTGACCACCCACGACGTTGTGCAGCACCTTGTCGCCGCTCCCATAACGCAGGTTGTCGACCGTCGAGGCGTAATACTGCAGGTTGATCCAGTGGGTGACGACCATGGGCGCGGTCATGATCAGCTCGAGGACCGAATAGCCCGGGTCTTCCTCGTGCCGGTAGTCGTGGAGAAAGCAGCGCCCGCCCAGGTCGAGGTGGCGACAATGCTCTCGCGGAGCGACGAGGAACGCCGCATTGTTCGCCAGGCCCCACTCCGGCCGGACCTCCGCCCAATCGACCGTCCTCGCGCGGATGGCGCGTTCGAGCGCAGCCGGCTCGCGTTGCGTGAGCCCGAGACGAGCGGCGCGCTCGTCTCGGGCCCGAGCGCTCGCTTCGCCGAGCCGAGCGCGGAGGCGCTCGATGTCCTCCTGGTGGGACGAGGGGAGCAGATCGAGCTCGAACAGCTCCACGGCGTCGGTGGTGGTGTCGTGCAGGGCCGCGACGAACCAGGTCGTGTCGGGGATCCGGATGCCCCGCTCCGCGAGGCCTTGCCGGACGTCCGCGTCGTTGAGCAGCGACGCGGCGACGCGCGCGTTCACCTCACCCGTCTGCCCACAACACGCGCCGCAGTCGAGCCCCGCGGCGTGCGGGTTGTTGCACGTGGTGCTGCCGTGGCCGACGAGCAGCACGAGCCGCGCGAAGTCGCGGGTGAGGCTCATCCCTCGGAGCATGCCGGCCGCCAGATCACGACGGGCTTCCAGATCGAGGGCCTCGCCGTCGACCGAGCCGACCAATTGCGGCTCGTGCACCGCCGAAGCCCGAGACGAGCCCGCACGCTGGCCGCCCCCGGGGGAGCGCAGGCCGAGCGTGTCCCCGAGCAGCTTCGCGGCGTACGTGAGGCCGAGCGCTTCGACGAAGGCAAACGCGGACAGCGGGTCGGCCTTGAACGAGGCGAAGCCACGCGCGAGATCGAATCGGCGCGCCTGACGGTCCGCCTCGGGCGCCGGCAACCCGGTGTCGGCGACACGCAGGCGGGGCGCGAGGAGACCGGGGAGCTGCGGTCGAGCTCCGGAAGCGCCGAGCGGCTGGTACTCGATCGGCAGGCCGAAGAAGCCCGCGAACCCGAGCGTCTGAATGGTCGGCGCGACGGACTCGAGCGCACGACGGAAGACCTCGGATCGGACGTCGATGCAGAAGACCGCCTGCGCTTCGACGGCTGCGGGTCGGGACGCGCGCAGCCCGTCGGGCAGGGCGCGGATGACGGCCTCCCGCCAGGCGATCTCCGTGGCCGCCTGGAGCAGCCAGTCGGCGGCGCGCGCCGAAGCGGCCGCGGCGTCGATCCGCGACCAGCTCGCCATCGCGACCTCCCAGCGCCGCGCCAGCGCGTCGCCGCCCATGTGCAAGAGCATCCGCTCCCAGGCCAGACGAATCGCGAGCAGATCGACGATCGCGCCGTCGTCGCGTCCCTCGAGCCGAGCGACCCATCGACGGTACGCGCACCACGAGGCCCATCCGTTCTGATCGAGTAGTAGGCCCCAGAAGTAGCTCTCGACATCGGCCGGTCGGATCCGAAGCTCGCGCGTCGCGGTCTCGACGAGCTCACGGGCAGTCTCCGGAAGCTCATGAGCGGCTGCGCGGTACGAGGTCGCCCCCAGAAGGAGCGCCGGGCTTCGGTCACTCCTGGCGTACGATCTCCAAGCCACGTAGAGGCCTCCCGTACGATCGGGCGCGAACGTGGCTTGTCCGTCGTCGAAATACGCGGCGCACACCTGGCTGACGCTGTGGGCGATGAAGCTCCGCCAGGATGGGCGGCTCCGAAGGTCCAGCGTGGCGTCCACGACATCCACGATGCGCGCGCGAACCGTGGTCCTGGGCTCGTCTCGCTCGAGTAACGCCTGGAGGCCGGCGAGCGACAAATCCGATTCGCTCGCGTCGAGCGCCGCCTGCAGGTGCTCGTCGCGGAGCCGGCCCTCGCGATACTCCTTTCGATACCAAGCTCGCGGCATCAAGAGCTCGGCGCCCGAGAGCGCAGCGAGCTTCGCGGCGACGTCGGGGAGGGGGGTGTCGACCAAACCCCAGAAAGGGTTCACCGCGATGAAGCGATCCAGAGGCCAGCTCGGCGCGATACGGGAGCAAGCGCGGCTCATCACCGCCTCGATCGCGGCCCCTGCGACGAGGGCGGGAGCACCCACGGCAGTGCTCGCGGCGGCTCGCGCGGTCATGCCCGCACCTCGACAGTTTCCCGCAGTCGCGCAGCCGGAACCGGCGCGGCCACCTCGATTCGCGGAGGCCATACGTGGAACACGAGCCGCGTGAAGCGCTCGTCCAGGTAGAGCCCGGAGAACAGCCAGGGGTGAAGCGTGCGGGCGAAGCTCCCGTGGGGACGGAGCTGCAATGTGGATTTGACGAGGACGAGCACAGAGAAGCCCACGACGACGAGGATCCATCCGACATCGCTCGGCGCCGCCGCGGGGGAGGGCATGGAGAAGGACGCGAGGACATGCCAGCCGGAGTAGAGGACGACGACGCCGCCTGCGCGCAACCCGACCGCGGCGAGCGCTCGGGGCCCAGGTGCTGCGGGCGCCACCAAGAGCGGCACGACGGCCGCGCCGACGAGGACCGCGAAGAGCCAATCGAGAGCTCCGTGGGACGCGACCTGCGGCAAGACGAGGGAGAGGAGCGCGACACACGACATTGCGCAGCCGACGCCGACGACGGACGCGGCGAGCATGCGGGCGAGCGAAGGCGGTGCACCGATCGGCGCCATGCTCTTCGTCCGCCATTGGTCCACGGCCGACCCCGCCCGGAGGAAGGCGTGGGCCTTGTACAGCGAGTGCGCGAGGACATGGAGCAGCGCGAGCGACCACAGACCGAGCCCACATTGCACCAGCAGGAATCCCATCTGCGCGCACGTCGACCAGGCCAGCGCGACCTTCACGCTGACCCGAGTCGTCGTCACCAGCGCGGCCACGACGACCGTGACGAGGCCGACGGCGACCAGGAGGATCCTCGCGATCTCGACCGCGTCGATCCAAGGGGCGAGCGTGATGAGCACGAACCCGCCTAGGTTGACCACGCCGGCGTGGAGGAGCGCCGACACGGGCGTGGGCGCCTCCATCACCTGCATGAGCCAGCCGTGGAACGGCAGCTGCGCAGACCGGAGCGCGACCGCGACGACGAGGAGCACCGCCGCGGCTTGCATCGACGCCGGGAGCACGGATCGCGCGCCGATCCAGGCGAGGACCGCGCCGATCTCGAAGCTGCCGACCTCGAGATGGATCAGGGCGAGGCTGGCGCCGACGCAAGCGTCGGCGAGGCGACTGACGAGGAACTTCTTGTGGGCGGCCACGAGCGCCGCCGGGCGGTCGGGATAGAACGTGAGCAACTGGTGGAGCGCGAGGCTCGTGGCGGTCCAGGCCACCGCGAGCACCAGCAAGCTGCCCGTGGTCACGAGCGTGGTGACGCCGCTCAACGTCGAGAGCAGCCAGCGGAGACATCGATCACGCCCCGGCTCGTCCCGCAGGTAGGTCCGCGCGTAACGGACGACGATCGCGCCGAGACCGCAGACCAAGAGGAGCATCGTGGCCCTCGCGACGTCCGCGCCAGCGACGAGGCCGCCCATGGGCACGGCCCATCCCAATGCGCCACATGCCGCCCAGAGCAGCGCGAGGACCGCGGCCAAGAGACAGGCCTGAGCTGCCCGCCGAGGTGCCAGGGCGGCTGCGAGCGCGAGCGTCGCGGGGATTGCAGGCGCTGCGAGTGAGAGGGTGGCGGCCCACGCTGCCGAGCTGGACATGGGCGATCTGTAGGCCGGCCTTCAGTTCTTGAGAAACAGACAAAACAGAGCCTATCGTTCACATTACAAGATGGCTCTCAGCGTCGAGCAGGTGAACTTCCACCACCTCCGCTACTTCTGGGCGGTCGCGAAGGACGGCAACCTGACGCGCACGGCGGCGCGCCTGCACGTCGCGCAGTCCGCGCTCTCCTCGCAGATTCACCAGCTCGAGCAGCAGCTCGGCCATGCGCTCTTCCAACGAAACGGCCGGCGCCTCCTGCTCACCGAGGCCGGCGAGATAGCGCTCGCCCACGCCGAGCAGATCTTCACGACAGGGAGCCAGCTCGTCGTGACGCTCGAGCACGGGCGCCGGCGCGAGCAGACCCTGCGGGTCGGCGCGGTCGCAACGCTCTCGAGGAACTTCCAGGAGTCCTTCGTCCGACCGCTCCTGGCCGAGCCGAACGTCCATCTGCGCCTCGAGTCGGGCGTCCTCGCGGACCTGCTCGTTCGGCTCGAAGCCCACACGCTCGATCTGGTGCTGGCGAACCGACCTTCGCGCCGCGGCCCCGATGAGAAGCTCCGTTGTCGCCGCGTCGCGCGCCAGCCGGTCAGCATCGTCGGGTCGGAGCGGCCCAAGCGGTTCCGGTTCCCTCGCGACCTCTCCGAGCGCGCGATGATCCTCCCCGGCCGCGAGAGTGACATCCGTTCCGAGTTCGACGCCATGTGCGAGCAGCTCGGGGTTCGCGTGCGGGTCCTGGCCGAGGTCGACGACATGGCCACGATGCGCCTCCTCGCGCGAGACACGAGCGCGCTCGCCCTGGTGCCTTCCGTCGTGGTCCGTGACGAGCTCCGCGAAGGCGCCCTGTACGAGCACTGCGTCGTCCCCGGGCTCTTCGAGACGTTCTACGCCATCACGGCCGAGCGTACGTTCCCGCATCCGCTCATCGAGTCCGCGCTGGCGCGAGACGAAAACGACCTCCTCGAGTCGGGAGCCTCGCCGCTCGGCCCGCCGAACAAGAAGCGTCGATGACGGAAACGGGGTGCTCGCTCTGGCAGTTCCCGTATCCTCGACGCTCCGCGCGTTCGCCAGGCTGTCCGTGGGCCGGCTCCACGCGAAACCTCTCAGCTCGTTCGCAGCTCTCGGACGTTGAAGCACCAGGAGGCTCATCATGAACCGAATCGTTTGTCTGCTCTTCGGCGCGTCCGCGCTGCTCGTCTCCACCTCCTCTCTGGCCGACGTCGCCCCCGATCCTTGCGACGGCCTGAACGCCGGCGACGCGTGCACGATGCCGAACAACAAGCCGGGCACTTGCGTGGATCAGGGCGGCTTCGTCGCGTGTGTGGAGAACGGGGGCTCCACCACGAGCACCGGCGGCTCCACCACGAGCACCGGCGGCTCCACCACCGGAGGCGGAGACGACGGCGGCTCGTCCGACGACGGCTGCTCGGCGACGGCTTCGACCAAGAGCGCCCTGCCGGGCTTCGCGCTCGTCGGCCTCGCGCTCGGCGCGTTCGCGGCCGCGGGACGCAAGCGACGCGCGCGCAAGTAACCAGAGGTCGACTTGACCCGCTGGCTCGCGGCGTTCGCGCTCACGCAGATCGTGGAGGTCCCCTTCTACGTTCTGGCGTTCGGAAAGAAGGAGCCACGTCTGGCAAGGCGTTTTGTCATCGCCTTCGCCGCCAGCGCGATCACCCACCCGGTCGTGTGGTTCGTCTTCCCGCGGGTGGTCCGACCCTACCTGGTCATGCTCGTCTGCGCGGAGGCGTTCGCCGTGATCACGGAGGCAGCGTGGTTCCGTCGCTTCGACATGCCGCGACCTCTCTTCTGGGCCGTCGTCGCAAACGCGACGAGCGTCGGGGTGGGGTTCGCGCTTCGCGCGTTGTGGCCGGGGCTCGTGTGACGCGCCGTGCGTTCGCCCGGCCTCGACAGCTCATTTCTTGAGAAGGGGCCCCTCACACGAGCCGACCTGCATCTTGATGCGCACGACTGTCGCCTCGTCGATGGCGTCGCGGCGCGCCAGCACGCCCGCGTCGTTGCTGTTCTGCTCTTCGGCCGGGATGAAGTACTTGCTGGTGTTCGATGGCGAGATCTTCACCCCGTTCTTGTCGTACTCGACACCGAGCGACTTGCGGAGCGCATCAAGCTCGGCTTCGCATCCGCCGCTCTTGGTCATCACGGTCTTGCTGACGACGAACTTACCCGACTCCACCGTGAGCCGGCCGTCTTGCAGTGCCGAGTTCGCGCCCAGCACCCCGAGCGTCAGCATCGAGGCCGGTTGCTTCCGGAGCGAAGCGATGGTGTCGGCACCGCTGCCGAAGGCGTACCCGGCGGAGAAGATAACGCCACCGGCCACCAGGTACCCGAGGAGATGCGTCGGTTTCATGCCGGTCCCCCGAGCAAGGAACGTTCCCCTGCGATCACGAGCGAATCCGGCCCAATCGCCGCGAGGGGGCGCACCTTTCGCGTCACGGCTCGCGAAGCGCGCGTCGAGGTCGCCGGCCCGCGGTCGTGTTACCAAGGGCCCATGGGCCGAGACCTCGAGATCGAATGCACGTGTGGTGCGGTGCACGGGCGCGCGCGGGACGTGTCGCCGGACAGCGTCAACCGCGTGGTGTGCCTCTGCGCCGACTGTCAGACCTTCGCTCGTCACCTCGGGCGCGCCGACCTACTCGACCCGAACGGGGGCTCGGACATCATCCAGCTCGCACCGAACGCAGTCTCGTTCGACCGCGGCACCGACAAGATCGCCGCGATCCGTCTCGGGCCGAAGGGTCCGTTCCGCTGGTATTCCACCTGCTGCAACACGCCGCTCGGCAACACGACGAAGCCTTCACTTCCGTTCGTCGGGATCGTCTACGAAGCGTTCCGGGATGCACGTGATCCGGCCCGTCGCGACGAGGTGTTCGGTCCTCCTCGCGCGAGCATCTGGGGACAGAACGCGGTCGGCGAGCCACCCCCCGGGTCGACGAAGATGAACGTCCCGTTTCTCCTGCGCACGATTCGGATGATCTTCGGGTGGAAGCTCGGCGGGCGAGCTTGGCCCCATCCTTTCTTCGATCGCTCGAGCGAGCCGCTGTACCCGGTGCGCGTGCTCACACGCGAGGAGCGGGCCAGCGCTCGCCCGGCGCATCGCGCTGCAGGTTGAGCCTCACGACCGTTCACACGACCTCGGCGCATTCTTCGCTCTGGAGAACGCGCGGCCCGGCTTGCTCGCGCCTGCTGGGAGGAACCGGACCTCCTTCCGGGCACCGTCCCGCGAGATCGTCGCGACCACCGGGACATCGGAGCGGTCGGGCCGGTAGTCGATCGCCTCGACCACGTCTCGTTCGCGCAGTCCTGCGCGAGCGGCGGCTGAGCCAGAGACCAGCTTTTCGATCCGGGTCTCCTTCCCCGCGCTCGCCAGGACGAAGCCGAGCTCGAACGGGGCGACGGGTCGGTCGACGAGCTCCAGGCACGGACCGAGCGCCGTGCGATCGATCGCCACGGTGCCTTCGTCGAGGCTCCGCGAGAGCCGGGCGACCTTGCTCTCACCCGCGGCGTCACGGACCGCCGCGATGAACGCCTCGCGCGAGACCTCGCCGGAGCGGCGCGAGCCAGCATCTTCGATCACGTTGCGCAGAACCTTCTGGAGCGGCCCCGGCCCGAGATCGACGGCGACGAGGACGCCGCGGGCCATCAACGCTCGAATCGCCGCCTCTCGTTCGGCGTCGTCACTCGAGGCGGCACGCGCGGCGAGCTCATCGATCCCGAGCTTCTCGCTGCCGGACAAGGCGCCCTCGGCGAGGAAGCCATTGAGGTCGGCCGCGAGCTCGGCGTCGTCGATGGCGCCGAGCTCGTGGAGCGTGAAGAGGGCGACCGCGCGGCTGATCCCCTCGCTGAACCAGAGGCCACGAGCCTCGCCTGCGCCCGTTCTCTCGCCGAGCCAGAGCGAGCCGCCGATCGTTCGCTGCGCGAAGATTTGTGCCATTCGGATCCTCGCGCCCGACGAAAACTCGGCGGAGACGTCGGCCGAGAGCGCGAGACCGCGGGCGCGTCTCCTGATGGATATCGGACGCTCGGCATGGCGGCCGGCCAGGATCAAGACTCCTGCGCTCGGATCGTCGGCAGGGCGCGAGACGTGGAGCCACCTGTCGATTGTCGTGCGAAAGCCTGCTGCCTCTGCTGCCACCCAGCGCGGATCGAAGGAGACGTAGCCGAGCGCAGCCGCGTGGTCGCGCCCTTCGGGCGCGCGCATCTCCGCTGTCGTGAGGTTACCGAACACGAAGAGCGCGCTCGAGAGCTCGAGCGGGCTCGCGGTCGTAACAAGATCGTCCGCCAGCCCGAAGGAGGAGGCTGCGTCGGCGAGGAACGATCCATCGGCGACGAGCCTCAACCGCGTCGGCTCGCGTCCCGAGCCCGTCACCGGCAACGCGAGGACCTGCTCACCGCAGAAGCTCGCTCGGTCCGGCTCGACGACGAGGCGACAGACGTCAGGACCTGTCGCTGCCGCGCCCTTGGGCGAGACCACGTAGGCCAGCTTGACCGGGGCCGCCGTCGCTCGGTCGGCGGAGAAGACCGTGGTCCCGTCGTCGCGCTGGCTCTGGGATAGGGAGACCGGCCCGTTGCGGTCTCGTGCAACGACGTCGGTCACGACAACCGCGCGGCCGTCCGCGAGCGTCCACGAGCGGGGCGACGCGGTGCTCGAGACGATATCAACGCGGAGCGTCCCTTCCTTTGGCATCGGCTTCAGCTCGAGGAGGAGCGCAGCAGACTGCGGGCTCGGCCGAGGGGCGGCGCGCTGACTGGCGATCTCCCGAGCAAGGGGCTCGGGCCTCGCCGCCGGCGGCTGGACCGAACAAGCCGACGCGAGAAGAACCAGGGCGGCAGCGAAGGCTCTGTGCATCCTCCGACGGTAGACACCGGCCGTCACGGCTCTTGCTGCGCGACGTCATGGTTGTGTCACCGTCGGGCGGAACGGAGCTCCGAGGACTCAGAACCTCCAGCCGAGGCCGCCGAACCCACCCTGCTCTCCGCCTGGGCTCCCCTCCAGGAAGAGGTCGAGGTTTTCAGGCAAAATGAAGACGACCCCGAGCGCACCTTGAACGTGGTAACGATCCGTCCCGACGATGGTCTCGTCCTCCGACGACCAGATGACGGGCCCGCCGAAGACGCGCGCCGACGCGTAGGGGCTGAGCCAACCGAAGAAGGTCTTGCCAAGCGTAGCGCCGAAGCGAAAGTCGATGCCGAGATAGGCCTCGCGTGAGGCCGGCGTCTCCAGCCTCGCGCTCGTGACGCCGAGCGTCGCCGCAAGGACCACGTACGGAATCACCTTCTCCTCGGCGAGCACGCGCCAAGAGACGCCCGCGGCGGCGAGCCAACCCGGACCGACATCGTAGGTCTTGCGTTCCGTCACGAGCGTGCCGAAGTCGAGACCGCCCGCGCCGAGGGTGACGGTGAACTTGCCGGCGTAGAGGTCGCTCGTCGTGAGGACGGCTGGCTTGTCGAAGCGCACGTCCTCGCCGTCGAAGCTGAGGTGCGAACGCGACCAACCGGCGGCGGCGGCGATTCGCCCGCGTGGCGGAGGAGGCCGATTCGCACCCTCACCGGGCTCGGCGCACGACACGATCGCTCCCGCCGCACCGACGGGCGCAGACACCCCTCACGTGAAGCCGGCGCGGGCGATCGCGAAGACCGCAATCCCCAGAGACAGCGAGATGGCAACCGGGGCGATTCTCAGAGGGCACCCGTCGTCGTTGGCTTGGTCTGCCGTGGCAGCTGCTTGCTCGGGCGGCCGAACCGCGGCCCGCAGCGCACGACCGCGACCGGAGGCGCTCACCTCCGGTCGCGATTTCGCGAGAGCCAGCGCGCGCTACTTCGCCAGCTCGAGCAGGCCGGCCGCGCCCATGCCGCCGCCGATGCACATGCTGACGACCGCGTATTTGCCGCCGCGGCGCTTGAGCTCCGCCAGGGCGGTCGCGACGAGCTTCGCGCCGGTGCACCCGAGCGGGTGGCCGAGCGCGATCGCGCCGCCGTTCACGTTGAGCTTCTCCTCCGGGAGCTTCAGCTCGCGCTGGACGTAGACACACTGGCTCGCGAAGGCCTCGTTCACCTCGAACAGATCGATGTCCTTCTCGGTGAGGCCTGTCTTGGCGAACAGCTTGCGAATCGCCGGCACCGGCCCGATGCCCATGATGGCCGGGTCGACGCCGACGGTGACGAACTTGCGGAAGTAACCGAGCCGGCCGAGGCCGAGCTCGTCCGCGCGCTTGGCGCTCGCGACGATCGCGGCGGCCGCGCCGTCCGAGAGCGGCGAGGCGTTGCCGGCCGTGACGCTGCCGCCCTGCGAGAACGCGGGCTTGAGCGAGGCGAGACCCTCGATGGTCGTGTCGGCGCGGACCATCTCGTCGACCTTGAACTCGCGCACGACACGCTCGCCCTTCTCGAAGCGGAGCGAGCTGACGGGCACGATCTCCTGATCGAACTTGCCGGCCTTCTGCGCCGCCGCCGCCTTCAGCTGGCTCTTCACCGCGAAGGCGTCCTGGTCGGCGCGCGAGATCTCGAAGCGCTTGGCGACGTTCTCCGCCGTGATGCCCATGGGCGTGTACACGGCCGGGAAGCGGTCCATCGCCTCCGGCGAGACCGAGATCTTGTTGCCGGTCATCGGCACCATGCTCATCGACTCCACGCCGCCGGCGATGACGAGATCGTCAGATCCGGTGGCGATGGCGCCGGCGGCCAGCGCGATGGCCTGCAGGCCGCTCGAGCAGAACCGGTTGATGGTCATGGCGGACGTCTCTTGCGGGAAGCCTGCGAGGAAGCCCGCCGGACGCGCGACGTTCAAGCCCTGCTCGCCTTCCGGCATCGCGCAGCCGAGGATGAAGTCCTCGACGTGCTCCGGCTTGAGCTTCGGGTTGCGCGCGAGGAGGCCGCGGACGACCTCGCCCGCGAGCTCGTCCGGGCGACGCTGCGCGAGCGCGCCCTTGATGGCCCGGCCGACGGCCGAGCGAACCGCATCGACGATGACGATGTCTTGCATTTCAGTAACTCCTGAACCTGGCAGTTCTCGGCAAGTGGGGGTGGGGCCCCACGCACAGCGTCGCGGGGTGGGGCCCCGTCGGGACATGCGCCCGACGGGGCGGGGGCTGGCGACAGCCCCCGGGAGGGTCAGTTCCGCAACGGCTTGTTGTTCATGAGCATGTACTGCATGCGCTCTTGCGTCTTCGGCTCGCCGCAGAGGCTGACGAACGCCTCGCGCTCGAGCTCGAGGATCTCTTCCTCGGTCACGGGACGGGCGTTGCCGCCACGGCCGCCGCAGAGAACGGTGGCGAGCTTGCGGGCGATGGTCCCGTCGTGCTCGGTGGCGTAGCCGCCGGCGACGAGCGTATCGACCATCATCGAGAGCGTCGCGATGCCGCTCTCGCCCGGCAGCACGTGGCGCCGCGGCGTGGGCGGGTGGTAGCCGCTCTCGGCCATGCCGATGGCGCGGGCCTTCGCTTCGGTCACCTGGCGAGCGCGATCGAACGAGACGCCGTCGGACTTCTTGAAGTAGCCGAGCATCTTCGCTTCGTCCGCGCTGGTGGCGACCTTGGCGAGCGCGATGTTCTTGAAGACCTGGGTGACGATCTCGAGCGTGTTGAGGGACGCCCCCTCGATCACGCCGTCGAGCGCGCGCCAGAGCAGGTTCATGTTGCCGCCGCCGCCGGGAATGACGCCGACGCCGACCTCGACCAGGCCCGAATACGTCTCCGCCGCAGCCTGGACCGCGTCGCAAGCGAGGCAGACCTCGAGGCCACCACCCAGCGTCATGCCGTAGGGCGCGGCGACGACCGGCACCGTGGCGTAGCGCATGCGCTGCACCGTGGCCTGCAGGCCCCCGACCATGTCGCGGAGCTTGTCCCACTCTTTCGCCTGGGCCGCCATGACGACGAGGAACAGGTTGGCGCCGACCGAGAAGTGCTCGCCCTGGTTGGCGATGACGAGCGCGCGGAAGTTCTTCTCTGCTTCGGCCACCGCGTCGTTCAGGATCTGGCCGACCTCCGTATCCAGGCTGTTCGCCTTGGTCTTGAAGGTGACGCCGAGCACGCCGTCGCCGAGGTCCCACGCCTCCGCGCCGTCGTTCTTGAGCACCGGCGAGCTGCCCTTGCGGAGCTGCACCACCGTCTTGTTGCGCGGGTCCACCTGGCGCTGCACGTATTCGCCCTTCGTGAGGTCGAACACGCGCCCGTCCGCCGTGTAGAAGGACTTCGCGCCGCTCGCCTTCATCTTGGCGATCGAGGCGGGCAGCTTGATGCCGTCCTTCTCCATGCGCTCGACGGTCTCGACGAAGCCGAGCGCGTCCCAGGACTCGAACGGGCCGAGCTCCCAGTTGTAGCCCCACTTCATCGCGTCATCGACGGCGGTGATGTCGTCGGAGATCTCGCCGATGCGGCGCGCCGAATAGGCGAGCGAGCGTGAGATCACCTTCCACGCGTATGTCCCCGCCTTGCCCTGATCCGCGACGAGCTTCTTCAGGCGGTCGGCCGGGCTCTCGATCTTCGAGATGCCCTTCGTCAGCTTGGCGATCGCCTCGTCCCCGCCCTTGGGGCGGTACTCGCCGGTGGTCGGGTCGAGCGTATTGATGCTCTTGTCGGCGCCCTTCTTGTAGAAGCCGCCCTTCGACTTGTCGCCGAGCTGGCCCTTTTCGATCATCTTCTTGACGAAGTCGGGCAGCTTGAAGACGTCGCGGTCCTCGTCTTCCGTCAGCGATGTGTAACAGTTCTCCGCGACGTGACCGAAGGTGTCGAGGCCGACGAGATCCGCGGTGCGGAAGCTCGCGCTCTTCGGGTGACCCATCGGCACGCCGGTGATGTTGTCCACGTCCTCCGGGGCGAGGCCGTCGGCGAGCATCTGGTGGATGGCCACCATCATGCTGTGTGCGCCGATGCGGTTGCCGACGAAGTTCGGCGTGTCCTTGCCGAACACGACGCCCTTGCCGAGCTTGTCCTCGCCGAAGCGTCGGATGGTCTCGAGCGTCTCCTTGGACGTGTCGGGTCCGGCCACGAGCTCGAGGAGCTTCATGTAGCGGACGGGGTTGAAGAAGTGCATCACGAGGAAGCGCTTCTTCAGATCCGCGCCGAGGTCCTCCGTCATCTTCGCGATGCGGAGGCCCGAGGTGTTGGACGCGATGATCGTGTGGGGCGCGACGATCTTCTCGAGGCGCGCGAAGAGCGCCTTCTTCGGCTCGAGCTTCTCGATGATGGCCTCGATGACGAGGTCCACGTCCTTCGCCAGCTCGAGGTCGTCTTCCGTGTTGCCGGTCCGAACGAGGTTGGCGAACGAGGGGTGGAAGAACGCGGCGGGTCTCGCCTTCAGCGCCTTCTCCAGGCCGCCGGCCGCGAAACGGTCTCGGTTCTTCTTGTCCTTACGCTCTGCGTCCGTGAGGTTCGGGGGGACGATGTCGAGGAGGAGCACCCGGACACCCGCGTTCGCGAGGTGCGCTGCGATGCCGCTCCCCATCACGCCGCCGCCGATGACACACACGCTTCGGATCGGGGTCGTCATGGGCACACGCTCCTTTGGGGAAAGGGCGCGAACCTTAGCTCGCCGCGTTCGATTTGTCACAGGCCAGGTTGAGTTTCGACCAGGGAACGGATGCCCCGCGGCCCGGGCCGTCGTGACATGCGAAGGCCAGGCCCGACCGGCCTCAGTCCTCCGGCCACCAGCGCAGGTCTTCGCCCTGCAAGACGCGAATGAGGCTCTCGCGTTGCTCGAAGAGGCTGATCATCGTCTTGACGAGGAACAGCATGTCGAACGGCGCCGCGGGGCCCTCGTTGTTCATTGCCCGCTGTACCGCGACCGTCACGGTGCGCATCACGAGCTGCTCGAGCGCAGGATCGCCGAGCTGGCGGACGAGCGCCATCGCCTCGTCGTAGTTGATCCAGGGGGTGGTCGCGACGGGCTGGCTCACAGCGGCCTCGTCGCGGACCGGTCGACCGTGAAGCTCCCGCCTGGGCCGATGCCGACGGCGCCGTTCTGGAGGCTGCCTCGATGCATCGAGCCGTCTGGAGCGATGATGAGCGCTTCGCCCGCCCCGCCCAAGAAGACGTGGGAGCCGTCCGACGCTCTCCCTCTCGTGGCCGTCCAGGAGTTGCCGCTCATCGGCGTGATCTGCTCGTTGGCCAGCCTCTGGAACAGGTCGGCCTTCTCGTCCGCCGAGCCCGGGTGAGCCTTCACGTGCGCGACCGCCTGCCCCAGCATCTCGCGGTTGCTGCCGGGCGTGATCTGCGGGTCGTGGCCGGGCCCCGTGCTGAGCCCGAACGGGTCGACCTCGACCGTCGGCGCGCCGTCGAGCGCGAACAGGTTGAACCCGCCGCGAATGCCCAGCGGGTCGGGGCTCAGCCACCTGCCCGTATCGGCGTCGAAGACGCGGAACATCGTCCACGCCAGACCGGTGTCCTCGTCGTGCACCTGACCGAGCAGGCGGAACGGAGAGCCGACGGTCTTGTCCGACTCCGCGCGCGAGGGGTCGTGCGCCTCTTCCACGAGCTTCCCCCAGGCGTCGAAGCGGCCGCTCCAGGCCACGTTGCCCGAAGCATCCACGAGCTCGCGCGGGACGCCGACCTGATCGAGCACGTAGACGAAGACCTCGCCGCGTTCGGCATGGAGGAGCGGCTCGAAGGTGCCGGGGCGGTGCACGTAGCTCCGTACGCGGCCGGAGGTCGAACGGTCGGCGGCGAGCACCGCGCCGCTCCACCAATACCGAGTCGTCTCTCGAGGAGCGCTCTCTCCGGCATGAAAGACGGACTTGGCGACGCGCCGTCCGAATGCGTCGTATTGGTACTTGATCGTCCGCCCGTCGGGCAGGCGCGCCGCCGTCATGCGGTCGCGTACATCCCATTCGTATTCGACGATGCGCTCGCTTCCGGCGGTCTGCGTGAGATCGCGCACCCCGGCGCGACGCCCGCGTTTGTCGTGGGCGTACTTGTGGGTCGACGTCTGGACCAGAACGTTGCCGGCGGCGACCTTCCACGGGGCCGCGGTCGCGCCGCCCGATACGCGCGGGGACGCCGAGAGGGTCTCGAGCGCGCTCAGGAGCGAGCCGGTTCGATCGTAGGAGAACGCCTCGACGATCTTCTCTGCGGCACCGGCCACCGCCGTCGTCGTGCGGCTGGTCAGCAGGCCGCCACCGTCATAGCGAAGCTCCGTCAGCCCCCATCGCTCGTCGAGGATGTGCTCGACCCTCCCGGACCGGTCGTACCGGTAGCTGCGCCGGAGCGGCTGATCGGTGCTGCCGGCAGGTCCGCGCCTGGCGATCTGCTCGAGGACACGCCCCAGTGCATCATGGCGGGACGATACGCGGAACGCGCCCGTCGAGGGCTCCAGCCCGACCTCCGCACCTACCGCGTCACGTGCGAGCTCGAACGCCCGACCCGCGTGGCTCACGCCGCCGAGCGCGCCGCGCGTGTCATATCGGAGCTCGGTGCGGGTTCCGTCGGGCAGCACGCGTGCCGTGACGCGCCCGCGTATGTCCCGCTCGTAGCGAACGGTGCCGTCGCCCTGGTGCTCGGCCGCGATCCGTCCGAAGGCATCGCGTTCGATGACGACGCGGTGCGTGTCCGCGGGCGACTCGGCGAGCGCCTCGGTCAGCTCGCCGGCGCGATCGCGCTTGAAGGTGAGGCGCGTGTCATCGCTGCCGGTTTCCGCGCGAATCCTCCCCGCGCGGTCGTGCTCGAAGCGACGCCAGCTCCCGTCCGGATAGGTGATGCGGGCGACGCGGCCGGCGGTGTCGAGCTCGTAGCGAAGCGCACGACCGTCGAACGGCGTCTCGACGACCACACGCCCGGCCTCGTCGTAGGTGAAGCCGTACGACTCACCGTTGGGGCTCCTGATCGCGGCCAGCCGCTCGTTCGACGTGTATTGGAAGCGCCAGTCGCGCCCGTCCCCGGTCGACACCGACGTCAGGACGCCCATCCCGCCGTAGGTCATCCGCATGACTCTACCGGATGGATCCACCTCTTCCACGAGCTTGCCCCGCGCGTCGTACTTGCGGCCGATACGCCCTCCGTCGGCCATGACGATGCTCGTGATGCGGCCGAGCCGATCGCGGCTCTGACGCGTCACGCGGCCGAGCGCGTCGGTGCGCGCGACGACACGCCCCAGCGCGTCGTAAGCGAACGTGGTGCGCGCCCCGAGCGCGTCAGTCTGGGCGACGGGCTGCACGCCTTCGGCGTACTCGTAGGTCGTCGAGGCGCCGTCGCTCGCGACCACCGAGGTGAGCCGCCCGCGCGCGTCGTACGTCCCCGTCTGCGAGAGGCCGGTCGGGAGGGCGACGTACGTCAACGCGCCGCGCGCGTCGTGGCGGTATTCGGTCACGAGGCCGAGCGGATCCACCCGCTTCGTCGGCAGATCCTGCGCGTCGTACTCCCACGCCGTGACGGCGCCCTCCGCGTCCACGCGACGGAGGAGGTTGCCGCGGGCATCGTACCAGTACTTCGTCCCCTCACCCGCACCGTTGACCTCCGCGACCAGGAGGCCGTCGTCGTAGGCGCGCTCCTCGAGCACTGTTCCGCTCGGCAAGGCCTCTTTGATGACATGACCGTGATCGTCCGTCGTGTAGACGCGCGGCTCTTCGCCTTCGGCGAACGTGCGGTGGTGCTCGGGCTCGTAGCGGAAGACCAGATCGTAGAGGCCCTTCGGACCCCAGGTCCGGCCGCAGCGGCCGGTGTCCGCCTCGTATTCGTAGCGAAAGGTGACGCCGGTCTTGATCGTCGTCGCCACCATTCGGCGCTGACCGTCGTACTCGAACGTCTCGCTGTGGCCGAGGGCGTCGGTCACGGCGGCGAGGCAACCGCTCTCGTCGTACAGGTACTCGACCGACTGCTCCGACGAGCCCCCGACCCGCACGTCGACGCGACGGATGCGCGCGCCGCTCCACGCGATGCGGATCTCGCGACCTGCGGTGTCGACGATGACGGCGAGCCGTCCGGCTTCGTACCCGAGCTCGACGCGGTTGTCCCACGCGTCGCGCACGTGATGGAGCGCGGCCTGCTCCCCCTCGGAGAACGCCTCGAACCGATAGGTGAGCCGCGTCTCGAGGTGGAAGACCTCCCAGCGCGTGGTCGACAGGCGCCTGAGCTCCATGCGCTCGCCGCGGTGGAAGGTGACGCCGCCGACCGAGAGCTGCTCGAAGAACACGCTGCGGCCCTGCGCGTCGCGCAGGACGGTGACGCTCCCTCCGCGGCTGGACGCCTCCTCCCAGACGCTCATCTCCCAGTTGTGCGCCCAGCCCGGGCCGAGCGTGGCGCGGACGTCGTTGCGTCTCGACGAGGAATAATACCTTTTGAGGACGAACGGGATGAGCCCCGGCAGCTCGAGGTCGACTGCCTCGTCGACCACGTACCCCGTGGCCATGTCCACCGGGTGGCCGTTCTGGCACTGGTGCTGCGCGGGCGGCCCCGAGCTCCCTCCCGGCGCGGCGTCCGCTCCGGAGCCGCGCGCGCCCGGGCTCGCCGCGCTGGCGCTCGCGCCGCTGTTACCGCCGCCGCCGCCGCCGCCGCCGTTCGATGGGCCGCTCGGGCCGTTCGGTCCGGCGCCGCCCGCGCCCGCGCCGCCGCCGCCGCCGCCCGGACCACCCGCCCCACCCGCGCCGCTCGCCGACCCGCCCGCGCCGACGGTGATGGCCTTGTTCGAGATGCAGAGCGCGCCCGTGATGCCCATCATCCCGAGCTCGGCGATGACGACCGGCGCGCCCATGATGATGAAGCACGGGCCGGCCGTATTCAGGCTGCACGTCTCCTTCAGCGTGCCGGGCTCGTTGCCGTGGCACGTCTTGATGACGGAGCCCGTGGTCGCGAACTTCTGGCCCTCCACCTTCGTCCGCATCGGAGGATCCGTGATCCCTTCGACCGCGCTGCCGACCACCGGGTACGGGATGGGCAACGGGCTCGGAGCGGCCGGCGTGAGGCACACGCTGACTGCGTTCGGAACGATGGTGTGTCCCGACTTCTCGGTGATCACATCCATCATCAGGGCCGTGACTTTCCCCATCGTTCAACCCCGTGTGGAAGGTGGCGCGAGAAGGCGGTTAACGTACACAGCGTGACAGTGTCGAGCGAGTCGACCCGAGATCGCGCTGGCCGGGTCCGCGAGCCAGATGATAGCCTCGCCGGCGGCGTTCGCCACCTCGGCGACTGAAGGAGCATCCGGGGCCAATCCCCCGCCAATCATTCCATGGCACGCACCGCACCCGCGCCCAACGTCCCGCCGATCCCTGGAATGTGCCCGAGCATCGCGGTCATGGGTGGCGGTGCAGGTGGCGGTGGTGGGAGCGGCAACGCCTCGGGCGACGGTAGCGGGAACGGCGACGGAAGTGGCGACGGCAGCGGGGACGGCGCGAACGGCGACGGCCGCAATGCGCAATCCGGAAATGGCCAGAGTGGGGGGCAGGCCGGCTGTCCCAATCATCATGGGGGGTCGAGCGGGGGCGCCTCACGGGGCGACCCGGTCGACGTGGTCACCGGGCGTGTCTTTACCCTCCCCGTCACGGACCTGGAGCTGAAGGGTCCGCTACCGCTGGAGCTGTTGCGCGCCTATTCGAGCGGATCGCGAGACCGAGACATCGGCCTCGGCTATGGGTGGGCGCACTCGCTGGGCTGGACGGTCGAGACGACGCGCTCGCGCTTTCGCGTCTACAAGTGGGATGGGACGGCTGTCGACTTCCCGGCCTTCGACGACGAGCTCTGCGGGTACGGCCCGAACGGGTGGATTCTAGGCAAAGCGCAGGGTCGATTCTCACTCCTCCTGGAGGACCGCACGCAGCTGCGCTTCGAGCCGACCGCGCCGAATCTCCACGTCCTCGTGAGCGTCGCGGACCGATTCGGCAATACGATCCGCCTCTTTTACTCGAACGGGAAGCTGTCGGAGGTCGAAGACTGTGTGGGTCGCCGAATCCGCGTGGCGCGGGACGAGGCCGGCAGGATTCGCGCCTTCGAGGTCATGAACGCCGTGTCCCAAGGCGCCTGGATCCGCTTCGCCGAGTACGCATACGACTCGGCCGGCGACCTCGTCGCCGTGACCGACGCGCTCGGCTACACGACGACGTTCGCCTACGAATCGCATCGAATGACGATGCACAAGAGCCCCACGGGGCTCACCTACCACTATCGCTACGACGGCCAAGGCCGCTGCATCGAGACGTGGGGCGACTACGGCGGCAAGGACGACCCGGCGCTCGTCGAAGACGCGCCGCGCTTCCTCGCGGACGGCGCGACGCGAGCCAAGGGCATCTACCACGTGCGCCTCGACTTCGGCGCCGACGGTTACCGCGAGATCGTCGACTCCGTCACGGTGGACCGCGTCTTCGGCAACGCACACGGCAAGATGGACAAGTGCGTGCGCGCCGGTGGCGTCTTCGCGCGAACCTACGACGACAACGGCAACCTCCTCTCGTTTACCGACTCGGCCGGCGCGACGACGCGCTTCAAGCGCGACGAGTTCGGCCGCATCATCGAGACCATCGACCCGCTCGATCGGATCACGCGGACCGAGCGCGACGACCGCGGCAACGTCTTGCGCGTCATCGACGCCCTGGGCGGCGTAACGGAGACGACCTCGTTTCCTGATGGGCTCGCGTGGACGGATCCTAGCGGCGCCCGCTTCTTCATTCGCCACGACCAGCGCGGCCTCATGACCGAGGCGCACGCGCCGAACGGCGGCGTCTCACGCTACGCCTACGACGCGCATGGCAACCCTATCCGCGAGATCGATCGAAGCGGAGTCGTAACCGAGCGCACCTTCGACTTCTTCGGGCGCGTCCTCGCGGTGAAGCGCGCCGGAGCCGAGACCCATTACACGTACGACGCCCGAGGGGACATCGCCCGCCAGACCATGCCGGACGGCAGCGCGGTCCACTTCCGGTATGACGGCGACCGGTACCTCGTCGGTATCACGCGAGCGAACAACCGGACCGTGGAGCTTTTGCGCGGCGGCGATCACCGGGTCCACACGGTCCGGTATCCCGACGGCTCGACGACTCGCTACTTGTGGGACCGCGAGCAACGTCTGCGCAAGGTCGTCAACGCGGCCGGCGAGACGTGGACGTTCGAGCTGAATGCTGCTGGACGTCTCGTGCGCGAGACCACGTTCGACGGCCGCACGATCGCGTATCAGTACGACGCCGCGGGGAACCTCTCCTGCGTTCGAGACGGCTCCCGCACGCTCGCTCTCGAGCACGACCTCGCCGGGCAGCTCGTCAAGCGCTCCGTACGCGGCATCGAAGAGGAGTTCGAATACGACGCCCTCGGCCGACTCACGCGGGCGAAGCGCAACCGCGTGGAGCTTGCGTTCGCGTACAACGCGGTCGGGTGGCCGACGACGCAACGTTGCAAGGTCGGCGACGAAGTGACCGAGGTCTGCCTGGACTGGGACGTCATGGGCGACGTCGTCGAGCAGCGGACCTCACTCGGGCACGCGCTCTCCGTGACGAGAGACGCGATCGGCCGCGCCGTCTCCTATGCGGCCCCCGGGCTCGAGCTCCGAAGGTCGTACGACGGGTTCCACCGGGAGGTGTTTCGGGAGCTCGGCGGCGGGGGCACCGTGGAGACGGTCCGCGACGTCATGGAGCGGCAGACCCGCCGCGTCGTCCGCGACGCCGGAGGGAAAGTGACCGCCACCGAATCCTGGGGCTATGGCCCTCGAGGAGAGCTCGCGATGGTGCAGAGCCAGCGAAGCGGCGCGGTCCACTTCGAGCACGACCCGAACGATCGGCTCATCGCCGCGGTCGGCGAAGACGTCGCGCGCTTCTTCGATTACGACGCAGCCGGCAACCGCGCGGAGCGCGGTCGAGGCGCGCACCGGTTCGGGCCAGGAGGAAAGATCCTCCAGAAGGGCGATCGGACCTACGGGTGGGACGCTTGGGGGCGGCTGACCTCGGTCAGCAGGATGGCCGACGGCAAAGAGGAGCAAACACGGCTCGAGTGGTGCGAGGACGGCCTGCTTCGGAGCGTCTTGCGACCCGACGGGGTCCTCGTCGAGTTCGAGTATGACGCATTCCGCCGGCGCGTCAGCAAGCGCGTCCGGAAGGATGGTCGCCTGCAAGCAGACCACAGGTTCGTTTGGGATCGATCGAAGCTCGTTCACGCCATCAAACGTGACGCGGCGCAGGCGGGCGACCCGGTCGTGGAAGAGACGACATTCGCCTACGACGACGACGACGGAGCGCCGCTCGCGCAGCGGACGGTGCGGCGCCGTGCGGAGGCCGACCAGGATCTCGGCTGGCGACACCTACTGAACGACCCGCTGGGGACGCCCCAGCACCTGGTGGAGAGCGGAGGCGTGGTCTCCGACGACACACGGATCGACATCTGGGGCGCGGCACCGAGCGGGGACGGGCTGCGCCTGGCCGGTCAATACCACGATGAGGAGACGGGGCTCTCGTACAACCGCTTCCGGTATTACGACCCGGATCTCGGAGCATTCCTGAGCCCCGACCCGCTCGGGCTATTCGGAGGTCTCGAGCCCTACGGCTACGTGGCCAACCAACCCACGCGAGCGGTCGACCCCATGGGCCTCATGCCGCGGACGACCATCGTGCGCCCGAACGGGCAAGAGGTCCGCGGGACCAGCGCCGGTACCGACCGCAGCGGCAGGCCGCGCACCAACGACCCGGCGATCGCGACCGCCGTCGAGAACGCTCGGACGAGCGGCGCCGGCAGCGTGCCGACCAACAGCCACGGTAACTGCGCGGAGGTGGACGCGCTGCACAACCTGGCCAATACCATACGAAACGAACGCGCCGCCGCAGGACAGACCTTGCGCGATCCGGAGGCGGAGAACCAGGCGATCAGGCAGCAGGTCCACGACGAGGTCCAGGCAGGGAGGATGAGCACCGTGGACGACGACGGCTCGCCGATGAACCCTTGTACGTCATGCGGACAGATCCTCCGTGAGCTCGGCCTGCATCCGAAGAGCCCTCATTACGAACCGAGGAATCGTCGCAGCGGCGTCCAGGGGCGCGATGGGCAATGGAACGGGCGGGATTGCCAGCAAGGCTCCAATCGCCACACCCGTGACCGCTCCGTGCCGGGGCGAACACCACCGTTCGTCGAATGAAGCTGGAAGAAGCCTGGGCTCGGCGGGCGACGACCCGGGCCGACGAATGCGAGGACGGGATACTCGCAGCCCTCGACGTGCGCGGGTTGCGGGCTGGGCTGGTGCCCCCTTTGCTGCGGGTCGGGCTGTCGCGGGCAGGGGTCGACTCTACGTGGCCCGCCGACGCCACCTACCCGGGCTTCCGCGCGCTGCTGGTGGACCTGCGCGAATCGATACTCGACGCCGTCACCGAAGGATCGCGCGTCCGCTTGCATCTCGACAACGTCGACGAAGCCCTCGCGCCCAGAGAGCTCGAGACATGGCTCCCCGTGCTCCTGTCCGCCGGCGCCGAGGTCTCCCGCGGGGCGAGCTCACCGGGCCCGAGCCGCGGAGTCACGCTTGCCGCGGACCCGATCGCCGATCTGCCGCTCGCGTGGGGCTCGGCTGCGAGCTGGACAGCCGACCAATTGACCCAGATCGTCTCCGAGGCGCGCGGGCGCGCGTGGGAGGCCCATTGGGCGGGGCTCTCGGGGTGGGGGCTCGAGCTTCACCAGCTTCGCCGCGAGCTCTTGGCGGTCCTCCCCGGCAGCTTGCGCGATGGAGGTCGAGAGGCGCTGGTCGCGAGCGTCTTCGCGCAATCTCGCGCGGCCTCGCGCTCCGTTCCTTCGACGACTGAAGCGCTCGAGGCGCTCGTCGCGCTATCGCGGGTCGCGAGCCTGGACGCGACCCGGGACTCGATCGAAGACGCCGCCTCGAGGCTGCCCGCCGACGAAGGCTCCGAAATGAGCGATGATCTCGTCGCCGCGACGATCATGCGCGCGGAGCTGGCCCGCACCCCCGAGGCACGTTCTCGCGCGCTCGACGCCGCCGTCGAGACGGCGCTCCGGGCCGGCAAGACCTCCGCGTTGATCGGCGCCGCCCGCGGGTCTCGCAAAGAGATCCTCTCTGGGCTCGAAGATCGGCTCCAAGGCGTCGGCGAGCTCACGCCGTATCAACGAGCTTGCCTGGTGACGTGCCCCGAAGGGGGCGCTGCCCCGGAGCCGGCGCTCGAGATCGCGCTCTCCGCGATCACCTACTGCGCAACCGACCCCCACGACGCACGCGGCGCGCTCGAGCTGGTCATGGGTGCGCTCGACGCGCCGGGGCTGCTCCAGGTTGCTCGCGCGGTCCCCTCGATGGGGGTGTATGCGAGCGAGCCGGCGCGCCTCGCGCTGGAGCGAGCCGCGGCCCTCGGCGCCTCCCCACCGGCGGAGCTGCGCCATCTGCTGCCGGCGGTCGCGACGACAGCCTCGGTCGCGACGCTCGACGCGCACGCCGAACGCTGGCCGCACAATCTCGCCCGACATGCGCGGGCCGAGCTCGCGGAGATCATTCGGCGGCTCGAGCGCCCCGCTGCCATCAGCCGACTCCTGGACGCCACGCACGACGAGGAGCTGCGCCCCCTCGCCCAGAGCCGACTGGAGTCGGTCCTGATCGAGCTCCCCATCGAACGTTGGGAGGAGCTCGCGACCGTACCGCCGATGCACAGCTTGCGAACCCCCACCCTGATGAAGCTGACGCTCGAGCGCCTGCTCCTCTGTCTCGGAGAGCTCACGCTGTCGGAGCTCCTCGTCGGGGCAAACCCGTCCATGGCAGGGGTCGCACCCGTTATCCGAGAAGGGCTCGGAGAGGAGACGCTCGGCTTCATTGCGGACCAGATCGCCGGCACCTGCAGCGTTGGGGCGAGCTGAGCCCGCGCTAGGGCGGACCAGGGAACGGATGCCCCGAGGCGGGTCGGAGCCTGATACGGTTGCGCTCGATGACCGGGCGCTTCGTTCTCCGCCGTCTGGGCCAGGAGCAGATCGTAGAAGTGCAGGATCGTGACGTGATCTTGGGAAGTCGCACGATCGCCTTCGACACGATCCGCAAGGTCGTCATCGGACGCATCGGCGAGCACGAGATGTGCGGCCTGCACCTCGATGGCGGGGGGGAGTACACGTTCGGCACCGACGAAACGTCGACGCGGCCCGCTTACGCCGACGCGGTCCGCGCGGTGTGGGCTGCGCTTGCGCCGCGGAGCGTCCCGTTCGTCTCGGGGGCCTGGTTGCTAGCAGGCACCGTGGCCACGATCGCCGTGATCTGTGCCGTGGTCGGCGCGCTTTTCTTCCTGGGTGTCGTCGACGCGCCCGGCTACGCGCGGAGAGGCGCCATCGTCGCCGTCTTGTGCGCCATCGGCGGGCCGATCGTCGCGCTGAGGAGCCGACCCAAGAAGCTCTCGACCGAGCGCGAGCTCGAGGCGGCTTTGCGATGAAGACAGCTCTCCTCCAGCCCGTCGTCGCGCTCGTCCTCTGGACGTTCGTGATGTGGACGTGGATGTACGCGACACGCATCCCGGCGATCCGGCGCGCCAAGATGAAGCTGGACCCAACCGCGCCACGCGGCGAGCAGATGGCATCGCTCCCGGCGAGCGTGCGCTGGAAGGCCGACAACTACAACCACCTGTTCGAGCAGCCGACGCTCTTCTACGCGGTGGCGATCACGCTCGCGCTGGCGGGCGGGGACGACACGACGAACGTCGCGCTCGCGTGGAGCTACGTCGGGCTGCGCGTGCTCCACAGCATCTGGCAGTCGACGCGGAACGTCATCGAGGTCAGGTTCGCGTTTTTCTTGCTCTCGTCGCTCGTGCTCCTCGCGCTCTCGGTGCGAGCGGCGCTCGCCGTGTTCTGACGACGCGGGCGACGGCTCAGAGCAGCGCCAGGAAGTCCTCGGAGCGCCACACCTCGGGATCGGGCTCCTCGCCTAGCCAGGGAACGGTTCCGAGGAGCTCACCGGCAGGACGCGACGCCTCGGCTTGTTCGAGGTTCCGCAATGGCGGGAGCGAAGGCTCGGTCGGGTCAGACGCCGTCATTCGTGATCGCCTCCGACGAGGTGCGCGCACGCCGGAGGCTCTCGCGCACCTCGTCCAACCCGAGCCGCCCCTCCGATAGGGCGCGGTCGAGCGCCTTGCGGCGCTCCGCCGCGACCGTGACGAATCGACAGGTCGGGCTCCCGGCCGAGACGCAGGCGATCTCGCGCGTAACGAGCCGCCTCGACGCCACGTGCGACAGGACCCCGGCGAAGAGGCCCGCTAGCAGGTGGCAAGTAAAACGGCGCGGCCCGGAGACGTCGACGCGAGCACCCACTGCCTCCGCGAGCGCGCTCCGCTCGACCTCGGTCATGACGATACCGTCACGAATCAAGGCGAAGTCGTAGACCGCGTGCCCCCAACCCTGCTCCGCCAGGTGTGCAGTGAGGGAGGAGACCATGTCGCGCATGGACAGGTCCGCCAGGCTCTTGCCCGCTTCCTCGAGCGAGGTCGACTCCAGGTCCACGGCGGTGCGACGCCCCCACTGGACGCCCCACTCGTGCGCGAAGAGCGGCCAAGCTTCGGGCGACAAGCGCTCGCAGGTCGCCCGGAGCGCCGCGAAGAACGGCACCGAGACGTCGACGCGTCGCCGCTCGAGCGCGTCGCGTCGCACCCCGATCTCGGCCTCCCTCGGAGCGAGCTCGCGCTGCACGGGCGGGAGCATCTTCTGCGGGACACCTGGCCTGGGCGGCATGAGCCGCTTTCGGTTCACGAGCAGGTAGAAGAGATCGCCCCCGAACGGGCGGACGATCTCGACCGAGACCTCCTGCGCTCCGAACTTGAAGTCGAAGACGAAGTCGAACCGCTCG
Source organism: Myxococcales bacterium (assembly GCA_016794345.1). Lineage (GTDB taxonomy): Bacteria > Myxococcota_A > Polyangia > Polyangiales > Polyangiaceae > Xiheicaenibacterium > Xiheicaenibacterium phototrophicum. Next base: position 58,333 of record JAEUKE010000207.1, read on the forward strand.
ACGCGGCCGGGCTCGGCGCTCGAGACGAACCGCCGGAAGCGACCCTCGAACGAATCGACGCGGGTGCAGGGCGCGATCTCGGCGAAGAACGCGCGCCCGAGCACTTGCTCGCGGTCGATGCGCGCGAAGCGCGACTCGTAGAGGTTGTACCGGCGAACGACGCCCGGCGCGTCGAGCGCGATGACACCGAACGGGAGCGCGTCGAGGTCGCTCTCTGACTTCGAGTCGAGCTCGAGCGGGGAGAAGGCCTCGGGGACTGGGGTCTTTGTCAACTCGAGCATGGCGCAAAGATCAGGCGAAACGACTCTTCACCAGAGCATCGAAAGACAGAGCCGTCATGCCGTCCGGCTCTTGGTCCCGCTGCACGAGCGCGGTCTCCGCGGTGCCGGCGAGCCAAGCGCGCAAGCTCTTCGCGAGCGATTCGGCCGAAGGAAAGCGCTCGCTTCGGTCCTTGGCGAGCCCACGACGGACGATGTCCCAGAAGCGTTGGTCGGTGGCGCCGACGGGGCGCTTCGGCTCCTCGGTCAGCACGAGCGCGGAGAGCGAGCGGAGGTCCTCCGACTGGAAGGGCAAGCAGCCGAACGCGGCTTCCTGGAGCGTCACCGCCGCGCCCCAGACGTCCGTGCTCGCATCGGGGGTCTCCCCCTTCAGCTGCTCCGGCGCCATGAACGCAGGCGTCCCGACGACCGCGCCGGCTCGCGTGAGCTTCGGATCGGCGGAGCTCGTGAGCGCGGCGACGCCGAAGTCGACGATGCGTGGCGACATCGGGGACTCGGCGGGCAAGAGGATGTTGGACGGCTTGACGTCTCGATGAATGATCGAAGCGGCGTGCGCGACTGCGAGCCCATCACACACCGCCGCGATGAGCGTTGCGGCGCCTCGAGGACCGAGAGGCCCCCTCAGGAGACGGGCCTCGAGCGACTCGCCGTTCACGAGCTCGAGCGCAAGGAACGGGACGCCGCCTTCGGTGGAGCCGGCGTCGAACACCTGCACGATCGCGCGATGCGAGAGGCGAGCGAGGGCTCTGGCCTCCAGCCGCAGCCGCTCGGCGACGGCAGGATCCGCCCCGCGCACGAGCTTCACCGCGATGTCTCGGTCGAGCACCTCGTGCCGCGCCTGCCAGACCTCCGCCATACCTCCGACCCCGAGCGGTCGCAGGAGCCGGTAGCGTTGGTCGATCAGATCGCCCGGGCGGAACAGCGATTGGTCCACACCGCAAACATAGTGCAAACCCTATACAAAGCCAGAACTACGTTTGCGCGTCGACCGGTCGGCGCCGGGCGCCGAGGTTTTCTCAGTGGAGGACCTGGCCCGTGCACGTCTCGCGGAGCTTGCGGACCGACTCGCCGAGGATCTGCGAGACCCGCGCTTCCGTGACGCCCAAGATGTCACCGATCTGACGGAGGGTCATCTCCTCGTGAAAGTAGAGCTCGAGAATGTTGCGCTGGCGCGCGGTGAGGCCGGCCATCGCGCCGCGGACGATCGCCGCGCGCTGCGTTCGACCGAGCTCCTCTTCGGGGTTCCGGCTGTCGTCGGCGACCTCGAAGCCGTTGTCACCGTCGATGCTGCAGGTCGCGCTCGACTGCGCGAGGGCGAGGGCCGCGCGGCAGGTGTCGACGTTGATGCCGATCGCCTCGGCGATCTCGTCCTCCGAAGGACGCCGGCCCAGGCGCGCCGCGAGCTCGGTGGAGACCTGCCCGATCCGGCGCGCGCGCTGGCGAAGCCGGCGCGAGACCGGGTCGAGCGCGCGGAGCTCGTCGAGCATGGCGTAGCGCGCGCGCGAGGTGGCGAGGCGCTCGAACTCCGCGAGCGGCATCGAGCTCGTCTTGCGGAGCAGCTCGGCCAGCGCGACCGTGCCGGCGCTGACGAGATCGTCGATCGCGACGTGCGGCGGGAGGCGCTGCGCGAGGGCGCGCGCCTGCCGGCGAATCAGCGGCATCACGTGAGCCGCGAGCTCACTCGGCTGGAGCGTCCGGCCATCCCACACACCTTGCTGCGGCATCTCGAAGGAGCACGTCATGCCGATGCCCCTTTTCAAGCTGCGTGCCGACCTCGAGATCCTCGATTTCCCGCGAGCTCTCGGGGGTGCGCAGGGTCTGCGTCCCGGATCGGAACCGCCCTCCGCGAGCTCGCGATCGCTAATCGGGATTCGGGGGGCAGTTGTCTCAGTCGGAGACGGGCGTCGGGGTCGGCGTGGCGGCAGGGTCCGCGTCCCGCATCCGCTCCACCTCGTAAATCCGCAGAACCGCGAGGCAGAGGGCCATCACGACTGGACCGACGAGCACGCCCATGAGCCCGAGCATCTCGACCCCTCCGATGAGCGAGATGAGGAGTGGCAGGGGGTGGACCTGGGTGTGCGACCCGACAAGACGAGGCCGGACGACGTAGTCCGCGACCGCCGTCACGACCAGGAACCCCCAGACGCCGACGAAGATGGCCGCCCCGGTTCGTCCCATCGCGAAGGTCACGATCGAGAGCGGCACCCATACCGCCGCCGTTCCAACGACCGGTAAGAACGACGCGAGCATGGTGACGGTGGCCCAGAGCAGGGGCTGGCTGAGGCCCGCGATCGAGAAGCCAACGCCCGCGAACAGGCCCTGGACGAAGGCGGTGCCCATCGTGCCGACGAACGCGCTCCGCCCGACGGCGCGGAACTCCGCGGCGAGCGCGCGGGTGTGACGTGGGTCGAGCGGCAACAAACGCTGGAGCCTGCGGACGAGCGAGGGCCACCCGAGCAGCACGTAGTACATCGTGAAGAAGGCGATCACGACGGTGAGCATCATCGACGTCGTCGTGGTGAGCACGCTCGCGAGGCCGCCTGCGGCCTTCTCCGAGATCGAGACGAGCGCCGCGTTGAGCCGCTCGATGAGCGCGTCGGGGGAGAGGTGCGCGCGCTCCAAGAGGGCCTTCCCGCGGCCGCCGAGGACGTCCGGCGCGGAGGGGACACGCAGGCGCGAGACCAGATCGAGCACCTCCGAGATGGCGACCCACGTGACGGCCGCGACGACCGCCAGGCTCGCGAGCCCGCCGGTGATCGTGGTGATGAGCGCGGCGAGCGCCCGCCGCTGTCCGAGCACGCGGGCCAGCCAGATGTAGAGAGGGTCCGACGTGAACGCCATCACGGTGCCGACCGCCAGCCCCATCCACAGCGGATGGGCGATGTAGGCGGCGCCGCACGCGGCGAGCAAGGCGATGACGCTCAGGCCGAGGCCGGGGCTGCGGCGCGGGCCCGTAGGAACGAGGGATATCGCCGAGGGACGCACCGACGGGGGCGGCCCGCTCTGCGCCTCCTCACCCGTAGGAGGCGCCTCACCCGGCGGCGGAGGGAGATCGCTTCGGCTCATGGTGAGCGAGGAGGTAGAGCAGCGTACACCTCACGCGAGCCACAGCGCGAGCGCATAGCCGAAGAGGCCGACCGTCGCGATCACCGCGCCCACTGCGGCCGGGCGCGGGTGGAGCCGTCCGGTCTCGTCGAGGGCCCGCTGCAACACGACGGCCAGGCCGGCGAGGAGCAAGAGAAACGAGGAGCCGAGGACCAATGACCACCCGCGGCTCGGCCCCGGCTCACGAGCCAGCTCGGCCAGGAGCTTCTGCTCGATCGCGGCGGGCGGCTCGGTGGCGGAATCGACCGGCCGCTCGGTCGTGGACTCGAGCCGAGCGATCGCCGCGCGCGCCGCCTCGGCGTCGGCGGCGTGCGGGACGATGGCCCACGCGGTCGATGACGACGCCGTCGTGATCGCGCGATACGCGCGCAGCGCCAGGTCCTTGCGCTTGCGTGCCTCGGACTCCCGCGCGAGGGCGAGGAGCCTCCCGTAGGCGACCCGCACGTGAGGGGCGCCGGGCGCGTACCAGGTGGCGGCAGCGCGAGCGTGATCGATGGCGAGGTCGGGATCGCCAGCCTCGAGCGCGGACGTGCTCTTCGCGATTTCCTGCTCGCCCGCGAAGATCACGCGGAAGGTCAGGCCCGCGGCGCCGAGCACAAGGACGAACACGATCGTGAGGGCGCCCTTGAGCCAGCGCAGGCTCACAAGAAGTCGCGCCTCTTGAAGATGAAGCTCGCGAGCGCCAAGAGGGCGATGGCCCATCCGACGGCGGTGCCCGCGGCGAGCAGGAGGTAGCCGAGCCGGTCCACGTTGGCGGCCTCTCCGGTGAGGAGCGGGCGAGGCGGCACGTACACCTGCAGGTTGGGCACGGCCTTCCCGAGCACCTTGGCGGCCGCGCTCACCTCGGGCCCGAAGAACTTCTTCGGGAACCGCGCGAGGGAGTCCGAAGATCGGCCCACGATCCAGACGCCGAACGTCATCAAGGCGCTGACGAACGGGGTCGAGAACGAGGACATGAGGAGCGCGATGGCCGTCACGATCCCGACCTCGAGCAGGGTGAGCAGCCCCTGAGTGACTATGGCGCGCCGTTCATCCGGCGCGACGGCGCAGAACATCGCCCCGGCCACCAGCATGCCGATCGCCCAGAGGATAGGCCCGAAGGTGAACGCGGAGGGCCATTTGAGGCCCGCCGCGACCAGGGCGGCCACGAGCACGAGCCCGGCGCCGGCTACTGCGAGGACGTTCGCGCCGCCCAGTCCGGCCGCAAGGCCAAGGACGAGGCCGGTGTCCGCCGCGATGAAGGTGAAGATCGTCAGCATGATGCCGAGGAACTTCCCCACGATGTACTCGGGGCGAGAGATGGGCCGCGCGAGGATCGGGAAGATGGTCTTCTGATCGAGCTCGCGGTGGAGCGTGGTCGCGCCGATGACGACCGCGACGACGATTCCGAAGATCGAGATCGAGGCGGTGCCGAGATCGCTCACGACGCGCGGCGCGCTCTCCAACGTGAAGCTGCCGATGACCAGCGAAAAGAGCGAGACGCAGAAAGCCACGCCGGCCAGCCCGAGGAGGATCCGCGCGCGGACAGACTCCCGATACGTGTTCTCCGCGATGGCTTGCACTCGACCTAGCATCCCGACGCGCGGAAGTTAGCATGTCCGAGGAAAAGGTTGTTCGCGCGCCCCGAGGTTCGATGAGCTCCTCCCCGCACCTTCCTTCCCCCTGGCCCCCCTCCACGTCGTGGAGGGGGGAGGAGCTGGGCGAGCTGCTCCGTGGCAAGCGCCTGGCTGCGCTGACCGGGGCGGGGATGAGCACCGACTCGGGGATCCCCGACTACCGAGGAGAGACCGGCCGCGCCCGGGTGAGCACGCCGATCCAGCACCGCGAGTTCGTCCACCACGAGGCCGTTCGCAGGCGTTATTGGGCCCGGAGCTTCCTCGGCTGGCCGCGCATCTCGACGGCGAAGCCCAACCCTGCCCACGTCGCGCTGGCCCAGCTCGAGCAGGCCGGCGTGGTCGCCCATGTCATCACGCAGAACGTGGACCGGCTCCACCACGCCGCTGGCAGCCGTCGGGTCATCGAGCTGCACGGCGCCCTGGCGAACGTCGTGTGCCTCACGTGCGGCGCCAAGGAGCTCCGTGCCGAGCTCCAGTCGCGGCTCTCCCGGATGAACGACGATCTCGTGGCGCGCGACGTGGTCGTCGCGCCCGACGGCGACGCCGAGCTGCCCGCCCAGGCCACCGAGAGCTTCCGGGTGCCCGGGTGCCTCGCCTGCGGCGGCGTGCTCAAGCCCGACGTCGTGTTCTTCGGCGACAACGTTCCTCGGCCCATCGTGGACGAGGCCTTCCGCGTGGTGGAGGACGCGGACGCGCTGCTGGTGCTCGGCACGTCGCTGACGGTGTTCTCCGGCTTTCGCTTCGTGCGGCGCGCGGCCGAGAGGCAGAAGCCCATCGTCATCGTCAACCGCGGCGAGACGCGCGGCGACCCGCTCGCGACGGCGCGGGTCGACGCGCCGCTCGGCGAGGTGTTGCCGCAGCTCGCTCGACTCGGGTTGACGACGAAGAATCGGTGAAGGCGTGGTCGATAAGGGGTTGCCCAGCTTGCCGGCAGCCCTACTTTCTCGGCCTCATGCGACGCGCGAACGTGCTCTTTCTGCTCCTTTCGCTCGGATGCTCGGAGCCCGGTCGCCCGCTGACGACGAGCGCCGACGCCACCGGGCCGATCTCGAGCTCCGCGACCGCGTCACCCTCCACCGCCGCTCCTCCTTCGTCGAGCTCTGCCATGAACCAAGACACTCCCTCCACCTCCACCGATCCGAAGGAAGAAGCCCTCGCCGCGAAGGGCCGCGCGTTCATCGATCTCCTCTCGCAAGGCAGGTTCGCCGAGGCCACGTCGGGCTTCGACGCGACGATGACGGCCGCGCTGCCGCCGGAGAAGCTGAAGGGGGTCTGGGAGGGTGTCCTCGCAGGCGCCGGCCCGCTCGAGAAGGTGGAAGGCGCACGCGTCGCGCCGGCGGGCGCCTACAAGAGCGTCCTCATCACCTGCAAGTTCAAGAACGTGAAGCTCGACGCGAAGGTCGCCTACGACAAGGAAGAGAAGGTGGCCGGGCTCTTCTTCGCGCCCGCGGCGGAGCCCTATTCGGATCCGCCCTACGTCGATCGATCCAAGATCGAGGAGCGTGAGGTGACGATCGGCCAGGGCGACTGGGCCCTCCCGGGGACGCTCTCGCTCCCGACGGGCGCGGGCCCGTTCCGCGCGGTCGTGCTCGTCCACGGCTCCGGGCCAAACGATCGCGACGAGACGATCGGCGCCAACAAACCCTTCAAGGATCTCGCGGGCGGGCTCGCGTCGCGCGGCGTCGCGGTGCTCCGCTACGAGAAGCGCACGAAGGTGCACGGCCCCAAGATGGCCGCGAGCGTCGACTTGACCGTCGAGCAGGAGACCGTCGAAGACGCGCTCCTCGCGGTGGAGCTCCTCCGCGGGATGAAGGAGATCGACAAGGCCCGCGTCGTCGTCGCAGGTCACAGCCTGGGTGGCCAGCTCGCGCCGCGAATCGCCGCCAAGTCGACGGACGTCGCGGCCATCGCCATCCTCGCGGGCAGCACGCGCCCCGTCTACGACATGATGGTCGAGCAGCTGCGCTACATCGCTTCCCTCGACGGACGGAAGGCGCCGGAGGAAAGCGAGCAGATCCAGGCCCTCGAGAAAGCCGCGGCTCGCGCGCGCGAGCTCGCGAAGGGCGCGAAGCCGAACGACCGGGAGGTCGTGTTGGGCGTCGGCGCGGCGTATTGGGTCGACCTGGCCCAATACGACGAGACGAAGGTCGCCGCCGGCCTCACGCGCCCCATCTTCGTGGCGCAGGGCGGACGCGACTACCAGGTCACCACCGTCGACTTCGACGCTTGGAAGAAGGCGCTCGCCGGCCGCAAGGACGTCACCTTCAAGCTCTACCCCGCCGCCAACCACGCCTTTGGCAACGGCGAAGGCAAGAGCTCCCCCGAGGAGTACCAGCGCCGCGCTCCGGTCGACGCGGCGCTCGTGGACGATCTGGCGAGCTGGGTGCTCGGCCTGCCCTGATGGCGGCCCGCCCGAGGTGGTCGTTCGCTCGTCAATCCGCGATGAGGGCGATCGTGACGCCGGCGGCGATCAACAGGACCTCGGTGGAGACGATGGCGACACCTTGCGGCGAGTCGAGGCCGTGTGGATTCTCGGATCCAAAGAGCAGGTAGCCGCCGCCGACCGCGATGCCCGTCGCCAAGGTGGTCGTCGCGACGATTGTGACGATCCGGAGCGCGCTGAAGCCGCCGTCGTTCGGCCGGCGCGGGTATTTCTTGTCGGCGCGGATCTCGTCCGGGCGCTCGGTGTTCTGGAAGGTGACGGGGAAGAACTTCGTCTTGCCGACGTCGCCGGCCGTGAGCACGACGTTGCCTTGGAACACGGCCGCTCCATCGGAGGTGGCCGCGACGCGATGGGTCCCCGGGTCGAGCGCGATGGGCCGCCCGATGGCGTCGTAGGGAAGAGACGCGCCGTCGACCTGCGCGGTCTTGATCGAATCATTGGGGTCGAGCGTGATGGATGCGCGACCCCCGAAGACCCGGTCGAGCGCGCCTTTCTGCCAAGCGAGATAGCTCTCCGAGTAGTCGGCGCCTTCCGCCGCGATCCAGTACCAGGCGGAGGCGAGCGGCGGGATGTTCGCCGTGAGGTAGGCGTCGGACGCGCGCGCGGCCGACGACCACTCGCCGGTCGCGCGCGACGCTGCCTCGAAGTGGCTGGCTGCGGCGCGAGCGAGCTTCACCTTGTCCGACGGAGACGAGGACGCGTTCGCCGCGGCGAGCTGGCGCTCGCCTTCCTCGAGCTCGTACGCGGGATCGACGGGTGGGGCAGCCGAGGCGCTCCGGGTCGCGGCGAGCGCGAGGAGCCCCAGGGTGATCGCGCCCGCCGACGCTCTCATGGGTCGACGACGTGGACGTCGAGCATCCACGCTCCGGTCGCCGTGCCCACGCCGTCGATCTGCACGTAATACGTGCCCGGATCGAGCGTGAGGTCGAGGAAGCTCTTCGATTGTCCGACCCCGATCGTGCAGCCGAGCGGGACCTCCGTCCCGGGGCAGCTCGGCCCTTCGCGGACGTCCAGCAGGGTGTCGTAGGTGGAGCCCTGCATGTCGAGCACCACACGTTTCGTCTGGTCGAGCGTGAGCACCAGGAGCTGGTCCTTCGCGCCGTTCGGCGGGCCGCCGCCCTGATCGCAGCCCGCGCTGAAGTTGGCGCTCACGTTGCTGGTGTTGCCCTGGAAGAAGCCGCCTTCCGGCGGGATGATCTGCGCGCCGGCGCAGTCGTCCGCGAACGGGACGAGCGTCGCCGGCGCGTAGTCGCGCACGAACGCGGTCACCTGCGCCGGCTGACCCAGGTTCGACTCCGCCACGACGCGGTAGTCGCCCGCAGGGACGTTCCGCTTGCGCGAGCGCACGGGGGACTTTCCGCCGAACGCACAGGCGACGAGGTCGGCCTCGCCGCAGGTGGGCCCCGCCAGGTGGATCGCGCCGCTGTCGCCCTGGGAGATGCGCTCGACGAGGAGGACGTCGCTCGGTCCGCCGAGGCTCAGCTGGTACGCGGCGTCGGTCGCGGCGCCGAAGCACCCCAGCGAGATGTCGTCCTGGTGGTCGGCGAAGGACACGTCGATCGTCTGCCCGGGGACGAGCGCCACCGAGGTCGAGCAGTCTTCGTCGGGAGCGGGGGCGGTCGCCGGGCTCGCGAGCACGTTCAAGCTGACCGTGGTCGGCGCCGAGGCCGACACGGCGACGTAGTAGTCACCCGCAGGCAACGCGTTCCGGTAGATGTGCGCCGATGTCGAGGCGTGACACGCGATCTCGTCCGTGAGGAGCGCGCAGGCAGCGTCGCGCAGCGAGACGACGGGCAACCCGTCGCCGTCGAGGCTGATCGCGTAGACGTCCACGTCCGAGGGGCTCGCCAGCGTGAACCGGTACACGAGCTCGCCGAGGAGCGGCTCGCAGGCCGAGGCGAGATCCGTCGCGGCGTCGACGATCTCGACCTCGACCGGCGCGCCGAGCAGCAGATCGGCGGCCGTGCCACAGGTCTCGTTCGTCGGCGCCGTGGTGGCCGGACCGTACGTGACGTCGAGCGTGACGGGGCTCGCGCCCGCGGTGGTCACGTAGAGCGGCAGCGACACCTCGCTCGCGCCGCCGCCGACGCCGCGCGCGTGGATACGCGAGACCTGCCCGCCATTCATGGAGGCAAACGAGGCGCCGCACGCGATCTCCGTGCCGGCGTTCCCACACTGCCCGGCCAGCGCGACGGACACCGGCGCGCCCGCGGTCCTGGCGCGCGCGACGACGTCGATCGGCGGGCCGGCCGGGACGCGGATCTCCGCGACGACGTCGCGCACCGAGCCCATCGGCGTGCAAGCGGTCGGGTAGTCCGCGCTCGCGCCCGCCGTGCTCATCGCGTACGTGCCCGTGCCCGTCACGAGCAGCGCTTCGGCGCACGTGTCGTTCGCCGGCGAGGCGCACTCGGCTTCATCGACCTGCTCGTCGCAGTCGTCGTCGGCGCCGTTCCCGCAGATCTCCTCGGTGAGGCTTGAGACCGCCGGGTCGTCGTCCTGGCAGTCGCCGCCACCGCAGTGCTCGTCGGGATCGCCGTCGGCGTCCGCGTCCCGCGGGGCGTGCTCGCAGATCTGGCTCGCCTCGACGCACACGTCGATGGTGCAGACGTTGGCGTCGGTGCAGCTCGGCGGGACGCCCGGGCCGCAGTCGAGCTTCTGGTCGCAGAGCTCCACGCCGTCGCAGAACACGCCGTTGTCGCAGACGGAGTCGTCCCGCTTGAACCGGCAGCGCGACAGCTCGAGGTCGCAACGATCGAAGGTGCACCCGACGCCGTCGTCGCACTGGGCGTCCTCCACGCAGGGCCCGCCGAGCTCGGGATCGACCGGTGTTCCCCCGCCGGCTCCGCCCTGCGCTCCGCCGCCGGACGCCGTCCCGGTGGTGAACGGGTTCGTGGGTGCCTCACCGTCACACGCCGCAAGGACCCCGCTCCCCGCGAAAATGAGGCCGACAAGGACGGGTAGGTGCCTCCCGGCCCGCATCGGGGAAACTGTAGCAGGTAGCGCGCGGCTCTGGCATCATCCTCCGGCGCCGCGAAGCGGCCCACGAGGCGACACGAGGCATGTCGGGAGATCGACTGACGAGAACCGAGCTCTCGTGGCTCCTCACGCAGGAGGCGCGCGCAGCTGCCGAGAAGCTACGAAAAGGCGTGGGCGCCGGCGCGGCGGGGACCACACCACCCCCACCGTCGACGTCGGGCAGCACGCCGCACCCGCCGGCGGTCTCGCCGAACATCATCCTGCCCTCTCCGGGCGAGGACACCGGCGTCGAAGGCGTGCTCAATCGGCTCGACGAGACGATGAGCATGCTCGCTTCCCTCCACGGCCACGCGCCGCGGGGGCGCCGCGGGAAGATCGACGTCGCCGCGCTGCTCTGGGAGATCGCCCCGGAGGCCCGCGTGCAGATCACCGTGGACGAGGGCGGCCTCGTTGTCTTCGGCGACGAAAACGAGCTCCGCCGCATGCTCCACGTGCTCATGGCGCTCGGCGGTGACCCGACGACACACGGCGCCGTCGCCGTCAGCGTCGGGCGCGAAGGTGAGGACATCAAGATCGCGGTCGAGCTCGGCCCTGACAAGACGCAGGGCTTCGAGGCCGAGACGCAGTGGCTCTCGCGGATGGCCATCCGCTACGGCGGCCAGTTCCAGCTCGAGGGCAACTCCAACACGCTCGTCTTGCCGGCGAGCGACGATCAGCGCGAGGTGGAGGAGCTGCGGCGCGAGCTCGCGGCGGCACAGGCCCAAGGAGAGGCATACGCCCGAGAGCTCGCCGCGGTGATGTCGTCGCGCAGCGAGCCGCCGCCCCGCATACCGGGGTCGTCGGCCGCCGCCTCCTCGGACGGCCTGGCGCCGCTCGTCGGCATGGCCCGCTCGCTCGTGACCGACGTACGCGGCATCCTCGCGGCGATCGGGCGCGACATGGCGCCGCTGCGCGAGCGCGGACGCTGGGGCGAGCGCGACGCGGAGATCGCCGAGATCGCCTCCTCGGTGGGGCGCCACGTGACGGCAGCGAGCGAGGTCGTGGGCGACCTCGCCAGGTTGGCCGGCTGCCCGCTCTTCGAGCTCCCGGCTTCGTGCAACGTCGCCGACGTCGCCCGCGACGTGGTGAAGGCGGAGCTCCTCAGGGCCAAGCGCCACGGCGTGACGATCGAGCTCGACACCCCGGCGCACGTGCCGGACGAGCTCTTGCCCGTCTCGTCGGTCCACATCCTGTTCCAGGAGCTGCTCGACAGCGCCATCAGCGTCTCGCCTCCGGACTCGGTCATCCACGTCGGCGTCACGCTCGGCGGCTCGGGCGTGGCCATCACGATCGACGACGCGGGCCCGGGCCTCACCGCGAAGGCGCGCAGCGGAGCGTTGAACCGAGACTTCGACGCCCTCGTGCAAGAGCGAGACGCGGCCCTCCCCCTCATCGCGGCGTTCGCCATCGCAGCCCACCTGCACGCGCCGCTCACCCTCGAAGACTCGCCGCACGGCGGCACCCGAGCTCGCGTGCATTTCCCACGCACGACGGGCTGAGCTGTCGGAGGAACGCGGCCGGTGCGCCTCGCCCGCTCGGGGTCGTTCGAGCTGCCCGTCACGCTGGGCGCGCTCCTGCCGGCCGCGGCCGACGTCGTCTCGGGGCTGACCAAGACGACGGCGTTGTCATTTTCGACGCAGCTCTTCCGCGCGGTCTACGACTTCGGCCTGATGCTCGCGCTCGGGCTCGGCGTCGATCTGGTCGCGCTCGGCCTCCGGACCGCGGCCAGGGGGCGAGCCCTCGTCGTGGCGCTGCTCATGTGGGCGCTCTCGACCCCACTTGTGCTCGGTCTCCTCGAGCGCAACCTGGCTCGGCAAGCGGACGCGAGCTTCGACGGCCGGTTTCAGGGCGCGCTCTTCTGGCTCTTCACCCTGGGCGCAGCCGCGACGGTGCCCGCCGCGTTCGCCGTCGGGACGTGGCTCGGGCGGAGGCGACGGCTCTTCGTCGTCGGCCTGCTGCTCGCGCTTGGCGCAGCGGTCGTCAACGTCTCGGTGCTCCGCGACGACTACTTCGAGCTCCACACGGCGGCGGCCGCGCTCGCGGCGATCGTGGGCGGCACGTCGTCGCGCCCCGCGTTGCTCCGGTTGCTCGCGACGCGGCGGTCGATCTCGAGCGGCCGGCTCGCCATGGCCGCCGCCGTGCTGGCGATCGGGACGCTCGCCGTCCCGCCATCGAACGCGATTCGCCTCGCGCTCTTCGCGTCGCCAGGGTGCGCGGGCGCCTGGCTCGCGGCGCTGCACGTGTGGTCGGTCGCGGCGCCGCCAGCGGGCGCGCCGCTCGTCGCCGAGGAGCGCTGGGTCGGTGCGCGGGACGGGAAACGACCGCCGTCGCGTGAGCGCCTCGCCGGCCCCGCGCCGGTCGTCGTGCTGCTCACCATCGACGCGACGCGCGCGGACGTGCTGCTCGACGAGTCCCGCACCGCAGCGTGGCCCGCGTTCACCCGGCTGAGGCGCGAGGGCGTTACGTTCACGCTGGCCCGATCACCAGGGAGCCAGACGTCCGTGTCGCTGACCGCGCTCTTCGCAGGGAAGTACTTCTCCGAGATGCGCTGGGCCCGCCACGGGAAGGGCAAGAACCGGTTCGAATACGCTGCGACCGACCCCTCCCCGCGGCTCGCGGCGCTGCTCTCCGACGCCGGCGTATCGACCTACAAGGTGGCGCCGCTCGTGTTCCTCGAAAACGGCTACGGCGTCGCGCCCGGCTTCGCCGAGGAGAACGTCGTGACCGAGGGTCGCCGGCACGCGCGAGCGAGCGAGGTCATCCCTCCTCTCGTCGCGCGGCTGAGGAAGGTCGGCGAAGACGAGCCTTTCTTCGCCTTCGCGCACCTGACCGAGCCTCACTCGCCGTACGACCGAGGTCCGGTCCGGACCGGCCCGCAGTTCGAGCGCTACGTCTCGGAGATCGGCGCGACCGATCAATTCGTGGGCCAGCTCCTCACCGTGCTCGCGAGCCCCAACCTCGCGAGCCGCGCGATCTTGATCGTCACCTCCGACCACGGAGAGGCGTTCGGCGAGCACGGCACGGAGCAACACACGAAGACCATTTACGAAGAGCTGGTGCGCGTCCCGCTGTTCGCTTGGGGCGCCGGCGTCCGCTCGCGCGAGATCGGCGAGCCCGTGACGCTCGTCGATCTCTACCCCACGATCCTCGACGTCTTCGGGCTCGACACGCCCGACGACACGAGCGGCGAGACGCTCGTCCCGCTCCTCGCCGGGAAAGACCCGCCGCGGGGCCGCCCGATCCTGGCCGAAGGCCGCCTGCGCCGCGCGCTCTACTCAGGCGGTACGAAGATCATCGTCGACGGCAGGCGCAAGACGATCGAGGGCTACGACCTCGACGCCGACCCGCGCGAGCTGGTGAACCGCTACGACGAGGACCCCGCTCGGTTCGGCCCGTCGCTCGCGACTCTCGCGGCCTACTTCGCGGCGCGGGAGCATCGGGAGCCCGGCTACGTGACGCCTTACAAACCGTGAGCCTTGCGAACGGACCGTGGGGAGGCTTCACTGCGGCTCTTCGTAGAAGGCCCACACCTCGAGGATCACGATGCAGCAGCCCCCGAACGTCTACGCGCCGCCCCAGCAAGGCTACCAGCAGGGTTATCCCCAGCAGGGCTATCAACAGAACGCGATGGTTCCGCAGGGCCCGCAGGGCATGATCCCCCCGCAGCTGCTGCACCCCGCCTTCACGGTCAAGCGCCCGTTCTGGTCGCTGCTCGGCCGCAAGTTCCACGTCTACGCGCCGGACGGCTCGCTCGTCGCGTTCGTGAAACACCCGATCTTCAAGCTGAAGCAGGAGTACACGATCTTCGCCGACGAGGCGCAGACGATGCCCATGCTCCACGTGAAGGCGCGGCAGGTCATCGGCTTCAACATCTGCTTCGACGTGACCGACGCCGCCTCCGGCCTACGCGTGGGCACCATCCGGCGGCGCGGGCTCAAGTCGCTGTTCCGCGACACCTTCGAGATCCTCGACCCGATGGACCAGGTCGTCGGCGTCTGCGAAGAAGAGGGCGCCGCCTTCCTGCGGAGGATCTTCCCGATCCTCCTCGGCAAGTGGAAGATCGAGCTGCAAGGGCAGGTCGTCGGACAGATCCGGCAGGTGTTCCGCTTCTTCGTGAAGGAGTTCACGCTCGATCTGTCGATGAACCAGAACCGGCTCGATCCGCGCTTCGCGATGGCGCTCGCCATCTTCGCGCTCCAGGCCGAGTCCGCGCGCGAGCAAGGCGGCTGACGCCTCTCATTCGGTCGAGGCGTCGTAGCTCACCGACATCGCGGCGCCGATCCACGCGCCCGCCGCTTCACGCTGAAGATCGATCGCGACGCCTGGCTCGAGATCCACCGAGAGCCAGGCGCGAGGCGTCGCGCGAAGGCCCACGCCGAGCGTGGCGTGCGCGCGCAGCCACGGGTCCGCCTCGCCGCTGGCCGAGGACTCGAAGACACCAGCGACCGCGACGCCCGCACCAAACGAGGTGCGGACGTTGGGCAGCCAGAACGTCCGGTGCGCGGCGCCGATACCCCCTTCCAGCCACTCGGCGCCGGACGTCGAGCCGAGCGCAGAGAACGAGAGGCTCTCGCTGATGAGCCTCTGGTGGAACGTGAGGCGCAAGCGGGACCCGAAGAGCCCGCCCCCGGCGCTCTCCAGCCACGCCCCCGAGAGCGCACCTCCGAGCTCGACCGAGGGCGTCCTCGCCTGCCTGTCCGCGAGCTCCGCGTCCGTGGGCGGACGCGGCTTTCGCTTGGGCAACGGCCTCACCTGCAAGCGAATCGACTCGCTGGCCGCGATGGCCACGAACCTCGTCGCCGCGTCCCACGGGAGCCCCGCGACGTCCACGCGGCGCACCGCGAGCCGCCGCTTCGGGGCCTGCGCCTGGATCTCGGCCGTGGCAGGGCTCGGCAGATCGATGAACACACGGACGGCGTTTTCGTCCAGGGCACCGAACGGCTCGGGCGCCACCTCGAGCCCGCCCCCGAGCTGGAGCTCGACCAGGCGCCGCACGCGAGCTTCGCTCAAGGTCTCCGCGGCGCGCTTCGACAGGCCGATCCGGACGACGCGCGGCGGCGCCTCCTCGGTCGCTGGCGGCTGCGCCTGCGCGCGCGCCGGGGCGGCGGCGACGGCGGCGAGCAGCGCGGCTGCGCAGCACAGGGAGGGGGAGAGGTTGCGGAGCGTGGGAGGGATGAGGCCCTACGCTGACGGCTCCGTCAAGTCGTGCGGGGCCGCCCTCGGCCCGAGCTCACGCGGTCTACTTGGCGAGCTCGGCCTGAATGGCAACGACGACGGGGCTCGTGTCGAAGCTGTCGTTCGGGTCGTTCGGGTCGTCCCCCGGGTAGGTGGGCGACGCCCAATGGCCGACGAGCTGGCCGTCTCGCGAGATGAGGTACTTGTTGAAGTTCCAATCAGGCGAGAGCGGGAGCCCCGGATCGGGGTTGGGCTGCGAGAGCAACCATTCCCACACGGGCTGCGGCGCCTCGGGACCCGCGCCGTCGGGATCGATCACGTTTGCGATCTCGAACTGCGGGAACGTCACCATGTACTCGCCCGTGCACGTGTCGATCTGGTCGTCCGACCCGCCCTGATTGCCGAAGTTGTTGCTGTAGAACCCGAGGACCTTGAAGCCCTGACCCGCAAACGTCTCCTCCAAGACCTGGAGGCCCGCCATTTGAGGCGTGTAGCCTCATATGGCGGCTGTGTTCACTATCAACAAGACCTGGTCGCGGTACTCACACATGCTGACCGGCTCGGAGATCGTGATGTCCCACGAGGTGGCGGCGAGCTCGTAGAGGCTGCCGGGCTCCGCAGGGGGGTCGCAGGCGAAGGAGCTGCCCCCGGCGCCGGTGGTGCTTCCCTGCCCGGTCGTGGTCGTGCTCCCCGGGCCCGATTGGCTGCCCGTCGTGGTGACAGGGCCCGACCCGGTCGTCGAGCCGTTCTCCGCGGTTCCGCCGGAGCCCGAGGAATCGCCGCTCTCACACGCCGAGAGGGAGCCGAGCGCCAGGAGGGCAGCCCAAGGATGAAGGTGCGGGATCGTCGCCATGTCGCAGGCCTCCGAGGCCTCGAGTCTACAACGAGACGGCGCGCGACCGCGACGCTTCCTGATCAGGAGGCCCGGAGGAGGCTCACGAGCTCGGCGGAGGAGCGCCGCGAGACCTGCTCGAAGGTGCACGACCGCGGGTCGCGGTCCGCGACCAGGCGCTGGAAGTGCGTAGCATGACGGAACCGTTCTCCTTGCATGTGATCGTATTCGACCCGCGCGACGAGCGACGGCTCGACCGCTTCCCACGCAGCGTGCCGATCGTCGGCCCAGCTCTGTGAGCCGCCAGGCACCCGCAGATCCGGTCGCGTGAGTGGGCCCAGCCAGGGGTGAGCTCTGCCATCGGGCACCCGCAGCGGCTCGAGCCGAGCTTCGAGATCTGCGCGTGTCTCGGCGTCGAGCCCCGTGGCCACGCCGACGTGCTGGAGATCGCCCGCATGATCGTAGAGCCCGAGCAAGAGCGAGGCGATCGCCCGCCCCTCTTTGCCGCGGCGAAAGCCGGCGACGACACAGTCCGCGGTCCGCTCGTGCCGGACCTTGATCATCGACTTGCGCCCCGGGACGTACGGCGAAGAGAGCGGCTTGCAGATGACGCCCTCGAGGCCGCCGCCCTCGAAGCGGTCGAGCCATTCCTTCGCGAGCTTGGGATCGGTCGTCGCGGGGGTCACGTACAGCGGCGGCGTCGCCTTCTTCAGAGCCTTCTCGAGCGCCGTGCGCCGGCGGACCATCGGCTGATCGCGCAGGTCCTGCGCCCCGAGGGCGAGGAGATCGAACGCGACGAAGGAGGCCGGGTGGAGGCGGGCGAGCTTGTCCACCCGCGAGTCGTTTGGGTGGATGCGCAGCAGCAGCGCGTCGAAGTCGAGACCGTGGGGGCCCGTGACGACGATCTCGCCGTCGAGCACCACCTTGCGCGGGAGCCGAGAGCGCAGGGCCCGCACGAGCTCGGGAAACCAACGTTCGAGCGGCCGCTGGTTCTGGCTCATGAGGACGATCTCCGCCCCATCCCGGAAGATGAGCGCGCGGAAGCCGTCCCAGCCGGGCTCATAGAGGTAGTCCCCACGCGGCACCTCGCGCGAAGTCTCGGCGAGCATCGGGGGGATCGGCGGCATGACCGGCAGCTCCACACGCGCCTCCTTGGCTCGCGTGAAAGAGAATGCACGTTCGGTACCGCGCGGCTGGCGTGGGGCGTTCGTCCCCGTTGTGCAGAGCCGCCCGCGTCAGTCGCAGTACATGTAGCCGCCCGGCAGGTCTGCGTGAGGGACGCAGGTGCCGAACTGGCACGGATCGGTCGCGCTGCAGAGCGGATCGACGTTCTGCCCGTTGCAGTTCGCGGCGCAGTCGACCGCGACGACGTTTCCTTGCGAGAAGTGGACGCAGCAGATGTCGCCACCGCAGTCGTCCTGAGAGTCACAGCTGATCGGGATGTCGCCTCCGGTGTCGCAAGGCGCGGCCTCACACGCGCCCATCGCCGCGTTCGCGACGCAACACACCTCGCCCGCGTCAACGTTGCAGTCGGATCCGAAACAAGCGACCTCCACCACGGGGCCCATGCCACCCATCCCGGTGGTGGTCGTCGCCGCGGTCGTGGTCGCGCTCGTCGTCGTCGCGCTCGTCGTCGTGGTGCTCGTCGTGCTCGTCGTCGTGGTGCCGCCGCTGGTCGTCGTCGAGCCGCTGGTTCCGGTCGCGGTGGTCACGCCGCCGGTGGTCGACCCGGGGCCGGCGCCTCCGGCGGACGACGTGCTCGGAGCTCCGCCCGCGCCGAACTCGAACTGGTCGTAGTCCTGCAGGCAGCCGAACAGAAGGACCGGCAGGAGCCACCACACACCACGCGAGAGACCAGCCACGGAGTTCGGAGACGACATCAGAAGCTCCCTTCCAAGTAAGCGGAACCCGGGCCCACGCGCAGCTCGAGCGCCGAGCCGCCGGGGCCCTTTTCGATCACGTACGTGGGGATGAGGAGGGCCGCGCCGCCGACGAGCCCGACCGCACCGATGACGAGGCTGACGTTGGCGGCGGTCTGCAGGCCACGACCCGAGTCGGCGTCCTCTTGCAACGACGCGGGGCAGCGTCCGCTCGGGCATTGATCCTGGAGGTCGTTGTACTTCGAAAGGTGAAGCCCGCCGAAGACGCCGAAGAGCACCATTCCCACCACGCCGACGCCGCCGACGACGGTGCCCGTGATGCGCTGCCCGTCGTCCATGTCGAATGGGTGGAGGCTCTTCTCGGTCTTCTGGACCGGCTTCTCCGACGAAGACGTGGGCTGGTCGACGAACGTCACGGCCTGCTCGGACCCGGCGGCGACGGTCACGGTGCGCGTCTCCTGGCCACGCGGGCTGCGCGCCACGACGACGACCTCCCCCGGATCGACGGCGATGGGCTCGGCCTTCTCCTCCCGTGTGATGGTGCGACCGGCGATGACGACCTCGCTGTCCGCGATGCCGCGCAGATCGAGCTTCACGAAGCCGACCTTGGCGCGGAACTCCGCCAGATCCTCCTGGGCGCCCTTCACGGCGTCCGTGTACTTGGGGTCGACCGCGGCCGCGGCCTCGGCGAGCTTCGCCGCGAC
Source organism: Myxococcales bacterium (assembly GCA_016794345.1). Classification (GTDB taxonomy): domain Bacteria; phylum Myxococcota_A; class Polyangia; order Polyangiales; family Polyangiaceae; genus Xiheicaenibacterium; species Xiheicaenibacterium phototrophicum. The sequence continues at coordinate 77,381 of JAEUKE010000207.1, forward strand.
GACCGCCTCCCGGTAGGCCTCACCGAACCGGGACAGCGCCGCGAGCTCACGCGCGATCATGAGCCGCGAGTTCGGGCTGGCCACGATCTCGTGCGACGCGCGAAACCCGGCCAGCGCCTCTTCGTGTTTGCCCAGCTTCGATTTGTTGAGCGCGTCCGTGAATGCCTTCTGCGCGGCGGACTTCTGGGCGTCCGACGCGGAGGTGACCGGAGTGCCTTCGGCCAACGCAACATCGGGGAGCGCCGCGCCCAGGGCCAATGCCAACCCGAGGAAGAACACAGCCGACGATCTCACGGCTCGGGATCGTATCCCCAAACCTCGCGCCGAGGGTAGAAGGTGGCGGGCAACTGTCTTATTTCTCCGACGAATGGCTCACCTTTCTTCGTTTTCCTCACTCCGCAGCCCGAGGCCCCTCTTTGCTCTCCTCGTCCTCCTCGCGGCCTGCGGCGCGCGGTCGGCCATCCTCCCGGTGGAGCAGGAGGAAGAGACAGATCCGTCGACCGAGCCCGCGGGCGACGGGCGCTGTCACTCCATCTGCCGGTGCCTCGACGGCACCACCGTCCTCACCGCGCCCGAACCGAGCTCCGACGGCAGCTGCCTGAACGCGTGTGACACGGCGTGCCAGCCGCACGTGGGCGTGCAGAACGCGCTTTCCTCGAAAGATGGGCTCGGCGAGATCCTCTACTGCGAGGAGCTCTGCGGACGGGTCGACGCGCTCGGTTGTTCGTCGAGCTGCCGCGACCTGATCGGCGGGCGGTGCGTGGACGTGAGCCCGAGCGGGTGTGATCCCGACATCGACATCGCGCTCAAATGCATCGCGACCACCTCGGTGCTCACGTGTGAAGGAGACAACGTCCGCGTGGATTTCTGTCCGAGCCAAGAGGTCGCGTTCTGCGAAGGCGGCTGACGCTCAACGAGCCGCGAGCGTTATGGCCAGGGCCGTGAGCACGAGCGCCAAGACCACGAGGATGGTCGTGGTCCCCGCGCGCGCGGCGGCGGAAGGCGTGGCGTGGAGGGAGACGCCCTCGCTCGGCTTTTCGGCCGCCCGGATCTCCAGGAGCAGCGTCTCGATGACCGACTCGTCTCCGAGCGGGCGGAGCAGCCGCACGAGCGCACCGTCTGCGGCCAACCGCTCCGGCAGCGTGACGATGAACGAGCGCTCGGCCGCCCCGAGCTCGATCTTGAAGGCGCCGCTTCGAGCGCACCCGTCGCAACCGCCGCCGTCGCAGCGCGCACAGGACAGTCGCACCGGCGCCCTGACCTCGACCGCTCGACCAGACCACGACGCCGGGACACGCACCGCGAGCCTGGCCGAGGGACCGGCGAGCGCGGCCACCGCCTCCGGATCGACGACTCGAGCGAGCGTGGACATCGGCTCGTATCCTTCCCGATGAAGAGTCCAGAGACCAGGTCGAGTGTCGCGGTCAGCGGCCGATCGACTATTCTCGGGGGCATGCGTCCTCGGCTTTGCCTCGCGCTGGCGACAGCGCTCACCCTCGCAGGCACCGCCGCCCGCGCCGACGAGGCGGAGGGCCGGCGGCTCTACGAGGAGGGCAAGACCGCCATGGCGGCGCGCGACTTCGCGACGGCGTGCCCGAGGTTCAAGGCGAGCTACGAGTCCTCCGACAAGCCCGGCGCGCTGCTGAGCTGGGCGGACTGCGAGGAGGCGCGCGGGCGTATCGGCACGGCGCTCGAGCTCTGGCAGAAGGGCGCGGCGCTCGTGAAAGACGACGCCGAGCGGGCGGCCTTCGTCCAGGCGCGCGTCGCGGCGCTCGAGGTCCGCGTCCCCAAGCTGACCGTGAAGGTGCCACCGACCGTCGCCTACGCGAAGGCCCGCATCGACGGGCGCGAGATCACCCTGGGGGCCCCCATCCCCCTCGACCCGGGCTCGCACGAGATCATCGCCGAGGCGCCGAGCCAAGCCCCCGAGAGCCGGCGGGTCGACCTGACGCCGGGGACTGTCATGACGATCGAGCTCTTGAGCACGGTCGTCCCGGTCGCGAAGACCACACCCGAGCCCGTTCGAGCGCCCGAGCCCGACGCGGCCGCGGAGCCCGACGCCGGCCTGGTGACCGCCGGCTGGATCGTGGGCGGCGTCGGCCTCGCCGGAGCCATCGGCTTCGGGATCACGGGCGGGCTGCTCCTCGACACGTGCCACGGCACCCTCGATCCTTGCGGCGGCGCGGAGGGTCGAGACGCGGACAAGGCGCTCGCGCTCACACGGTCGAACATGGCGCTCGGCGTGATCGGTCTCGCCGGGCTCGGCGCCGGCGCCGTGTTGCTCGGCGTCGGCTACACGAGCGGGGCGAAGCCGGGCAGCGCCAGTGCTCAGCTCCGCGTCGGCCTCGGTCACGTCGCGCTCGGAGGTTCGTTCTGATGCGTGGTGCGCACCTCGCCCTGCTCGCGCCCTTCGCGGTCGCGCTCGCCGTCGGACTCGCCAACGGCTGCGCCCTCATCACCTGCGTCGAGGACGACTGCGCGGCAGCGACCGGCTCCGGCGGCACCACGTCGAGCGCGGGCGGCGCAGGCGGCGCGAGCGTCACCGCCACGGGCACCACGTCGACCGGCACCGCCGGCGCGGGCGGCGAGGGCGGCCAGGGAGGCGGTGAGTGCACCACGGACTGCGTCTCGGGCGCGTGCGAGCTCGAGGCGTGCCAGCCGAGATGCACGGCGCTCGCCGGCAACGGGCAAGCCGTCGCCTTCAGCCCCACGTCCCAGAGCGGCACCGTGTTCGCCCTCCAGAGCACGACGCAGACCGATCTCGTCTCGATCACGGCGAGCAGCCTGGGCGGAGGGGACACGCCCACGACGATCGCGTCGGGGATCACGGCCGAGACGCTCGCCACGGCAGGCGACTTCATCTTCTATGCGAGCTCCGATGGCACGCTGGGCGCTCCATGCGCTGGGCAGCAGATCGCGGGCGGAAAGCTCCGCGGTGCGGCCAGCCTGTCGGCGCAGTCGCTGTGGATGAGCCAAGGTGGGTTCGAGCTCCGCAGCGCGAGCTGCAACGTCGACGCGAGCCATTCTCTCGGTCAGTTCGGCGGCTCGACCATGGGCGCCACAACCTTCAACAACGGGCTGCGCATCGCTTACACGGGCAATCCGTCACCGTCCGCGAGCAGCCCCCAGCTCTGCACGCTGACGTACGATGGCGTCTCCTCGTTCACTGCTGGCGACTGTTTCGACACGGCGCCATCCGGCGCGGTTACGATGAGCGGAGTCGCGGTCACTCCGGACGCGGGCACCATCTTGGTCGCAGGCAACACGGACATCTGGGAGGTTCCGTGGGGGGAATCGGCGCTCGCCCCTCTCCTGGTCCCCGGCCTGACGGAGACCACCTCGATAGCCGCGACCGAGAGTGCGGTCTTCGTCGCCCGCCTCACCCCCCCGGCCGGCGGCGGCATGCTCGTCCGGTGTCCGGTCGGCGGCCCGATGAGCGAATGCCGGAGCTACGGAGCGGCACCGGTCGGCGGCATGACCCAGACGAAGACGCAGGTCTTCTTCACGATGGGAGCCAAGCTTTGCGCCTGGGAGTGATCGTCCTCGCGGCCGTCGTCGCGCGCGCCTCGCCCGCCGCCGCCCAGCCGGCGGACGACGCCGACGCGAAGGGCAAAGCGCTCTTCGACGAGGGCAAGCGCGCGATCGAGGCCGAAGACATCGAGAAGGCGTGCCGGAAGTTCGAGGAGAGCTACGTCGTCTCCGGGGTCCCGGGGGCCCTCCTCAGCTGGGCCGACTGCGAGGAGAGGCGAGGGCGCTTCGCGACCGCGCTGAGCCTGTGGAAGCAGGGTGAGGCCAAGGTCGTCGGAAACCCGGAGCGGCAGGAGTACGTCCGCAATCGGCAGCTCGCGGTGGTGCCGATGGTCTCCTGGCTGGAGCTCCTGTTGCCCCCGGATCGGCTCGAAGGCCTCTCCGTCACGCTCGACGGCAGGCCCATCGACGTGACGAAAGGTCCGGTCGCGGTCGACGCGGGAGAGCACCGCGTGGTGGTCGAGGCGACGGCGCGCAAGAAAAACGAGTCGATTGTCCGGCTCGACATCGGTGAGCGGAAGACCGTCACGCTCTTCTCCGGCAAGGACGTGAGCGAGGCGTCCGCCCCGGCTGCGAGCCCAGAGAAGCGCGACACTCCCGCGACCGGGCCAGTCGGGCCAGTGGGCGACTCCGATCCTCGGCTGCCATTTTTCGTATCGGGCGGCGTGGTGGGCGGCGTCGGCGTCGCCAGCCTCGTCGTGTTCGGGGTGACCGGCGGCCTCATCCTCTCGACATGCGGCAACATCGACCTCTGCCCTGCCTCGGAACGCGACACCGTCGACGGGCTCGCGATCGCCAATGCAGTCACGCTCGGTGTGGGAATCGCCGGGGTGGTGACCGGAGCGATCCTCCTCGGCGTCGGGGCGACGATGGACGACGCCGCAGCTCCGCCCGTTCAGGTGGGCGGTTTCGCCGACGCCGGAATTGCCGTGCGCTTCGGCTTCTGAGCTTTGGTGCTAAGCTGGCTTCCGCTTGCAGGAAGACTTGCTCGCAGCCGGAACCGTCCTCGACGACAAATGGCGGATCGAGGGGCCGCTCGGCCAGGGTGGCATGGGCGCGGTGTACGCGGCGACCCATATCCGGAACCAGAACCGTGTCGCGATCAAGGTGCTCCACCGAGAGCTGAGCCGCGACAAAGCCGTGCGCGACCGGTTCTTGCACGAGGGGTATGCCGCCAACCAGGTCGGCCACCCCGGTACGGTCCGCGTCCTGGACGACGGCACGACGCGCGACGGGCACACCTACCTCGTCATGGAACGCCTCGAAGGCGGAACCCTGGACGCCGTGGCCGAAGCCGCTGGCGGCACGCTCCCGCTCGGCGACGTGATGCGATACGCCCACGCCGTCCTCGACGTGATCGCGACCGCCCACGACAAAGGCATCGTCCATCGCGATCTGAAGCCCGAGAACTTCTTCGTCTGCCGTGACGGGTCGCTCAAGGTGCTCGATTTCGGGATCGCTCAGGTCAAGGAGGCGCAGACGAAGGCGCGCCTCACCGTCACCGGCGTGCCGATGGGTACGCCGGCGTTCATGCCGCCCGAGCAGGCGCTTGCGCACTGGGATCGCGTCGACGCGCGAGCCGACGTCTACGCCATCGCCGCGACGATCGTGAACCTGCTCACGGGCAGGCTCCTCCACGAGACGCGGAGCCTTCCGGAGCTGCTCGTCGCGGTGTCGACACGACCCGCGCCGCCAGTTCGCAGCCTCGCGCCGGGTTTGCCGCCGGCAATCGCGGAGGTGCTCGACCGTGCGCTCGCCTTCGAGCCCACCGCGCGCTGGCCGAACGCGCGCGCCATGGCCGGCGCGCTCGCCGCCGCAGCGAACGGGGTCACCGCGCACCCCACGCTGGTCGCGGGACGTGCACCAACCGCCTCGGTGCCGGCGATCTCCGGGCCGTTCGGGCCGCCCGGCCCCCGGGGCCTCGACGAGCCCTCCACAGCCTCGCTCCGCGGGGTGGCGAGCGGGGCGGCCCCGCGTTTCGTTGGCATTCAAACGGCTGCGCCGGTCTCGAGCTCGTCGAGGGACACCGCGCGGAGCCGCTCGAAGAGGAACGGCTGGCTGCTCGGTGCCGGCGCGGCGATCGGCTGTGCGCTCGCCGCCGGAGGCGCTTACTTCTTGTGGCCGGGCCGGCCCCCCACGACGGCCGGCGTGCCCGCCCCGGATGGAACGACCGCGAGCTCGACACCTGCCGGCGCGACGAGCACGACGGCCCCCGGTGCGGCGGTCACGCCCGAGCCGCCCGCGGGCGCGTCCGCATCGGCTGCCCCCGCAGTCAGCACGAGCGCGGCCGTCGCGAGCGCGACACCCAGCGCGAGCGCGACACCCAGCGCGAAGCCCTCGCAGAAGCCACCGGGTAAGACACCCAATCCGCCCGCGACCACCAGACCGACGAGCAACCCGCTCGACTTCAACTGATGGTGAAGCGATCCCTCTCCCTGCTCGCCACGCTGGTGACCGCCGGCGCCCTCGCCTCCCACGCGTCGTGCATCGCGCTCCTCTGTTACGAGGACGAGCCCTGCGCGGGCGAGGTGGGCGGCGGCGATGCGGCGTCCACGACGGGGACGGGCGTTACCTCGACGGACGCCACCAGCGTCACGACCGGCGCCGGCGGAACGGGTGGAGCCGGCGGGGAGAGCTGCAACGCAGACACGACGACCGACCCCCTGAACTGCGGCGCTTGTGGTGTGGATTGCGGAGGCGGGAGCTGCACCGCCGGGCTCTGCACGGAAGCGGTGCTCGATCTGTTCCCCGATGCCACCACCTCGCTGGGCTCGGTGCACGTCCTCGCGGACGGCGCGACGGTGCTCGTCCCGGCGTCGGCCAGTTGTGGGGGCGACGATCCGTGCATCTACGCCGTGCCGACGACGTTCGACGGCGATATGGCGCCGATCGGGATCGCAGAGACTCCGAACCTCGTCGGCATGTGGGGCAGAGGCCCGCTGAAGAGCTACTTCACGCCCCAGTCCCGCCCCACGATCCTCTCGTGTGACGCGAGCGATTGCGTCCAATTGCCGAGCGGATCGTCCGGGTCGTACAACGGCAGCGCCGCGGTGCTCGACAAGCTCTTCGTCCTGCAAGCGTCGACGTCGAACCTGCTCGCGTTCGACCTCACGCCGCAAGGCGTCGTCACGGGAGCCGCCACGCTCTTTTACACGCTCGAGAATTACGGGAGCGACGGACCGCACAGGATGTTCCGGGAGGGCGCCTCCGACTTCCTGATCTTCACCAGCTACGGCCCCGGTGGTTGCTTCTATCGCGAAAACGCGAACGTCGTGCCGGACCTGGTCGCGGAGTGCGATGCATCGCTTCCGGCGCCTCAGGGACCGGTCGACCTCGCGGTGAACGCCGCCGGGGAAGCGTTCGTGTTGAGCTCGGCTGGTGGCTCCGCGTACGCCTTCGACGGCAGCGGCCTGGTAGAGGTCAGCGGCGTAGCCGTGGTACCGCCGATCGCGGCAGACGACCGGTTCGTCTACGCCCGCTCTGCCGACAGCGCGAATGACGGACTCGTCATCCTCGACAAGTCGACCGGCGTACAGCTCACCAAGCTCCTGGGTGAGCCCATCAGCAGCATCGACGCCTCCCACCCCGACTACGTCTTCTTCACCCCTTTGTCGGGGGACCCGAACCGGCTCTTCCGCTGGCGCAAGCCGCCTCCTTGACCCGCCCGTCCGGTGAGAGCCGCCTCGCTCGTCGGTGTGCTACTGTGCCGGCCCCCAAGATGAGCGGAGAAGACGACCAAAGCAGGCAAGATCGCTACGACCACGGCGCGGTCGAGGCGAAGTGGCAGCGCTTCTGGGAGGAGAACGGGACGTTCGCGGCCAAGCGCCACGCGGGCCGCCCCAAGCGTTACCTGCTCGACATGTTCCCCTACCCCTCGGGCGCGGGCCTGCACGTGGGGCACCCCGAGGGCTACACCGCGACCGACATCGTCGCGCGCTTCGAGCGGATGCGCGGGGTGGACGTGCTGCACCCGATGGGCTGGGACTCTTTCGGTCTGCCCGCCGAGCAATACGCCATCCAGACCGGCACGCACCCGTCGAAGACGACCTACGACAACATCGCGACCTTCCGCCGCCAGCTCAAGTCGCTCGGCTTCAGCTACGACTGGTCGCGTGAGCTCGCGACGACGGACGACGAATACGTCCGCTGGACGCAGTGGATCTTCCTGCTGCTGTTCGAGAAGGGGCTCGCCTACCAGGACGAGATCCCGGTCAACTGGTGCCCGGCGCTCGGCACGGTGCTGGCCAACGAAGAGGTGATCGACGGCAAGAGCGAGCGCGGAAGCCACCCGGTCGTCCGCACGCCGCTCCGCCAGTGGATGCTGCGCATCACCGCGTACGCCGATCGGCTCCTGGAGGACCTCGCGGAGGTCGAGTGGCCGGAGGGCACGCTCACCATGCAACGCGAGTGGATCGGCCGCTCCGAGGGCGCCGAGATCGACTTCGCGGCCAAGGGTCTCGAGGGCGAGTCGATCTCGGTCTTCACCACGCGCCCCGACACGCTCTACGGCGTGACGTTCATGGTGCTCGCCCCCGAGCACCCGCTCGCGCTGCGGCTGACCACGGCCGAGCGGCGCGCCGAGGTGGAGGCGTACATCAAGGCCGCCGCCTCCAAGAGCGACCGTGATCGCATGGCCCACGCCAAGACGAAGACCGGCGTGCGTACCGGCGGCTCGTGTGTCCACCCGCTCACGGGGGCGGAGATCCCCGTGTGGATCGGCGACTACGTCATCGGCTCGTACGGGACCGGCGCCGTCATGGGCGTCCCCGGGCACGACGAGCGCGACTTCGAGTTCGCCAAGCAATATGACGTTCCCGTCATTGAAGTCGTCAGCCCCGAGAAGGCGCCCAAGGGCAAGCTGGACGCGGCCTATGTCGAAGACGGCTTCTCGGTGAACAGCGCCGAGCTCTCGGGCCTCTCCACCGCCGAGATGAAGCGCGCGGTCGTGCAGAAACTCGAGGCGATGAGCCGCGGCAAGAAGCGCGTCAGCTACAAGCTGCGCGACTGGGTCTTCTCGCGACAGCGCTACTGGGGGGAGCCCATCCCCGTGTATTTCCCGGTGGACCTGCCCGAGGGCGGGAGCCCGCGCGAGGGCGCGAAGGCGGTGGTGCGCTTCGACAAGCCCATCGCGGTGGATCGGTCCGAGCTGCCGCTCCGCCTGCCGGAGCTGGCGGACTACCGCCCGGGTGAGGACCCGGCGGGCCCGCTCGCGCGCGCGCTCGACTGGCGCTTCTTCCAGAAGGACGGCAAGTGGTACGCGCGGGAGACCAACACCATGCCGCAGTGGGCCGGCTCGTGTTGGTATTACCTGCGCTTCCTCGACCCGAAGAACCAGGCCGAGGGTTGGTCCAAGGAGGCGTACGACGCGTGGATGCCCGTCGACCTCTACGTCGGCGGCGCCGAGCACGCGGTCTTGCACCTTCTCTACTCACGCTTCTGGCACAAGGTGCTGTTCGACGCGGGCCACGTCACCCACAAGGAGCCGTTCAAGAAGCTCGTCCACCAGGGGATGATCCTCGGGGAAGACAACGAGAAGATGAGCAAGGCCCGCGGCAACGTCGTGAACCCCGACGACATCGTCAAGGCGCACGGGGCGGATTGCCTGCGGATGTACGAGATGTTCATGGGCCCGCTCGAGGCGGTGAAGCCGTGGCAGTCCTCGCAGATCCAGGGCGTCGTCCGCTTCCGCGACCGCGTGTGGGCGGCGTGTACGCGCCCCACGACGGACGCGCTCGACGATGAGACCAATCGCTTGCTGCACAAGACCATCCAGAAGGTCACCAAGGCGATCGAGACGCTCTCGTTCAACACCGCCATCAGCACGATGATGATCTTCACGAACCACCTCGCGGGCCTGAAGGAGGTCCCGAAGGCCGCGGCGGAGAAGCTCGTCCTCCTGCTCTCGCCCTTCGCCCCCCACGTCGCGGAGGAGCTCTGGTCGCGCTTCGGGCACGACGAGTCGCTCGCGTACGAGCCCTGGCCGCAGTTCGACGAGGCGCTCTGCGTCGACGACGTCATCGAGATGCCGGTGCAGGTGAACGGCAAGGTCCGCGGTCACGTGAAGCTCGCGCGCGCAGCCTCGCAGGACGAGGCGGTGAAGGCCGCGATGGACGTCGAGAGCGTGAAGCCTTTCGTCGAAGGCAAGGCCGTGAAGAAGGTCGTCTTCGTCTCCGGGCGGATCCTGAACCTCGTGGTCGGCTGATGCTCGGGGCGCCGAGCACGCCGGCGTGTGCGCTCGTCGCGCTCACGCTGTCGGCGTGCTCGGTCACGCCGCTCGCGAGCACCACCGCGACCACCGCGCGGATGGCCGAAGGCGTCGCCGTCGTGGAAGACCTCGGCGATCGCTGGCTCATCAGCGGGTCGGCCGGCCACGCCGGCCGTCGCGATACGGTCTGGCGGATCCAGCCCGGGCGGCTCGAGCTCTGCGACCCGGCCGGACGCGGCTGCCGAGCCGTCCCGACGGACGGTGTGCCGCCGGACACGATCGTCATCCCGCGCGGGGAGGCGCCGGAGGGCGGCGCCGAGATCGCCAACGCCGTCTGGGTGCGCGGCCTGCCGCAGGGGGCGATCCGCGCGGGACAAGGCGCGCTCGCGTATTGTGTCTCGAGCGAAGGGGGCGCCGCGTGCCATGCGGCGCGATTCGACGCCCAGCGCGAGGTGCTCCGCGGCGTCATCGCCGCCGTCCGCCTGCGAGAGCCGTCCGCGACCGACGTGGCCTGGGTCAGCCTGAGCGGACAGCTGGCGCGCTGCGAGGCGAGCCCGGCGTCGCCGGTACCGCGCTGCGAACGAGCGACCTTCATCGATCCCCAGCGAGAGCCATGACTCGACGACGCGCGCCCTTCCTCCTCTCCTTGTTCACCCTCGCCGGCTGCGCGCAGGCGCCGTCCGGCCTCTCGTCCCACACGGTCCAGGTCGGCCCTGCGCAAGAGGTGGACGTGGTGTGGATCCAGAAGGGCGGGCAGGTCTACCGGTGCACGGGCAGCGGCGGACGCCCCGTCTGCGAGCACGTCCCGACGGACTGAGCTCGTCGGCGCGGGAGCCCAGTCAGCGCAGCGCGGTCAGGTTCACGAACGCCCAGCCGCCCGGCGCGGCGTCGATCACCACGTCTTTCGTCACGCCGCGCGCCTGCAGGCGGAGGGAGTGACGGCCGGCCTTCACGCGGAAGCGCGCGATGGAGATGCGCGCCGGCAAGGTCGACCACGAGCGGGTGTCGGGCGTGTCGGCCGCGGTCATCGCAGCGGACGCGGCGAGCCCCGCCAAGAGGCCGATTGTGCCGCCTGCGGATCCGCGCCCGTCACCCGCGCGGCCGGCGGCGTGCGCGGCTTCGCCCACGGCCACGCGCGTGAGCATCCGCGTGATCGCGGAGACGACGATGGTGGGCTCCTGCTCCGCGAACGCCTTGCGGACTTCGGCCTCTACGTCGAGCGCCTCCTCCAGGCCGACGGCTTGGCCGTCCACCACGACGCTGGCGCGCCCGAAGCTCCCGCGCGACGGCCCGAGCGCGGGGTAGTTCACCCAGGTGACCAGCCCCTTGGCCGCGAGCTCGTTGGCGCGCGCGTGATCGTTTGGGCTGAGCGCGCCCGAGGCGATGGTGAGCGCGAGCCCGATGGGGATGCGACGCGGCTCCTTCGCGGGCACGCGGCCGAAGCTGACGAGCACGAGGACGTCGCACTCGCCGGTCTGCGCGACGGAGTCGAGCGGGCCGGACGCGCCGACCAGCTCCTTGACGTTCGGGGTCCTCGGCTCGCCGCGCGTGAGCACACGGAGCGGATCGCGGAGCGTCTCGAAGTCGTCCTCCTCCAGCGCCTCCTCGTAGAAGAGGAGGGCCTCGTCGAGGTTGCCGGCCTTCTCGAAGGCGAAGCCTGCGAGGTAGCTGGCGACGCCGAGCATGGTCGTGTCCTCATCGTTGTCCTTCAGGTACTTCTGCACGATGGCGAGACGGCGCGCCTCGACCTTCGCGTCCTCCAGCTTGCGCTGCGCGAGGTAACCCACGAGGCCCATCGTGTTGATCATGAGCTTCTCGTAGGCGGGGGCGCGGTACGCGCCGATGTCGTCCGAGAAGAGGTACTTCCCGAGGTCGTCCGCGGCGTCGCGGCTCATGTCGAGCAGCTCGATCCCCTTGTCGGCTGCGCCGAGATCGCGCGTCGCGTGGGAGTAGTCGCTCCGCCAGAGCTGGATGGTCCCGCGCTCGAGCACGAGGAGCGCGTCGTCCGTGCGCATGTCGGCCGGCAGCTGGTCCGAGCCGTCCAGGCTCATCTCCTCGTTGAGCTCGGCGACCGCCTGGTCGGGCTGCCCGCGGTCGAGCGCCTCGAGCGCCCCGACGACCCGGCTCTCGTAGCCGGCGCATCCGACCGCGCCGACCAGCGCCGCGAGAGCCGCGACCAACGCGAGACGGCCTCCCCCCTCACGCCGTGAGGGGGGCCGGGGGGGTGAAAGGGTAACCATGACAGTTCTGTTCTGGATCTTCCCACCGGCCCGGCAGGAGGTCAGATCTTCGCGATGCCCTTCGTGACCTCGGCCTTGTTCTGCCAGACGACCTCGCTCGTCGCGACGTCGATCACCTGCATGAACATGAAATACTGCACGCGGCGCTCGCCGCCGGCGGCCTGATCCGACGAGAACACCTTGCCGGTGATGTAATACTGCGCGCCGAGCTGCTTGTTGTACTCGGCCACGTGGTTCGGGTCGAAGCCGCCGCCGTGTTGTTTCTCGATCTCCCGGATCATCTGCTTCTGCCGCTCGACCGAGACGACGCGGACCAGGTTCGTGTTCACCATGTACGTCTCGATGTCGCTCATCAGCGCGTCGAGCTGGCTGCCGATGTGCTCGCTCGTCTCGTTGGCCATCGGGTAGATGGCGAGGATCGGGCGGCTCTTGTCGGTCGACCACTGCCGCGCGATGCCCGACTCGACGAACTTCGTCAGGTTCTCGTGCATGAGCTTGTCGAGGTCGCGTTTGTCGAACGTCGTGCCCATCGTCTGGTCGTCGAAGCCCTCGACCTCGTCACCCCGGACGTAGGTCGGCTTGGCGCAGCCCGTGAGGACGGAGGCGGCGAGGAGGACGGCGAAGGCAGCTCGGATGTGGTTCATGGGGCTTTCCGGGTCGAAGAGCGTACTCGTCTTCGATCTACGGGGCCAGGAGCGGCGCGCACCTCGTAGCGCACGATCGCGACGCGGGTATGCTTGCGGGCGCCGTGTGGATCTTCGGCTACGGGTCGCTGTTGTTTCGACCAGACTTTCCCTTCGACCATCGGGAGGTCGCGCGCCTCGACGGCTGGGAGCGGCGGTTCTGGCAAGGCTCGACCGACCATCGCGGCGTCCCCGAGGCGCCCGGCCGGGTCGTGACGCTCGTCGAGCGGGCGGCGGCTCGTTGCCACGGCGTCGCCTTCCGGGTGACCCGAGGAGAGGAGGAGCGCGTCCTCGCCTACCTCGATCATCGGGAGCGCGGCGGGTACACACGCGCTTCCGTCGCGCTCCACACGACGAGCGGAGCGCAGATCGAGGAGGCGGTGACCTACGTCGCCCATCGAGACAACCCCTGCTGGCTGGGCGAAGCGCCGCTCGCCGCCATCGCGGCGCAGGTGAGGACGGCAGTGGGCCCCAGCGGGAAAAATCGGGACTACGTGCTGTCGCTCGAGCGGGTGCTCGCGGAGGCCGGGATCGTGGATGCTCACGTGAGCGAGCTGGCCGCCCACCTCCGCGACGAGGTTTGACACCCGCGGCTCGGTCGAAGACCAGGGGAGCCGATGGCGCGCCGCGGCGTAGAAGGCGGCGTGAGTGAGTCGCAGCAAGGCGGAGGTCACAAGGCAGGCCTATTGGCCGGCCTCCTGGCCGTGCTGGGCGGGGCCGGAAAGCTCGCGGACGACTGCGGGAGGGCGGCCAAGGTCGGCGGCGCGGCGACACACGTCGGTGACGACGCCCTGCGTGGGGCGGGGCGCCTGGGCGGTGTCGGTGACGACGTGGGCCGCGCGGGTGCCCTCGCCGCCGACGACGCCCTCCGTGCGGGCAGCCGCGCGCCCATCGTGCTCGAGGCGGGCAGCCCGGTCCGTCTCGGGGAGGGCGCCCTCGCCAAGGTGGCCGACGACGCCGCGCCCGGCGCGGGCCACTCGGTCGAAGAAGCCCTCGTCGACACCGGGATGGACCTGAGCCTCGAGGTCATCAGCGTCGACCTGCCCGACGAAGGTGAGGACCTCCCCTCGCGAGCGGTGTCCGCGAGCGCGCCGGCGGTCGTGACGACCGATGGCCCCGGACACTACGCGGAGTTTCTCCGGAGCGCGGTCCCCGGCGCGCTCGTCGTGGTCGTCGGGCAAGCCGACGCCGACGGAAAGATCGCGCTCGGCGCGAGCCGCCTGGACGACGCTGCGATCCACCACCGTTGCGCCGAGCGCGAGGCGCGGTGCGTGGTCCTCGGCTCGACGTGCTCGCCGGCGGCTTCACGCGGCTGCCTCGCGCTCGCCAAGGAGATGGCGCGGATGTCGGCCGCCCGCGTCACGGACGAGGGCTCGATCGCCGAGCGTCACGCCCAGCTCGTGTACGCCTTGCTCGATACGCGCGCGAAGACGCGGGCGCTCGACGTCTCGATCAGCCGCGTCGACCCGAAGGCCGACAAGGTCGTCCGCACGCGGCTCTCGGGCGTCGAGACGCGACGCTAGAGCCTGACAAATTTGTCATTGTCGACAGGCGGCCTCGAGCTGTTGGCGGCCGGGGCTCGCTTCGTCCGGGAACGCAGCGCGCCCTTCGGCGAGACCCTGCTCCTTGCGTCCGGAGGCGCAGAGCGCCCGAATGCGGATGAGGCGGCGCTCGGACCCCAGCATCCCTTTGGGGAACCGCTTCGCATGCTCGTCCGTGAGCGCCAGCGCTTGCGCGGCTTGCCCGGACCGAAGCGCGGTCTGCGCCGACGCGAGGAGCGCCAGCTCCTCTTCGAGCAAGTCGCGACGTTCCGGGCTTGGACGCGCAGAGGACGGCGCCGGGACGGCGCTCGCGCCCGGCCGCGCGGCCTCCGCGGACGGGACCGGGCTCGGCGCCTCCGCAATTCTCGCCGTGGCCTGCGGCGCCGGATCGACGCCTTCGGATGATGCTGCGGCAGCGGAGGACTGCTCTCGAGGGGGCGTAAGCGCAGGCGCCGGCTCGGCGGTCGGAGCTCGCGGAGCTGGCTCGGTCGCTCGGCCGAGCAAGCTCACGCCGCTGACGAGCCCGCCCCCGAGGACCAGGACGGCGACGAGCTTCCAGACGAGCCCGATCTTTCCGGCGGTCGCCACCACCGGCGGAGACGCCTTGGCGACCGAGGCGACGGTCGCCCCGGCCAACGCGGCTGCACCCGCGCGAGCGAGGACGCGCTCCCGCATGCGAGCGCGTGACGCCTCGTCCGGGCGAGGCGGGCTCGCCCGACCCTTCGCCAGGAGCGCCTCGGCATCGCGGCTCATCATGGTCCGACTCTCCCTTCCTCGTCCTGCTCGCGGGCGCGGAGCCTGGCGAGCGCTTGCTCGAACGCGGCGCGCGCCGCGCGGAGCCTGGTGTAGACCGTGTTCACGTTCAGCCCGAGCGCCGCGCCGATCTCGGGCGCCGTCAGCTCCTCGAGCTCCGCCAAGACGAAGACCTCACGCTTGTCCGCGTCGAGCTCGCCCAGGAGCGCGTCGAGCATCCGCACGGTCTCCCGGTCGGAGGCGGACCGTTCGGGGCTCGCGCCATGCGCGACGAGCTCGTCCTCCACCCCCTCGGTCGGCTGCTCTGGCCGGCGACGTCTGGTGCGGCGGTGGTTCCTCGCGACACCCACCGCGATGCCGTAGAGCCAGGTCGACACGCTGCTCCGTCCTTCGAACTCCGCGAGCCGGCGATGCACCACCAGGAACACATCCTGTGTCGCGTCCTCCAGCGAGGCCTCGGCAACACCGAACCGCCTGAGGGCACGCCACACGAGATCGACGTGGGCGTCGTAGACCTGCGCGAAATCGAGGACCGCGGGCGACACACGTGCCTCGGCCGGCGGCGACGTCGCGCCGCCGGATCGAGCGAGGGAAACCGAGGCCAGGCTCATCGCCGGTGAGTGGGTGTCCCCTCGACCCGATTCCCGTTGCCCCCCGTGCCATTCATCGCCTTCGGAGGGTATAGCCATGGGGGTGACCCGCGAGCGCCGCGCCTCAGGCTACCAGCTCGCGCTGGTCGTGGCGCTCCTGCCCGGGGCCGCAGGCGCGCAGGAGAGCGCTGCTCCGGTCGAGATCGCCATCGAGGTCCCACAGGGCTGCCCCGACAGCGAGGCCATTCGCCAGGAGACCGAGCGCCTCCTCGGGACGTCACCCCGACCGGAAGGGGTCCGGCTCAGGGCGAGCGGAGCGATCGCGCGGCGCGGCGACCGGTACGAGCTCGACCTGACGATCGAGCGCGGCTCGAATCGAATTGCGCGGACGCTCGAGGCGCGCTCCTGCGAGACCGCCGCCGACGTCGCGGCGTTGCTCATCTCGCTGGCCGTCGCGCCGGACTCGGTCGGGACGCCCGAGCCCAGCGGCGCTCCCACGCCACCGGCGCCGGTGCCCGAGCGGCCGGCCTCGCCCGAGGTCCACGCTCCCCCGCCGCTACCTGCGTCGCTCGATCGCGCCCGAACCGCGACGACTCCCGCACGCCGCGACCTCCTGGGCTTCGCGGTGCGGGCCGGGCCGCTGTTCGGCGTGGCCGACCTGCCCTTTCCTCAGGTCGGCGGCCAGATCGCCGCGGCGCTGAGGATCGAAGCGTGGACGATCGAAGCAGGCTTCGAGGGTGGCTACGGCGCGAACCGCATCGTCGAGAACCGCCCCGACGCGGGGGCGAGCTTCCTGCGCCTCGTCGGCCTGCTGCGCGGCTGTCGCGTGCTCGCGCCGTTCGTCGCGCCCGCCTGGCCGCGGCCGATGCCGGGCGTCGACTTCTCGGCCTGTGCGGGCGTCGAGGTGGGGCAGATCTCGGGCGAGACGTTCGGCGTGTTCATCCCCGAGCGCGCCTCGGGCCTCTGGCTGGCACCGCAGCTCGATCTCCGCCTGGGGATCGGCATCACACCGCCGCTCTCCTTGGTCCCCCACGCCGGGCTCGCGTTTCCGCTGACGCGACCGAGCTTCCTCATCTCGGCCAACGAGCCAAAGCCCATCCTCGTCCACCAGCCTGGCCCGGTGGCCGGACGAGCCGGAATCACCTTCGAGGCACAGTTCTAGACCATGCCGGACACGAACCGATTGGAGAAGCAGTCGACTCCGTGGCTTTCGACAGCGGCAGCGCCGTGGGCTCACCCCCCCAGCCCCCCTCGACCGCGTCGAGGGGGGAGAGGTCGACTCGCGTGAGCCGGGGTCGCTGGGTCCTCGCTCCCTGCGTCGCGGTCGGCGCGCTGCTCGCGCCGGCGCCAGCCGAAGCCTGCGGGGGGTTCTTCGCCCCCGACGGGGTACCGGCGGCCGTGGCCGGCCATCACATGGTGGTCAGCGTGGCGCCGGGGCGGACCGTCCTCTGGGACCAGATTCGATACACCGGCGACCCGGCCGAGTTCGCCTGGGTGCTGCCCGTGAAGCCGGGCGCGCGCGTCGAGGTCTCCCGGGCCGCCTTCTTCGAGACGCTCGACGCCCTCTCGGGCGTGCGTGTCCGGCCGCCCGCGGTCGACTGCGGCGGCTCGAGCTTGGGGTGCAACGCCACGTTCAGCCTCGGCGCGCTGGACGAGGGCGCGGGCGAGGGCGAGCCCGAGCCCGTCGAGATCGTTCACCAAGGCACGGTCGGGCCTTACGAAACCGTCACGCTCTCGAGCTCCGTGCCGGGCGCGCTCAGCGAATGGCTGCTCGCACACGGCTACGGCATCGACGCGAGCGCCGCGGCCGTGATCGACGCCTACGCCGCCGAGGGCTTCGATTTCATTGCGCTCCGCCTCCTGCCCGGGCAAGGCGTCGCACAGATGACGCCCGTCCGCGTCATCGGCGCGGGAGACGTCCTGCCGCTCCGGATGGTCTCCGTCGGTGCGCCCGAAGAGACGCCCATCGTGCTCTCGATCATCGGAGAGGGACGTTACCGCGTCGAAGGCCTGCAAGAGGTCGCGCTCCAGCGTGGTCTGCTCTCGTGGGATTTCGCCGACGGGACGACGAGCTACGAGCCGCTCAGGCGAGCGGCGCTCGCGCAGAACGGCGGCGCGAGCTTCCTGACCACCTCGGCGTCGACCAGCTTCTTCAGGCGTGACCCGTTTTTCGTCCTCTACGCCGACCGCGCCGTCCAGAACGGCGAGTCCGAGCGCTGCTCGGCCGTGTTCCCCGACGAGGGCGGCCTCGTGCAGGACCCTTGCCCGCCGGGTGAGCCGTGGGACTCACCGGCGTGTGGCGTGGTGGCGGACGGCGTCGACGCGCGGCGGCTCGGCTGCGAGGATCTCGACGACGTGGCGGTCGCGCTCGAAGGACTGCATTTCGACGACGTGTGGCTCACCCGTCTGGAGATGGTGTTGCCGCGCTCCGCGCTCGTGGCGGATCTGAAGCTGGTGGCGTCGCCGAGCCAGACCCCGGTCGACTCGTCCGTCACGGCGTCGATCGCGGAGCGCGCCGAGTCGGCCTGTCCGGCCGGGACGACGCCGATCGCGCGCGACGACGACGACCGCCCGTGGCCCGAGCTCCTCTTCGGGTGGGGGCTCTCTGGGCTGGCGTCGCTCGCGCTGAGGCGGCGCGCTCAGCGCCGCGCGACCTCGCGGATCGCCTGCTGAAGCTCGTCCGGTCGCGCCGCGAGCGGGACGAGCCGGTCGGTGAACCCCTCGAGGAACTGCTCGGTCTCACTCCCGACCGGGAGGCCGGTCAAGAAGGCGACGCGCCGCGCCTGCGCCGGGTCGAGCATCGCGATCGCCGCGTAGATTTCCGAGACGGACAAATCTGTCATGATTGCACCGACGAGGATGGCGTCGAAGCGCTCGCCGCGGCGGAGGCGCGCGAGCGCGGTCGGCGCGTCGCGCTCCGTCGCCACGAGGAACCGATCGCCGAACGCGCGCTTGAGCGCGATGAGCAGCCCGTACTCCTCCTCGATGACGAGCACGCGGAGCCGCCGTGCTTCCCCGGCCGTGTCCGGGTCGTGGGGCAGCTCCGCGGCCGGGAGCGTCAGCCTGAACCGCGCGCCTCGCTCGGTGGCGGCCGAAAGCTCGAGCGCGCCGCCGAGGCCGCGGACGAGCTCGTGGCTGACCGCGAGGCCGAGCCCCGTGTACCCCGGCGGCTTCGTCGTGAAGAACGGATCGAAGATGCGCTTCGCGATCGCGGGCTCCACGCCGGGGCCGTCGTCCTCGATCTCGGTCACGACCTCCCCTTGATCACCGAGAAAGGTGGCGACGCGGATCGTCCCCGTGCCGCCCGAGGATTGGATGGCTTCGACCGCGTTGACGACCAGGTTCAAGAAGACCTGCGACAGGCCGATCGGATCGGCGAGGACCCGCGGCGTCGGCCGGAAGTCGCGCACCAGCTTGATGCGCGCGCCGAAGGCGTGGCTGCTCATGGCCAGGACGCGGTCGATCGCGTCCTGGACACGACACTCGCGCGTGGAGTCGTGATCCCGCGGCGGCGCCAGGGTCATCACGCTGCGGACGATCCTGCCGATGCGGTCGGCCGCGATGCGCGCCTCCCGCACCACCGTCTCCGCCTCGACGAGCGTCCGCGGCGCGGCGACGCCGAGCTCGAGCTTCACGGCTTCGAGGCGCGCGGACACGTGGTCGAGCGACATGAAGAGCGCGGCCAGCGGGTTGTTGATTTCGTGGCCGATCCCTGCAGAGAGCGTCCCCAGCGAGGCGAGCCGGTCGGCGAGCGCGACGCGCTGGGCGAGCGTCCGCCGCTCCGCCTCGGCGCGCGCTCGGCTCGTGATGTCGAACGTCACGGCCACGTAGCCGGTGATCTCGCTCTTGCCCTCCTGCCGAACCGGCCCGATCTGCGCGAGCACCCACGCCGGCGGATCCTCGTCGGACGCCACGCGGTACTCCACCGAGATCTCCGCGCCCGCGCCCATGGCCTCCGCCGTGACGACCTCCACGCGGCTCCGGTCGGCCGCGTGCACGCTGTCCATCCAGCCGCGGCCACGCGCCCGCTCCGCCGACATGCGCGACTGCGCGCTCCAGCGTTCGTTCGCGTGCACGCAGAGCCCCGCCGCGTCGAAGGCCAACAAGCCCACCGGCAGCGTCGTTGCAGCGAAGAGCCTTAACGCGTCCGGGTCCATTTCCCCCGTATACCAGGGCCCCACGCGCGCGATACCGAGGAAGACGGAGCGGGCCCCCCTTTCCGCCGCGCGGTCGCTCCGCCTATCATCCGCGGGCTCATGTGGCTCCGTAGCTTTTCGTTCGGGCTCGGGCTCGGCCTCGCCCTCGTTGCCACCGGTTGCGCGGTCGAGGAGCCGTCGAGCACGGGTGCCGCCGAGGAGGACCTCGGCGAGTCGACGGACGCGGCGACCGTGTGCGCGATGGATGTCGTGCGCGGCCTGGACGTCTCCTACTACCAGGGAGACATCGACTGGGCCGCGGTCGCCGGCGCGGGCTACCAGTTCGCGATCACGCGGGTGAACCACAGCACCTTCATGGACCCGAAGTTCGAAGAGAACTGGGCGGCCATCCCGGCGGTGGGCATGATCCGGGGCGCCTACCAATATTTCGAGCCCGGGGAGGACGTCGCCTGGCAGGCCCAGGTGATGATCGACGCGGTCGGGCAGCTCGGGCCCGGCGACCTACCCGCGGTCATCGACGTGGAGACCGACGGCGGCCTCCCGCCGGCGCAGGTCGCGCAGGCGGTCGGAGAGTGGCTCCTGCTCGTCGAGGCAGCCACGGGCAAGAAGCCGATCATCTACACGGGGAAGTACTTCTGGCAGGACAACGTCGCGTCGGCCGACTACGCGAGCTACCCGCTCTGGCACGCCCAGTATCCCAACGCGTGCCAGCCACCCAGCGCCCCGCCGCCGGACTGCGGCTGCGCAAACATCGCCGACCAGTGGGCCGACTTCCTGGTCTGGCAATACACCTCCTCGGGGAGCGTCCCCGGCATCGCCGGCAACGTCGACCTCAACGTCTTCAAGGGCACGTACGACGACCTCATCGCGTTCACCTCCCAGGGCGCCTACGCGGCCGAGCTCGTGAGCGTGGACGTGCCCGCGACCGTGCTCGCCGGCGAGTCGTTCACGGCGCGCGTGACGGTCGAGAACACGGGCGGGTCCCCGTTCGACGGCTCGACGTACCTGGGGACGACCGAGCCGCGCGACCGCACGAGCGTCTTCGCCGACGCGACCTGGACGTCCCCGAACCGCCCGGCCGCGGTGACGGGCGCGGTCGCGCCCGGGGAGGAGCACACGTTCGAGTTCACGATGAAGGCGCCGACGAAGACCGGCAGCTACACCGAGCATTTCGGCCTGGTGCAGGAGGGTGTCGCCTGGTTCGCCGACCAGGGTGGCCCGGCCGACACCGCGATCGCGGTGGTCGTCCAGGTCGTCGACGCTCCGCCAGGAGACACGACCGGCTCGGGGGACGCCGGCGGCGCGGGTGGGACGGGCGGCGCGGACGGTCTCGACGGCGACGACACCGAAGACGGCTGCGACTGCCAGGCGGCAGGAGGCGCGGCCTCGGACCGGCGTACGCACGCGCCGGCGTTCGGCTTTTTGCTTCTGAGCCTTGTCCTGTGTCGAGCTCTCGAACGACGGAGGTCCGATGCGTAGTCGATTGGTTTCTTGGCGTGGGGCCATCGCCCTGACGCTTGTCTGCGCCGTGAGCGCGCCGGCGTTCGGCCAGCCCGGCAAAGAGAAGCGCGAAGAGCGCCGCGAAGACCGGAAAGAGAAGCGCGAAGAGCGCCGCGAAGACCGGCAGGAGAACCGCGAGGAGCGGAAAGAAGGCCGCGAGGAGCGCCGCGAGAAGCGTCAGGAACGACGCAAGGAGCGGCGCGAGAAGATCAAGGAGAAGTGGGGCGACCTCGTGAAGAAGCCCCTCGTCGCTGCGGAGCTCAAGAAACACGCTCGCCGGACGGCGCGGCTGAACCGCCTCCTCGAGGTGGCCGAGGAAGAGAAGAACGAAGAGGCGAAGAAGAAGATCCAGGCGCTCATCGAGAAGGAGAACGCCCGTCACGAGAAGCGAATGGCCCACCTGAAGGAAAAGGGAGGTGAGCAATGAGATCTCTGACGATGACGGCACTGTCGCTCGCGTCGGTCCTGCTGCTCGCCTGTGGAGACGGCGCGGACCAGGCAAAACCTGCAGCGAGCGGCTCCGCCAAGCCGGCCGCCGCGACGAGCGCAAAGCCTGCGGCTTCGGCCGCCAAGGCCTCGGCCACGCCCACCGCCTCGGCCGCGACTGCCGAAGCCGGTGACGACATCCCCACCGAAGAAGACTTCGAAGAGGAAGCCGAGAAGGAAATCACGAAGGACTCGATGGCCGACGAGCTCGCGAAGCTCGAAAAAGAGGTCGACGCCGACAAGGAGTAGCGACCTGGGGGGCTGCCGGAGCCGCCGCGCCCCGCGAAGACCAGCGTCTTCGTGGGGTCGCCCGGCGTGGGCCGGCATTGACATGGGCGGCGAAAGGCGAGAATGGGAGAGCGCCCTTTGGTGCCCATGAGGTCGACTATGAGTGTTTGTCGATGGATGAGCCGCGCGTCGATGTGCGCGGCGCTCGCTGCCGTGCTCGCCCACACGAACGACGCCGGTGCGCAGCAGGTCCAGACCCAGCAGATCGACCTGCCCAAGTTCAACCCGTCGGTGGCGGGCGATCGGTTCTTCGGCGTGCCGTCGCCCTACGCGGCCGGCGAGGTCACCTTCCACGCGCAGGCCCTGCTCGACTACGCGCGCGAGCCCCTCGTCCTCGTCCGCGAGGGCAACGAGGAGGACCTCGGCGCGGTCGTCTCCGACCAGATGTTCGTCCACATCGGGCTGAACTTCTCGATCATCGATCGCTTCTCGATCAACGCGGACATGCCCTTCGCCGTCCTGAGCCAGGGCGACGCGCCAAACGCTGGCGGCATCGCGTTCAACCAGCCCTCGGGCGCGGCCGTGGGCGATCTCCGGCTCGGCCTGCGCGTCCGTCTCATCGGCGACTACCACGACGCCTTCCAGCTCGGCGCCGGCGGCTACGTCTGGGTCCCCACCGGGGCGGACGACTCGTACGTGAGCGACGGCAGCGTCCGCGGGCAGCCGCAGCTGCTCATGGGCGGCCGCGCGGACAGGTTCATCTGGAGCATGATGGCCGGCCCCAGCTTCCGGAAGGCCTCCACACAAGGCATCATCGAGCTCGGGCACGAGATGAACTGGGGCGGCGGCGTCGGCGTGCTCCTCCTGGAGGAGCGCTCGCTCCAGCTCGGCGTCGAAACTTACGGTGGTGTCAACATCGAGAACCCCGACTCGCGCTCCACGAACGCGGAGGTCCTCGGCGGCGTGAAGTGGCGGCTGGCTCCTTGGGCCGACATGCTCGAGCTCGGCCTCGCCGGCGGCCCCGGGCTCACGACCGGAATCGGCACGCCCGCCGGTCGCGTCGTCTTCAACTTCGCGTACACGCCGAACATCCCCCCGCCCAGGAACGACCGGGACGGCGACAAGATCACCGACGAGGTCGACGCCTGCCCGGATACCCCCGGCGTCCCCAGCGAAGATCCGAAGAAACACGGCTGTCCGCTCCCGGCGAACGACCCCGACCGCGACAAAGACGGCATCCTCAACGAGAAGGACGCGTGTCCGGACGTGCCGGGCGTGCCCAACGCCGATCCGAAGAAAAACGGCTGCCCCGAGAAGGACGCGGACGGCGACGGCATCCTCGACGACGTCGACGCCTGCCCGACCGAGCCGGGCGTCCCCAGCGACGACCCGAAGAAACACGGCTGCCCCCTCCGCGACAAGGACGGCGACGGCGTGACCGACGACGTCGACGCCTGCCCGGACATCGCCGGCGTCAAGACGGACGACCCGAAGACGAACGGCTGCCCGCCCGACACGGACGGCGACGGCTTCCGCGACCCGGACGACGCCTGCCCGAAGGAGAAGGGCGTCGACGATCCCGATCCGTCCAAGCGCGGCTGCCCCAAGCTCGTCCGCGTCACCGACAAGGAGATCGTCATCCTCGAGCAGGTGCAGTTCGACTTCGGCAAGTCGACAATCAAGCGCGAGAGCGATCCGCTCCTCGACTCGGTCGCCCAGGTCCTGAAGGAGCACCCCGAGATCCTCAAGATCGAGGTCCAGGGCCACACGGACAACAAGGGCTCCAAGCAGCTCAACTCCAAGCTCTCGGACGACCGCGCCAAGGCCGTCAAGGACGCGCTCATCAAGCGCGGCGTCGACGCGGGCCGGCTCGTCTCGAAGGGCTACGGCCCCGACAAGCCCATCGCGGACAACGCAAAGGAAGACGGCCGCGCGAAGAACCGCCGCGTGCAGTTCATCGTGGTCGACAAGAAGGCTCCCGCGGGCCCCAACCCCGCGAGCACGCCGGCGCCCTGACGCAGAGCCAAGACCGGGGCGTCGTCGTGCCCGGAGGATCTCTCCCCGTGCTTTCACCCCCCAGCCCCCCTCACCTCCGGTGAGGGGGGTGCTATAACGACACCCCGCTCGCGCGGGTCGATGGCTGACGACAAGCCCAAAGACAAGCCCCCTACCTCCCGGCTCGGTCGGTTGGCGCGCCTCGCGGCGCTCGCGCCCAAGGGCGTGCCCATCGCGCTCGAGGGCGCGAAGCGCGCCCTCGGCATGCGAAAGCCCGAGGAGACGACCGACGAGGCCCGCAAGAAGATGGCGGAGGACGCCAAGAAGGCGGCCGAAGCCCTCCTCAAGACCCTGGGCGAGATGAAGGGCCTGCCGCTCAAGGTGGGCCAGATGGTCAGCTACGTCGACGGCCTCGCCCCGCCCGGGTACGAGGAGCGCTTCAAGGCGGAGCTCAAGAAGCTGCAGGACAAGGCGCCGCCGCTCTCCGCGGAGGCCGCGGTCAAGGTGGTCACGGCGGAGCTCGGCGCGCCCCCCCATGAGGTCTTCGCCGAGTGGGAGGACGAGCCCTTCGCTGCCGCCAGCATCGGACAGGTGCACCGCGCGACCACGAAGGACGGCGCCAAGGTGGCCGTGAAGGTCCAGTACCCCGGCATCGACAAGGCCATCGAGGCGGACCTGAAGAGCCTCTCGTTCTTCCACGGGATGATCTCGCCCATCGCCAAGAAGCTGCACAGCCAGCAGACGCTCGACGAGATCAGCCAGGTGTTCCGGGACGAGCTCGACTACGGCCGCGAGGCGCAGATGGCGGACGTGTTCCGGCGCATCCACCAGGGCGATCCGAGGGTCATCATCCCGCGGGTGCACCACTCACTCACCACGAAGCGCGTCCTGACGACGGACCTGCTCGGCGGCGCCGCCTACGCGGACTTCGTCAAGTCCGGCAGCCAGGAGTCGAAGAACCTGGCGGGCGAGACGCTCTGGCGCTTCACCTTCCGCGCGCTGCTCAAACACGGTCACCTCTACGCGGACCCACACCCGGGCAACTACCGCTTCTATGATGACGGTACCGTCGGCTTCCTGGACTTCGGCTGCATCAAGGTGCTGCCACCCGAGCTGGTCGGGGGCATGAAGCGGTACATGGGCGCCGCGATGGACGCGGACTGGCACGAGTTCGATCGCGCGTGTGTCGAGGTGCTCGGCTACGACCCGGAGGACGAGAGCTGGGACCTCTACCGCAGCTACACGCTGCAGCTCCTCATGCCGATCATGACGAAGGAGCCGTGGGTGTGCAGCACGGAGAGCGCGCGCGAGGCGGTGCAGTACATCTCCCGCGGGATGCGCAAGCTCATGTTCAAGGAGGGTGAGATCCCGCAGCTTCCGAAGGTCCCGAAGATGCCGCAGGACTTCACGTTCGTGAACCGCCTGCAGTGGGGCCTCGCCTCGGTGCTCGCCGGCCTCGGAACGGTCGCGAGCTTCCGCACGATCATGGAAGACTGGGTGAAGGACGGCGTGCACCCCATCCCGGACTGATTGCCGCGCGGCCCCACGAGGCCGCTGTCAGCCTCGAATCGGGCCGCCGTCACTCGGGTCACTATGGACCCGCGTACTCCCTTGGAGCGCCGCTTCCGCGAAGCGCGCCTCGATCTGGAGCTCCTCACGGAGCCGATCGGTGGCGGCGCGGGGGTGCGGCGTGGACAGAACAGCATCGTTCAGATCGACATCGTCAAGCCGCCCCGCGCAAGCTCCGAGCGCTTCCAGATCTTCCAGGGCGCTCGCGAGAACCGCGTGGAGGCGCTCGGCCTCGATCCCCGTCGCCGCCAGCTGGTGCTCTTCGTCGACGAACCGCGCCGCGCCTTCGAGGTCCGCCTCTCGCGGAACGTCAAGGTACCGCCCGGCGTGCGCGTGCTCCGGTCCTCCAAGACCGAGCGCGTCGTCGAGCAGTGGACGACCGGCAGCAAGCGCCACTTCCTCTGCGGCATGGACGAGGCTCACCTCTTCGTGGCGGAGCTCCCGTTCGGCGTCTCGTCGGTGAACGGCGCGCGCGACGCGCTCCGCGCTCCGGAGGTGCCGCCCAACCTGCACGTCCGCGACGGCCGCGTCGTGCGTCAAGGCGAGTGGTTCTTCTTGCCCTGCGCGCGCCGTGACACCGAGGCCATCGAGATCGCCGTGCGCGCGCGGAGGGTGCAGCACGAGATCGGCATCGCGCAGGCGGCCAAGCTCGACCGCGCGGGCCGCCCTCACGTCGCCGACGAGGTCGTCGTAATTCATGACGAAAGCGTCAACAACGGCCGCAAGATCTTCGTCCGCGGCGAGGTCCGTCACCCGGATCACCGCACGGTTCGGTTTCCCGGCTTTGTCCGGGCCGTCCCGAACCGCGAGCCGTTCGCGCGGCCGGCCGGCGTGAGCTGGATCGACTGAGGCGAGAGCGTGGCGGGGCCGCGCTCACCCGGGCAGATGCACCCGGAAGCGCGTCCCCTTCCCGCTCGGCGCCTCGCAGGCGATGTCGCCCCCGTGCGCCTCCACGATCTCCCGCGTCACCGCGAGGCCGAGCCCCGTTCCCTGATCTTTTGTCGTGATGAAAGGCTCGAAGATCGTGGCGCGGATCTCCTCCGGGATCCCGGTGCCCGTGTCCTCGATGACGACGTCGACTCCGCCGCCGGCCGCGCGCGTCACGCGGGCGGTCACGCGCCCCCCCTCCGGCATCGCCTCGCGCGCGTTGCGGACGAGGTTCAAGAACGCCTGGCGCAACAAGCCCTCGTCGACGGGCACCTGCGGCGCGTCCGGATCCACCTCGACCTCGGCGACGATCCCCGACCGGTCGAGCTCGGGCTTCAGGAACGCCAGGAGCTCCTCGACGATCTCGCCCACCGACTCCATCGCGAGCGCGGGCGCCGGCCGCCTGGCCATGCCGAGGTACTGCTCGGAGATGCGCGAGAGGCGCACGGTCTCACCTTTGATCGCCGAGACGAGCTCGAGCTGCTCCTTGGGATCGCCGCCGTCGGCCAGCTCGCCCTCGAGCAGCTCCAGGTTCAGCCCGATGGCCGAGAGGGGGTTGCGGATCTCGTGTGTGATTCGCGCCGCCATCTTGCCGACCGTGGCCAGCCGCTCGGCCTTGACGATCTCCGCGCGGGCGTCGCGGATCGCGCCGACCATCGTCTCGAACGTGCGCGCGAGCTCGCCTATCTCGCTCGAGTCCGCGGCGACCGGCTGCGGCGTGAGGTCGCCCGCGGCGACGGCCTCCGCGCGTGCGGTGACCGCGGAGAGCGGCCGGAGCACGCGGCGTGCGTAGAGCGAGAGGGCCAGGCCCACGAGGAGCGTGAGCGCGCTGGTGCCGATGAGCAACTGGATGGCTCGCCGCTCGCGGGCGCGCGCCCGCTCGGTGAGCACCTCGGACGCGCTCTCGACCTTGGACTTCATGGCGCGCAGGCGTGACGAGGTGTCGGCCTCTCGCTTCACGAGCTCTGCCTGGATGCGATCCGCGGCCGGCTTGTCTCCGATCGCCAGCGCCTCGAAGAGGCGGCCGAAGGAGTCGCCCTTCACCTCCCCCTCCAGGCTGCCGAGCTCCCTCGTCACTTCGCTCCGGAGCTTCGCGGCGTCGGGATCTGTGGCGTCGATGCCCTCCGCGATCTTTCGCGCCGCAGCGAACGTGAGCGGACGCGCGCGCCGCGCCGTCTCGATCCATTCGCGGACGTCGCTCGGGTTCTTGGCGGCGGTCACGTGGTTCAGCTGCGTCGCGAGCACGTTTTGCTCCGCCAGCGCCTGCCCGATCTGCAGCTGAAGCGGCACCAAGCTCGATCGGAGCAGCTCCGCCTCCCCGGCGGCGACGCGCATGTCGCGGACCGCGAGGCCCATCGTCGCGCCGAACGCGACGAGCAGGACGAGGTAGCTCGCGAGGAGCCTCGTCGCGACCGTGCCCCGACGCGGGCTCCGTGAGGTCATTCGGTCCCGACGCCGAGACCGCGGGCGAGCCACGTCACGAGGTCTTCGGCGTCCGCCCCGACCGTCTGGAGCCGCCGCAGGCTCGCGGCGCACGCGGTGACGACCGTCCCACCCCCGAGCCGCTCGTGCTCGGCGGCCCTCGCCGACGCCGCGCCACGCGACGCGTCGGGGAACGTGAGCGGGACGAGGCCGCCGCCGCCCGAGCAGTCCGCCCGCCCGCGGTTGCGCTCGAACTCGGCCGGCGGAGCGCCCGCGATCTTCTCGAGGAGCGCGCGCGGTTGTTCATAACGGCCCAGCCCGCGACCGAGCCGGCAGGGGTCGTGGTAGCGGGGTGGCGCCTCACCGAGCGTCGAGAACCGCGCGAGCGCGTCGTGCGCGACGTCCACCAACAGGCGCGGGGGCTTGATGGTGACCTCGGCGGCCGGGTAGTCCGTCATCATCGCGCGCGCGCAGCCCGGGTCGACCACGACGACCTCCTCGGCGGAGCCGATCTCCTCGGCCATCGCCTGCGCCCGCTTCCGGAACGAGGCCGTGTCGCCGGCCTCGAGCGAGGAGAGGCCGCAGCAGCGCGTCGCGACGCGGACCGGCTGCCCCAGGAGCTTCTCGGTGACAGCCTTCGCCTGGCGCGCGACCGTCTGGTGATGGAGCAGGTAGCCACACCCGACCACGAGGACGACGCGCGCGTCTTTGCCCGCTCCGCCGTCGACCGCGCGGGCGGCCTCGGCCACATCCGGCTCGCGCCTGAGGGCGATCTCCTGTGCGCGCACCGCGCCCGCCGGCGCGACGCCGCGCGCGTAGAGCTCCCCCCGCGCGAGGGTGAGCGTCGAGGCGACCTCGTTCTTGTGGTCGCAGCGCTCGCGACATCCGAGGCAGCCGGTGCACGCCCAGGCGGGCTCGGCGTGGAGCGGATCGATCTCCACGTCGCCGCGCGCGGCGAAGTAGGCCATCGACATCTTGCCCCACGGCGTGAGCGTCTCGACGGGCTCCGCGTTGGAGACCGGGCAAGCGGCGCGGCAGAGCTTTGGGCAATAGACACACTTCTCCAGCGTGTCCGCGCGCGGCTCGAGCAGCGGCAGTTTCGGCAGACTGGTCATCGCTTCGGCAGACCTTCAACCATCGGTGTTCTCCGGCCGGCGCATCGGCTTGCGGCGCGGGCGCGGCCGGGTGGGCTCGGGCTCGCCGTCCGCGGGCTCGGCCGCGACCGGCTGAGAGAGGCGCCGGCTCACCACCCCCTCGTGCTCCGTCTGGGGAAGGCGGACGACGAACGTCGCGCCTTGCGGCGACGAGTCGACACTGACAGTCCCGTGATGTTCCATGGCGATCTTCTTGACGATCGAGAGGCCCAGGCCCGTGCCGCCGGCCTTGCCGCTGGTGACGAACGACTTGAAGAGCCGGTGCTGGATCTCCTTGGGTATGCCGCGGCCGGTGTCCGCGACGGTGATGACGAGATCGTCACCGTCGCGCTCGACGCGCAGCGTGAGCGTGCCTCCGCGGTCGCCCATCGCCTCGAGCGCGTTCCGGATGAGGTTCCCGAGCAGGCGCTGGATCTTCACCTCGTCGAACCGCGCGAAGCCTCGATCCAGGAGCTCCATCTGGAGCTTGATCTTGGTCCCCTCGATTTCGCGCAGGACCTGCCGCTCGAGATCGCCGAAGTACTTCTCCAGGTACACCTTGCGGATGAGGATGCTCCGCTCGCCCCTGGCGAACTCGAGCACCTCTCTCTGCATCGACGCGATCACGTCGAACTGGGCTGCGATGGCCTGGGCGTGCTCGGCGCGCGTCTTCGGGTCGTCCGTGCGCGCCATCAGCTGGACGTAGCCGCTGACGACGCTGAGCGGCGTCTTGAGGTCGTGCATCACCCCGGAGAGGAGGCGGCCGATCGACGTGAGCCTGTGGCTCCGCTCGCGATCCAGCCGCTCGAGGTAGAGCCGAACGGCCGTCGAAGCGTTGGCCGAAATGAGCCGGAGCAGCGCGCGCGCGTCCTGGGAGAACCCCCCGGGCCGCGTCGCGTTGTAGAGGGCCAGCGCGCCGATGGGCGTGTCGTCCGGGCCCTCGAGGGGCATGGCGATCGCGCTCCGCACCTGGAGGCCGAGCAGCGAGCCGATGCGGTTGGAGACCGGCGGCGCTCCGCCGTCGCTCGACTCGGCGGGCGGCAGGTGCTGGGCCTCGTTCGTCCGCATCGCGACGCCGACGATGCCCTCCCCGCGCTTGACGCCGATGCGACGCACCTCGGCTTCGCCTCCGGCAGAGGCGAGCCCGCGCGACGCGTCGATGAAGTAGAGAAAGACGCCCTCCTCACCTTCGTCCACCATGAGCGCGCCCGCCCCAGCCCCGCAGGCCCGCGCCGCCTCGGAGACCATGGCGCGGGCGAGGTCCTCGAACGTCGACGCGCGCGCCATCGAGCTCTCGAGCTCGAACAGGAGCTTCAGATCCGCGACGCGGTGCTCGAGCTGCTCTTTCGTCTCGACGAGCTGCATGTTCTTCTGGATGACCGAGAGGAACAGGCGGGAGTTGTCGATCGAGACGGCGGCCTGGGTCGCGAGCGCCGTGAGCAGCTCCTCGTCGTGTTGCGAGAACTCGTCCACGGCGCCGGGGAGCGCGCCTCGTTTGTTGAGGACCTGGATGACGCCGATCGTGCGACCGACGTGGTTCTTCATCGGCGCGGCGAGCACCGATCGCGTGCGATAGCCCGTCATCTCGTCCCAGTGACGGGAGAAGCGGCGGTCGCGGTAGGCGTCTTTGATGCGGATCGTCTGGCCGAACTTCGCGACGTGGCCGGCCACGCCGCCCCCGACCGGCAGCTCGATGCTCTTCGCTTCGTCGCCGATGATGATGCGCGAGAGGAGGCGCTGGCGGTGCTCGTCGAGCAAGTAGAGCGTGGCCCGATCCGCCTCGAGCAGGTCCGCGATCTTGCGAAGGATCAGCTCGAGGAGCTGATCCAGATCCAGGGTGCTGCCGAGGGCGAGGCCCACGTCGCGTAGCGCCTTGACGGTGCGCTCGGAGCGCTGGAGGAGCGCGTCGAGCTCCGCCACCTTGGCCTCGAGCTCGGCGCTGCGGCGGAGCAGGTGCTCGCCGCGCCTGCCGCTCGGGGGCTGGCGCTCGGAGGAGGGCGTCTCTTGCGGCGGCTCCGGTATGTTCTTTCGAACGGCGGGGACGCGCGGGGCTGCGCGAGCGGCAGGCTTGGCCTGTCGCTTGGCGCGGGTAGCCGCTGCCTTGGCCGTGCGAGGGGGCACGTACCGACGGTACGGTGGTCCGCCCGATCCGTCCACCGCTTCTCAGAGGGCCGGTTCGGACGGTATCATCCGACCAACCCAAGCAGCGGATGGCCCTCAAACAAGCTCACCTCACGGTTCGGGGGCGCGTCCAAGGCGTCTTCTTTCGGGCCTCGGCGCAGAGGGAGGCGAAGCGCCTCGGCCTCACCGGGTGGGTGCGCAATCGCCCCGATGGCGCCGTGGAGATGTGCGTCGAGGGCGAAGAGGAAGAGCTCAAGGAAATCCTCGCCTGGGCCAATCGCGGCCCCAGCGCAGCCCGGGTCGAGAAGGTTGACGTGCGGTGGCGCAGCTACGTGGGGGAGTTCTCGGAGTTCAAGATCACGGACTAGACCGTGATCTAGCGCACGGCGACAACTCCATCGAGATCTGACGGCGTTCTCGTGTCGGCGCGCACCGACTTCAGGTGAAGCGCCGCATGCGGTGTCGGAGTTGGCACCGTGAAAGCGTCGCGAGGGTGAGCCCTCACCCCGTGGCCCCTCTCCCCGAGGGAGAGGGGCGGCACGGGCTTCTTCGCCCACGCAGCGTCCATGTACCCTCCGCCACTGACCAGGCGCGTTCGCGTCGTAGTGGTGAATCACGATCGTACCTTCGGACGCGCTGGGTCCCGAGCCAATCTCCCAGTCCTCCCCCTTGAGGACCATGAGCCCGACGTCGATCGGTGTGCAGCGCCACCGCCCGACGAGGCGTGGCGTCGACGCGAGCGACTCCGAAGGCGTCGAGCTTGCTGCGGACGGGATGGCGGACACCTCGACCGTCGGCGCGGTCGCGCTCTCCCCCGCTCGCTCGACGGTCGCGCTCGCGCTGGATGCGACCGGCTCGGAGCCTGGAGAACACGCGGCGCCGAACGTGTGCGCCAAGACCTGGGCCATCAGAAGAACTCGTGATCGTGCAGCATGCAGGCGAACCGGGGCGGGCCCCCGCACGGAGCGCCAGCGTGCAGACAACCGAGCACGAAGCCACATGTCGGAGAATCGTAATCCCGGGGAGTGACGCCCACGCCCTCGAGCGTTACAGCTCGACGAGAGTCTCGTGAGCAGCAAGGCGGCATCTTCTCACCCGCGGGCACCAGCGCGCCCACGTTCTGTTCGAGCTTGTCTCGATTCCTCTTGGCGACGCGTTCTCCGTCACCGGAGTCCGTTCCGTACGGTCCCGCTTCTCCTGCTCCTCCTCCTCCCTTCCCCCTCCCTCGCCGCTCCCCCAAAAACCTCCTCCTCCCCCGACCCTTCCGCCTCGTCCTCCCCCGCGGCGGCGCTCCCGCCCGACTCCGACCTGCCGGCTCTCCCGCCTTTGCCGCCCATCAAGGCGGAGCCCATCGACGCGGACGCGCAGAAGGAGCTCGATCGGATCCTCAGCAAGCTCGTCAGCGAAAAGGCGGATATCCGCGAGGCCGCGCGAAAGGACCTCGGCTCGGTCGATGCCAAGATGGTGGGCGCGATCGGCGCTCGGATCGAGGCGATGCGCGAGTCGCTCGACCGCGATCGCGCGCCACGTGTCCTCGAGGCCGCTCGGAAGGCGGCTCGCGACGCGAAGAAGTCCAGCAAAGACGACGACGCGGCCGAAGACGACTGGCTCGAGTTCATGCTCGCCAAGCCGCAGCCGAAGGAACAAGCCTGGCGTGACGTGGTCGAGCTGCTCGGGATGGTGCGGATGCTCACCAACATCGGCACGACCCCCGCCGTGAGGCAGATCATCCAGCTCCGCGCGAGCTTCGGCGAGATGCTGCGGCTCGACATTTCGCGTGCCGTCGCGAAGCTGAAGGACAAGGCCGTGCCGGCCCTCCTCGAGGCGAAGAAACACGACGCCGTGGTCGTCCAGCGCTTCGCGGAGCTCGAGCTCGACAGGCTCGGCCGCGCGATCCCGGGCGAGGCGGTGGGCACGACCGATCCCGACGTGCTCGCCGACGTCCTCCGCGCGTTCGGCTACCTGCGGGACGTGGACGCGGTCGGTGTCTGCCTCAGCTTCGCCAACCACGAGCGCAAGAAGGTCCGACTCGCCGCGCGGCAAGCGATCACGGGGATCGGCGAGCCGGCGCGCTGGCAGCTGCGCGACACCTACCAAGATCTCACCGGGGACAAGCCGGACAAGAGCGTCCCGTGGGACGTGCTGGCCAAGCGCATCTTCTTCCTCTACGACCGCTCGCGCGTGGCCGAGCTCTCGGACCTCGCGGTCGCCGGCATGACGGCAGCCAGGGCCGGCAAACACGCAGACGCCGTCGTGGCGTTCGACAAGGTGCTCGCGCGCGATCCGTTGTTCGACGAGCGCGCGAAGATGGCGCCCTCTTATTTCGAGGTCGGCAAGACCATCGGGTTCGACAAGGTCGACGACAGGCTCGCGATGCTTCGCAAGGCGAAGCGGCTCGATCCCGCGGGGCCCGACGCGAAGAAGATCGACGCCGAGATCGCCTTCACGGAGGCCAAGGCCCTCCTCGCCGAAGGTCGGCCCGATCGGTCTCTCGTCCAGCTGGCGCTCGAGCTCGACCCCGATCACGCAGGCGCGCGCGAGCTCGCGGCGACCTTCGAGCAGGAGATCGTGAAGCAGCAGCCGACCTGGCCCAAGCGGGCGGCCCTCGGCGGGATCGCGGCCGGAACCGCGGCACTCCTCGCGCTCGTCGCCTCCCTCGCGCTCTTTCGAAAAAAGAGGCCGCCCACGGCGCCGCCCCCACCTACTCCGGAGGGCCAAGCGTCAGGGGGTAATTGAGGCGCACCGGGGGGCAGAAGTCCGTGGCCTCCGGCAGCGCGACCTCGCGAAAGCCGTCGAAGACGCACCGGAGGAACCTCTCGTCCACGATGTCGTCGTCCACGTCGTCGCAGACCTTCGCGACGGAGCCCGCCCGATCACTCTCGATGTGCAGGACGAGCCTCCCGCGCTGCGGCATGCCGCGTCCAGCCGCCTCGTCGAGACACGCCCGAACGCGCTGCCGGCCCGGGGCGAGGATGCGTTGCCAGAGGTCCTGCCCCATGTAGCAGCAGCTGTTGGTCGGCGGTGACGGCGGAGGAGACTCGCCCACGCAGACCGGAGCTCGCTGCTTGGGCCGAGGTGGATCGGCCACCGGCTGCGACTGCGCGTGATCTTCGGTGCCCTCCACGGCGGGCACGGTCCCGACTCGCGACGCCTCGCGGGGCGTCGTCTCGCCTACCTCGGCCGGCTCCGGCTCGGCCGGCGTCGAGCGATCCAGAGACGGGAGGCGGTGGACGAGGCAGCCCGCCAGGCAGACCGAGACGAGCGCGAATCCGCTGCGCATGCTGCTTCGACACCCGGGCAGCGCGGCGGTTCCGGGCTCGAGCCGCGAGAGCCGCTCCGTGCGCTCACTTGAAGAAGCAGTAGTTGAAGCCCTCGCAGTTGTTGAAGCAGTCGACGCAGACGAC
Organism: Myxococcales bacterium; assembly: GCA_016794345.1. GTDB lineage: Bacteria > Myxococcota_A > Polyangia > Polyangiales > Polyangiaceae > Xiheicaenibacterium > Xiheicaenibacterium phototrophicum. The sequence continues at coordinate 111,863 of JAEUKE010000207.1, forward strand.
GCACTGGAAGAGCGCCTGGTATTGCGCTGCTCCGTCGGGGTACATCATCTGACACTGCTCTTCACAGCCCGGCCCGCCGCAGTTGGAGATGCAGTCGATGTAGCTGTAACAAGTCCCGCCCTGACAGGTGAGGAGCTCGTCCTCGCACAGTCCGCCCGGCGCGAAGGTGCAAGACTGACAGTCCTGACATTCGATCGAGTCGATCGTCGCCTGCTCGCCGGTGTCGCAGCCGCCCGGTCCGGTGGTGACGCTGGTCGTGGTGGGACCAACCGTCGTGCTCGTCACCACCGAGCTCGACTTGGTCGTGCTCGTCGTGGACGTGACGACCGTGGAGGTCGTGTTGCCGCCCTGGCCGCCCTGGCCCCCCTCCCCGCCATCCTCCGTGAAGATGACGCTCCCGCCGCAAGCGGCCGAGAGTGTGACGCAGGCCAGACAGACGAGCGCGACCGGGGTGCGTGCGAAGAAAGACATGCCCTCAGATTAGCCTCCGCGAGCGACCGAGGCACATTTCCCTCTCCGGCTCCGCTCCCGCCATCACGGGATCGATCCTGCAACGGCACGTTCCTCGTCCGGGGCCTACCGCGACGGCCTCGGAGCTTGCACCATTCGAACGTGGCCGACGAACACGACTCGCTCAACATCACGCGCCGGCAGGGCCTCGCGGCAGCGCTCGGCACGGCGGCAGCCGCCTCCCTCCCCGCGTGCGCGGCCGACGAGCCGGCAGGTAAGGCCGCGCAGCCGAGCTCCGGCGCTCGAATGCCCGTGCTCTACGTGCCACACGGCGGCGGCCCCTGGCCCTTCGTGGACACGCCGTTCGGCGATCCTGCCGAGCTCGACGCGCTCGCGACCTACCTCCGGGCGCTTCCGAGCGTGGCCCCGACTCTCCCGAAATCGATCCTGGTGGTCTCGGCGCACTGGGAAGAGCAGGTCCCCACCGTCATGACGAGCGAGCGACCGCCGCTCTATTTCGACTACTACGGCTTTCCGCGCGAGGCCTATGAGCTCAGCTGGCCGGCGCCAGGCGCGCCCGACCTCGCGGCGCGCGTCCGCCAGCTGCTCGAAGGGGCAGGCTTCGCGACGGCCTCCGATCCCTCGCGCGGCTTCGACCATGGGACCTTCGTCCCGCTCAAGCTCGCCTTCCCGGAAGCGACGATCCCGACGACGCAGCTCTCGCTCAAGCGCGGCCTCGATCCGGCCGAGCACCTCGCGATGGGTCGTGCCCTCACGCCGCTGCGCGACGAGGGCGTGCTCATCGTCGGCAGCGGGATGAGCTTCCACAACATGCGTGGCTTCGGTCCCTCCGGGCGCGCCCCGTCGATCAGCTTCGACAGCTGGCTCACCGAGACCATCGGCCTCGAGCCCGACGCGCGAGACAAACGGCTGCGGGACTGGGCGACCGCACCGGCGGCTCGTCTCGCTCACCCTCGCGAGGAGCACCTCCTTCCGCTCATGGTCGTGGCGGGCGCCGCCGGTGAAGGTCGCGGCCTCTCCGACTTCGCAGGGAGCATCGTCGGTGTCCGGCTCTCCGGCTACCGGTTCGCCTGACGGCTCGGTCCGACTCGCGACAAAAGCGCTCGACGATTCGTCTGCGGGACGGCATGCTTCGCGCATTCGCGCCGCGTTTTTCTTCGCCGCTTGCCTCGCAGCCACTGCCGTCTCGAGCGCGGCCTACGCGCAGGACCGCGGGTTCATCACGGTGTACGGCCCTCGGCCGATCCCGGGCGAGCCCTCCGTGCGCATCGACGTGGACGGAAGGCCCGTTCCGCCCGCGGGGTACGGGCAGACCCTGCAATACCCGATCGGCAAGCGCATCCTCCACGCGGAGGCCGTGGACCCCATGACCGGCCAGGTCGTGCTCACGCGTGATCAGGCCGTCTTCGTGCACCCCAACCGCGTGACGGACGTCTACGTCCCCGGCGCCGAGACGTTGCCCGACACCGCGATGATCGGTGGCGGCATCGCCGTCACCAGCTTCGGCGTCCTCTCAATCGTCGCTTCGGGGCTCTTGCTCACCCTGGCGGACGGCGCCGGAACGGAGTGCTTCGACGCCGACCACTGGGCCGCGGACCTCTGCGGCTACGAGCCCGGCCCGCTCGTCGGCTGGGGCGTCACCACCATGCTCTTTGGCCTCGCCGGCATCATCGGCGGCCCCGTCATGATCGCCGAGGGCGCCGAGCTCGAGCCCACGTGGATGGTGCCGGAGGTCGATGCGGGCGTGGGGTCGTTGCAGCTGCGCTGGCGGTTCTAGCAGGGCCAGACGAGAAACGGGCCCGTGGAGCGCCTCGCCCAGCTGGGAGCTCGCGGCTGCTCGTGATGACCCCGCAGAGCGTTTCTAGTCGGGAGGTCTGATGCAGACCTCCCCCCTCACCGCGCTTCGCGCGGCGGGGCCCCCCCACCAACTCCGGCCTCCGGGGCTTGCGCTCCTCGGCCGTGAAGATGGCAGCTGCACGCGTCCGGCAAGACCAAACCGACACAAACGCAACAGGGCGCCCGAGTGGGGCGCCCTTCGCGTTCGTCGGCGTGACTGGATCAGCCCGCGGCGGCCGCGACTTCTTCCGTCTCTTCGACCTTCGTGACGACCTTGTCCACCGGCGCGGCTGCGTCGACGAACTCGATCATGCACATCGGCGCGTTGTCGCCGCGGCGCGGGCCGATCTTGATGATGCGGGTGTAGCCGCCCGGACGCTCCGCGAAGCGCTTCGAGAGATCGACCATCACCTTCTCGACGAGATCGACCTTCGTGCCGTCGGCCTTCACGCCGAAGCGCGGGACGTAGGACGAGATGAGCCGAGAGACGTGGAGCCGCTGCGCCTTGCCGGCCGCGTCGAGCGCGTCCTGCGGGGTGTACGCGACCTTGCCGATGCGACGCGCCTTGGTGATGAGGCGCTCGGCGACACGGCGAAGCTCCTTCGCCTTGGCGTCCGTCGTCTCGATGCGCTCGTGGGTGATGAGGTTCGCCGCGAGGTTGCGCAACATGGCGCGACGGCTCGAGGTGTCCCTGCTGAATTGCCTGCCTGAGTTCTTGTGACGCATAACCTTGATCCTGAATCCGGTGACCTAGAGCCGAGCTGGAAGGTCGTTGCTGCTGTTTCACCCCCCAACCCCCCTCACTCCGTGAGGGGGGCTCCCTTTTCCTCTCCCCCCTCACGCAGTGAGGGGGGCCGGGGGGGTGAAAGGGCAGGATTGGCGTGGAAGCTTGGAGCTACCCGCCAGTCTTGGCGAGAGGTCAGGCCTGGGCCTGTTGCGCCTTCCAGCGCTCGAGGAGCTGCGGCCAGTTGTCGATCTTCATGCCGAGCGAGAGGCCCATGGTCGCGAGGATCTCTTTGATCTCCTTGAGCGACTTGCGGCCGAAGTTCTTCGTCTTCAGCATGTCTTGCTCGGTCTTCTGAACGAGCTCACCGATGAGGGTGATGTTGGCGTTCTGCAGGCAGTTCGCCGAGCGGACGCTGAGCTCGAGCTCCTCGACCGAGCGGAAGAGGTTCTCGTTCAGCGGCTCCTCGTCGCCGCCGGTGGACTGGTAGCTCGTCTCTTCGGTCTCCTCGAAGTTGATCCAGATGGAGAGCTGCTCCTTCAGGATCTTCGCGGCGAACGCGACGGCGTCGGCCGGCTTGACCGAGCCGTTCGTCCAGACCTCGAGGGTGAGCTTGTCGTAGTCCGTCACCTGCCCGACGCGGGCGTTCTGGATGATGTAGTTGACCTTGCGGATCGGCGAGAAGAGCGCGTCGCAGGGGATGGTGCCGATCGGCATCGTCGGCGTCTTGTTGCGCTCCGCCGGGACGTACCCGCGGCCCACGTTGACCGTGAGCTCCATCGAGAGCGGGCCCTTCTTGTCGAGGATGGCGATGAGGTGATCGGGGTTGAGCACCTCGAGGCCTTCGACGAGCTGGATGTCCTTCGCGTAGACCGGGCCAGGGCCCTCCTTGTCGACGCGGACGGTGTACGTCTTCGCCTGAGCCGCCTTGAACACCACCTCTTTCAGGTTGAGGATGATGTCGCTCACGTCCTCCACCACGTCGGGGACGGTGGTGAACTCGTGAAGCGCGCCCTCGATGCGGACGGCCGTGATCGCCGCGCCCTGCAAGGACGAGAGGAGCACGCGGCGGAGCGAGTTGCCGATCGTGATGCCGAAGCCGCGCTCGAGCGGCTCGCAGACGAACTTGCCGTAGAACTCGTTCGCCCCTTCCGGATCGAGGCTGATGCCCTTCGGGCGGATGAGGTCGCGCCAGTTGCGGGAAATCATCGCGGTGCTGGGAGATGCGGTCGACATGTCGTTTCCTCTCTTCGGTCGGGGTCATCGGCTCGGTCCCGCGAAGAGCCCCGCACTCGGGACTCCCCACCGCCACTGCCGATCTGCTGCTTCTCTTGCTTTCAGAGCCTCATGATGTGGCCGAGCTCGCGAGCGAATCGGTTGAGGCTAGGGAGGCCCCCGGAGGAATACTGACAGTATTCCGACGAGGCCGACCGACGCATCAACCGATGCAGCCGCGAGATCGGCCGCATCATCAGCGGGAGTAATACTCGACGATCAGCTGCTCCCGAATCTCGGGCTCGTTCAGATCCTCGCGCGGGGGCGGGCCCTTGATGCTGATCGAGAACGCGCCCTTGTCGATCTCCATCCAGCTCGCCGGGTTGCGCTTCTCGGCCCCGGCGATCGACGCGATGACCTTGCCGAACTTCTTCGCGCCCTCGGTCAGCTCGATCTTCTCGCCGACCTTGCAGACGTAGCTCGGGATGTCGACGCGCTTGCCGTTGATGCGGATGTGGCCGTGGCGAACGACCTGGCGCGCCTCGGCGCGCGAGGACGCAAAGCCGGAGCGGTACAGCACGTTGTCGAGACGACGCTCGAGGAGCGAGAGCATCTCTTCGCCGGTGCGGCCCTTGCTGCGGCTGCCTTCCTGGTAGTAGCCCTGGAACTGGCGCTCGAGCACGCCGTAGATGCGGCGGACCTTCTGCTTCTCGCGGAGGCGCACCGCGTACTCGCTCAGCTTCACGCGACCCTGGCCGTGCTGGCCCGGCGGGTACGGACGCCGCGTCTGGGCGCACTTCTCGGTGTAGCAGCGCTCACCCTTGAGGTAGAGCTTCATCCCCTCACGGCGGCAGAGCTTGCAAACGGGACCAACGTAACGTGCCATGACTTCAGTTTCCTTTTGACTCGATCGGACGCGGCGTAGCTTGAGGGGGCGTTACACGCGGCGGCGCTTCGGAGGCCGGCAGCCGTTGTGCGGGATGGGCGTCACGTCGCGGATGAGCGTGACCTTGAAGCCCGCCGTCTGGAGGGCGCGGAGCGCGCTCTCGCGGCCGGCGCCCGGCCCCTTCACGAAGACTGCGACGGAGCGCATGCCGTGCTCCTGCGCCTTGCGAGCCGCCTCTTCCGCGGCGAGCTGAGCCGCGAACGGCGTCGACTTGCGCGAGCCCTTGAAGCCGCGGGCGCCGGCGCTCGACCAGCCGATCGTGTTGCCGTTGATGTCGGTGATCGTGACGACGGTGTTGTTGAAGGTCGACTGAATGTGCGCGATGCCCGCGGCGACATTCTTCTTTACCTTCTTCTTCTGCTTGGTCTTCGTGGTCTTCGGCGTTGCCATGACGTGCTCTTCGGAAGTCTCCCCCCTCACGCAGTGAGGGGGGCGGGGGGGGAGAAACTACGGGGAGATGCTCTCGTTTGAGACCGCCTTCTGGTCTCGCCGAGACGTTACTTCTTCACGGGCGTGGGACGACGCGCGACCATGCCCTTGCGGGGGCCCTTGCGCGTGCGCGAGTTCGTGTGCGTCCGCTGGCCGCGAACCGGCAGACCCTTGCGGTGACGGAGACCGCGGTAGCAACCGAGGTCCATCAGACGCTTGATGTTCATCTGCACCTCGCGGCGCAGATCGCCCTCGACCTTGTACTCGGCGTCGAGCAGATCGCGGATGGCCTTGACGTCCGCGTCCGAGAGCTCTTCCACGCGCTTGTTACGCGGGATGCCCGTCTTGTCGCAGATGTCGCGCGCGGTCTTGGGACCGATGCCGTAGAGGTACGGCAGCGCGTAGGCGAGGTGCTTGCGGCGGGGAAGATCGACTCCAGCGATGCGTGCCATGTGCGTGCTCCCTCAGCCTCTCAGTTGCCCTGCCGCTGCTTGTGGCGGGGGTTCTTCTGGCAAATGATCCGCACCACACCCTTGCGGCGGACCACCTTGCACTTGTCGCAGATCTTCTTGACGCTGGGACGGACCTTCATCGCTCTATCTCTCGGTTCAGCTACGCTAACTTTGCTTTGGATGGCGGTGGGGCTGTTTGCTGAGGGCATCGAGCCCCACCCGCCCAAAAAACTTACTTGTGTCGGTACGTGATCCGGCCGCGGCTCGGATCGTACGGGGAGACCTCGACGGTCACGCGGTCTCCGGGGAGGATCTTGATGTAGTACTGCCGCATGCGGCCGCTGATGGTGGCCAGCACGTCGAGGCCGTTGTCTGCCCCGACTCGGAACATGGCGTTCGGCAGCGCTTCTTTCACGACGCCGTCGAACTCGAGCTTGTCCGCTTTCGGCTCTTTGGGTCCTACGCTCTTCTTCTTCCCCTTCACGAATGGTTCCTTCTGTTCATTGCTTCGGGGCCGGAAGGGCCGCCGCGATGCGCGCGGTGATCTCCTCCGGTTTGCCCACGCCGTCCACCCTTTTGAGCACGCCCCTCGCCTCGTAATAGGGGAGGAGCGCTGCCGTCTGGGCCTCGTACGCGTCGAGCCGGCGCTTGACCGTCGCAGGCTGATCATCCGCGCGGTGCTCGAGGTCGGCGTCGGGCGGGGGCGGGTACGAGGAGAGGTGGTAGATCTTGCCTGTTCGCTTGTCCATGCGGCGGAGCACCAGGCGCTCCTCCAGCTGGTCACGCGGGACGTCGAGCTGCAGGACCGCGTCCACCTTCAGGTTCCGCTTCGACAGGAGGGCCTCGAGCCCTTCGGCCTGGGGGACCGTGCGCGGGAAGCCGTCCAGGAGGACACCGTTCTTCGTGTCAGCGTCTTCGAAGCGCCTCTCGATCAGGCCGAGGATGGCCTCGTCGGGAACGAGGCCGCCCGAGTCCATGATGGCAAGGAACTTGGGGTCGAGGGTGCCGGCCTTCTTGGCAGCACGCAACATGTCGCCCGTGGAGACCTGCGGGATACCGAACGTCTCGCAGATGTTCGTCGCCTGGGTTCCCTTGCCCGAGCCGGGCGGTCCGACGAGAATGACAATCATGGTTAGCCCGCTTCCGTGAAGCGACGCCCGCGCACGCGGCCAGCGCCGGGGCCGGTGAGGCCCTCGTAGTTACGGGTGATGAGGTGAGCCTCGATCTGGTTGGCGGTGTCGAGGGCGACGCCGCACACGATCATCAGGCTCGTGCCCCAGTAGGTCATCGGCTGCTGGAGCAGCCAGGCCGCGACGAGATCCGTCGCGACGCAGATACCGGCGACGTACGCGGCGCCACCGACGGTCACGCGCTGCACGACCGCGTAGATGTAGTCCGCCGTCTGCTTGCCCGGGCGAATGCCTGGGATGTTCGCCTGCTGCTTCTTGAGGTTCTCCGCGACGTCGACCGCCTGGAACGTGACGTTCGTGTAGAAGAAGCAGAAGAAGACGATGAGGGCGGCGTAGAGGGTGTTGAACAGCCAGTCGCCGCGGTTGATGACCCCGATGATGTGATCGAGGCCCGGGATGCTCAGGCTCTGCAGCGTCGCGGGGAACTGCAGAAGGCTCGAAGCGAAGATCGGCGGGATGGTCCCGGAGACGTTCACCTTGAGCGGCAGGTGGGTGTTCTGCGCGCCATACACGCGGCGGCCGACCTGTCGCCTCGAGTAGACGATGGGGATTTGCCGGCGGCCGTTCTCGAAGAAGACGACCGTCGCCACCATGATGACGACCGCGCCACCGAACACGGCCATGCTGAGCGGCTGAAGATCGCCCGAGTTGGCCTGCAGGTAGGTGCCGATGCTCGACGGAATGGCGGTGATGATGGAGGCGAAGATGAGGAGGCTCGTGCCGTTGGACACGCCGCGCTCCGTGATCTGCTCGCCGATCCACATGAGGAACGCGGTCCCCGTGGTCAGCGTGATCATCGTCATGATGTAGAACCCCGTGTCGGGGTTCGTCACCACGCCGGCGCCGCCTTCGTTGCTCGAGATGTTCGTGAGCATCCGGGCGATGCCGTACGACTGGAAGAGTGAGATGCCGATCGTCCCGTAGCGGGTGTACTGGTCGATCTTTCGGCGGCCCGCCTCCCCCTCCTTGCGCAGCTCGTTGAGCGGAGCGTAGAGCATGCCCCCGAGCTGCATGATGATCGACGCGCTGATGTACGGCATGATGCCGAGCGCGAAGATCGAGAGATTGGAGAGCGCGCCGCCGGAGAAGAGGTTGAAGAAACCGAGCAGGCCGCCGGAGCCGGCGACGTATTGCTTCATCTGGTTGCGGTCGACGCCCGGAAGCGTGACGAAGCAACCGACGCGATAGACCGCGAGCATCCCCAGCGTGAAGAACACGCGCCGCCGGAGGTCCGGCAGTTTGTAGAAGTTGCCGATGCCCGCGAGACTCGCCATGGTTTCCCTTGGATCGGGGTGAATCGCGGCGGCGTCAGGCCGCCGTGGTCCCCTTCTCCGACTTCTGCGCAACTCGCGGCAGCTCGACGATCTTTCCGCCGACCGCTTCGATCTTCGAGGCGGCGCCCTTGGAGAAGCGGTGCGCCGAGACCGTGAGCTTCTTCGTGAGCTCGCCGTCGCCGAGCACCTTCACCAGGACGCGGGCCTTCTCCAGATCCGCGAGGCGCCCGCGCACCAGCCGCTTCGCCTTCATGGCCGCGAGATCGACCGTGGCGCCGGACTCGAAGAGGACCTCGAGGTCGCCCAGGTTCACCTCACACACCGGCGTGGCGAGCGGATTGCGGAAGCCGCGCTTCGGGAGGCGACGCTGGATGGGCGTCTGGCCGCCTTGGAAGTGCTTCTTGTTGATGTTGCCCTTGGACCGCGCCTTCTGGCCCTTCTGGCCGCGAGTCGCCGTCTTGCCGTGGCCGGAGCCGACGCCACGACCGACGCGCTTCTTGGCGCGCACCGCGCCTTCCGGCGCCTGGAGCTTGGAGAGAATGTCCATGGCTACTTCTTCTCTACTTCCGTCACCTCGAGGAGGTGCATGACCTTCTTCACCATGCCGCGGAAAGAGGGCGTGTTGGCCACGACGACCTCCGAGCCGGGACCGCGGAGACCGAGGCCCTTCATGACCTTGCGGTGCTTCTCCTGCTGGCCGATCGTGCTGGCGGTCTGGCGGACCTTCAGGAGGGGCTTCACGACGCGCCCCCTTCCTTCGCCGGGGCAGCCGGCGGGGCCGGCGGAGCGAGCGAAGCGCGACGCTTGGCGACGCCGAGCGTGGTCTTCGAGATGTGCCCGACGGTCGTCGCGTCCACGTTGCGCTTGGACGCGAACTGGTCGGGGCTCTTGAGGTTCTTCAGCGCCTTCACCGTCGCGTGGACGATGTTGTGCTTGTTGGAGGTGCCGAGCGACTTCGACAGGACGTCGTGGATGCCGGCCGACTCGACGACGGCGCGGACGGCGCCGCCGGCGATGACGCCCGTTCCAGGAGAGGCCGGCTTGAGGAGCACTCGCCCCGCGCCTTCGTGGCCGAAGCTGTCGTGGGGGATGGTGACGCCGTCGAGCGGGACGCGGAACAGGTTCTTGCGAGCCTGGTCGTTGCCCTTGCGGATCGCCTCCGGCACCTCGTTCGCCTTGCCGAGCCCGACGCCAACGTGCCCCGCTTCGTCGCCGACGACGACGAGCGCCGAGAAGCTGAAGCGACGGCCGCCTTTGACGACCTTGGCGACGCGGTTGATGTGAATCACCCGCTCCTTGAGCTTTTCTTCGTCGATCTGGTCGATTGCCATGGTCGGGTTCCGATCAGAATTCGAGGCCGGCCTCGCGGGCGGCCTGCGCGAGCGCGCTGATGCGCCCGTGGTAGAGGTAACCGTTGCGGTCGAACACGACCTTCTCGACGCCCTTGTCCTTGCAGACCTTGGCGATGAGCGCGCCAACCTTCTTGGCTGCGTCGGTCTTGTTGTCGTCGCCGAGCGTGCCCTTCAGATCCTTGGACAGCGTCGAGGCGTACGCGAGCGTCTTGCCCGTCGTGTCGTCGATGACCTGGGCGTAGATGTGCTTGGCGCTGCGGAACACCGTGAGGCGCGGCCGCTCCGGGGTGCCCGAGACCTTGTTGCGAATGCGGAGCTTGCGGCGCTCCCGACCGACGATTTGCATGGCCATGGCTACTTCTTGCCGCCCTTTCCAGCCTTGCCCGCCTTCTCGCGGACCGCTTCGCCCTTGTAGCGAACGCCCTTGCCGCCGTACGGCTCCGGCGGACGGAAGCCGCGGATCGTGGCCGCAGTCTGACCGATGAGCTCCTTGTCGGGGCCGCTCAGGATGAGCTGGGTGCCCTTCGACTCCGCCGGGATCTGCGCAGAGATCCCTTTGGGGAGGTCGAACACCACGGGGTGCGAGAAGCCGAGCGCGAAGTGGAGGGTCTGGCCCTTCGCCTCGACGCGGTAACCGGTGCCCCTCAGCTCGAGCTCGCGGACGTAGCCCTCGGAGGTGCCCTTCACCATCGCGGCGATGAGCGCGCGGTAGAGGCCCTGGAGGCGCGCGCCGTCGCGGCCGGGGGCGCCCGACGCCACGAGGACGTTGGTGCCTTCGACCTTGAGCTGCACGTCCCCGAGGACGTCTCGCTTGAGCTCGCCCTTCGGGCCCTTCACCACGATCGCCCCGGGCTGCACGGTCGCCGTGACGCCCTTGGGGAGCGCGACGGGACGCTTGCCGGTACGAGAGGTGCGAATGACTTCAGTAGCCATCACCACACCTCACAGAGGAGCTCGCCGCCGAGCTTGAGCCGGCGCGCGTCGCGGTCGCTCACGAGGCCGCGAGAGGTGGAGAGGATGCTGATGCCGAGCCCCGAGAGGACGCGCGGGATGCGGTCGTGCCGCACGTACACGCGACGGCCGGGGCGCGACACGCGCTTGATGCCGTCGATCGCGCTCTGACGGTCGCGACCGTACTTGAGCACGATGGTGATGGTCTTCTTGGTCGGGGTCTCACCCGACGTCTCCTGGACGTCCGCGATGTAACCCTCGTCCTTGAGGATCTGGGCGACCGCAAGCTTCATCTTGCTCGCGGGGATCTCCGTTCGGTCGTGGCGCGCAAGCGCCGCGTTCCGGATACGGCTCAGCATGTCGGCGATCGGATCACTCACCATGGCGTCACCAGCTTGCCTTGATCACACCGGGAAGCTCACCGCGCAGCGAGTACAGGCGGAGGCAAACACGGCAGAGCTCGAAATCTCGGTAATACGCCCGCGAACGGCCGCACACCTTGCAACGGTTCCGGTGCCGGGTGGAGAACTTCGGCGGACGATTCAGCTTCGCAAAGTCTTTCGCACGAGCCATTTGAGTCTCTCCAACCCTACTGCCGGAAGGGCATACCGAGCTCTTGCAGGAGCGCGCGCCCTTCTTCATCGGTTTTCGCCGTCGTGACGAAGGAGATGTTCATGCCCTTCGTCGCGTCGATCTTGTCGTAATCGATCTCGGGGAAGATGATCTGATCCTTCAGACCCATCGTGAAGTTACCCCGACCATCGAAGCCCTTCGGGCTCACGCCCTTGAAGTCACGGACGCGCGGGAGCGCGAACGAGATGAGGCGATCGAGGAACTCCCACATCTGGTGCTTGCGCAGCGTGACGCGAACGCCGATGGGGAGGTTCTCGCGGAGCTTGAAAGACGCGATCGACTTCCGAGCGCGGCACACGACCGGCTGCTGACCGGTGATGGCGCGCATCTCCTCGACCGCCGAGTCGATGATCTTGGGGTTCTGCACCGCGGCGCCGAGACCCATGTTGACCACCACCTTCTGCAGGCGGGGCACCATCATCGGGTTCTTGTAGCCGAAGCGCTTGGTCAGCGCGGGCGCGGCCTGCTTTTGGTAGCGCGCGCGTGCGCGCGGCATGTAGCCGGCCTCACGCGGTTCCACCTTCCGCTCTTCGCCACCCTCGACGGGGGCCGCCGCCTTGGCCTTCGCCTTGGCCTTGTCACCGCCGCCGGCCTTGGGCTTGGACTCGCCCTTGGGCTTGGAGGCCGCTTTCTTGTCGTCTTCCTTCTTCGCCATGACTGCGCTCCTCAGCGGCCCGACGGGATGACCGCGCCGCTCTTCGCGACGCGAACCTTCTTGCCGTCACGCTCCTCGATCTTCACCCGGGTGGGCTTCTTCGACTCGGGATCGACGAGCATGAGCTTGGAGACGTGAATGGGCGCCTCCATGGTGATCTTGCCGCCCTGCTGGTTGCGGGCGTTGGGCTTCTGGTGCTTCGTCACCATGTTCAAGCCCTCCACGATCGCCTTGTCCTGATCCTTCAGGAGCTTGGTGATCGTGCCCTGCTTGCCCTTGATGTCTTCGGCACCGCTGATGACCTGGACGAGGTCTCCGACCCTGAGGCGTTGCATCAGAGCACCTCCGGCGCGAGGCTGATGATCTTCATGAACTTCTTCGCGCGGAGCTCACGGGCGACTGGCCCGAAGATGCGCGTCCCGATGGGCTCTTTGTCCTTGTTGATGAGGACAGCGCTGTTCGTGTCGAACTTGATGTAGCTGCCGTCCGGGCGCTGGTACTCGCGGGTCGTGCGGACGACGACGGCGCGCGCGGTGTCGCCCTTCTTCACCTTGGTGCCCGGGAGGGCTTCCTTGATGGAGACGACGATGACGTCGCCGAGGGCGGCGTACTTGCGCTTCGATCCGCCGAGGACCTTGATGCACATCACGCGGCGGGCGCCGCTGTTGTCTGCAACCTCGAGGTTCGTGGTGACCTGAATCATGGCTCATGCCTCCACGGGACGAGAGATGAGGCGCGTGACCGTCCAGCGCTTCTGGCGCGAGATCGGGCGGTGCTCCATGATCTCGACGCGGTCGCCCGCCTTGAATTGGTTGAGCTCGTCGTGCGCCTTGTACTTGTTCCGCACGCGAACGTACTTCTTGTAGACCGGGTGCATCGCCTTGCGGATGACCTCGACCACGACGGTCTTGGCCATCTTGTTGGAGACGACGGTGCCGATGATCTTGCGGCGGAAGCCGTGCGCCTCGCGGCGGGCCTCCGTCGGCACGGGCTCCGCGACCGAGACGGGCGCGGCCGGCGCTGCAGCCGCAGCAGCCTTCTTCTTCGACTCCGCCTTCGGCGCTGCCGGGGGCTTGGACTTGATTGTCTTTCTCTCGGCCATGACGCTCACTTCCCTTCGGCGGCGGCGCGCGCACGCTGCGTCAAAATCGTCTTCACGCGCGCGAGGTCGCGGCGGGTGCGGATGATGCTCGCCGTGTCGTTGAGTCGGTTCGTGAAGTTCTTGAACCGAGCCTGGAAGATGTCCGCTTGGAGCGTCTTCTCCAGCTCTTTCAGAGCTTCATCAGTGCGGTCTCGCAGCTCTTTCGCTTTCACGGTTCTGCTCCGAATCAGTGGTCACGAGCGAGGAAGCGGCAGGCCATCGGGAGCTTGTGCGAGGCGAGGCGGAAAGCCTCCTTCGCCATCTCCTCCGGGACGCCGGAGATTTCGTAGAGGACGCGCCCCGGCTTCACGACCGCGGCCCACTCCTCCGGGTTGCCTTTTCCGCCACCCATGCGGACCTCGAGCGGCTTCTTGCTGATCGACTTGTCCGGGAAGATGCGGATGAAGAGCTTGCCGGCGCGCTTGCAGTGGCGCTGGACCGCCATACGAGCGGCCTCGATCTGGCGAGCCGTGACACGCGCGGGCTCGAGCGACTGGAGCGCGAAGTCGCCGAACGAGACGTCCGAGCCGGAGTTCGCGAGGCCGCGGTTGCGGCCCTTCTGCATCTTTCGGTATTTCGTGCGCTTGGGGGAAAGCATGACGTTGTCTCTGTGCTGGGCAGCTGGAAGGTTCTTGCTGCTGTTTCACCCCCCGGCCCCCCCTCACGGAGTGAGGGGGGAGAGGGGCTGGGGGTGAGGGGGGTGAACTTGCGGGGAAGTCCCTTCAGATTCGTCGAGGCTTCCGCTGGAGAACCTCACCTTTGAAAATCCAGACCTTGACGCCGATCTGACCGACCTTCGTGCGGGCTTCGGCGAGGCCGAACTCGATGTCGGCCCGGAGGGTGTGCAGCGGGACGCGACCCTCGCGGTAGCTCTCCACGCGGCTCATCTCGCTGCCGCCGAGGCGGCCCGCGCAGCGGACACGGATGCCCTTGGCGCCGAACTTCATTGCCGTGGAGACGGCCTTCTTCATGGCGCGGCGGAACGCGATGCGGCGCTCGAGCTGGGTAGCGATGTTCTCGGCCACGAGCTGGGCGTTCGTCTCGGCCTTGCGCACCTCCTGGACGTCGATGAACACCTCGTTGTCGGTGAACTTCGCGACGCCGGGGAAGAGGGGCTCGCCCTTCTGAGCGGTCGACAGGTTGCCGCTCTTCAGGATCTCGATGCCCTTGCCGCCCTTGCCGATGACCATGCCCGGGCGCGCCGTGTAGACGATGACCTTGGCGCGGTTGGCCGCGCGCTCGATCTCCACACCGGCGATGTTGGCGTTGTAGAGGTACTGCTTGATCGCGCGCTTGATCCGAAGGTCCTGGTGCAGCCATTTCGTGTAGGCCGCGCCGTCCTCGTACCACTTGCTGCTCCACGTCTTGATGACGCCGACGCGGAAGCCTTGCGGGTGGGTTTTCTGTCCCATGAGAAGCCTCTACCTAGCCCTTCTGATCCAGCTCGATGTGGATGTGGCTGACGCCCTTGGTCACGCGCGTGGCCCGGCCCATTGCGCGCGGGCGCCAGCGGCGCATGAAGCGGTTGGGCGCCTTGTCGACCGTGGCCTTCGAAACGAACAGGCGGTCGACGTCGGCGCCGGCGCGGAGCGCGTTCGCGACCGCGCTCTCGAGGAGCTTTTTGACGACGGGCGCGCCAGCCTTCGGCGTGAACTGGAGCATCTGGATCGCCTCGGCCGCGCTCTTTCCGCGGACGAAGTTGATGATCATGCGCGCCTTTCGCGGAGCGATCCGCGAAAACATCGCACTTGCCTTGCTCTGCATCGACATTGCTCCTTCATGACCCGCCTGCGAAGAGGCGGGAGCCCGGGCGACCAACGTGGTCACCTCGAGCACGGCTCCAGGCGGGCTCGTCGTACGCTTCGAGGTTGCAGCCCGCCACCGGCGAGGTGGATTTTCCTGACCGCGTCACCGGGGCCCCACCTTTCGGTGGCTCCCGCAGCGGCCGGTCAGGCAAGCTGCTCTCGGAGCGCCGTTACGGGCGCGCGAGAAAACGGAGCGCGCGTACTACCAGCGGCGTGCAAGACCGGCAAGGAGAAAAATCGACCCTCCAAAAAGCGAGCCCAGACGGGCACTTGGCAGGACGTTTTTCGATCTCTTCTTCATTTCCGGGCGAGGGGCGGCTCGGGTCGTGTGGGGCTCGACAGCGGAGGGAAACAAGGAGAGGGCCGGGCGCCGTCTCCTACCACCTCCGACAAGATGCGGTAAGGCCAGTCCGAAAAGGCTTGCCGGTTGGGCGTTTGCCGGAGAAAACTCCCGACGCCCGTGAGGAGCTCATCCCTCTTCCACGGTGCGGCGCTGGTTGGTGCAGTATTGACCATCGGCGGATGCGCCCCCCACGTCGCCAGCGCGCCGGCTGCGCCTGGCACGGCGCATACCGCTCCTACGCTCGCGGCGCGTCCGATCATCCGTGTGACGGAGCCCGACGCGACCGTCGCGACCAGCCTGGCTCCGCTCGTCGAGGCCGCCGGGCCGGCTGCGCTGTTCGTGCCCGCTTCAGGTGTCCGCTGCCCCGAGGGGATGGCGCTCGTCGCCGATCGGGTCTGCATCGACCGGTGGGAGGCACACCTTGTTTCTCTCGTTCCTTCGACCACCGTTCCGCCCGGGGCGCTGTCGGAGCCCGGAGGCGCGGTCCGGCCTCCGCTCACCAAGAAGCTGACGGACCTGACGCCGTTCGAGTCGGTGGACGGGGCGTTTGGCTTCCGGGCCGTGTCGGAGCCGAGCGCAGTCCCGCAGGGCTACATCAGCGGGCGCCAGGCGGAGTCGGCGTGCCGCGCTGCCGGCAAGCGCCTCTGTACGGCGAACGAATGGGAGCGCGGGTGTCGCGGACCGAAGGGTCTCCAGTTTCCCTACGGCAACGAGCGCACCGCCAAGGTCTGCAACGACGACATCCGCGAGCGACACCCGGTGATCGAGGCGTCGCGCCTCGCCGGCGTCCGCAGCGACCGCGTCTGGATGGATGGAATGAACCTCCCGACCATCAACCAGCTCGAGGGCGGGCTCGAGAAGACGGGCGCGCGGGAGGGCTGCGTCACGTCGGAAGGCCTCTTCGACATGGTCGGCAACCTTCACGAGTGGGTGGCCGACGCGGACGGCACCTTCCGGGGCGGCTACTACATGGACACGTCAAAGAACGGCGACGGCTGCAGCTACCAGACGACCGCGCACGACTTCGACTATCATGATTATTCGACGGGGTTCCGGTGCTGTGCCGACCCCGAGCCCGTCGAATGAGCCTCAGGTCGAGAGCGACTTTTCTAGCCCTCCTAAGCCTCGTCAGCTGCAAGAAGTGCGGCCAGGAGAAGCCACAGGAGGATCCGATCGGAGTGCCGCCCCCGCCGCGCGTCACGACGCAGCAGGAGATCGGCACCGAGATCGGCGGCGGGCGCGCGCTCGACGTCGGGACGGTGGAGCTCTCGACCGCGATGCGGTGGACACGACAGTTCACCGACAAGGACACGGCGGTGCTCGCCGGCGACGTCGACGGTGACGCCTGCCTGCTCACGACAAAAGACGGGGGCCGCAGCTTCGTGGCGAGCTGCACGAAGAGCGATAGACCGATCCTGACCTGGTCCGTCGGGGCGGACGGCACCGCGGTGCTCACGACCGCGCGGCGGATGATCCCGAAGACCACACCGCCCAAGGGCCAGCTCCCGCCGATCGATACGCTCACCTTCTTCTTCGCCGCCCCGAACCAGAAGATCTCCGCGCCTGCGGACCTCCTGGCGCCGGATCCGAAAGGGGCCGCCACGCCGCTCATCGGTCGCGGGACCGGAATGGCGGCGGTGCTCGGCCCCACGAGCGCCTCGGTCGTCGTGGAGCTCCGCCCGAAGATGTACGCCCTGGCCTACAGCGCGGGTCCCGGCGAGCCGCTCCCGGCCCCGGTCGAGCTGCCTCGCGGTGAGGAGCCTGTCATGGCGCCTTATGGCCGAGCGCCCCAGCTGCTCACGGTGAACAAGAACAAGCTGTGGATCCGGCCCTGGCCGAAATCCGGCGAGAAGCTCGCCGAGCCGAAGCAGATCGACCGGGTCGGCGTGACCAAAGCCCTGCTCGATGATCTCTCACAGGGCCCCGAATGCGAGAGCGGCGCCTGGTCGTTCCGTCGAGTCGCGCAGCCGCCGAA
This sequence comes from Myxococcales bacterium, assembly GCA_016794345.1. GTDB lineage: Bacteria > Myxococcota_A > Polyangia > Polyangiales > Polyangiaceae > Xiheicaenibacterium > Xiheicaenibacterium phototrophicum. The sequence continues at coordinate 129,255 of JAEUKE010000207.1, forward strand.
CAAGACGTTCCTGCTCGGGATCTCTCCTGACAAGCTCGTCTTCTTCGAGCTCCCCGAGACCACGGTGGCCGCCACGCCCATCGCGTGCAGCCCGGAGCGCGTCGTGGTGGAGGCGATCAACCCGACCGATCGACTCCCGAGCCTCGTCCCCTGCACGATCGACGGCGTCTGCACGCCGCCCGAAAATCGGCCTTTCCTCAAGCCTTGGCCCGAGCCGCACGAACGCCAGATCGCTTTTACCCTCGCCCCCAAGGGTGTGGTGGCCGTCCAGAACCTGAAGACGAAGCTGAAATGGGCGCTCTACGCGTCCGAGTCGGTGGACGGAGGAAAGCTGTACAACCTCGAGCGACGCTTCGGCGGCGGCGAAGGAAACACGCCGGACGGCTACGAGCTCAGCTCGCTTCTGTCGGTGGGGGACCGCGTCCTCCTCCTCATTCACGCGAAGGTGAAGGGATTCCCGCGCCGGTCCTGGTACGTGCTCGCGACGGACGACGGTGGGCTCACGTGGGCACCTCCCTGACGTCGCACCGCGGCAGCAAGCCGGCGATCTCCTTAGCGGCCGTCGGCCCTGCCATTTCTCCCCCCTTCGCCCCCCTCACGGCGTGAGGGAGGCCGGGGGGTGAAACGGCAGCGACGCCCCCGCCCCGACGAGGGACGTCGCCGGGTCGAGAAGGCGTTACTTCCGCTTCTTGCCCTTGAGGATCGGGCCGGCCGCCGTCTTGCGGGCGTTCTCGCTGGCCTGCTGCGCCGTGCGCGCGTCGCCGGCATAACGAGCGAACCGACGGTCGCCGCCCTGGAAGATACGCTTGGCGAGCTTGAGCTCCTTGATCGCCGCGGTCGCGCGCGATTGCGGGATGCCGGCAGCCTTCGCCACGTCGCTCGCGGCCATGCCGTTGCCGCCCTTGATGGCGCGCTCGACCAGGTTCAAGAGCTCCGTGCGGTCGCCGCCGCGTGCGGGACGACCACGGCCGGCGGCCGCCTTGGCGGGCGCCTTCGCGGGGGCCGCCTTCTTGGCGGCCTTCGCGGGAGCCGCCTTCTTGGCGGGGGCAGCCGGCTTCGGTGCGGGCGCCGCCGGAGCAGCGGCCGGCTTCGGCGCGGGCGCGGGCTTCGCCGCCTTGACGGGCTTCGCCGCCTTGGCCGCCTTCGGCGGGCGACCACGGCGCTTCGGCGCCTGCGCGACCGCAGCGACCGAGACGAGGCCCTTGCCGCCGTCGAGGCCGAGCTGGTTCTTCACGAGGGCGAGGATTGCGTCGTCCGGCATGGAGCGGACGAGCTTGATGATTTGTTGAGTGAATGCGTCGGGACTTGCCATGGGATCTCCTCGCGTCGGTACCAGACCGGCGCAATATGCGAGGACTAGGCACTTCGACAGTGACGGTCAAGCAATACTTGACATTGGTGTCAGGAATTTTGCTGTCTGTTTCATACCCTGAAGGGTGTGAATTGCATCCGCCTCCGGGCCGGATTCCGCGCGCGCTCTCGCCCACGAGGATTGCCGCCGATCGCCCCGACGGCCCCGCCCACCGCCAATGAGAGCTTGATTCGTTTCGCCGCGGAGGCGAATGTGCTCACGGTGCTTCGGCTCAAGCTCTCCGCCTTGTTGATTGCAGCCCACACCTCTTGCGGGCCAAACCAAGGCCCGGACCAGGAGAAGACGTCGGTGCCGCATTCTGCCTCGGGCTCGGCGGCCTCGGGCTCGGCCGCGCCGGCGCTGGGCGGCTCGGCGAGCGCGACCGCTTCGGCCTCGAGCCCGGCTCCGCCGGATTCCAAATGGGTCGGGAGCTGGGCGGGAGAGCTCGATTCCAAAAAGGCCAAGGTCTCGCTCGATCCAGGGGTCACCGAAAAAACGTGGGCGGCGGACGACGGCCGAGCCGCGTCGGGAACGGGGACCGTGTCGCTCGTGGTCACCGAGGACGGCTCGGTGAGCGGCCGGGTCGAGGGGGCGCTCGGTCCCGGCAAGCTCGTCGGCGCGTTGGATCCGGCAGGGGAGCTCCTGTCGGCGACGCTCACCCCCGACCAGCCCGATTCGGCCCCGGCGATGAGCGGCACCCTGGTCCTCGCACCGCAATCGGGCGCCCCCGAGCTCACTGGCACGCTCCGCGCCTCCTCCGGCTCCGGCGAGGTCGTCCGCGAGGCGACGGTCAAGCTGAAGCGCAAAGCCCCTTGAGCCCGGGCGGCGCTCGCCGACCCGAGCGCGGGCGCCGTCAGGCGGAGAACCGCGTCGAACGCGGTTGGGGGGCGACGGTCTCCCAGATCCTGGCGCCGATAAAGATCTGAACCAGCTCGCCGTCCACGTGCTGGTCTTTCACCTCGAAGCCGAGGATGTCGAGCGCCTTCTCGATCGGGACAGCACGCTTGTAGGGGCGATCCGAGGCCGTGAGCGCGTCGAAAATGTCGGCGATGCTCATCATCTTCGATTGAAGCGGGATCTCCTCCGCGTGGAGGCGATTCGGATAGCCGGTGCCGTTCAGCCGCTCGTGGTGCGCTCCTGCAATGTGCGCCACACGGCGGAACTGCTTGCCCCAGGGGATCTGGGAGAGGAACTCGAAGGTGTGGACCACGTGGCTGCGAATCTCGTCGATCTCGCCGGGCGTCAGGGAGCCGCGCGTCACCGAGAGGCTCTTGACCTCCTCCTGCGTCAGGAACGGAAACGACTCGCCCGAGATGCTCGTGTACGTCTCGCGCGCGATGGCCTCGATACGCGCGAAGTCCCCGCCCTTCAGGACCGTCGGCTCGTTCGCGGCGGCGATGGCGGCGAACGCCGATTCGATCTCGGCCTGGCGCGCGACGAGCTCGTCGTCGAGCGCCGCGAGGTCCTCCTTTTTTCCTCCACGCTCGATGAGGTGCAGCTTGCGGCGGAGCACGTCGGCCTCGACCGTTCGGATCGCGAAATCGAACCGCAGCCGGATCGAATCGAGCTGGTGCGAAAAGAGCTTCTTCGCCTTCACCAGCACCTCCTCGCGAACCCCGATCTTGCCGAAGTCGTGGAGGAGCGACGCGTATTCGAGCTCGCGGAGGTCGTCCTTCGACCAGGTCACCTTTCCGAACGTCCCGTGGTCCACTCGCTCGACCGCGCGCGCCAACCCGACGGTCAGGTCGGCGACGCGGCGTGAATGACCGCTCGTCGTCGGATCGCGTTGCTCGATCGCCTCCACGCTGGCGCGCACGAAGCCCTCGAGCATGCGGTTGATCTCCGCATAGAGGATGGCGTTCTCCAGGGCGATGCCGGCCTGCGAGGCGAGCGTCATCAAGAGCTCTTCGCTCCGCTCGTCGAAGGGGACCACGATGTCCTCGGCGTCCGCCGCGTTCTGGATGCGCCGCTCGACGTCGCGCTTCTTGTTGATGAGCTGGATCACGCCGATCACGTCTCCCGCGCGGGAGAGCAAGGGCGCGCAGAGCATGCTCTTCGTCCGATAGCCGATCTTCGCGTCGAAGCTGGGGTCGAAGCCGAATGGGCTACGCGGAGGCAAGTCGTAGACGTCGGCGATGTTGAGCGGGCACTTGTGGAGCGCCACGTAGCCCGACATGCTGCGCGAGCTGACGGGGACGCTGAACTCTCGCCAATCGAACTCGACCGAATCGTTCTGCGTGAGCTTGAAGCGGAGGGTGCGCCGCAGCGGATCGGGGTCGTCGCCCTCGACGACGTAGAGGCTGCCTGCGTCCGCCCCGGTGATGAACCGGCTCTTCTCCAGGATGAGATCGAGGAGCTTGTCGATCTCGCGCTCGGTGGAGAGCGCCTTGGAGATCTCGATGAGCTCCCCTAGCTCGTATCGATACCGGCTCAGCCACCTTCCGCGGCTCTCCGCCCTCGATCGTGCCTCGAGGAGCTCGAACGCGGCGGTGATGGCCACGAAGAGCTCGTCGTCGGAGGGCTGCTCACCCAATAACGAGGCCAGCCCACGCGCCACCGCGCCGCCCAGATCGGGATCACGCGGCCGGCCCAGGAGCAGGAGCGCCGCCTCGCCTTCGGCGAGCTTGGCGGAGAACGGGCGGAGGAGGTGGCGCGCCCCGTCCCAGACCGAGGCCGGCGCGATGACGAGCGTCGCCGACTCGGCGCGGACCGAGAGGAGCAATGGGTGCGGCCGAACGATCGCCCTGCTCGCGAGCCGCGGCTCCGCCCGGAGGCGCTCGAGGAGGCGATCGAGGAAGGCGAGCTCCGCGGCGTGCCCCGGCGCCTCCGAAGGTCCCGGGCCGCGATAGGTGGCAGGCTCCGTCGTCATTCTTTCCCCTTCTCGACCTTTCGCTCCTGATCGCGCCGATCATACGCGACGATGATCCGCTGCACGAGCGGATGGCGCACCACGTCCACCTCGGTGAAGTGGCAGAAGGCGATCCCCTCGATCCCGCCGAGGAGCTCGCGGGCCTCGGCCAGCCCGGATCGATGCCCTTGCGGAAGGTCCACCTGGGTGACGTCGCCCGTGACGACGGCCTTCGAGGAGTAGCCGAGCCGGGTCAGGAACATCTTCATCTGGTCGCTCGTGGTGTTCTGGGCCTCATCCAGAATGACAAATGAGTCATTGAGCGTGCGGCCGCGCATGAACGCCAGCGGCGCGACCTCGATCAGGCCCCGCGAGACGAGGCCGCTGGCCTTCTCGGTGTCCATCATGTCGTAGAGCGCGTCGTAGAGCGGGCGAAGATACGGGTTCACTTTTTCGGCCAGATCGCCGGGCAAGAAGCCGAGCTTCTCGCCCGCCTCGACGGCGGGGCGCGCCAGGATGATGCGCTTGATGCGCCGCTCGAGGAGCGCTTGCACCGCCATCGCCATCGCCAGGTACGTCTTGCCCGTCCCGGCGGGGCCGATCCCGAACGTCAGGTCGTGGGCGCGAATGGCTTGCAGGTAACGCTTCTGGGCGATGCTCTTCGCGGCGATGGGCTTCTTGCGCGCCGGAATGACGACGACGTCTTCGAAGATCTCACGCAACGTCGCGCCGGGATGCTCGCGCACGGCGGCGACGGCGCGCGCGAGATCGTTGGGGGTGAGCTCCGTGCCGCTCGCCAGCATGGCGACGAGATCCGAGAGGAACCGCCGAGCGGCCTCCACCTCGGCCTGGGGCCCCACGATCTGCACGACGTTTCCGCGCACCCCGGCCTCGACCCCGAGCCCCTTCGTGAGCTGACGGAACTGCTCGCCTCGGGGCCCCATGAGCGTCGTCAGGATGCCCGTGTCGGCGACCTCGAGCTCGGCCTTGGTGCGAGCGCTCGCGGTCCCTTCCTCTTCAGCTTGACCTACGGCAAGCCGGGTGCGAGCGTCGGCGTCATCCATCGTGCCCATCTGGCGTCGGAGCTCTCCCATGCTGCCACCCAAAGGCGTAACCGCGAGGCATCGCTCGGCCGTTCTCCTTTCCGTTCTTATCACGAGCGCGGTCGCCCTGCCGGCCCACGCCCAGCCGGCGCCAGCGCAGCCGGCCCCTCCGCCGCCCGCTCCGCCTCCCGCACAGCCCGCTCCGCCTCCCGCGCCGGGACAAGGAGCCCCTCCGTCCGCCGCGCCGCCCGCGGCGGGGCCGACCACCGCGCCGCTCGCCGTCCCGGAGGCCCCCCCGGCTCCGCCGCCGGCAGGCTCGGGCAAGCAGTCGGCGGCCTCCCCGCCCGCGCCGCCCAAGGCCTTCGCGGACGAGGCGGCGCTCGCCGTCCGCGACTCCAGCTCCGGCGAGCCCGTCGCGGGCTGGCACAACATGTTCTTCATCCGCGACCCGGACGGGCAGTTCCGGCTCTCGCCAACGGGTGACATCCAGCTCGATTTCAACTCGTGGTTCGGCAAGAACGTGGACTCGGTGCCGACGGTCAATGGCGGCGCGGGGCTCCATCCGCGGTTCTTCGCCAGGCGGATCCGCTTCGGCATGCACGGCGAGTTCTTGAAGCGATGGACCTTCCTCGCGAACTTCGACGTCACGTCGCCGCTCTCGAACCCCGTCGGCACGGACGAGGTGTCGGCCGCTCCCCCGGGCGTCGACCCGACCGCGGACACCGCCCGCTTCCGCGCCGTCCAGGGAGTCGACGGCGGTATCGGCATGCGCGAGGCGTGGATCAACTATTCGCTCTGCCCTTGCCTCAACGTGGAGTTCGGCCAGTTCCGACCGCCGATCTCGCAGGAAAACCGCACCGCCGACTGGAGCACGCCGCTGCTCGAACGGTCGCTCGCCGTCCGCACCTTCATCGTCCCGGCCAACCGCGAAGCAGGCCTCATGCTCTGGGGCGATTTCGGCGACGACGTCTTCACCTACGAGGTCGCGGTCACCGGGGGCGACGGCCAGAATCGCTTCACGGTCGACGCCTCGCCCGACTTCATCGGACGGCTGCTCGTCGCCCCGCTGAAGGGGGTCAAGCTCATCGAGAACGCTCGCATCGGCATCAGCGCACGCCACGGCCAGCGCGATCAAGAGAACGTCGGCTACGACGTCGTGCCGATCAGCACGCAGCAGGGCTGGGTGCTCTGGAACAGCACCTACGCCGATTCACGCGGCAATCGGGTCCACATCATCCCGTCGGGTGCGCAGAACGTCATCGGCGGCGAGCTGCTCGTCCCGGTGGGCCCGGTGGATATCGCTGCCGAAGGCTACTACGCCGCTTACCACACCCGCGAAGCGCTCGACGGCTTCGCCCTCACCAACACCGAGCGCCTCGGAACCCTGAGCGGCGTCGGCCTGACGAGCTGGGTGGACTGGTGGGCCTTCGGCGACGAGCGCATCGGGGCCCCGGTGGGGCGGATGAAGCCGCAGAAGCTCAACCTCCGAAAGAAGGCCGAGTACAAACGAGGCCTCCAGCTCACCGCGCTCTTCTCGGCCATCCTCGGCTCCTACGACGGGAACTCCCGCGGAGGCATCGACGACGCCGCGACTCCAGGCTCCGCCGGCAATCCGGCGACCGACATCGACGCCTTCCAGTTCGGACTGGGCGCCAACTATTGGCACACGCGGAGCGTGCGCCTCGCGCTCAACTACAACCTCTTCTTCACGCCGGGTAGCGGCGGACGAGAAAACCTCGCCGTGGTGCCGGGCAACATCGTCGAGCCGACGGACGCGGACGCGAACCTGCTCCACGAGCTCGGGACGCGCGTCCAGCTCGCGTATTAGCAGTCTTCTGAAATTCGCTCGGGTCACCGAGCGAAAGCGAATTTGCTCCTTGATTCACCTGGCAAGCCAGGTGAACTGGCGACGTGACGCCGCTGGGTGGGGTTGTTGCCGCTCTTTCACCCCCCAGCCCCCCTCACCTTCGTTGAGGGGGGAGCACCCGTCAGAGCCCGAACCACGGTCCGGGCTCGACTGCCCGGCCGTCTTTTCGCAGCTCGAAGTAGAGGACGGCGCCGTCGAGGCCGCGCGAGCCGACAGGGCCGATGGGCGTGCCGCTGCCGATCGAGTCGCCCACCTTCACGTCCGAGCGCTCGAGGTTGCCGTAGATCGTGAAATGGCGCTCGCCGTGGTCGACGACCACCGTGACGCGCAGATCCTGGTAGTCGTCCGCGAAGACGACCCGACCGGCCGCGACGCTGCGCGCCGAGGCGCTGCCCGTGGCGCGAAGCTCGAGCGCCGGTCCCGCGCCGCCCGACGCGTCCAGCTTCTTCACCTCGGTGCGCCCCGCGATCGGCAGCGGCAGCCGCCCGAAGAGCGACGGGAATGCCTGGCCCGAGGCCCCGTCGCTGGGGCCCAGGTCGGCGCCATAGATGGCGACGTAGTCCGGCGGCGCGGTCGAGCTCTCGAATGCGCGGTCGAAGGCCGCGCGGCGCTCGTCCGCCATTTTCATCACGGTCTTCGCCTTGGCGACCGCCTCGCGCTGCATCGCCAGTGGCGCGCGCTCGACCTTGAGCCGCGTCAGCCGATCGGCGAGGAAATCGCGCTTCTTGCGGAGGACCTTCTGCTGCTCCAGATCGCGCGAGAGCGCCAGACGCGTCCGCTCGACGCGCGCCGCGTGATCGACGAGCTCGTCGAAGCCCCCTCCGGCCGGCAAGAGGCCGGCGCGCACCTGCTTGAAGTACGCCTTTCCGCGGGCCACGACGCGCTCGTCCAGGACGGCGAGCTCCTCTTCGATGGCCGCGAGCTCGGCGCCGATGCGTTTCTCCTCCTCGTCGTATTTCTTGAGCGCGCCCTCGATCTCATAAGGCGAGGTCGGAGGCGGCACGAGGGGTTGGGGTGCGGCTGCGGGGTCGGACGCGCCGTTCGGCAGCGCCGAGAGGGGGTCGGATCCGGCTGGCACGCCGAAGGCGACGCCGCTCGCGAGCGCCAGGCTGAGGACGACCGAGGTACCGCCGAGCCGCTTCATTGGTTCATACCCTCGCGGCTCATACCGAGGTGAGGCGGCGGAGGCTGAAGAAGGCCGTCGCGGCGCCGAGCGCGCCGCCGAGCGCGACCATTCCGAGGGCCATCGGCCAGGGCAAGAAGCTCGGCATCACCCCGAGGAGGTTCGCGAGGTGGGTGTCGAAGCGCTGGCGGACGAGCAGGAACATGACGCCCAACATGGCCAGCGCGAGCGTGGCGCCGAGCGCGCCTTGTGTGGCGCCTTCCATGACGAACGGGCGGCGTACGAAGTGATCGGTGGCTCCGACGAGCCGGAGCACCTCGACCTCGATCTTGCGACGCTGCAAGAGCAGCCGCATCGTCGACGCGACGACGCTGATCACGGCCGCGAGAACGATGATCGCGAGGCAGGCGGCGGCGGTGACGCCGCCCCCGAGCACGGAGGAGAGCCGCTCCGTCCAGCGCTCGTACGTCTCGACGGACTCGACGGACGGGAGGGCTCGCAGCTTGAGCGCGATCGTCTTGAGCTGCTCGTCGGTGACCGAGTCGTCGAACGCGACCTCGATCGAGGCCGGGAAGGCGCGCGCCGGGAGCGAGGCGAGCGCCTCGTCCGCGGCGACCACCTCGCGGCGCGCCTCGTCGCTCGAGACGTGCCGCACACGGGCGACGCCCTCGGTCTGTTCGAGGGCCTGCGTGAGCGCGCCCACGTCCGCTTCTTTCGTGACGTCTTTCAGGTAGACGGTGGCGCGTCCGGCGCGCGACCAGCGGTCGCGAAGCGCCTCCACGTTCGTCACGACGAGCAGCGACGCCGCCAGACAGACGAAGGCGACCGAGAGCGAAAACACGGTGAGGACCTGCAAGCGCCAATCGCTGCGGCCCGCTCGCCAGGTGCCGAATGTCGCAGGACCCAAGCCTCCGGTCGTCATCTCGTCCTCGTCAAGCGACGGCCAGGTCGCCGTCAGTTTCGAAGTCTGCGTACGGGTCTTCCTCGTCCGCGCTCTCCGGATCGTCTTCGCCGAGACCGCTGGGGACGTCGGTCGCCTTGCCTTCGTCGAGGATCACGACGCGCCGCGGCCGCACGTCGAGCAACGAGCGATCGTGTGTCGCGAAGAGCACCGTCGCCCCCGTCTCGTGGATGTCCTCGAACATCCCGAGGATGTCGATGGCCAGCTGCGGATCGAGGTTGCCTGTCGGCTCGTCGGCGAGGATGAGCGCCGGCTCGTGGACGATGGCCCGCGCGATCGCGACGCGCTGCTGCTCGCCGCCCGAGAGGACACGCGCCGGATCGCCGCCGCGTCCGGCGAGGCCCACCCGTTCGAGCGCCTCGCCGACCCGTGTGCGAACGAGGCGCTGCGGCAGGCCGATCACCTCGAGCGCGATCGCCACGTTGTCGTAGACCGTCCAGCCGGGGACGAGTCGGAAGTCCTGGAAGACGACGCCGATGTTTCGCCGCAGGGCGGGGATGGCGCTCTCCGGGAGCCTCGCGACGTCGCGGCCGAGGAAGAGGAGCCGGCCGTCGTCGACCGCCTCGGTCCTGTGAATGAGCCGCAGGAGCGTGCTCTTGCCCGACCCCGAGGGGCCGGTGACGAACACGAACTCGCCGCGCTCCACCGTGAGCGACATCCCCCGGAGGACGGGCTGATCGGGTCGATACGACTTGTAGATGTTGTCGAAGACCAGGATCGGCCTCGACGCCGCGGAGGGGTCGTAGCGATGCCCCTGGCGGATCGCCTGGTTGCGGAAACGGCTCGCGACAGTAGCGACCATCTGCGAGGCAACTACCTGCTCGCGCAGGGACTGGAAAACTTTTCGGCGAGCTGCCATAGCCCCCGCGTGCGCGTCGCATTCCTCGGGCTGCCCCTGGCTGCTTGCCTCCTCGCGGCGGATGGTCACGAGATCGTCGTCGCGGGCCTCAGCCGCACCGACACCGTGGGCCGGAGGCGCCTGCGCAGGCTGCTCGGTCCGGAGCGGGTCCTCGACAAACCCAAGCTGGACCGCGCCTTCGCCGCCCGCATCGCCGATCTGCGCGCCGACCTCCTGGTCAGCTGGTTCTGGACGAACCGGATCCCCGCGTCGGTCGTGGCGGCCGCGCGCGAGGGCGGCATCGGGGTACATCCGTCGCTCTTGCCCCGTCACCGAGGGCCCGACCCCACGGCCTGGGCCATCTTGCTCGGCGACGCGAAGACCGGCGTGACGTGTCACCGCATCGCGGACGAATACGACACCGGCGACATCCTGGCACAGGAGGAGCTCCCGATCGGCGAAGACTGGGACTCCTGGCGCCTCGCCCGCGCCCTCGACCGCCCGAGCCTCCGTGTGCTCCGTGACGTGTGCCGGAGGTTTGCGGTGGGCGATCCTCCCATCGCCGTCGCCCAGGACGAGGCGCGCGCGACGGCGGCGCCTTTCCTGGACGAGGAAGAGCAGACGATCGTGTGGGACGCCCCCACCACGCGTGTCATCCGGCAGATCCGCGCGCTCTCGCCCTCCCCGGGGGCCTTCACCGAGATCTCGGGCCAGACCGTCACCGTGCTCCGAGCGTCGAGCCGGGCCGCGTCCCCCTTGCTGGAGACGCCCGGCGAAGCAGCCTGGCTCGACGGGCGCGCGGTCGTCCGCACGCGCGACGGCGCGGTGGCGCTCGACGTCGTCGAGCGAGACGGCGTTCGACTGGCCAGCGAGGAGCTCTTGGCCCTGCTCACACGCACCAGCCCTTCAGCCTGAGGCCGTTCGTGCCGCTGACGAGCCTGGAGCGTGACCCAGTCCCACCCGCCCCCCAGCCCTCTCGCCCTCGGCCACCAGGGTGGTACGCTCGCCCGCGTACCGTCCCCGAGGAGGTCTGTCTTGTCGAACCCCGAGACCTTGGCCAAATCCGCGCGCGAGCGCCTGGCCCAGGCGCTGTCCGCGCTGCAAGGTGATCCAGCCACGCCGCAGGCGCTGCTCGATCTGGCCGATCCGATCGCGGAGTCCATGGGGATCCTGCACCGGATCGAGCGGTCGAAAGGAGCAGACTTGAACGGGCGCGACGCGGCGCTCGCCCATGTCCGCACGGCCCTCAACGCGCTCCAGCAGATGACCTTCGATCATCCGGCGCTCGACATGGTCATGGACCAGGTCGCGGGGTGCCTCTCGAGCGTGCACCAGCTCGCCCGATACCAACCGCCCGCTGGCCCGGCGCCCGCTGGCCCGGCGGCCGCTGGCCCGGCGCCCGCCCACGCAGCGCCTCAGGCCGTCCACGCAGCGCCTCAGGCCGCGCCGGCTCATGACGGAGCTGTCACGGTTTCCGCGCCCGCGGGGTACGCAGTCGCGGCAGCAGCCACGGCGCCGGTCGCGCTCGGCGGCACGCAGGTGCTCTCCGCGCCCTCGCCGGCCGCCTTCCCTGCGCCGCAGCCGGTTCCCCAGCCGGCGCCGCACCATCATCAGCCGGTCCCGCAGCCCGCTCCGCAGGCGGCGTTCCAGGCGCCCATCCCGCAGCCCGCCCCCGCGCCGCAGCCGACGGCCGCGCCTCATCAGCCGGCCTTCAGCTCCCCGAACCAGACCGTGCGCCTGCAGCCCAACGCGCAGCAGGCTGCAGCACAGGCGGCCCAGGCCGCGCACGCGGCCGTGCAAGCGACGGCCCCAGCGCCCTATGCCCAGCCGGCGGCCCCCGCCGCTCCCGCGCCGGCGCAGCAAGCCGCTGCCCCGGCCGCGGCGCGTGCGCCGCTCCCGTCGACCCCGCAAGCGTCGCCGAGCCAGTCGGGCAACGTCGTGGTGGAGCTCGGGACACACAGCGTCTCCAACTTCTACAAGGGCCTGGGCGGCAACGACGTCATCGAGCACGGCGGCATCTTCGTCGCCACCTACAAGATTCCGAAGATGGGCGCGCAGGTGAACCTTCGCGTCCTCTTGCCGGGTGACTACGAGTTCCAAGCCGCAGGCGTGGTCCAATGGATCCGCGAGCCGCACAGCGGAGGAGACTCGTCTGAGCCCGGCTTCGGCGCCCGTTTCGTCCAGATCACGCCCGAAGGTCGCCAGCTCGTCTATCGGTACACGCGGAATCGCGAGCCGATGTTCTACGACGACCTGTGAGGTCGATCGCCGCCGTCGTCGCGACGCTGCTCGTCGCGACGCTCCTGTCGCTCTCGCGCGAGGCGTACGCCGTCGATGATCCGTCCCTCGAGTATTGGACGCTCGAGACGGCTCATTTCAAGCTGACCTACCCGCACCCGCTCGAGCCGGTCGCGCGCCGCATCATCGTGATGTCGGAGACGATCCACGAGCGCGTCAGCGGAGGCATGGCCTACTCGCCCGACGTGAAGACGGAGATGGTGCTGACCGACAACACCGACTCCGCGAACGGGTCGGCGACGCCGGTGCCCTACAACGCGATCAACCTCTTCGTCACGGCCCCCGGGGACATCTCGGCGCTCGGCGACTACGACGACTGGTACCTCGGCCTCGTCACGCACGAGTACACGCACATCCTCCACACGGGGAACATCAGCGGGATCCCCGCGATCGCAAACGCGATCTTCGGGCGGAGCTTCGCGCCGAACTCGGCGCAGCCGCGCTGGATCATCGAGGGCCTGGCCGTCCTGTTCGAGAGCGACTACTCGAGCGGCGGGCGAATCCGCTCGAGCCTCTTCGACACGTTCATTCGTGCCGACGTGCTCGAGGACAACTTCGCGCGGCTCGATCAGATCTCCGCCAGCGCGCAGCGCTACCCGTTCGGAAACCTCTTCTACCTCTACGGCTCGCGGTTCCTGAGGTGGGTCGCCGACGTGTACGGGGACGACGTGATGCCCGCGGTGTCCGCGGACTATGGCGCGTCGCTCGTTCCCTTCGGCGTCAACCGCGCGATCCGCAGGCAGACCGGGCGGACCTACGAAGACCTGTACGGCGCGTGGCACGAGCACCTGCGCATCCACTACGGCGAAATGGTGAAGGAGGTGGACGCGCGTGGCAGGCGCGAGGGCGCCCGCATCACCTTCCACGGGCACTCCGTCGTCTATCCGCGGTTCGTGCCGCCGGCGTTCCGGAGCGAGCCAGGCCGCGAAGAGCTCGTCTACTACCGGAACGATCAGAGCGAGCGACCGGGCATCTACCGCCTCGTCCTCGGCGATCCGAAGGTCGCGGGCGAGCGCGACGAGTCGTTGCTCATCCGGACGAACACCGACGCCATCGCCTCGTTCACGCCGGAGGGAGGCATCGTCTTCCCGAACCAGGACGCCTGGCGGAACCTGTGGACGCGGCACGATCTCTATTCGGTCCCGCGCGGCGAGTCCTCCACGTTCGGGACGGAGCCTCAGCGCAAGCGCCTCACCGACGGGATGCGCGCGAACGAGCCCGACGTCAGCCCCGACGGTCGCCTCGTCGCGTTCACGATCAACTCACGCGGAACGACCCGGCTCGTGGTCGCCACGCGTGACCCGCAGGACAACCTCGGTGAGCCGCGCACCCTCGATCCCGGGCAGCCGCTCGACCAGGCCTACACGCCGCGCTTCTCCCCGGATGGTCGCCAGATCGCGTACAGCGCCTGGCGAGCCGGCGGCTTCCGAGACATCCGCGTGGTCGACGTGGCGACCGGCGCCGCCACCGCGATCACGAGCGACAGGGCCGTGGACATGCACCCGGTATGGTCACCGGACGGGCGCACGCTCTTCTTCAGCTCGGATCGCACCGGGATCTTCAACGTCTACGCGTACGACGTCACGAAGAAGACCTTCCAGATGGTGACGAACGTCGTGGGCGCCGCGCTGACGCCCGCGATCAGCCCCGACGGCAAGACGCTCGTCTACACCGGCTACACGCACCAGGGCTACGACCTCTACGCCATGCCGCTCGACCCATCGCGTTTCCTCGAAGCGCCGGCGACCGGTCAGGAGCGGCCCGCTCCGTTGCCCGAGCCGCGGCAGATCCCGGTGGAGAAGCGCCGGTACAACCCGCTCGTGACCTTCGGGCCGCGGAGCTGGTTCTTCTCCCTCGGACAGGGCTACTTCGGCTCGCTCGCCGTCACCTTCGAGACCACCGCGCAGGACATCGTCGGCCATCACCGCGTGAGCGCGAGCGCGACCTTCGACCCGGACGCGCCCGAGCCGCGCGGCGGCGTCTCGTACACGTACGCCCGGCTGCCGGTGGATCTGAGCGCCAGCTTCTCGCGGACCGTCCTGCCCCGCGTGGGCGGCTACCGGATCTCCAGCCAGGAGCCCTCGTTCAACGAGACGCGCACCACGGCCGGCACACGTGTCGACGTCCCGATACGCCGCGCCTTCGTCGATCAGAACGTCGCGCTCGCCTACAACGCGACAGTCTTTCACACGGACCTGCCCATCCCCGACAATCTGGATCCGCAGGCGCCCGTCACGGTGAAGCCGGAGGAGGGCTTCCTGAGCGAGGTGCGCTTCTCCTACGGGCTCAACACGGCCGAGGGCGGCGTGAACGCCGCAGGGAGCAAGCGTGGCTTCTCGCTGCGCGTCGGCGCGTCGATGGCCGACGACGCGCTCGGCAGCACCCAGAGCCTCTACGCCTTCGATTTCGGCACCTCGGCCTACGTGACCATGCCGTGGCCGGGCGAGCAGACCCTGGCGGCCCGCGCGTCGGGCGGGGTGTCCGGGGGTGCGTACGCGCGCCGCGGAATCTACTTCGTCGGAGGCTACGATCTCGCAAACGCGAGCGAGCTCGATCTGCTCATCGACGGCGTCTACGACGGCGCCTTCGTGCTGCGTGGCTACCCGCCCGGCGCCTACGGCGGCAGCGCCTTCTTGCTCGGGACCCTCGAGTACCGCGCGCCCATCTGGATACCGAACTGGGGGCCATCCACGTTGCCGCTCTTCTGGCGTCGGCTCGATGCCGCCGCGTTCATCGACTACGGCGGCGCGTTCGACGAGCTCGACTCGGACGGCGTGGAGGCGTTCGCGAAGGGCGACCTGATCCATATCCCGGGCCTCCACACCGCCGTCGGGATGGAGCTCTGGTTCGGCTTCACGCTCGCGCACAGGATCGATACCAATTTCAAGCTCGGGTACGCCTACGGCACGAGCCGCGAGGCGGTCGAGAACGGGCAGGTGTATTTCCTCGCCTCGAGCGCGTTCTGAGCTGCGCACAGAAGTTGGCCCGGGCGCGGCGGGCGTGGGATTCGGGCCTCACCATGCGAAGCCATGCCCTGCTCCTCGGCGCGGTCCTCACGGCGGTCGGCTGCATCAGCCCGCCCTCGGCCGGCGAACGCCTGATCGCGGACGCCAACCAGGTGGTCACGGCGGCGCGCTTCGGCCGCATGGACCTGGTCCTCGCTTGCGTGAAGCCCGAGCTGCGGAGCGGCTTCATGCTGTCGCACGCGGAGTGGGGCGGAAAGATCCGCATCCTCGACATGGAGTACAACGGCGCGACGCCGCTCGAGGACAAGAAGGCCGCGGTCGCGGTCTCCGTCGCGTGGTCACGCCTCGACGAGACGATCGTCCGGACGACGTCGCTCAAGCAAACGTGGGAGTTCGGCGAGGAGCGCTGGCAGATGATCGGCGAAGAGATCGTGGACGGCGATCCCAAGCTCCTGTCGACGGGCTCCACCTCGTCGCGGGACGGAGAGCTCGCGTCGGCTCCTTGACGGAAGCGAAGGGCAGCGCCGCCTGAATGACGGCGCTGTCAACTTCGCTCGACTCGTTCAGGAGGAGGACTTCTTGCCCTTGGCGGCCGGCTTCCGGTTCGCCGCGCGACGACGCGCGAGGCGCTCCTTCTTCTTCGTCTGAGCCTTCTTGCGCCTCATCTTGTTCGACTTCCTGCGATCGCCTTTCGCCACGTGGCTTCTCCTTGATGTTGGTGCCAGAGCCGACCGGCTCGAGCGCGCCGCACCCGACGGGGAGCTGCGGGCCCGAGCTAATGGGCGGTCGGTGGGCATCCCATGGCGCCGCCGACGAAGCAACCCGTCAGCGGTCGCCGCCGCCGCTCGCCGCGCCGTCGAGCGCGAGCTCGCGGCCTCGGACCTCGAGGCGGTAGCGGGAGTTCACGGTCTCGATGTAGAAGACCTCTTTGCCGGCCAGTCGAAGCACACGTTTGACCGGAGTGGTCACGTACTCGTGCATCCCGTCCGAGAACTCGATCACGACCACGGAGCCTTTGCGTGGAGCTCGGACCAGCCGCCCAACGACGGCCCTCGAGCCACGACCTAGCTTCCGCAGCACCACCTGCACGGCTTCATCCTAGCACGGCTACGCGGGCTGGCACGATAGCCGCGCAGTCGATCAAAAATAGACCGTCCTTCCCTACCGGCAGGAAGCGGGCGATGCGGGCCCCGGCACGGGGCCGCAAGCCGAGGCGGTTTTTCCCACTCTTCCCTCCGGGCCCGATGCCCTCTAAGCGAACCCGCCATGGTTCGGCCGGTCTTCGCGGGATGTATCGAGGTTATCACTGGCTCGATGTTCAGCGGCAAGACCGAGGAGCTGATCCGGCGGGTGAAGCGCGCCCGGTTCGCGCGCCAGCGCATCCAGGCGTTCAAGCCACGGATCGACGACCGGTACGACAGCTCGAGCATCGTGTCGCACGCGGCCGCCGAGGGCGGCGACAAGAGCGGCATCCTCGAAGCGGTCGCCGTCGCGACGAGCGAGAGCCTCGAGAGCCGCGTCCTGGAGGAGACGCAGGTCGTTGCGATCGACGAGGCCCAGTTCTTCGACCGCGGGATCGTGGACGTGGCGCAGCGGCTCGCCGACCGCGGCGTCCGCGTCCTCGTCGCAGGGCTGGACCAGGACTACCTCGGCCGTCCGTTCCACCCCATGCCCGAGCTGATGGCCGTCGCCGAGCTCGTGACGAAGGTCCACGCCGTCTGCACGGTGTGTGGTGACACCGCGAGCCGGTCGCAGCGTCTGGTTGCGGAAGGAGCGACCGTGCTCGTCGGCGGCAGCGAGTCTTACGAGGCGCGCTGCCGCGCGTGTTTCGAGCCGCGCGACGTGACGCCCACGCGGCCCGTCTGATCGCCGATCATTTCGACGCGATCGGGTTCACGACGCCCTTGACGCCTTTGTCGGCGAAGTAGACCCGCAACATGTCCGAGGCCACCTGCGTGCCCTTCACGCGCCAGTCGCCGCGGTTCGCCACGAGGACCGAGAGCGCGACCTCAGGCTTGTCGGCCGGCGCGAAGCCGACCCACCACGTGAAGAGGTAGCCCTTGCCCTCGAGCGTCCCGGTCTTGCCGGCGACGCGGACGTCCTTGAGGAAGGCGCGGCCCGCACGATCGTGGAACGTCGTGAAGCTGGTGCCGCCTTCGACGGTCGATTCCATCATCGTCGTCACGGCGCGTGCCGTCTGCTCCGCGGTCGCGCGGCCGAGCACGTGTCGTTCCTGCGGTCCGACGTACAGGTCGCCCTGCGCGTCGCGCACCTTGTCGACGATGTAGAGCTGGATCGCCTCGCCGTCGTTGGCGATCGTCGTCGCGAGGTTGGCGCCCTGGAACGGCGAGAGGGTCGTGTGCCAGAAGCCCGCCGCGACCTTCGCGCGCTCGTTGGGCTCCTCCGGGATCTCGAGGCGGCTCTTCTCGATCGGGACGTCGAAGGGCACCTCGCGCTCCCAGCCGTAGCGCTTGGCGATGCTCTCGATATCGTCCTTCTCGAGGTGATCGAGCGCATGCCGCGCGAAGACGACGTTGAGGCTCCGACCCATGGCCTCCGAGAGGGTCGCGCACCATTTGTCGCGCCGCTCGTCTCGGACGAGGTCGCTGTCGTCGACCTTGCTCTTGCCACCTCGGTAACACTCGCGTGTCGTCGGCGTCAGGCCCTTCTCCATGAGCGCGGAGCCGGTCACGATCTTGAAGATGCTGGCGGATGGCGCGAACGCCTCGCTGGCGATATCGCGGAGCGGAGCCTCCTCCGAGTAGCTCGACCAGACCAGGACGCGCCCGGTCTTGATGTCGGTCATCACGATCGCGCCCTCCGCGACGGCGCCGTCGCGGAGCAAGCGGTTCGCCGCGCGCTGGTACTTCGGGACGACCGTGAGCTCGGCAACCCGATCCCCCCAAGCCGGCGCGGTGGCGACCTCGCCGCGCACGTCGATCTTGGCGAGATCGATCTTGTGGAGCGCAGGCGGAGTGACCTCGCGCTTCGTGGTGCCGGCAGGGCCACGCTCCCCGAACGCGAGCTTCGCGAGCCCGAAATCGGGCACCGTCTCTCCGCGCACGAATGGGACCGTCAAGCCCACGACGAGGGCCGCGGCACCGATGGCGATCCACGGGCGCATACAACGCCGGTAATCCGACGTGACGCGCCGGGCCAAGTTTCGGCGCGCCGGGTGTAGACTTCGCGGCGTGTCGATCACGCGCCGCGCCGCGCTCGGTGGGCTCGCCGCGCTCGCCGGCTGCTCTCATCGCGCCGACAAGCCCGCGGGGAAGCCAACTCCGGACTGGCACGACCTCGCCTTCTCCTCGGGCGGCGAAGGGGACGGCGAGCAGCGGGCGCTCGTCTACGCGCCGCCCGGCTCGGCGAGCTGGCCGGTGCTCGTCGCGCTGCACGGCCGCGGCGAGGCCGGCCGCGGCGTGGAGGCGGGCGCGCGGGGCTGGCGCGACGACTACGATCTCCAGAAGGCGGTCGACGCGCTCCGCTCGGGCGAGATCCGCTCCGAAGACGCCGGGCACATGCTCTCACTGGAGCGGCTCGAGGCGCTCAATCGATCGCTCCGCGCAGCGCCGTTCGTGGGCCTCGTGATCGCCTGCCCCTACACGCCTGTGCCGCGCGGCAGAGCCCCGGAGGACGCCGCGCCGTTCGCCCGGTTCCTGACCGACTCCCTCCTGCCGAAGGTGGCCGAGGTGCGCGGCGGCGCGGTCGAGAGGAAGGCCACCGGGATCGACGGCGTGAGCATGGGCGGTCGCTACGCCCTCTCGATCGGCCTGACGAAGACGGAGACCTTCGCTTCGGTCGGTGGGCTCCAGCCGGCCATCCAGGTCGGCGAGGCGGACGCCTTCGCCGATCTCGCCGCCCGCGCCGCCGAGCGAGCGCCGTTTGCGATCAGGCTCGTGTCGAGCGAAGAGGACCCGTTCCTGGAGCCGACCCGGGCGCTCGCGAGCGCCCTCGACGCGCGGAAGATCGTGCACCGGCTCGTCGTCACGAGCGGCCCACACGACTACGCCTGGAACCGCGGCCCGGGCTCGCTCGAGCTCCTGATTCACCACGAGCGGGTCTTGCGCGGCTTGCCTGCCCCCTGAGCTCGGGTCGGCCGCGCCGTCACTTCTCGGCGAACGCTCGCAGCGAGCGCGCCAGATCGAGCGCCTCGTCCTGGGTGAGCTTGTAGGTGAGCGCGGTCCCGAAGTTCGTCGGCGGGGCCGCGCGGACCTCGATGCGCAGGACCCCGTCGTCTTCGTCGAAGGTGCACGAAAGGAGGAGGTCGGTGTGCTTGGGTGACTTCGCCAGCTTCATTTCGCCCTCGATCCTACGCCACCGAACTTCCATGCTCTGCTCCAAACGCCTGTGCTACCCACCCAATGGCGCACGCAGGAACCATGGCTACCCCCCCGCTCCACCCGCTGCCGGAGGACGTGACCGCCGTCCTGTCGCCGCTCCTCGCGGTGGCGGCGCTCAAGCAGCCCTCCCCGAGCAAGACGGCCTCGCGCGCGGCGCGCTTCGGGCACAAAGCGGTGATGCTCGCGGACCTGGCGGCGGAGGGGCACCCGGTTCCGCCCGGTTGGGTCCTCGAGGCGAAGCTCTTCACGCGGTTCGTCGACGAGGCGCTGCCGAAGGGCCACGACATCGGCGCGCTCCTCAAGCTCGCCGGGACGCGCGAGGGCACGGATCGCTCGGCGCGAGCGCGTGATCGCATCCTCCGGACGGCGCTCCCGAGCGAGCTCACGCGTGCGCTCGAGGCGCTCTGGCGCACGGTGGAGCCCGAAGCGCCGTGGGGACTGTCCGTTCGCTCGAGCGCGACCTGCGAGGATGCGCACAACTCCTCCCTCGCCGGCCTGGCGACCTCCATCCTCGGCGTGCACGGCCCCGAGGGACTCGCGGACGCCGTTCGGCAGGTCTGGGCGAGCTTGTATCTGCCACGCACGCTCCTCTATCTGCAGCGGTGGGGGACCCGCAGCGCGGCGATGGCCGTGCTCGTGATGCCGGTGGTGCGCGCGAAGGCGGCCGGCGTCCTCTTCACGTCGCCTCCGGCCGGCCTCGCCGGCCCGCGGTGGCGAGACGGGGAGCGGCTCGTCCACGCGACGCTGGGCCTCGGTTCGCCCGTCGTCGACGGCGCAAACGTGGTCGACACCTACCGCCTTCATCAGGACGGTACCGTCATCGAATCGGTGATCGCCCAGAAGACGACGGAGCTGACGGTCGAAGGCGCGCAGCTCGTGGCGCGCACCGTGGACATCGACCGAGCGCGGCGTCCCGCGCTCTCGCCCGGCGCGCTCGCCGACCTGTCTCGGATCGCGGGCCGGCTCGTCGTCCGGGCGCGCGAGGCCCTCGACATCGAGTTCGCGGTGGAAGACGAGGGCGGCGCCGATCACGTCGTCGTGCTCCAGGCCCGCCCCATCACCGGCGGCCCGTTCCCCGAAGGCGGCGACGACGAGACGGTCTGGTCGCGCGCCAACGTCGGCGAGGCGCTGCCCGGGGCCGCCACGCCGCTCACGTGGTCGGTCGCGCGCGGGTTCAGCGACCTCGGCTTCCGCGCGGCGTTCGCGGCGCTCGGTTGCCGTGTCCCCAAGGGCGTCACCCTCGTCTCCAACGTCTTCGGGCGGTTCTACCTGAACCTCACCGCGTTCATGGACGTAGCCGGCCAGGTCCCCGGGCTCTCGCCGAGGAGCTTGCTCGAGCAGAGCGGCGGCGCGCCCGACTCCATCATCGAGGCGCTCGAGCGACGCGCCGCGCGGGTGTCGAAGCGCGGCTTCTACATGCGCGCGCCGCTCTTCCTGCCGGGCCTGCTCGCCAGGCAGCTGCGCCTCGAGCGCGAGGTGGCGGCCTGGGAGGCGGAGGCCGAGGCGCGGAGGCGGCGCCTCGTGGAGATGGACCTGGGCCTCCTCCCCGACGACGCGCTCGCGCAGACGCTGAGCGGCGCTCGGGAGCTCCTCGTCTCGGCCGGCGAGCTCATGCTGACGTGTGCGTCATCTTCGCTCGCCTCACACCTCGGCCTCACCACCGCGCTCTCGAAGCTCGTCCGCCTGCACGACGGCCGCGGCGAGGGCAGCCTCCCGGCCGACTCGCGCCGTGAGGCCGCCCGCTCGGCCCAGGCCCTGATGGGCGGCATCGCCGAGGTCGAGAGCGCGAACCCGGGTCTGGCGTTGCTCCGCGTCGCGAGGATCGCTCGCCGTGAGCCGGAGGCCGCCGAGGCGATCCTCGCCGGGGCCGCGCTGACCGTGGCGGACGTGCCGGCGGGCCCCACACGCGCGGCCTTGCTCGAGTTCCTCGAGGGCTTCGGCGATCGCGCGGTCCGCGAGGCGGAGCTCATGACCCCGCGCTGGCGCGAGGACCAGGCCTCCCTCCTCGCCATGCTCGCGGCGGCGCTGCGCGGTCCGGAGATCGATCCCGACGCGGGCCCCGCTCGGGCTCGAGCCCTCGCCGACCGGGAGCTCGCCCGGCTCGAAGGTGTGCTCACCGGGGTCGAGCTGTCGGCCATCCGCGCGCTCGTCGGGCTCTGCCAGACGTACACTCGCCTGCGCGAGAAGATGCGCGCTTGGGTGACGCGTACGCTGGGCCTCGTGCGCCTCGTCGCGCTCGACATCGATCGCCGCCTCCGCCGCATCGATCCATCGCTGCCGGACGGCAGCGTCTTCTTCTGCACCTACGAAGAGCTCGTTGCCGCCCTGCGGGTCGGCCGCGCGGAGATCGCTCACGTCATTCGCCTTCGACGCGCCGAGTACCAGCGAGACGTGGCTCGGCCGGATCCGCCCTTCACGTTCGTGGGGAGACCGCCGCCGGTCACGCTGCCGCCTTCGTCTGCGCCCAAGCTCGTCGGCCTCGCTGCCAGCCCGGGCGTGGTGGAGGGCCCCGCGCGCGTGGTGGTGACCGGCAGCACGGCCAACCACACGAGGCCAGGAGAGATGGCGACCGCGATCCAACCGGGCGAGGTGCTCGTTGCCCGCGCGACCGACATCGGCATGTCGCCGCTCTTCTTGCTGGCGGCGGGTGTGGTGACGGAGCTCGGCGGGCCTCTGTCTCACGCGGCCATCGTCGCGCGCGAGTACAGCGTGCCCGCGGTGGTCAACGTCGAGGGCGCGACGCTCAGCATCCGCACCGGCGATCGGGTCCGGGTCGACGGCGATCGCGGGACCGTCGAGAAGCTCACCTCGGTCACGGACGGGTCGACGGGCGATGGCTCGTCCTGACGAGCCCGCGCTCGGGCAGCTCGTCCTCTACTTGTCGGACGACGTCGCGGTCGTGAACAAGCCGCCGGCCATCTCGACCGAGCCGGCGAGGAGCGGCGAGCCCAGCCTCCGCGACAAGGTCACGGCGCTCCTGAGTCGCGGCGCTCGCGCCCCACACGCGGTGTCCCGGCTGGACACGAACGTGACGGGCGCCGTCGTGTTCGCCCTCACCGAGCGCGGCGCCCGCGCCCTGGCGGAGGCGAAGCAGGGCGGCCGATACCGACGCGTGTACGTCGCGCTCGCGAGCGGAAAGCTCATCTCGGCCGGGCGCTGGACGGCGGACGTCGGCGGGCAAGACGCGGAGACCGCGGTCTGGCCGATCGCGCAGGCCGGCCCCGACAAGCGCCCGACCAGCCTGCTCGCGCTGATGCCGCAAACCGGACGCACCCACCAGATCCGGATCCACGCCTCCGGCGCGGGCGCCCCGCTCGCCGGCGACAAGCGGTACGGCGGCCCGAGCACGGTGCCGACGAAACGCGGGGCGATGCTCGGTGTCTCGCGCCCGATGCTCCACGCCGCGGCCGTCGACTTCCCCGACCCCGCGCGCGGCGCCGTCGTCGTCCGCGCGCCCATTCCGGCAGACATGACCGATCTCTGGTCAGCCCTCGACGGGCGACCGGAAGCATGGGAAGAGGCCCTCGTCGCATGCGGCGTCGCCTCTTCGTCGCCACCGCCCTAGGCAGCACGCTCGGGGCGCTCGGAGCCGTGCTCGTCGCGGGGCCGGTGAGGCGTGCCTTCGCGGAGCCCCCGCGCGAAGGTTTCCCCCCGGACCCTGCGCCCAAGGCCAACACGAAGCAGTGGGTCTTCGAGGTCCTGGTGAAGCAGGGGGTCCCCACCATCGGCACCCTCACCAAGGTGACGCTGAAAAAAGCCGAGGCGACGCCCCGGGTGATGGGCCGCTACGCGCTCGAGCTCTACGTCGGTACGGAGCTCCTCGATCGTTTGCGCTTCAACGTTCCTCTCGGCGGAGACGGCCCCCGCGAAGGGGACGACCAGCCCGGCCGCAAGCGGCCCAAGTTCCGCGCGAACACGAAGATGTTCGTTCGGATGGCCGATCACGCCCGCGCCAGCCGCCTCCGCTTCGTCGACCGCGCGACAGGCGAGGTGGAGGTGTTCTTCTGGCCGCCGGACGGGACGGGCAAGCTGCGCAAGGCCGACGCGGACGGCGGGAAGGCAGACGCGGGCAACAGCGACGCGGGCAGCAGCGACGCGGGCAACGCGGACGGCGGGAAGACGGGCGACGCCGGCACGAAAGACGGCGGCAAACACGACCCCGTGGAGCCCTGAGGGCGCCCGCGCCTGGCCTGTGTCTCAGTCCACCTCGTAACGTCCGTCTGCCGCGATGCGGACGCTCGGGATGCGCTTGGTCTCTTCGAAGGCGTCGTGCCCGACCTTGAGCTCGCGCCAGAAGTCGCGGTGCGCTTCGTACTTGGTGTCCGCGAGGAGCGCGTCCATGTCGCGGCCAGGGAAGATGTGGACGTGGACCGGGCGCCGGTTCAGGAACGTCGCCCACCCGACGAGGTAGATCTCCTCGATGCGCTCGTCGGACATCGCGACGCACCCGATCGAGGCGCAGCTCCCGTGGATGAGGATCTCGCCGCCGGGCTGCGGACCGCCGCGGAGCCGATCGGAAGCGTTCGGGTAGTCGACGAGCATCGCCAGGTGGAACGCGCTCGTCGGATCGAAATAACCGATCTTGTAGAAGCCCTCGGGGACCTGACGATCCCCCTCGCGCCGCTTCGGTCCAAGATCGCCGCTCGCTGCGCAGATGGCATACGTGGTGACCAGCCGAAGCGGCTCGTCGCCGCCGCCGGCCCAGAGCTCGAGCTCGGCCTCCTGCTTGAAGACGCGGAGCAGGGTGTCCTTGGGTGGGTACGCGACGCCGGCCTCTTCGAAGAGCGCCTTCACCTCCGCGAGCTTCGAGGTCCGCGCGTGGGCGACGCGGTCGGGCCCGGAAAGGCGACGATCACCGTTCCACTCCGTGGGCTCACGGAGCTCCCGCGCGGGCGGGGCGACCGGAGGCTTCTGCAGATCTGCCGCAACGTTGGGTTCCGCGCCGTGCTCGTGCTCGACCGGGAGCGCGAAGACCGCCGGCAGCAGCGAGGGGGTGCCGGCCTCGGGCGGGAGACGTGCGTCTTCCGACGTCTCCGGAGTGACCGCGAAGCAACCCGCGAGCGTGAGCGCCAAGACACCGAAGATCGACCGCATGCCCGTCTGTCGGAGCAGGCCGACAGAGCGTGACAGAGCGGTGGGGCGGACGCGCCGCCCGACTCAGCGCTTGAACGCGGGGACCGGGCCGTCGTCCGTCCAGCGGTAGAAACCCTCGCCGGACTTCTTGCCGAGCTTTCCGGCCCGCACCATCTGCCGGAGCAAGGCGGGCGGCCGGAACTGCTCGCCCACCTCTTTGTGGAGGTGCTCGAGGATGCCCAGGCGCACGTCCAGGCCCACGAGATCGCCCAGCTTGAGCGGGCCCATGGGGTGGCGGTAGCCGAGCTCCATCGCGCGGTCGATGTCCTCCA
This sequence comes from Myxococcales bacterium, assembly GCA_016794345.1. Taxonomy (GTDB): domain Bacteria; phylum Myxococcota_A; class Polyangia; order Polyangiales; family Polyangiaceae; genus Xiheicaenibacterium; species Xiheicaenibacterium phototrophicum. The sequence goes on from JAEUKE010000207.1 coordinate 154,295, forward strand.
CCGAGGCGACGCCGGCTTCGAGCATGCGAATGGCCTCGCACCCGAGCGCGACGCCGAGGCGGCTCGTCGCGAAGCCCGGGCTGTCGTTCACCACGATGGGCGTCTTGCCGAGGCGCTTGGCCAGCGCCAGGCTCGCCTCGATCGACTGCTCGCTGGTCTTGAGGCCGCGGACGATCTCGAGCAGCTCCATCACGGGCGGCGGGTTGAAGAAGTGCAGGCCCACCGTGCGGTCGGCCACGCCGATGCGCGCGCCGATCTCGGTGACCGAGAGGCTCGAGGTGTTGGTGCCGATGATCGCGGCGGCCGGCGCCGCCGCCACGACGCGCGAGAGCACCTCCACCTTGAGGTCCATCTTCTCGGGGATCGCCTCGATACAGAGGTCGATGCCGAGCGAGCCTTCCTCCAGCGAGCCAGCGGGCGCGAGCTTGGTGAGGAGGGCGTCGCGCGCGGCCGCGTCCATCTTGCCCTTCTCGACGAGCCGCGAGGTGGCCTTCTCGATGGCCTTGATGGACGAGGTGACCTTGGCCGCGTCGACGTCGAACAGGCGTGCCTGGATCCCCGCGGCGGCGCAGACCTGGGCGATGCCCTGGCCCATCGTGCCGGTGCCGAGGACGAGCGCGCGATCGACGGTCACGGCGCCCTCGGCGGCTGGGGCGCCGGCGGCTGCCCCGGCTGGCCTTGCATCCGCGTGCGGAGCTGGTCGATGAGCTTCTGCCGCTCGGCGGGGTCCTGCGGAGGAGGAGCCTTGCCGGAAAGCGCGCTGCTCGGAGCGGCGCGGTTGCGTTCGTTGGAGAAGGGGCGTGCGGTGCGAACCGGCGCTGCCGACGCGCTCGCGCTGGCGCTCCCCGCCGTCTGCGCGTCCGCGTCCGCACCGCTCGCGAAGAAGTACACGCCGCCGACGAGGAAGAGGACGGCCCCGAGCAGCGGGACCCAGCTCGGCGTGCGCGGCTCCCCGGGGGAGAGCTCGCGCGCCGGCTCGGGATCGAAGTCGTCGTGACCATGCGCTTCGTGCGCGTCGTGGTCGTCGTGGTGGTCGGACGCTGCCATGGCTGACGGCTATAGCACCCCTCCCCGCTGAGGGGGGAGGGGCCGGGGGTGGGGCAAAAGCGGCAGGAGCGGATCTGGCTTCGACAAGACCAGACCCGCTCCTCTGCACACCCTCCCCCCGTCCCCCCTTCATTTCGTGGAGAGGGGAGCAGGCACGCGTCAGAACGTGGTCGGGCCCCGCCAGCCGCCGCCGCCGAACTGATCGATGGGGACGAGCCTGGACTCGAAGAAGACCCGGACCGACCCGACCTCGACACGGTTGTTCGTGAGGGTGAAGGGGACCTTCCGAGTCTGGCCGCCGGGCAGGGTGATCGTGAGCTCACCGGTGACCGGGATCTTCGAGCCGTCGGTCGAGGCGCGGACCACCTCGAGCGCCAGGTTGCCGTTCTGCAGGCCGCTCACCGCGATTGTCTCCGTGCTCGTGCTGCCGGCATCCTTCGCGGTCACGCCGATCGACGGGACCGTCGAGCCGAGCCAGGAGAAGCGCCGGCCATTTTTGTCCACGAGGGCGAGGTCGAGATCGACCGGCGCGCTCCAGGTCGCCGTGACGCGGAGGTCTCCGAGGAGGGCCGGCACGTCGTTCAGCTTGAGGTCGCGGGCGGTCGTGTCGATGCGGTCGCGGATGCTCGAGGGGGCGTTGCTGACGATGGTTCGTGACAGATCCGTCAGGCCTTGCTCCCCGGAGCAGCGGACCGCCGCCGCGACCGTCTTGAGGTCGCCCACGTCGAGGTCCGCCAGCGCGAGCCGGTGCTGGCAGGCGAGGTCCGGCGCGCCGAGCTGGGTGAACGCGCTCGCCAGGCGGCGCTGCACGTTCTTGTCGCCCGGGCGCACGTCCGAGAGGCCGGAGAGGATGCGCATGGCGCGCGAGCGGTCGCCGTTCATCGCCGCGAGGTCGGCGCGAGCGAGGAGCGCGTCGGGGTCGAGCGCGTCGCGTTCGCTCCACTTCGCGGTCAGCTCCTGCGCCTCACCGATCCGGCCCGAGGCCATGAGCGCCTTGTAGAGCGCCACCGTGCGGTCGCGGCTGTCGGGCGCGGACTTCTGCGCGGTCTCCGCCTCGGCGAGCAGGTTCGCGACCTCCTTGGCGAGCGCGTTGTCGGCGCTGAACGTCGCCTTGCGATCGAAGACCCGGCGCATCGGGACGAGGTTGGGCTGCGGACGCGGGCGGCGGCGCTGGTCGTCGCGACCCCAGCCGGGGCTGAACGGGTCGTCGGCGGGTTGATTCGTGGGCTTCGCGGCCTTCGCCGGGGGTGCAGGCGCCGCCGCTTCGGCGGCCGGGGCGCTGGTGGGGGCGGGCCTGGCGAGGCCGCCCGAGGCGCGGCTGCCGCCGCCGCCGGAGGGCCCGAAGCCCGCGCCGACGTCGCCCTTGGCCTTCTTGTCCGCGAGGTCGAGCCCGGTGGAGTCCTCCTCCTTTGCGGCCTCGTTCTCGGCGGTCTGAAGCTCGTCTTCGCCCTCCGCGTCGGCGCTCGAGCTCTGCGCGCCCGACTCACCGCTGAAGCTGGAGGTCGAGGTCTTGCGGTCGAGGCCAAACGCCTTGTCCATCGCCTCGCTCTCGAGCACGAGGAGCGACGTGTGGCGGCTCGCCACCTGGAAGTGTTTCGAGAGCGCGACGATGCGCTCGCGGTCGTCGGCCACGCCGGCCGTCTCGAGCTCGTTGATCTTGGCCGACGCGAAGAGCCGGGGGACGAACGCGTTGCCGGCGTTCGTCGTCGACGCGATGTTGGCCGGGTACTTCTGCTCGAAGCGATCGCGGCCGATGCGGCCGCGCACCACGACGTCGCCCTTGACCTCTTTGCCGCCCGTCATCCGGGCGAAGACGAAGGCCTCGCCGCCGGCGGGGATCGGGTCGACCCGGACGGGCGTGACCTCGGCGAGCCCGGGCGGGAGCACGACCTCGATGTCGGAGAGAACCGAGCCGTAGGCGGAGGCGAGGACGTTCACCGCCGCCGTGCCGACCGTCTCTCCGGGGACGAACGGGACCACGACGCCGTTGCCGCCCCGGGCCAGCGCGCCGAGCGTGGTGGTATCCGCGTCCGACCCGAGCGCCACGGCAATGACAGAACCGTCACCGCCAGGCAGCGTGTGTCGAACCGCGCTCTCGAGCGAGGCGGCCTTGGTCGGGCCGACCGTGGGCGTTCCGTCTCCGAGGTAGATGATGCGCAGCTCCTTGCCCGCGGCGGTGCTCGCCGCATGGCGCGCGGCCTTCACCGCGGCCAGGAGGTTCGAGCCGCCCTCGGGGTCGATCGCCCCGAGGAAGGCGTCGACCTGACCGGCGGCCTCGGCGCCAGGCGCGGAGGGGGCCGGGATTGTCCGCGCCGTCGAGGCGCCCATCGCCTGGCACGTCGTGTCGCACGCGAGCAGGAGGAAGCTGTCGCGCCGGTCCATCTCCTTCACGACGTTCGATGCGAGCTGGCGGGCACGGGCGTATCGCTCCCCGACCATCGAGCGAGACGAGTCCACCACGATGACGTGGAGGCGCTCGCGGCCCTCGGGGAAGCGCGGGAGCTTCGGTCGAAGCGAGAGGGCGACGAACGGCCGCGTGTCGTCGACGAAGGCCTTCGCCTCGGCCTCGGCCTGCTTGGCGCGGTCACCGGAGGTCACGGCGCCGGTCGCCGGCTTGCCCGACGAGATCTTGTCGTTCGAGGAGATCGCCGGCGTCTGGTTGGTCGCCGTCGTGGTGCTCGGCGACGCCTCGAAGGCCCAGGCCGTCAGCTCCGCCTTGCGATCCGGCAGGGCGTATTCGATGGTGAGGTCGCCAGCCGGGACGAAGCCCTTCTCGTTCATGACGAAACGGTCACCGCCGCTCGAGGAGTCGGCCTTGGTGAGCTGGTAGCCGCGCTGCTCGACACCGAACGAAGCGTCGTTGCCGAGGACCTGCACGTCGAAGGAGAAGTCGTCGATCTTCGTGCTGCCGCTCGCGTCGTGAGCGAGCGGGTACGAGAAGCGCCGCACGCCGCCAGACTGGGGCACCGTCTGCGTGTACGAGAGCACGACGCGGCGCGAGCCCTTCTTCGGGATCGGGAAGATGCGGAGCTCGAAGCGCCCGCCGCGCTGCCACTCGAGCAGCGCCGGGTCGCGCCACGGGCCGGGCACCCAGACGATCTCTTCGCGAGGCCGCGGGGTCTTCGGCGCCGCGTTCTGAATCACGCCGCGCCAGATCGCCGCGCCGCGGTCGCGGTCGACGAATGCGCCGGAGCGCAGCTGCCCGTCAACCTCGAGCGAGAGGTTCTCGATCTGCGCGTCGGGCGGGAGCGGGAAGCGGAAGATGCCCTCGAGCTCCTCGTCGGTCTGGTTCGTGAACGTCTCGTCCACCTCGACGCGCGCCACGAGATCGACGACGCGCACCTTCACCGCGGCCTTCTCGAGCTTCACGGCCTTGACGCGCTCGGTCTGCTCCCCCGGCTTCTTCGCGCGGAGCTCGCCGAGGCCGCGGAGCGCGAGCGCCTCCTCGGTCTTCGGGCCTTCGGTCGTCCAGGCGATGCTGTCGCTCAGGTTCGCGTTCGAGGCGACGACGGGCTCGCCGCTTCCTTCGACTGTCGCCTCCTCGCCCGAGCGGACCTTCACCGTCTTGCCCGAGGCGCTGGTGACGTCGACCCAGCCGCGAACGACCTCCACCGAGGCGCGGCGGTCGGTGACGGTGGCGGCGACCTTCGTGTTGGGGACGGTGACCTCACCCTGCGGGAGGATGAGCTTCGCCGGCTGCGCGCCCGCGACCTCCTTCACCTCCGCGACGACGAGGCCACGCTCGATCTTCGCTTGGCGCGTGGTCCCTGCCGGGAGCACGACCTCCGAGTTGCGGTCGATGGCGATCCAGGAGTCGTCCGCGAGCTTGATGCGCGCCCGCGTCTTGGAGTCCGTCTTCAAAGTCGAGCCGGGCTCGATCGTCGCGCCCTGCGCCACGGTCTTGCAGCCGTCCTTGCAGACCTCGAGGCCCTCGCCGCCGTCGGACGCGGCCCGGCTCAGGACGGCGACCGTGCCGCTCCATGCGCCCTCCGAAAACGCGGTCTCGGTCGCGTTTTCGGTCAGGCCGTCTTTCTTGATGAGGAAGCCGCCGACCGCCGCGGCGGCGGCCATGCCGCCGACGAGCGCGGCCAGGAAGCCCTTGCGACGGAAGAGCGAGACCACCGGCGCGCTCTGCGCGGGTGAGGTCGCGACCTTCTTCTCCGGCGCGCGGACGTCGAGGTCCGGGACTCGCGCCTCGGCCGGACGGGCGCTGCCAGCCGACGGCTGCGTGCTGAAGCCCCCCGACGGGCCGGTGTTGTTGCGTCCCGTCACGGCGTCCACCGGGCGCCCGGCCTCGGACTCGGCCGGCGCGGAGACGGGGGTGACGTGGGTGGCCGGCGCGCTGCGGCGGTCGAGGACAGCCGAGAGCGGGACGGTCTTCACCGTGGGCACGAAGGGGTCGTCGATCTTCTCGGGCAACGGCTTGGGCGCCGCGGGCTGCGGCGCGGCAGCGGCGTCCTCCTCGGCGAACCGGTTCGGCTCGAAGACGGTGGCGTTGTTGTCGACCGCGGGCTCCGCCGCGGCGCCGGCGAACACCGGCTGCTCGGCGAGCATGGTCGGCGCGGTCGGGTCGGCGGACGTGGCCGTCATGACGGCGCTCGTGCGCGGCGCGGCGACGGAGGCGGGCCCCGAGAGCGTGATCGACTGGCTCGGCTGCGGCCCTTCAGGGCGCAGATCGAGGACGTGAGCGAGGATGCGCTCGGGGTCGAGATCGGCGGGGCGGAAGTCGCCGCCCGCGTGCGCGACCATCTCCGCCACCTGCTCCGCTTCGTAGCGGAGGTCGCGGCAGCGATCACAGTCGGCGATGTGGTCGACGATCCTGGTGGGAGCTTGGCCTTCGAGGATGTCGGCCATCGACTCCTCGACTTCGCGGCACAGTTCTTCGTTGTTGCTGTTCATGACCGTGTTCCTCCGACCATCCCGTCACACGTCCGCGAGGGACTCTCTGAGCCTGATCAAGGCGCGGCTGACTCGCTTGCGCGCCGCCGCCTCGTCGACGCCACACGCCACCGCGACCTCGCGGAAGCTCATGCCTGCGTCGTAACGGAGCACCACCGCCTCACGCTCGCTGGGCTTGAGCTGCGCGAGGGCGTTGCGCGCTCGAACCGCACGCTCGCGCTCGATGGCGAGCTCGCCGGCGTCGGCGCCTCGCCCCGTGTCGTGCACGAGCCGAAGGCGAGCCTGCCGCCGGTTCTTCATCTCGTTGTGCCGGCCGCATATCCGCCGCGCGATGCCGAAGAGCCACGCGCGGATCGATCCTTCGAACCGGAACCCGGGGAAGCCGTCGTAGGCGGCGAGCAGGGTCTCCTGCACCAGCTCCTCCGCCTCCGCCTGGGAGCCAGTCAGCGCGGTGCAGAGCCGCCCGAGCGGGGCCGAATAGGCTCGGGTACAACGGGCGAGAGCCTCCTTGTACCGTGACTCCGCGATCAGACCCTCGATCTCGGCGGCCTCGTCGGCCGTCTCGGTTCGCGCGACCGCCTTCACCATCTTACCCTCATCGTCCGTCATGTGCCTGTGGCCCGAAGGTTCGTGACTGTCTGTTTGGAGGCGTGCGGAAAGGATCGCATCGCCCCGTTCGTACTCGGGACGACCGAGATTCCCCGCTGACCCCGGCGCTGGCCATCCAATCAGCTGGCCTGGGCCCACGACTTGCAGTGCGCTCTCTCCGACGACCGCTTAGAATCGGTCGTCGGTAGGGAGCCGTCAGCCATGACCAACGCATTTGCCTCTCGATTCGCACCCTCACGAGTGCTCGCGTGCGCCCGTGACCTGATCACCCAACGGAGCGGGTCGACAGAAGGCTACACGTGGAGCGTGAACGGCCGTCAACACCCCCTGCTGTCGACGTTGCTCGCGGCGGCGCTCGTGGTGGGCGGCGCCGGGACGGCGTCCGCTCAGCAAGCGCCCGCAGGCAAGCAACCGGCAGGGCAGAAGGCCCCCGCCAAACCCGCGCAGGCAGCCAAGCCCGCCAAACCCAAGGCGCCCGCGAAGGCGGACGACATCGATCCCGTCGAGGAGGAAGCGCCGGAGGTCCGAGCGCAGCGGGGCATCGTGGTCCTGCAGCGCGCCGGACAGCCCCTCGGGCTCGGCGTGGTCCTCGGTGGCGACGGTCGCATCCTCAGCGCGCTCTCCCCTCTCGGCTCGGGGAACGAGCTCGAGGCGAAGTTTGCTGACGATACTGTCCACAAGGTCAAGCTCGGCCACCACGACCGCATCTGGGACCTCGCGCTGCTCGTCCCGCAGTCGGGCAAGTGGACGGATGGCCTCGGCGCCTCGAGCGCCGACCCGCTACGGGAGGACGCGACGGTCCGCGCGTTCTCCGCGGCGACGAAGGGCAAGCCCGTCGCGTCGCCGGTCGATCTCCGGTCGCGGCGCTCGCTCATCGGCGGCGACGACCAGACGCTCGCGAACGCGATCGAGCTCGGCAGCCGCATCAACGCGCGTGACCTGGGCTCCCCGCTCATCGACGAGAAGGGTCGCGTCGTCGGCATCCTCGGCCGGGCCTGCCTGCCAATCGAGGGAAAGCCGTGCTCGCCGGTCGCCTTCGGCGTCCCGGTCCCGATCATCAAGTCGTTCCTCAAGAGCGTGCCGCCCGACGCCGTCCCGCCGGTCCCGTGGCTGGGCGTCCAGGGCGTGTCCGAAGCGACCCCGGTCGTGAAGGGCGTGCGCCTCCTCTCGATCGCCAAGAACAGCCCCGCGGCGAACGCGAAGCTCAAGGCGGGCGAGAAGGGCACCGGCGACCTCATCGTCGCGGTGGGCGGCCAGCCCGTCACCTCGCCGGAAGAGCTCGCCTCGGAGATCAAGAAACACGCGATCGGCGAGAAGGTCCCGCTCACGGTGTTCAACAAGGGCGGCTACAAGAACGTCGACGTCGTGCTCCGCGCGCCGCCCGACCCCGCGAAGCCGGCAGAGCCGAAGGCGAAGCTCGTCGACAAGCCGTCCGCGCCCGCCGCGCCGCCCAAGAAGAAGGGCGAGAAGGCGGGGAAGCCCGGAAAGCCGGCAGCCAAGCCCAAGGCCAAGCCCGCCGCGGAGGAGTCCGAGCAGTCCGGTCCGCCCGCCGAGAACGACCCCTTCAGCGAGCAGCTCTGACCTTGCGCTGAGCCTGGCGGCGACACGCCGCAAGGAAAGGCTTGGTGCTGCTCTTTCACCACCCCCCTGCCCCCCTCACGTTCGTGAGGGGGGAGCGGGACAGCTGGTCGCGGGGACGCCGAAGGTGTCCCCGTTTCGCTTTTGTGGGGCCCAAGTCGTTGACACGGATGCCCTTCCCCGCGACCATCGCTCACCCGCTTTGGCCATGGCCGTCCCCGGCACGAACATCCACGCGCAGTTCCGAATCGAGGTAGCCGGCGAAACCAACGTCGGCCGCAAGCGGAACCACAACGAAGACAACTTCTCCATCCTGGCGGAGTACGGTCTCTTCGTCGTGGCCGACGGCATGGGCGGTCACGCCTCCGGCGAGGTGGCCTCGCAGATGGCGCTCGACGCGTTGAAGGAGTTCTTCTCCGCGACGCAGGACGACCCCGAGCGCACGTGGCCCTACAAGATGGACCGGACCAAGGGCTATGAGGAGAACCGGCTCATCACGGGCATCAAGCTCGCGAACCTGCGCATCTACGAGACCGGCCAGCGCGAGCTGAAGAAGCGGAACATGGGCACGACGCTCGTGAGCATCTTCACCGCAAACGACGGCGTCTACGTGGCCCACGTCGGCGACAGCCGAGTCTACCGGTTCCGCGCCGGCAAGCTCGAGCAGCTCACCGAGGACCACTCGCTGCTCAACGACTACATCAAGATGAAGCGCCTGACGGAGGAGGAGATCGCCAACTTCCCTCACAAGAACGTCATCGTCCGCGCGCTCGGCATGAAGGATACGGTCAAGGTCGACACCCGGTTCGAGCTCCCGCAGCTGAACGACACCTATCTCCTCTGCTCCGACGGCCTCTCGGGCCCCGTCTCCGACCCCGAGATCGCGGAGATCCTCGGCCAGTACGCGGATCTGAAGACGGCGAGCGCCAAGCTGATCGAGCGCGCGAACGAAAACGGCGGACCGGACAACGTGACGTGCGTTCTGGTCCGCTGGATGCGCGGCGCCGGTTAGCGATTGCATCGCCTTTTTCGAGCGTGGTGGGTAGCATCCGCGGGTGGCGGAAGACAAAGACCGACCCTCGAGCCCGACCGCTGAGCCGGCTGCCGAGGAAGGCAAGAAGGCGCGCACGCTACACGGGCACCGGCCGCTCGCGGACGCGCAGCAGCCGGTGCCGCCGCCCGCTCCTTCACCCGCACCTTCCCCGCGCCCTCTCGGACCTCCGCCGCGCCTTCGTCCGCCGCGCGTAGGAGGCTGGGCCGCGCCCGGCACGCCGCCAGCGCCAGGCGCGCCGACCGCGCCCGGCGGCACGGTCAAGCCTCCGATCGTGCGGTCGAAGACGCCGCCGCCGCTGCAGCGCGTCTCGCCGGTGCCAGCCGCTTCGCCGCCGCAACGGACGGTCCTGTACGGCACGAAGGTCGAGGAACAGACGCAGGTCGAGGCTCCGAAGGAAGAAGAGCCGGTCGAGCTCGAGGAGACCAGCGAGGCCGAGCTGCTCGAGGAGGACTGGGATCGCCCGACCGAGACGCGCGCCGAGGCGGAGAAGGAAGAGAAGACCGAGCCGAACAAACGCGAGCGTCAGCCGCGCGCCGCCGTGGAGCCCGCGCGCTCCGCGCGGCCTCAGTCGGTGAGCCCCGGCGCGTACACGATGACCTCCGAGCCGCAGTTCGCCGGCGCGGCCGCCGGCGCGAGCGAGGCGCCGCCGCCGCCCTCGTCGAAGGAGGCCGCGAGCCCCCTCGAGCGAGAGCTCGTCGCGCGCGCCGACCGCATCAAGCAGGACGACCCGATCGGCGCCGCGCGCGCGCGCGTCGAGGCCGGCCTGGTCTCCGAGTGGATGCTCGCCGATCGCGACCAGGCGCGCGGCCACTACGCCGCGGCGCGCACGCTGGTGCGCACGCTCCAACCGGCGCTCACGCGCATCCGGCGCATCGGGTCTGCGCAAACAGCACTGTCAGGATCATCCGGCGCGGCCGGCGAGGTGCTCGCGGTCCTGGAAGACGAGCTCGCGATCGCGGAGACCGACGAGCTCCGGGCGGATCTGCACGCCGCGAAGGCGCGCGCGTTCGAGTCGCAGGGCAACCTCGAGAAGGCGCGCGCCGCCTACCGCGAGGCGCTCCGCTTCACGTCGAGGCACCCCGCCGCGCTGCGCGGGCTCGAGACGACGCTCCGCCGCGAGCTGGCGGACGACGGCAAGCCCCTCTACGGCGAGCTCGCCTCGCACCTCGTCACGCTCTCCGAGTCGTTCGCGCCGGACGGCACCGACGGCGACGCGGCGCTCGCGGCCTGGATCTGCGTCGAGCGGGCGGAGCTGGCCGAGCGCCACATGAAGGACGCCGCCGCCGCCCACGAAGCGTTGAAGCGCGGCGTAGCCCTCGCACCAGGCCCCGGTCCAGTCCGGTCCGCGCTCGTGCGGCACCTCTCGAAACACGACCGCGACAACGGGCTCGCGGAGGCGTTGCGGATCGAGGCCGAGCGCGAGAGCGACCCCGATCGCGCTGCGCGCCTCCTCTACGCCAGCGCCCGCATCACGCTCGACCGTCTCGGCGCCCGCGGCGACGGCATGGCCGCGCTCGTGCGCGCCGATCAGCGCGCATCGCAAGGCTCGCCCGTCCAGGCGCGCATACTCGCCGAGCTCTTGAGCCAGCTCGAAATCGACGGTGACCACGCCAAGATCGTCGAGGTGCGCGTCAAGCGGCTCGGGCTGCTCGTCCGCCCCGAGGCGATCGCGTTCGAGTACCTGCGCCTCGCGGAGGCCTACGGTCGCCTCGGCCGCGCGGACCTCGCGGCCGACGCCGCGGCGCGCGCGCTCACCCAGGACCCTGCGAGCGTCACCGCGCGCAGCACGCTCGATCTCGCGCTCCAGCGGCTCGGCCGTCACGCCGAGCGGGTCGCCACCTGGCTCCGCGAAGCAAACGGCTCCGCGCCGACGAGCGCGCGCGTGCGCGCCTTCCTCCGCGCAGCCGACATCGCCAACCGCCACCTCGGCCGCCGCGATCAGGCGATCGACGCGCTGCGCGCCGCGGCGCTCCTCGACCCCGGCCACGGCGAGATCTTCGACTCGCTCTCCGCGCTGCTCGCGGCGCCGCCGCAGACGGAGGAAGCAGGGATCAAGAACGCAGGCGAGCGGGTCGACCTCTATTATCAGGCTGCCGAGCGAGAGACCGACGGCGAGCGCAAGCTCGCGCTGCTCGAGAAGGTCGCGGCGATCTACGAGGACGAGCTCGGGCGCGCCGACCTCGCCATCGACGTCGCCGAGAAGATGCTCGCCGTCGACTCCAAGCGGCGCAGCGCGATCCTCATCCTCGAGCGCAACGCCCGGCGAGCCGGCGACCACGCGCGTCTGACGAAGGCGCTCCTCGACGAGGCCGCGAGCGCCACGGACGCCGCGCTCAAGGCGCGGCTCTTCCTCGAGGCGGCGCTCGTCGCCGACCAAGAGGGCGACCACGACCGAGCGCTCGCCCTGATGGATCGGGCGATCGCCGCGCGCGTCGGCAACGTGGAGGCCATGCGGGCCCGCGTCGAGCTGCTCAAGCGGATGAACCGCTTCGACGAGGCCCGCAAGACGCTGGCCTCGCTCGTCGAGCACGAGCCCGAAGCCGCCTTCGAGACCTGGCTCGAGATCGCGGACCTCGACGAGTCCTTCCGCAAGGCGCCGATCGACGCGGTCGAGGCCTACCGCGCGGCGCACAAGGCGAGGCCCGAGCACCCGCTGCCCTCCCTCGCGATGATCCGGCTCTTGCGGACCACGAAGAGCTACAAGCGGCTCGTCAGCGAGCTGAAGCTCCTCGCGAAGTCCGAGCACGTGCTGACGAGCCTCTCGCAGCTCCACCTCATGGCCGCCGAGGTCGAGGAGTGCTGCCTGGGGGACGACGACGCAGCCCTCAAGAGCCTCGAGGCCGCCGACGAAGCGCTGGGGAAGGCCCCGGATCCTGCGTGGGACGCCGCCATCCTCGAGTCGACCGAGCGCATCCTGTTCCGGGTCGGCGACGACGACGGCCTCGTTCGGCTCTACGCAAAGTGGCTCGAGCGCAAGCCGCCCGCCACGATCGACCACACGCTCCGCATCGCCCTCGCGACGACGCTCGAGAGCTCGAGCCCGACGCAAGCCATCGAGGTGCTCGAAGCGCTCGTCGGCGTCGTCCCCACCAACATCCCCGCGCTGCGCCGGCTCGAGCATCTGCACCGCGCGCGGCGGAGCTACCAGCCGCTGTCCAGCACGCTCTACGCGGAGGCGAACGTCGTCTCGTCCAAGCTCGCGCGGGCTGGCGCCCTCTGGGAGATCGTCACGCTCGAGGAGCGGCTCGGCGCGAGCGTCACGCTCGACGCGCTCTCGCGCATCGTGCGTGAGTTTCCGTCGGACGTCGGCGCGCTCGACACCATCATCCGCGTGGCGAGCCGCCTCGTCTCCAACGTCGGTGTCCCCCACCCGGCCCTCCTGGCGGCGCGCTCGCAGCTCGTCGCCGCGATCCGTGCCCGGCGCGACCTGACGCTCGACCCCGTCGCGCGGGCGGCCTACCAGCTCGAGGAGGCCATCTTGCTCGAGTCGGCCGAGGTCGAGCCGGACGCGCGCGGCGCGCTCGACGCCTACCGCGAGGCGCTCGGGTTGTGGCCCGACAGCATGCTCGCCGCCCGGGGCGTGGAGCGCCTGGCGGAGGCGCTCGGGGATCACCAGGCGCTCATCGCCAGCCAGCTCGCGCTCTCCAAGCTCGTGGACGGCGCGGTGGCCAAGGCCGGGCACCTGGTCCGCGCCGCCGATCTCACCGCGAAACACGCGCGCGACGATCGCACCGCGCTCGAGCTCTTCGAGGTCGCGCTCTCGACCGATCCGTCCAATCGGGACGCGGCGCGTGCGCTCGCGCAGATGCTCGCGAACGACCCGAAGCGTCTGCTCGAGCAGCTCCGCCCGGCGATGGAGCAGGCCACAGCGAAGGAGCAGGTGGTGTTGCTCGGTACGGAGATCGGCAACGCCTACCTGAAGCTCGCCCAGCAGGAAGGCGAGGCGGCGCGCATCGACTACGCGCCCGGCATCCAGGCGGTCCGCCGGGTGCTCACCCAGAACACCAACGACGTGTCCACGCTGTTCCTCTTGTCTCGGCTCTACGGCGCGCAGAAGGCCTGGGGCGAGGCGCGCGAGACGCTGCAACACATCGCCGAGATCGCCGGCAACACCGACGTCAAGACGCGGCAGCGCGCCCTGTTCTCCCTGGCCGATCTCTACGAAGGCCCCATCGGGGATCTCAAGCTCGCCGAGTCCACCCTCGTGAGCGTCCTGTCGACGGAGCCTTCGAACAAGACGGCGCTCGAGCGGCTCTATTCGATCGGCGCGAAGTCGGGCGACAAGAAGCTCGCGCGGTCCAGCCTCGAGCGGCTGGCGGAGTTCGAGACCGATCTCTCGCAGCGCACGGAGTACCAGCTCCGCGTGGCCGAGGTCTGCCGCGAGGCGAACGACGGCGCCGGCATGCTGCGCGCGCTCTCGGACGCCGTCGTCTCGCTCCCCACGGATCTCCGCGCCTGGACGCTCCTCTCGCGCCTCTACCGCGCGGACACACAGGAGGGCGCCGCGGGCCTCGCGCACGCCATCGAGCAGATCGTCGAGATGGCCAAGGCGCGTCGGCGCCCCGTCGAGACGCGGTGGCTGGTCACGCTGGGCCTGCTCCAGGTGAACATGCTCAAGCGCCACACCGACGGCCTCGCCAACCTGCACGCCGCGGTCTCCGCGAGCGCGACCGGCGGCACGGCGCACCCCGAGGTCCGCGCCGCACTCGGGTCGGGCCTCCTCTCCGCAGGCCGCAACAAGGAGGCCATCCAGCTCCTTCGCGAGCTCGTCACCTCCGACGCCGAGACGTTGCTCAGGCTCGCCGAGCCGAGCGCGTTCAGCACCGTCCGCACCGCCACCGTCGCCGCGACCGGCACCGTGCTCGGCGCCTGCCTCTCGTGCCTCGACGCCGCGCTCGGGACCGAAGGGCGGCCCGAGGAGCGCCTCGCCGTGGAAGAGGTGCGCGCCGCCCTCGGCGAGCTGCCGAGCGACAGGCTTGGCAAGCTCCGGTCGCGGAGGCTGGAGCCGGAGATCCCCTTCGGCGGCGCCCTCGCCGGCAGCGAGCTCGTCCACACGCTGGTGCCCGAGGCGCGCTCACCGCTCATCGATATCGCCGTCGCCATCCAACCCATCGCCGCGAAGGCGCTGCGCTTCGAGCTCGGGGCGCTGGGCATCGGCTCGCGCGAGCGCATCGGTCCTCGCGACGGTCACCCCACGCGCCACTACGCCGACAAGATCGCCCGCTGCCTGGGGATCGAGGCGTTCGAGCTCTACCTCACTCCGTCCTGGAACGGCGCCATCCGCGTCTACCCCGGCGATCCGCCCGCGCTCGTCGGTCCGCTGCTCCTGGCGGAGCTCTCGGAGTCGGAGCAGATGTTCGCGCTCGGCCGCCTGCTCATGCGCGCGGCGCTAGGCGTCACCTGGCTCGACGAGGTCTCGACCGAAGTCGCCGATGCGCTCCTGCTGAGCGCCGTGCGGTGTGTCATCCCGCAGTTCGGAGCCGGGGAGATCTCGGCCCAACGAGAGCAGGCCACGCAGGCGCTCCTGCCCGCCATGCAGCGAGCCATCGGCCGGCGTCAGCGCCGCGCGCTCGAAGACCTCGCGCCCGCCCTCACGTCCGCGTGGGACTTCCGCGCCTTCTCCATCGGCGTGAGGCGGAGCGAGTACCGGACGGCCTACGTCCTCTCCGGCGACCTGCTCGGCAGCCTGGATTACCTGAAGCGATTCGACGCCGACATCGGCAGGGCCACGGACAACCCGCGCGTGTTCCTGCAGCACCCCGTGACGAACGAGCTCATCCGCTATGCGCTCTCGGCGGAGGGCTACACGGAGAGGCGGCGCGTGGGCACCGTCTGGGCGCTGCCGGGCTGACGCCTCACTTCGTCGGTCGGCCCGGCGTGGGGCGCTTGGGCTTTCCGATCGGCGCGGGCTCGAAGGCGGAGCCGGGCGTGGCGGGGCGCGTCGGAGAGCCGCTCTTCGACGTGGCCGCCGGCTTGGCAGGCGCGGGCTCCGAGGGAAGCGGCGAAGGCGGCGCGGGCTCCTCGCGGTCCTCCTTCGCCTCCTTGTCCGCCTTCTCCTCCCGGTTCTTCTCCGGCTCCTCGGTGGGAGCGGCAGGAGGCGTCGCCGCCGGCGGCGCAGCCTCGGTCGTCGCCGCAGGCTTGGGCTCTTCCGTCTTCTTCTTTCTCTTCACCGGCTCGTCGTCGCGCTCGTCCGCCTCGGCGACCGCCGCGCCGGAAGAAGATGACGAGCTCGTCATGTAAAACGCGCCCACGACGAGCGCGCCGAGGCCGACGATCGCCGCGATCCCGATCACCACGCCCATCCCACCCGTTTTCTTGGGAAGGATCGGCGCCGGGGTCGCGAACCCCTGAGGCGTCACGGGCGCGGCGCTCACGTACGCCGAGCTGACCGGTCCCGACACGGGCGGTCCACCGAGCTGGGAAGGTGGCGGTGTCCACGCGCTCGGAGGATGTGGGGTCGCCATCGAGCTCGGCGGCGCCGCCATCGAAGTTGGCGCGGGCGCGAAGCCGGCGGCCACGCTCGCGACAGGCGTCATGAGCGACCCGGGCGGAGGGGTGGGCGTGCGGAGCGCCACCGTGCCCCCGACGCGCGGCCGCACGGATTGCGGCGCGATCGCCGGACCGGGAATCGCCGGCTCCGCGCGCGTCGGGTCGGTCGCGGCGGCGAGGTCCAGCGCCGGTCCCCGCGGCGCGGAGAGCTGATCCCCGAAGACCGTGGCCTTGTCCGCGACCTGCTCGCGCGCGAGCGCAAAAGGCGGGAGCTCGCCGGTGATGAGCGCGCGGACGTCCCCCTGCATCGTGAGCGCGTTGGGGTACCGCTGCTCTCGGTCGAACGCGAGCGCACGATCCACGACCAGCGCGAGGCCGCGATCGACGTCGGGAGCCACGCTCGCGATCGGCGGCGCAGGATCTCGGCCCATCTTCACGAGCAGCTCCGCTTCGCTCGCCGCCTCGTGGATACGTCGCTTCGCGAGCAGCCGGAACATCGTCGCGCCCACCGCGAACACGTCGGTGCGCGCGTCCACCTCTTCCCCGCGGACCTGCTCCGGCGCCATGTAGGCGGTGGTCCCGAGGCGCGCGCCGTGTTTGGTGAGCGCGGGCCCGGAGGTGATCCGAGCGATGCCGAAGTCGAGCACCTTCAGCTTGCCGTCCGTGGTAACGAAGAGGTTGTCCAGCTTGATGTCGCGGTGAACGATGCCCTGCGCATGGGCGGCGGCGAGGACGTCGAGCAGCGAGTCGACATGGCCGAGCATCTCTTCCCGCGGCAGCCCTCCGAAGCGACCGGCCCGCTCGGCCAGGTTCTCCCCCTCGAGCAGCTCCATGACAAGGAACGGACAGCCGTCCTCCGAGGCGTCGATGTCCCGGATCTCCACCGCGCCCGGGTGGGCGAACCGGTTCACGGCCTGCGCTTCCTGCTCGAAGCGCGCGCGCAGCTCCTTCGAGCGAGCGATCTCGGGGTGGAGGATCTTGATGGCCTCGCGGCGCCCGATCTTGTGGTGGGCCACGTAGACCGCCGCCATGCCGCCGACGCCGAGCAGCTTCTCGAGCGTCCACTTTCCGTTCAGCACTCGGCCGATGCGCGACTCACACGCGGCCTGAAGCGAGGGCTCGCCCAAGGTCATGACGTTACCAGAGACGAGGGAAGCAAGGAGCATCGCCCACCGGGGTAGCCAGAAGGTCGATTCACTCCTACGTTTCGTGCATGAGCGCGCTTCCCGACGACCTCGAGGCGGCCATCGCCGACCTCAAGAAACAGAAGAACGCGGTTCTTCTGGCGCACTACTACCAGGACGCCGACATCCAGGACGTGGCGGATTACCTAGGAGATTCACTGCAGTTGGCGCAGGCGGCCAAGAAGACCGAGGCGGCGGTCATCTGCTTCGCCGGGGTCCACTTCATGGCCGAGACAGCGAAGATCCTGAACCCCGACCGCGTCGTAATCGTGCCCGACCTGGAGGCAGGCTGCTCCCTGGCGGACGGCTGCCCGGGTGACCGGTTCAGCGCCTGGCGCGCCCAACACCCCGACGCCGTCTCGGTCTCGTACATCAACTGCTCGGCCGAGGTGAAGGCCGCGAGCGACTACATCTGCACGTCGTCGAACGCCGAGAAGATCATCCGGGCCATCCCGGAGGACAAAGAGATCCTCTTCGCGCCCGACAAGAACCTCGGCCGGTACCTCATGCAGAAGACCGGCCGCAAGATGCGGCTCTGGCAAGGGAGCTGCGTCGTCCACGAGACCTTCAGCGAGCGCCGCCTCGTGGGGCTCCGCGAGCGCTACCCCGACGCGAAGATCATCGCGCACCCCGAGTGTGAGGAGCCCATCCTCAAGATGGCGGAGTTCGTCGGCTCCACCACCGCGCTCCTCAAGTTCACGATCTCGGACCCGGGCAAACAATACATCGTGATGACGGAGGACGGCATCCTCCACCAGATGCGCAAGGCCTCGCCCGACAAGGAGTTCATCTCCGGGCCGCCGCAGCAGAACAGCTGTGCCTGCAACGAGTGCCCCTTCATGAAGAAGAACACCATGGAGAAGGTCTACCTCGCGCTGCGCGACCTCGAGCCGCGCATCGAGATGGATCCGGTCCTGCGCGAGCGCGCGCGAGTCCCGATCGATCGCATGCTCGCCCTCAGCTGACCTCGTCTCCCCCCTCGCGAGCGAGGGGGGTTGGGGGGTGAAAAGTGCAGAAGATCAAGTCGTGCGAAGGACCGGCTCGCCCGTTCCTCGATGCGTCACTGCCAGAGCATGCGGCCGGTCTGCAGGTAGTGGATCACCGCCGCTGCCACCGCGAACCCCACCACCGCAAACGCGAGCACGCCGAGGATCATCCCCAGCCGGCCGCCCGAGGCTCGCCCCTCCGGAGCGGCGGGGATCTGCCGTCCCGGCTGCGTGGTCGCGGTCGACGACTTCTCTCGCCGGTACACGGTCGTCAGATCGGCCTCCCCTTGCCCTGCGGTGGGCGCGCCTGGCGACATCTGCGGCGACACGCCCGACACCGGCCGGCCGGCGGCCGGCCGAGGCGCTGGCGGACCAGGGTTCGGTGTCGCGCGGAGCGCGTGCGACATGAGCTGCGTCCCGCCCTGGTCGGGGTTGTCGTCGTGGACGCGCGGGATCCCGCCCGATGACTGTCTTGTCAGCATCGAGCCGACCTGCGCCTGCAGCGCGACCTGGCGCAGAGGCATCGCCACGGTGGCCGCTTGATCGGCGCCGCCTTCGCTCGTCGTGTCCGCCGAGACGACCGGCACGCTGATCCCCTTGCCTCGCGGGTAGGCGCCCGACTGCGGGACCGGGGTCGGCTGGGCGGGGAGCGCGACTGTGCCGCCGAAGTTCTTCACCTGCTGCGCGCTCGCCGGTGCGCTGTACGCGCCGCCGGGCGGAGGAGTCGGGTTGCGCGGATCGGCCAGCATGACGGTCGCGCCCGGGCGAATCACCTGCCCGCTGTTGACCGGCGCCGGCGCAGGCTGGGCGTAAGCGGCTGCGCCCGCATATTGGGGCGCGACGTAGGCTTGAGGCCCGGGCGTCATGCGGCGGGCAGGATCGGGCTGCTGGGCGTAAGGCCCGCCGTGCGCGCCGGAGGGCATGACGAACCCAGGAGCCGGCTGCCCCGACGGTTGCTGTGGCTGCGCGACCTGCTGCGGGGCCTGAGGCGCCGGCGACGGCGCTTGCGCCGCGGACGATCGGGTAACCGCCGTCGCGCCTCGCAGCTCTCGCCAGGCCTCGAGAGCCTCCTGTCCGGACTGGTACCGATCGTCCGGGTTGCGGGCGAGGGACTTTCGCAGGAAGGCCTCGAGGCGCGGATCGATCGTGCCGTCGAGCACGCTCGCGAGAGACCGCGGCTCGCTCTTCGTCTTGAGGTCGACCATCTGCAGGATGTTCTTCGCCGCGTACGGCAGCTGCCCCGAGAGCGCCTGGTAGATGAGCGTGGCGCAGGCGTAGATGTCCGCCCTGTGATCGACCGTCTTCGCCTTGCCGATCTGCTCGGGGGGCATGAAGGAGAACGTGCCGAGGCTCTGCCCCATCTCGGTGAGGGTGTCGCCGCCGACCTCCTTCGGGAGCTTGGAGATGCCGAAGTCGAGGATCTTCACGCGCGTCGTGCCGTCGTTCGCGCGCTGCAAGAACACGTTCGACGGCTTCAGATCGCGGTGGATCACGCCCGCCTTGTGCGCGTCCGAGAGGCCCATCCACACCTGCTCGACGATGGGGAAGAGCTCGTCGAACGTCATCGGGCCGGTCCGCTTGAGCCGATCGATGAGGCTCTCGCCTTCGAGCAGCTCGAAGACGATGACGATGCCGTGCTCCGCGTCCTCCTCGACGTCGAGCACCTGCGTCACGTAGTCGCTGTTGATGGCGCCGGCGGCGCGCGCCTCGCGGCGGAACCGGGCGACGGCCGAGCTCTTCTGCTTCGAGTCGGCGCGCAGCACCTTGACGGCGACCGTTCGCCCGGTGCGGATGTTCTCCGCCGCGAACACCTCACCCATGCCGCCGCGGCCCAGCTGACGCTGGATCCGATAGCGCTGTGCGAGGACGACTCCGGACTCGAGCTCCAACCGTTCCTCTAGAAGGTGCCGGAGAGGGTTACGCCGCCTGCGCCGGGGCCCACGGCGGGCACCACCAGGATGGCCGTGTCCTGGGTGACCGGAACCTCGGGGCGGGTGAAGTAGAGGATGAGCGTCGTGCCGAGCGATGCGGCGGTGACGCCGAGCATCACGTCCGCCACGACGTTCTTCGTCGTGACGTCGCTCCGCAGGTCCTCGAGCTCGGCGCGCGGCGCGTTGCCGTTCTTGTCGTCGTACTCGGACTTGGCCGCGGCCGAGAGCCCCATGAAAGTCCCCCACACACCGGCGGAGGCGATCGTCACGCCGGTCATGATCCAGACGTAGACGGGCACGGGGCGCTCCACCTCGGGCGCCTTGTCGGGACCGGGCCCCGGACCAGGACCGGGACCAGGGCCGGGCGCCGTCACGGGCCCCGGCTTGAACTCGAGCAGCTTGTTGTATTTGCCGCCGTTCTGGATCTCTGTCTGCCAGGTGATGTCGGGGAAGCCCTCGGCGGTCGCGGTGAAGCTGTATTGACCCGGGTGGATCCCGAGCGTGGAGCCCTCGAGCGTGACCACGTAGCGGTTGGTCACCGGGAGCCCTTGTGAGGGCTGACGAACGGCCACCACGCGCGTGTTGGGGCGGTTGGTCCGGATCGTCAGCTCCGCGACCGCGCTCTTGAGCGCCGTGAGGTCGCGTTCGATCTGGGCCTTGTCCGCGGCCTCGATCTGCGTCCCGCCGAGCCGGAGCACCTCGTCGTAGTGTTTGATTGCGTCGCCGTCGCGCTCGAGCTCCAGCTCGCAGATCGCCATGGCGCGCAGGGCCTTCCACGAGCCGGAGAGCTCGTAGGCCTTGGAGAACTCGCGCAGAGCCTCCTCGCACTTGTGACCGGCCGGGTCGTTGTAGAACGCGCTCCCTGCCGCCATGTGCTGCTTGGCCTCCTCGAGCTTCTTGGGATCCGGCTGGCCTTGAGCGTAGGCCGAGGGCACGGAGTAGCAGAACGAGGTGGTGAAGAACGTCACCACCCCGATGAGGAGGAGCGCACACCACGACGCAGACGCGCGGACCATCCCGCGGAGAGTATCCCCGACGCCGGGGGAGGGAAAGGACACGTTGACCTTTCCCTCGGCACGGCCTCCGGGCCGTGTGCGCCTATTCTTCGTCCGCTCGGAGCTTCGCCAGGACCGAGAGATCCTCGAGCGTCGAGGTGTCGCCCTTCGACTCCCTACCTGCGGCAACGTCCTTCAACAGGCGACGCATGATCTTGCCGCTGCGGGTCTTGGGCAACGCGTCCGCGAACCGGATCTGATCGGGCTTGGCGAACTTGCCGATCTCGTTGCTGACGTGGTCGCCGAGCTTCTCAGCCAGCGTCGAGTTCGGGGTGTGGCCCGGCTTCACCGTCACGAACACGACGAGGGCCTGGCCCTTGAGCTCGTCGGGCTTGCCGACCGCCGCCGCCTCCGCCACCGCGGGGTGCGACACCAGCACGCTCTCGATCTCCGCCGTTCCGATGCGGTGGCCCGCGACGTTCAGTACGTCGTCGATGCGACCGACGACCCAGTGGTAGCCGTCCGCGTCGCAGCGCGCACCGTCGCCCGTGAAGTAGCGGCCGTCGATCTCCGAGAAGTATTGCTTCACGAAGCGGTCGTCGTCGCCCCAGACCGTCCGCAGCATGCTGGGCCAGGGCCGCTCGAGGATGAGGAGCCCGCCCTGGTTCGCCTCCACGCGCCGGTAGCCGCCGGGCGCGGCCGGGTCCTTCGCGACGACGGCCGGCTGCACGCCGAACATGGGCAGGCCGGTGGAGCCCGGCTTGGTGAACGACGCGCCCGGGAGCGTCGACATCATGATGGCGCCCGTCTCGGTCTGCCACCACGTGTCGACGATGGGACAGCGCTTCTGTCCGATGACGTCGAAGTACCACATCCAGGCTTCCGGATTGATCGGCTCGCCGACGCTGCCGAGCAGGCGCAAGCTCGACAGATCGCTCTTCTGCGGCCACTCGTCCCCCTGGCGCAGGAACGCGCGGATGGCGGTGGGCGCGGTGTAGAGGATGGTGACGCGGTGTTTCTCGATGATGCGCCAGAAGCGTCCCCAGTCGGGGTAGTTCGGCGCGCCCTCGTACATCATGCAGGTCGCGCCGTTCGAGAGCGGCCCGTAGACGAGGTAGCTGTGGCCGGTGACCCAGCCGACGTCCGCCGTGCACCAGTAGAGGTCGTCCTCCCGGATGTCGAAGACGTACTTGAAGGTGACGTGTGTCGAGACGAGGTAACCGGCCGTGCTGTGGAGCACGCCCTTGGGCTTTCCCGTCGAGCCCGAGGTGTAGAGGATGAAGAGCGGGTGCTCCGCGTCGACGGGCGTCGCCTCGCGCGCGGGGCCCGCCTCCGTGTCCGAGACGATCTCGTGCCACCACAGATCGCGCCCCTCGTGCATGTGGACCTGGGGCCCGCGATCGCCGAGGTGCTTGAGCACGATGACCTTCTCGATGCTCTTCGCCTCGGGCTGGCTGACGGCCTTGTCGACGACGTCCTTCAGGGCGAGGACGTGGCCGCGGCGGTAGCCGCCGTCCTGCGTGATGACCACCTTGGCCTGGCAGTCCGCGATGCGATCGCGGAGCGCGTCGGCCGCGAAGCCGCCGAAGACGACCGTGTGCACGGCGCCGAGGCGAGCGCACGCGAGCATGGCGACGGCCACCTCGGGGACCATGCCCATGTAGATCGCGACCCGATCGCCTTTCTTCACGCCGTGCTCGGCGAGCGCGTTCGCGAAGCGGATGGTCTCGCGGTGGAGCTCGCCGTAGGTGATCGTCCGCGTCGCCCCGAGCTCGCCTTCCCAGATGATCGCAGCCTTGTTGCGGCGCGCCGTCTTGACGTGCCGGTCGAGGCAGCTCTCGGTCACGTTGAGCTTCGCGCCCACGAACCACTCCACGAACGGGAAGCTCGCCGGCTCGCCGCCGCCCTTCGTGCGGCTGGTGACCGTCCAGGGCTCGCGGAAGACCAGCTCGGAGGACTCGCGACGCCAGAACGTCTCGGGGTCGTCGAGGCTCTCCTTGTACAGGCGGTCGTACTCTTCGCGAGACGAGATCCGCGCGCGTGAGACGAACTCCGCGCTGGGCTCGAATCGCCGGTCTTCCTTGAGCACGCTGGTGATCGACTCGCTCATGGGCCGGGAGAATAAGCGCGAACCGAGGGGATTGTCTGCGGCCCTCACCCCGCTCCCCCTCCGTCGGGAGCGGGGACCTCGTTCCTCACCAGAACGCGTAGCCGATGTGGATGCGCGGCCCGACCATGGGCAGGAGCTTGTTCTCGTACGGCTCCTGGATGCGGGCCTGCACCCGATCGCTGTTCCTGTCGAAATCGTCCATCCCCTTGGTGCCGGAGATGTACCCCGCAAGGCTCAGGCCGATGAGCACCCCGTCGATGTCCACCTCGAAGCCGGCCTCGGTCATGGCGAAGAAGTCCACGCCGTTGGTCGCGCAGTCCTTGCTGTCGAGGCCCGGGCACACCGTCTCGGAGTCGAGGCCCTCGTAGCTCATGAAGTGGACGGCGAGGCCGCCGCCGAGGGTCCCGACGAAGCGGATGACGTCGCCCGGGCTCATGAGCCGCAGCACCGGACCGAGGCGGATCGTCGACAGCGAATAAGACGTGTCCTCGGTTCCGTTCGCCGGCCCCTGCACGTTGCCGTATTCGATCAGCCCTTCGAAGCCGGCGTAGGTGTGAACGCGGTAGCCCGGGCGAAGGCCGACGTAGCCGCCGCTGGACACCCCGCCGAGCAGCTCGCCGTCGATCTCCTGATCGAAGAACTGGGGGTGGCGCGTCGGGAAGAGGATGGCCCCGTTCACCGAGCCGTAGAAGCCGCGCTTCACCTCGGGCTCCTCGGCCTTCTTCTTGGGGTCGGGGGGCCTGGGCACCGGCGGCAGCGGGCTGAAGCCGGCGCCTTCGGCGAGATCGAGGACGATGGTGCCGCCCGAGACGATCTCCACCCGTCCGACGCCCGACTCGCCCACCGCGCGGACGTCGTGCGGTCCCGCCGGCAGGGGCCCCGTCCACGTGCCGGTCCCGAGGATCTTCCCGTCGACCTCGATCGGCGTCGTCTTCTTGGCGGCGATGACGCGCAGCGTGCCGTTCGCGACCGCCAGCTCGAGGTCAACGGTCTTTTCGCTGCCGCTCACCACGCGCACCGTGACCCGCTTCGAGGCGTAGCCCGACATCGAGGCCTCGATCACGTGATCGCCCGGCGTGAGCGGGATCTTCCCGTCGCGCGCGGGCGCGGCCACCTCTTCGTCGTCGATCTTCAGCGCCGCCTCCGCGGGTGACACCCGCACGGTGACGAAGCCGAAGACGGCCTTCATCTCCTCGATCGCGCGCTCGGCCTCCTTCTTGTCGGCCTCGCTCATCTCGGCGCCGTGCTTCGAGAGCGCGAGCTCGAGCGCGCCGACCGCCTTCGTGAAGCGGTTCAGCTCGCGGTAGCAGAGCGCTTGGTTGATGAGCGGGCTCGACTTGGGCACCGCCTCGTACGCGGCCTCGAACTCGGCGAGCGCGGCCTTGAAGTCGTTCGCGCGGAAGAGGCGCACCCCCACGCTCATGTGGCGGTCGTAGTCGTCCTCCTGCGGCGACCTCGGCGCGGGCTCGGCCGGAGCCGGCTTCTTGGGCGGCTTCCTCGGCTGCGCAGCCGCAGGCCCCGCGACGAGCGCGAGCGCTGCGAAGAAGACGAGAGCGGAGAGCCGGCGCACCGTTCGCGGCAATCTAGCAGCATGTCGCGAAAGGCGAGGCGGGAGTGCTCGTGGAGGTCCGTCCCCGTCGATTCACCCCCCGAGCCCCCCTCCCCTGCGGCGAAGGGGGGTGCTCGGCTCGAGGGTCACTTCTCGCGGAGCCGAAGCCCTTCGCCGAGGCCCGTGCCGGCAGGCGCGCTCGTCGTGGCCGGAGGGGTCTTCTTGTGAACGGCGGGCGCGGCCGGGGCGACCGATGGGGCGACCGCGACCGACGACGAGCCCGCGGCGGGCGGCGCGGCGCTCGATGACGGTTCTGTCTCGATCTCGACGGCGGACGCAGCAGGCAGAGCGCTCGCTTCGGGCCGCGCGGAGGACACGACCACGAAGGTGATGGCGGGAACGGGCGCGCCGGCGACGGCTTGCCCGCTCTTCTCCGAGCCGCCCGAGAGCGAAATGACGGCGAAGACGGCCCCAGCCACGACCGCGGCCACGCCGACGAGGAGGTAGGTGTTGCGGCTGGAGCGGGCGCCCCCGGTGATCTCGGGTGACGCCGGCGTCGCGGCCACGGTGCTGACGGCCGCGAGCGTCCGCGGGCCGAACGTCGGATCGACCGGGCGGACGACGGTCTTCTTCAGTGCCTCGCTCTTGAACGAGTCCGCGAGCAGGCCGTCCGACTCACCCACGAGCGCGTCGAGCATGTCCCGCGCGGAGGCGAACCGCTCGTCGCGCTCGCGCGCGCGCGCGCGACGGATGACCTGCGCGATGCCCGGCGCGACGGCGGGGTTGTGCGCCCGGACGTCGTCGGCGTCGCGCGAGCAGATGCCCACGATGACCTGCTCGTAGGTGGCGCCGGAGAAGGGGGGGCGGCCGGCGAGGCACTCGTAGAGGATGGCGCCCACGGACCAGAGATCCGTCCGCGCGTCGACGTCGGGCAGCGCCTGGGCCTGCTCCGGCGACATGTAGATCGGCGTGCCGAGCACGACCCCTTCGCGCGTGATGGTCTGCGCGGGGGCGCCGCCGCGTTTGTCGATCTTGGAGACGCCGAAATCGAGGATCTTGGTGAACGTCGAGTCGTCGTCGCGATCGACCAGGAACACGTTGTCCGGCTTGAGGTCCCGGTGGACGATGCCCGCCTCGTGGGCACGCGCGAGGCCGCGGAGCAGCTGCCCGACGATGCGCAGGGCGTCCGGCGCGTCGAGCCGTCCGAGGCGCCGGATGCGGTGGCCGAGGTCCTCCCCCCGCAAGAGCTCCATCACGATGTAGGGTCGCCCGTCGTCCGTCTCGCCGACGTCGTACACCTCGACGATGTGCGCGCTCTCGATGGCACCTGCGGCCTGCGCCTCCCGCTGGAAGCGCTGGATCGCCTCGGGCGTGACGCTCTCCTGATCGATGAACTTGAGCGCGGCCCGCTTGCCGATCGCGCCGTGCACGCCTTCGTACACGCGCCCCATGCCTCCGACCCCAAGGAGGCGCACGAGCGTGTATTTCCCGACGGTCCTGCCGACGAGGTCGTCCGTCTCTTCGGCCCCCGCTTCGGAGCGACCCATGCGGCCGTGAGGCTAGCAGAGTCGGCGGGCCGCGCAGCGCTCCGAATGGATCAGACCGCGACGGGTCGCCCGTGGCGGATCAGACCTTGAGCGCGGCGTCCGCCTCGGCGGCGGCCGGAGCCGCCAGCAAGGTGTCGAGCTTCCCGGCGCGGTCGAGCGCCGCGATGTCCGTGTACCCGCCGAGCGGAGCCCCGTTCACGAAGACCTGGGGCACCGTTCGCTGCTGGGTCCGCTCGGCCAGCCACACCCGGATATCAGGGCGGCTGTCGACGTCGATTTCTCGGAACGTGACGTTCTTGTCGCGCAGGAGGTCTTTTGCCCGCGCGCAGAAGCCACACCAAGGGGTCGTGTAGATGGTGACGGCAGCCATGAGGACTCGAGCCAATATGCCCATGGCATCGCCGGCAGCAAGCGGGGTATCTCTCGGGCGGTGGAGTTTCGCGCCCCCGAGCCGCGATCGTGGGCGGAGGTCGTCACCTCCCTCGGCGTCGTGCTCGGAACGACTCGGTTCGTAGGGGGCCAGCCGCTCCCGGTCGTCGCGTTGCCGGTGGCGCCCCACCTGCGGGCCTACGCGACGTTCGGCGAGAGGCTCGTCGAGGCGGAGGCCGCGACGAGGTGGGGAAAGTCGTTCGTGGAGATCGTCGGTCACGCCGTGACCAACCTCACCGAACACCCGCCGGAGCTCGTGCGAGAGGGGCGGCTGCTCCGGATTGTCGCGGGCGATGGAGCGGCGGCTGCCCGGCTGCTCGTCCCCGGCTTCGTGGCCGCAGCCCAGGAAGAGGTGGACGGCCGCGCGATCTTCGCGATCCCCGAGCGCGGGACGTGCCTCGTCGCCGGCGCGATCGATCCGGAGGAGGTCGCGCTGCTCTTCGACGCGGCCCTGACCACGTGGCACGAGAGCGACGAGCCGCTCTCGCCCGTCGTCTACACGAAGACGGACGAAGGCGACGCGTTCGAGCCGCTCCAGCTCGGTGAAGACCACCCGTCTTTTCTCCGCGCGAGGCGCGCCGAGGTGCTCCTCCTCGGCTCGGTGTACGCGGAGCAGCGCGCCTCGCTCGAGGGCCTGGCAGACGCGCCGGAGCTCGCGCCCTTCGAGGTGACGAGCCACGACGGGCTCGGGGTCGTCACGGCCTCGGTCGCGCTCGAGCAGGAGCCGGCCCTCTTGCCCGCGAGCGAGCTCGTCCTGTTGCGTCCGGCGTCGAACGCCGAGCCCGTGATCGTTCGCGCCGCAAGCCTGGCGGAGAGCCACCTGCTCGTTCGCGTCCCGGACTTCGACCCGCCCCGGTACGCCCTCGTGCGGTTCCCGTCTCCTGGAGAGATCGCCGCGCTCGTGGCCGCAGGCGCCTGACCTGCCCTCGAGAGTTGCGCTACGCTCCGCGGCCCATGGCGGAAAAGACCCTGCAGCTCGAGAAGTACACGGCCGACGCGCGGCAGATCGTCGGCTCGGCCCAGCAGCTCGCGGACGAGCAGAAACACGCCGAGCTCACGCCTCTCCACCTGCTCGTGCGGCTGCTCGAGCGCGACCGCGGGGTCCTCGAGATCTTCCGGCGCGCGGGCGCCGACCCGAACGAGGTCCGCGATCTGGCCGAGCTCGGCCTCCGCCGCATGCCCAAGGAGGCCGCCGGCGTCGCCTACGTGAGCTCGCGCATGCTCGATCTCCTGAGCCGCGCGGAGCGCGAGGCGCAACGCGACAAGGCCGAGCTCGTCGGGATCGATCACGTCTTGCACGCGCTCGCCCAGGAGATCCGCGGCCCCGCCGGCGAGATCCTGAGCGCGCAGGGGATCGGGCCGGGTGCGTTCCGCCCGCACGTCTCCGTCCTCACGCAGGGAGGACCGGAGCCCAAGAACGGCGAGCAGAAGACCGGCGGGGTCGGCTCGACGCAGGACTTCTTGCGCGACCTCGTGGCCGAGTCGCGCGCCGGCCGCTTCGATCCCGTCATCGGCCGCGACACCGAGGTGCGGCGCCTCATGCAGATCCTCGAGCGTCGCTTCAAGAACCACCCGCTCCTCATCGGGGAGCCTGGCGTCGGCAAGACCGCGATCATCCGCTCGCTCGCCGATCGTGTCGGCACCGGAGACGTCCCCTCGAACCTGGCAGGGGCCCGCTTCTTCGAGCTCGACACCGGGGCGCTCGTCGCCGGCGCCAAGCTGCGCGGCGAGATCGAGGCCCGTCTCAAGGTCCTCATCGACAAGCTGAAGAGCATGCAGGACGAGGTGGTGCTCGTCGTGGAGGACGTCGACACGCTCTTCGGCCAGGGCGTGCAGGGCGCCGGGGTGGGCGATCTGCTCAAGCCCCTCCTCGCGCGGAGCGAGATCCGGATCATGGCGACGACCACGCCGGAGGGCTTCAAGCGCATGCAAGAGCGGGACGGCGGCGCCATCCGTCGGTTCACGCCCATCACCGTCGATCCGCCGAGCATCGATCAGGCCATGGAGATCCTGCGCGGCATCGCGGAGCGCTACGAGAAACACCACAAGGTCCGCGTGAGCGAGGGGGCCATCGTCTCCGCGGTGACGCTGGCCAAGCGCTACCTGTCCGATCGCGCGCTCCCCGACACCGCGGTCGATCTGCTCGACGAGACCGCCTCCCACAAACGCGTCGAGGTCGACGGCGTGCCCGCCGAGCTCGACTCGATGATCCGCCGCCTCGACGCGGTGAAGGCGCAGATCGCGAGCCTCGTCGACGACGACGACAAGCTCAGCGTGAAGGTCCGCACGCGCCTCGAGAAAGAGGCGACCGAGCTCGAGCCGAAGGTCTCTGACGTGCGGGCGAAGATCGCCTCGCGACGCGGGGTCGTCGCCGCCGTGCAGGCGCTCAGGAAGGAGCTCCGCGAGGCGGAGAGCTCGCTGGAGACCGCCCGCAAGGACAAGAACTTCGCGAAGCTCGGCGAGCTCGAGCACGTCACCATCCCCGACATCAAGCGGCGGCTCGGCGCCGCGGAGGAGGCCGCGACGAAGGCCGGCGTCGAGTCGTCCAACAACGTCGTCACCGAGAACGACATCGCCGCGACGCTCGCCGACTGGACGGGCATCCCGGTCAACAAGATGCTCGAGGGCGAGGCGGAGAAGCTCCTCAAGATGGAGGAGCGCCTCGCCAAGCGCGTGGTCGGCCAAGACGAGGCGGTGCGCGCGCTCTCCAAGGCGGTCCGGCGCGGCCGCGTCGGCCTGCGGGATCCGGGCAAGCCCATCGGCTCGTTCCTCTTCCTCGGCCCGAGCGGCGTCGGCAAGACCGAGCTCGCCAAGGCCCTCGCGGAGTTCCTCTTCGACGACGAGCTCGCGCTCACGCGCCTCGACATGAGCGAGTTCATGGAGCGGCACATGGCGCAGCGGCTCATCGGCGCCCCGCCCGGCTACGCCGACAGCGAGCAGGGTGGCTTCCTCACGGAGGCGGCGCGGCAGAAGCCGTACAGCGTGCTCCTCTTCGACGAGGTCGAGAAGGCCCACCAGGACGTGTTCAACCTGCTCCTCCAGGTGCTCGACGACGGCCGCCTGACCGACGGCCGCGGCCGCACGGCGGACTTCTCCAACACGGTCGTCATCATGACGAGCAACATCGGCTCCGGACGCATCCTGGAGACCGATCCCAAGCTCTTCGAGAGCGAGGACGGCCGCGAAGCCCTGAAAGACGTCCTCCTCGAGGAGCTCCGCAAGTTCTTCCGGCCGGAGTTCTTGAATCGCATCGACGATACCGTCGTCTTCAAGGCGCTGACGAAGCCCGACCTGCGGGGTATCGTCGACATCCAGCTGCGGCGCCTCGAGAAGCTCCTCGCCGACCGCGAGCTCCGGGTCGAGCTGACCGAGCAGGCCAAGGCCCGCCTCGTGGAGGAAGGCTACGATCCGCAGCTCGGCGCGCGTCCGCTCAAGCGCGCCATCCTCAAGGAGATCCAGAACCCGCTCGCCGAGGCCATCCTGCAGGGCGGGTACGGCCCCGGCAAGGTCATCCAGGTCGACGTCAAAGATGACGATTTCGTCTTCTCTTGATCGGCTCGACGCTCGGACGGCGGTCCGCCTCCTCTCTCTGAGCCTGCTCCTCGCGGCCTGCGGCGACTCCAAGGCGACGGCCTCGGCTTCGGCCTCCACGTCGGCGGCGCCGCCGCCGCGCTGCAGCGACTCGCTTCCTCAGGAGCAGCGCGTCGAGCGCTGCAAGCAGGGAGAGGCGCTCTGCTGCACCGCGATGATGAGCGGAGTCCCGAAGACCGCGCCCGACTACTTCGACAAGCTCGCGCTCGCCTGCAAGGGCGGGGACGAGTCGTCCTGCCAGGTCGTGCGCGACTCGGATCGCGACGCCGCCTACAAGCTCGACGCGCTCGCGCAGGCGTGCACGATGATCGGCCGCTGGCCGTGCCGGACGGCGGCCATGCTCGCGGTGCTCGTCGCGCCGGAGCGCGCCCCGAAGGTCATCGACAACTACTGCCGGCAGACGGACGACAAGACGTTCCGCATCGCGGCCGAGTCGATCGACTGCAACAAGATCGACAAGGCCGCCCTCGCGCCGCTCGAGGCTGACGCGGCCGCATGCCGCGAGGGCGATCTCGCCGGGTGCAAGGCGCTCGCCGGGGTCGACGGCGGCGCCCGCGAGCTCTTCTACGACGTGGCCTGGATCGCGCGCGGCGTGCCGCGCGCCGAGGCCGAAAAGGACCGGGCGGAGAAGTCCCACGATCCGCCGAGCGAGCCCAAGGGTCGTATCCGCGTCGCGACGAAGTCGGGGTCGGACGAGGACCAGAAGGCCGTTCGGAAGGCCGTCGAGGCGGAGGACGAGGCGCTCCGCCGCTGCGTGGGGGTCGCGCTCGACTCCGACGAGAAGCTCGCGGGCACGCTCGAGCTCGAGCTGCTCCTCGACAAGACGGGCCGCGTCGCCACGACGAAGGTCGTGAAGGACCTCGAGAGCCTCTCGTTCTCGAGGTGCTTGCGCCTCGCCATCCAGGATCGCAGAGTCGTGGAGCCAGGCGGTGGCGCTCGCACCGTCGGCGTCGCCCTCGCGCCGAGCCGCTGACGGCGCCGGAATCACGACGCGAGCCTGTCCGCATGCACAGGTCAAGACCGCTTGTCTACGAGGGCTTGATCGGAGCGGCGGCGGCGGCTATACATGCCGCCCCTTTTGGAAGGACCCTGATCCATGTACGCGGTGTTCAAGACGGGCGGCAAGCAATACAAGGCCGCTGTCGGGCAGAAGCTCCTGGTGGAGAAGCTCCCGGCTGGCGAAGGCGACGAGGTCACGTTCGGCGAGGTTCTCCTCCTCAGCGGCGAGGAAGGCAAGGCGAAGGTCGGCCAGCCTCTCGTGAGCGGCGCCAAGGTCTCGGCCAAGATCGTCAAGCAGGGCCGCGGCCCGAAGGTCGTGGTCTTCAAGTTCCGCCGCCGGAAGAACTACCGCAAGAAGAACGGTCACCGGCAGCCCTTCACCGAGCTGCTCATCACGGGCATCTCCGCCTGATCGGACAGAGGTAGCAAGCCATGGCACACAAAAAAGGCGGCGGCTCTTCCCGCAATGGTCGTGACTCGAACTCGCAGCGCCGCGGCGTGAAGGTGTTCGATGGCCAGACGGTCCCGGCTGGCAGCATCATCATTCGTCAGGTCGGCGCCAGCATCCACGCCGGCAAGAACGTCGGCACGGGCCGCGACTTCACCCTGTTCGCCCTGGTGGACGGCAAGGTGAAATACGAGTGGCAGACGAACACCAAGAAGAAGGTGTCCGTCTACCCCGTCGAAGCCTGAGCCAACCGCGTCGGCGGCTCGATCGACTCGTCGAGCCCAGCAACTCGAGGCGGCGTCCCACCGGGCGCCGCCTTGTCGCGTTCCATGTGGGCGCCCGATACCGGGAGTTGCGACGGGGCGGGCAGGACGTTAGACGGGGCCCATGACGATCGGCGGGCGGGGCAGCAGGGCGCGACCGCAGGGGAAGCGGTGGATGGTTTGCCTCGCCCTGATGGCGGGCTGCTCGGGCTCGCCGCCGGCGTGGTGAAGGCGGCGTCCGGCCGACCGCTCGACGAGTACGTGGGCGCGGAGATCCTCGATCCGCTCGGCATCACACGGCGCTCGTGGGCGCGCGACGCGACCGGGACGCGCGCGGCGTCCTGGGGGCTCTCGATCGAGGCGGCGGATCTCGCGAAGATCGGCGCCATGCTCCTCGCACGCGGAAAATGGGGCGATCGCCGCATCCTCGCCGAGTCGTGGATCGACGACATGGCGAAGCCGGTGCGAGACGACGTCAACTGGCACGGCCTGCTCGCGTGGCTGCGTCACGACGGCCCGTACCGCGTGCAGACGCCCGAGCGCCGCAAGGTCTACGCCGACCTCGGCTTCACGGCCTCCGCAGATCTCGCCCCGCTCGACGGGCGTCGCTTCGAGACCTTCGCCGCGTATTGGCTGGAGGCCGGAGCCCTGCTCGACGCAGCCGAGCGCGCCTCGTTCGCCTCGCTCGTCCGCGACGATCGCCTCCCGGTCGAGCTCACGAGGGCCACGTACGCGGGGTTCGACTTCAACGGCTGGCTTGGCCAGTACCTCGTCGTCCTGCCGAGCCGCGGCATCGTCGCGGTGCGCCAGCGCCCCGAGCCGCCTGGCGGCGGAGACGACGCCGACAACAAGAAAAACGGCCTGCAGGACTTCGTGCGGCTCGTCATGGCGTCGGCGAGGCCCGCCGCGACCGACTAGGGGGCGCGCTGCTCGCTAGGCGTCGCGGTCAGCGTCTTCAAGAAGGGGACGAGCCCCCATTGAGCGGTCTCGGTGAAGGGCGGCAGCCAGGGCTCGCCGCCCTCCCCTCTCCCGTAGGTCTCGGTGACGCTCGCGAGCCCGGGGTGCGATCCGTCGTGTCCGAGGAATGCGAGCTCCGCCACGCCGCGCAGGCTCGGCGTCCGGAACTGACCAAAGGCCGTGAGGGTGGGCGCGGGCGCCGGAGCGCCGACGGGTGCGTCGGCCCACGGCCCGTCCGCGCGGAACTCGCTCGCCTGCCAGCGCTCGATCCCGCCGAGCCGACCCGCGTCCACCGAGCCGGGCGCGGCCGAGCCCGTGTCGTGGAACGCGTCGTCCGTCAGGCGCGGCCCCCAGTGGCACTGCGTGCACCCGGACCTCACGAAGAGGAGGAGACCGTACTTCTCCTCGTCGGAGAGGGCCTGGGCGTCACCGTGCACGTAGCGATCGAAGGCGGTCGGCGCGACGCGGAAGGTGCGCTCGTACGCGGCGATCGCCTTCCCGGCGTGCACGAAGACGCGAGTGATAACGATTTTGTCATTCTCCGAGAGCGCGTCATAGCCGGCATCCCCTGGCTTGCCTGCGGCCGGCCAAGCGTCGGCGCTCGGGAGCGGAGCGTCCGGGAACGCGGCCGCATAAGCGGCGGCGTGGCTGATGATCACGCGGCGGGCGACGAAGACGCGCGAGGAGTCGAACTCGGCCGGGTTCTCGAGCGGCCCGAGCGCCTGCGCCCACAGCGAGTCGGCCTTGCCGTCCCAGTCCTGCCAGCGCGCGTGGGCCGAGAGCGCGATCGAAGGCGTTCGCCGCGAGCCGACAGCCATCGCTTCGGCGAGCGGTCTGCCGTCCGTGAGGGCCTTGTCCGGGTCGTGACAGGTCGCGCACGACACGGTCCCCGAAGGCGAGAGCCCGAGATCGAAGAACAAGGCCTCACCGAGCGCTGCCGCAGCGTCGGAGTCGGCGACGGCGTTTGTCGGGTCGGGGGGTGGCGCTCCGGGGACCTGAGCCATGGCCTCCAGCATCGCCCACTCGTTCTCCTCGAAGAGACCGTCCACGAGCGTGGCCGCGCGCGGCGGAGGGGGCGGCGCTCCGTCGAGCCGGGCAAACGTCCCCTCCAGCATGGTGGCGAGCGACCGGGGATCTGGATTCGTCGCGACGGCCTCGAGGGTCATCGTGCGCTCGTCCACCACGAGCACGAGCGGCAGGGGAGCGCGCACCCCTTCGAGGACGTCGCCGAGCACGAACGTGTCGTCGACGGCGACCGGCGAGCCGAACGCGCCCACGGCCGCCTGCCACAGCGCGGGGTCGCGATCGGCCGAGGCGGGTCCGTTGTCGCGATCACGAACGACGAGATCGAGGCGATCGATCCGTCCCGGGTCGACCTGTCCCGCGATCTCGCCCAGGTGCTCCGCCGTCCAGCGGCAGGTACCGCACCAGAGGCCGCCGCTGACGAAGACGACGAGGAGCTCCGACCGTTGAACGTTTGGGGTCCAATAGTCGTGCAGGCGGGTCGTCGCTCGCTGTCCGTCTCCGTCCACCCCCTCGAACGCGAGATCGGGGAGCGTCGCCCCGAGACGGAGCGCGTACGGGCCGGCGGGGCCGGCCGGCTGCGCCTCGCCGCTCGGGTCCGCGGGCGCACGCTCGTCAGGCGAGCAGCCCGGGGCCGTCGCGGCGAGCGCGCCGAGCGCGAGGAGGAGCCTCGCTCGGCTCACTGCCCTCCCGGGAGCTCGAGCTTCCACACCTTGGCGCCCACCGCGTAGGCGGTGGTCTCGTCGACGAACTGGAACCGATTGATCGGCCCGGTCAACGCCGGGTCGGGCTCCCACGTCATGCCGCCGTCGAACGTGCGGTACACCGGCTCGGTCGCCGACTCGGGCGACATCCAGCCGATCTTGTCCGAGATGAATCCCGCTGCGAGCGCCGGATACGCTTCTTCGCCGGGCAGCGGAAGCTCCGCCCACGTCGCGCCACCATCCGTCGTCTTCGCGAACCGACCGGGGCCCCCGAGCGTCTCGAGGATGGCGACGTACCCCACGTCGGGCGTGGGGAAGTCGATCTTCCAGCAGAGGCTGCCGGTGATCTCCGAGGCGAACACCTGGGTGAAGCTGTCGCCGCCGTCGGTCGTCTTGACCACGGTGCACTTCATGCCCGTCTTGCCCATGCCGACCACGAGGCCCTCGGTCGCCGAGACGAAATGGGCGTCGATCGCCATGTTGAGCCAGGTGCCGAGATCCTTCGAGACCCAGCTGGCGCCGTCGTCATCGCTCCGCAGAAGATGAGCGGGCGCGTTGGCGCGGCCCACCGCGAAGACGGTGCCGTCGACCGAGGTGATGTTGCAGATACCCTTCGCGGCCGAGCCGGTCACGTTCGTCACGGGTGTCCACGTGGTCCCGCCGTCCGAGGTCTCGTAGATCAGCGTCGGATCGTCGATCGAGGGCGACAAGCCCGCCCCGATGTTGCCGG
The DNA here is from genome assembly GCA_016794345.1 of Myxococcales bacterium. GTDB lineage: Bacteria > Myxococcota_A > Polyangia > Polyangiales > Polyangiaceae > Xiheicaenibacterium > Xiheicaenibacterium phototrophicum. Next base: position 189,417 of record JAEUKE010000207.1, read on the forward strand.
CGAACCCGCGCATGGGGCTCGTGAAGTGCACCGATCGGAAGAAGGTGCCGTCGCCGGTGAGCACGCTCTGCCACGACGCGCCTCCGTCGGTCGTCGCGTACACGGCGCCTTTGGGGCCGCTCGCGACCCACCCGACGAGCGGATCGAGGAAGAAGATGTCGTCCTGTTTCGCGCCACCTCCGACGCTCGGAGCGCCCGGGATCACTGCCCAGTTGGTGGCTCGCACGGCCTGCTCGAGGGGATCCACCGGCGCGCCGCCGCCCGCGCCGCCGCCACCCGAGGCGGTCGAGCTGCCGCCCGCTCCTCCCGTTCCCGCGCCCGAGCTGGTCGTCGTCGTGGTCGTGCCCGCATCCGAGTCGCCACAAGCGCCGAGCGTGGGCAAGGCGAGGAGGAGGGTGCCGAAGAAAATCGCGGGACGGTGGTGCCGGGACGTCATGAGCCGACCGTCGGCCTTCCGGACCCGGGCTGGAAGTAAAAGTCCGTTAAACTTTGGCCGGTGGCCACGGCGCTGATCGGACGGCATGCCGAGCTGGACGCGCTCGCGACTTCGGTTCGCGAGGGGCGCCGATTGCTCACCGTCCTGGGCCCGCCCGGCATCGGCAAGACGAGCCTCGCCCGGGCGGTGGCAGAGCGCCTCGAGCGGACCGAGCCGGGCATCGGTCTCTTCTGTGACCTGGGCGCCGCCGCGTCCGAGGAGGCGCTCGCCGGCGCGGTATCGACCGCCCTCGAGGGCGTACAGCGCGCGGACTTCGTCTTCGGAGCGGGCAAGGCCGGCTCGGCGACCGAACGTGTCAACCAGCTCCTCGAGGAGCGCGGCCGCACGCTGCTCGTCCTCGACAGCTTCGAGCGGCTCTGTCCTTTCTCCAGCACGGTCCAGCGTTGGCTCGCGACCGCGCCCCACCTCGTCGTGATCGTGACGTCCCGCGAGAGGCTGGGCGTCCCGGAGGAGCTCGTGATCGAGCTCACGTCTCTCCCCTACCCGCCGCTCGGCGCCTCCCTCGAGGAGATCGCCGGCTCGCCCGCGGTGCAATTGTTCCGCAGCCGCGCCGCGGACGCAGGCGCGTCGGGGCTCGACGATCTCGAGGCGACCGCGGACGTGGTCCGGCGGCTGGAGGGGATCCCCCTGGCCATCGAGCTCGCCGCGTCGCGAGCGCGGGTCATGTCCCCGCGCGAGCTGGCCCAGCGACTCGAGCGCGGCCACGATCTGCTCGCTGCGGGCTCCGGCCACCCGGGCCGCCACCGCACGCTGTTCGCGGCCATCGCGTGGTCCTGGGAGCTGCTCCACCCCGACGAACGGCTCGCGCTCGCGGTCTGCTCGACCTTCGAGAAGAGCTTCGCGGTCGGACGAGCCGAGGAGCTCGTGGAGCGAGCGCTCTCGCGGCGCGGTGGCTCGGCGCGAGCCGCGCTCGACTTCGTCGCCGCGCTCCGCGACAAGTCGCTCATCCGGCTGAACGACGCCGGGCGGCTCACCCTCTACGAGAGCATTCGAGAGTTCGCGCGCCGCCGCCTGGAGGAGATGGAGAGCGAGACCTCGCTCTCCATCAGGGAGGATCACCTCCGCGCGTTCGGCGCGCTCGCGGAGCGCTTCCTCACCGAACGGCTCTTTCTCTCCGGCGAGCCCAGGCAAGAGGTCGTCGCGGAGGCCCGGCTCGAGGCCGAGAACATCTGCGCGGCCCACCGCTTCGCTCGTGGCACGCCGGCCGCCCGCGACCAGCGGCTGACCGTCGCGCTCGCCGCCGCGATCGCGTTTCTGCACGCCGCGCCGGCCGACGAGACCGACGCGGAGCTCGTCCGGCTGCTCGAGCGAGCCGACCGCGCTCCCGCCGACCGCGCGGTGCTCCTCCTCGCCCGCCAGAGCTCGATGGGCGCGCTCGGTCGTCACGAGGAGGCGATCGCGGTCGCTCGAGCCGTGCTCGCCCTCGAGGACGTCGACGTCGGGCTCCGCGCCTTCGCGCTGGTGTACGCAGGAACCCAGCTCCGGGCAGACGGCGACGCGCGCGGCTCGCTGGCGCTCCACGAGGAGGCGAACGCCCTGCTCTCGGGGCGGCCCTTCACGCGGCTCTACGCGATGAACCTCTCGTGTATGGGGCGCCTCGCGTGTGACCTCAGGCTGCTCGACCGCGCGCGTGAGCTCAACGAACGCGCCTCGAAGCTCTGCGACGATCGCGGTGACCGCTTCCTGGCCGCCCTCGGCATCGCCAACCTGGCCCAGCTCGAGCAGGAGGCGCGGAGCTTCCGCCGAGCCGAGCAGCTCTTCACCGACGCCATCGGTCGGTTCAGCGCCGCGCACGAGCCGCAGTACCAGGGGATCTACGAGACCCGGCTCGCCACTCTCTATCTCGAGTGGGACAGGCTTGATGACGCATTCGTCAGCTTTGCATCGGCCGAGCGGAGCCTGAGCCGCCTGCACACGCCGACCTCACGCGTGCTCCTCTTCGCGTGTTGGGCCGTGGCCGAGTCTGCAGCCGGCCGCCACGAGGAAGCGGCCGCGCGCCTCGGCCAGGCGCGCCGAGCCGCGCAGCGAGGCGCACAAGGGGTCACGGGCCTCGCGCTCGACCTCCTCGGCGGAGCCGTCGAGCTCCTCGGGCCGAGCCCCGACCCGAGCGCCGTGGCCTACTGGGAGAGACGCGCCGCGGAGCTCGGCCGATCCGGTGGCGACGATCCTCCTTCACACGGGCAGAACCTCGACGCTCGCTTCGCGATGCGCATGCTCGAGCGCGCCTTGGGCCGGCACAAGCAGGCGCGCGGCGCGCCCGTCCTTCGCCTCGGCCCCGACGCGCTCTGGTTCGCCGTCGACGACTCCGCCCCCGTCGATCTCGCACGCCGGGGTCCGATGCGGCGCATGCTCGCGGCCCTGGTCGACGCCCGGCAGAGCCGCCCGGGCCGCACGCTCGATCGCGACGCGCTCTTCGGCGCCGGCTGGCCCGACGAGCGGGTCCAGATCGAGGCCGCCGCGACGCGCGTCCGCGTCGCGGTCGCCACGCTGCGCAAGCTCGGCCTCCGCGAGCTCTTGGTGACGCGCGACGACGGATACCTGATCGATCCGGAGGTCGAGGTGCACGGGCCGGAGACCTGACGACCCGACCAGGCGACCGCGCCGAGTCGAGCGCACCCGCGCCGGCCGCGCCTTCCTCTGCCAGCCCACGCTTCGGCCCGTCGGGCAGCAAATGAATTTGAAAGTGATTTTCATTTACATGACTAGCCCATTCGCCTAATGTGGCCGCATGTCGACGGCACTCCTCGTTCACTCTCGACGAACGGCGCAGCAGGCGACGGTGCCGTTCGAACAAGTCGTCTCCCTCATCGCCCGAGCCTCGGCGCGTGATCGCTTCTCGGAGCTCGGCTTCGCGGATCCCACTGCAGAACATCTGCTGGACGACCTCGAGGGTGCGCACGCGCAGGTGTCCGAGGCGCGCCTGCGAGCCACGATCCTCACGACCATGGCCATCGACGACGTCGTTCGCGACTTCTTCTATCGAAACCGCGGCGGCATCGCGATCGCCTTGTACCCGGGCCTCTGCAGTCGGTTCAGCCGCATCGACGACGGGGAGCTCTCCTGGGTCGATATCGATACGCCCGACATCGCCGCGCTGAAATGCGCCACCTTGCCCGCACCGCCACGCCACGCGATCGCCGCGACTTGTGGCTGCCCCAGAGGTTGGCTGAACGCGATCGGTTCCGCCGGTATGCCCATCCTCTTCGTTCATCAAGGCGCGGCTCGCGCCGCAGACCAATTCGCTGCGCACTTCGACGGCATCATCCGCTTCGCTCCGGTGGGCTCGGAGTACGTGCTCGACTACGACGCGCGCCTTCCGCTGCGATCCTCGAGGACCGAAGCGCAGCCCGGCTGCCTGGAGATCCCGGCCTCCGACGGGAGCATCATTCGCTACCCACGAGCGAAGCTGCTCGCCGCGGAGTCACCTGCCGTCGCCCACCTCCGTCTCGTGTGACCGACCCAGTGCGACGGAGCACGACGGGGCGAGGGTCGCGGTGTCAGTCGCAACCAGCGCCACACACCCAGCCGACCTCGGCCACACACACGCCGTCCCAGGCGCTGTCACAGCAGAACGGGTCCGCGTCGCAGATGCTTCGCGCGCACGGGTCACAGTCCGGGTCGAGCGCCGCCCCCGGCGCGCAGATCGAGTGCGCACAAGCCGAGCTCGCGGCGCGCTTGCGGATGACGTCAGCGAAAGGCTTCACGAGCGGGTTCGAGTCGGCCTTCAGGAGCGCCTTCTCCACGGCCGGCGAAGAGAGATCGATGACGAGGCTCGGGTGGTTGACGATGCGGTCGAGGACCGGCAGGAGCCATTCTTTGTGGAGCTCGGCCTGGGGGTGGTCGGGGACGTACAGCGGGTTGTGCGCGAGCGCGTGCGCCCAGACGGGGGTCCCGGCGATGTCGGCGTTCAGATCCGCGCCCGCCGAGAGCAATCGCTCGACCATCGGCAGCGGCACCGGCGCACGAACGGCCACGGACAGCGGTCGTTGCCCGGCGTGGTTGACCGCGTTCGGATCGGCGCCGGCGTTCAACAGCAGGTCTTCCACCTCGGGGCCTCTCTGCGTGTAGAACATCCGCAGGAGCGAGGTATCGCCGTCCGCTGCACGGCCGTCGACGGGGGCGCCGGCCTCGAGCAACATGGCCACCACCTCGGGGGCTCGCGCATCCGCCTTGTATCGATCGATCGCAGCGATGAGCGGCGGCATTCCGAGCGCGCCGCCGTCCTCCAGGTCCACCCCGGCCTCGACGAGCGCGCGCAGGTCCTCGGCGGGGAGACGCGCGTAGACGGCCGCCTGGAACACCGTGGCCCAGAGCGGCGTGTATTTGGCGCCCCAGGTGCGCGCGTTCGGATCGAGCCCTGCATCCAGGAGAGTCTCGATCGGCGCCCGCCCGAGGCGCTCGTCGAACCAGAGCGACCAGATGCGATCGTGGTCCACGATCTTCGTGGCCAAGATCTCGGCGATCTCCTCCTTGCTCGACGACTTGGCCGCGCGCTCCTCCGCCTCCAGATCCCAGTCGATCGCGCCGGCAGAGAGGAGGCGCTCGACGAGGGCCGCGTTTCCTCGCGAGCGCGCAAGAGACAGCGCCGTCGCGCCAGACGCGATCGGTTCTTCAAAGGACGTGGGGCTCGTCACGTGAGATAGCGCCCTGACGTTCACCTCGGCGCCCGCGGCCAAGAGCTCCTCAGCCGCCGCCATCGCCGCGCCATGGTCACTCCAACCCGCCGAGAACATGAGCGGTGTTGCGCCTCCGATCGCGGCAGAGCCGACCTCGTTGCCGCCGCTGTAGAGCGCGCCGGCGCACACGCGATTCGGGTCGGCGCCGCGCTCGAGCAGCACCTTCACCATCACGAGTCGCTCCTGCCCGGAGGCGATGCCGTGCAGGGGATAGACCTGATACGAGATCTCCTGCGTCGCGTAGTGCAACGCCGTCATCCCCCGGCGCACACCCGTGCAGGTCGAGCAGAGCGGATCGATGTCGATGTCGGTGACGTTCGGGTCCAGCCCTGCCTCGAGCATGGGCTCGATCACCTTGGAGCCGAAGCCCGTCGACGCCGCGTACCAGAGCAGCTTCGACCACTCTCGAAAGCAGCTCCGCGGCGCCGGCGACGAGGAGACCGCGGCGAGCCCCTCGAGCGTCCTCGCCTCGTCTTTGTTCAGAACCGCGGCGTACAGGAGGTTCCAGGCATCGTCGCCGCTCGCGGTCTTGAGTGACGTCGGGCATTCCTCCAGCTCCTCGTTGCCCTCGTCGGCTCGTTCGTCGTCGAGCGGCACCCCGAGAGGAGCGCAGCCGAGCAAGGCCGCGGATGCGAGAATCGAGGAGACGAGCGGGTGAAAGAATCGGTCCAGCATGGCGCGGGTCCGATGAAAGATGTGTGCCTGACCAGAACAGCGCGAAAAGGCCGCTTCTCAGACGATCTCACCCTGGCGCCGCCAGGCGCCCGCCATGGCGCCGCCACCCCCGAGGCGACGGCGCGAGGCGCTGCTCAGCCGTCGCTCAACCTCCGCCCCCTGCGCCGCCACCACCTTCCGGCTGGCTCGCGAGGCACTGGTAGAAGGCCGCCTCCTCGTCGGTGCAACCGTAGAACGAGAGCAACCCGCCGCTACACGAGACGGAGTCCGACTTGCGTGCGCACGCGAAGTAGGCGTCGGCCTGCTCCTGACAACCCCCCTCGGCCTTCGACCTGTCTTCTTCGCAGCTGTCGAGGCAGGCCTGGCCGCCGCACTTGACCTTCTCACCCGCCTCGCAGAGGGCTTCGCAGTCACTGAGATCCGACGTGTTGGACCCGGCGCCGGTGCCGGTGTCGTCGGAGTCGGATGTCGAGCAGGCGAGGACGCCGGCGGCCAGCGCGAGGAAGAGAAACGATTTCATGCGCACCTGGTACTCGTGATCGTTGGGCTTTCTCCCCACGAGAGCAGGCCTTCGGCAGGCGCGAATGCCGGAAGGCTGGCGGATGGATCGGGATTCGCTGCGCTTCCGTTTGACGACCTTGCCGAGCGCGGTGTCGCTTCGTGGCATGCTCCGCGACTCCCTTGCTCTTCGCCTGCTCCTCTGGATGCCCGTCGCGTGCGGAGACGACGGCGCCACGACTGGCGGCGGAGGGGCTGGCCACTCCGGCACCGGGGGCGACGCTCCGTCGACGTCGACGACCTCCTCGGGATCGACCACCGGTAGCGGCGGCGCCGGCGAAGGCGGCGGAGCCGTCGCCTGGGAGCGCACGACGGGCGCCTTCGTCGTCGACCTCGAGGTCACGCCCGACGGTGGTGTCATCCTCTACGCGGTCGGGAGCGAGCAAGACCTCGCGGCCACGTCACGGTCCACCGAGCCGGTGCAGGGCGCCCCAGGGCTCGTCGCCAAGCTCTCCCCCGCCGGAGAGACCGAGTGGGTGTACCCGCTCCCCACGACATCCATCCAATACAGCTGGCTCGCGACCTCACCTGCCGGCGGCGCGGCGGTGACGCTCCAGGATCCGACCCTGCGATTGGTCTACCTCGAAGACGGTGCCGAGGTCTGGACCTATCCCTTCAACGAGGGAGGGACGCCCCGCTTCGACTTCGACAGCGGAAGCCAGCTCTGGACGAGAGCACAGCGGGCCTCAGCCAATGGGCTCAGCGCGCATGCGGGCAGCCTTCCATTTGCGTCCGTCCACGCGGTCGAATCCCACGTCGTGTACGCGGCGGCGGAGGTCATCGGCGCGGCCCCCCACCTCGAGAGCTACGCGCTCGACGGCACCACACCCCGCTTCGACATCGCCGCCACGATGAACACGTGTGACGGATGCTGGGCGAACATCAACCCGGTCCAGCTCGAAAACGGATCGACCGTCATGCTCACGACGATCGTGGACCCGAAGAACCCCAGCGCGCCGCCGACAGGGAGCGTGGACTGGGGCTGCCCCGACACCTCCGTGCCTGCCATCGTGGCGATCGACGATCGAGGCAGCTGCCTGTGGTCGAAGCCGATCACCCCGGAGCAGCTCGCCTTGCAGCACTTGGCCTTCGGACCCTCCGGCGACGGTATTCTGGTGGCCGCGTCCGGCGAGCTCCAGCGCTGGAGCGGCGAAAGTGGCGCCGTGCTCGAGACCTGGCCGATGACGTTTCCGAACGGGGACGGCACGCCGAACGGCGAGGCGGTCTACACGCGCGCAGCCCTCACGAACGCGACGGTGATTCGTCGGGTCAAGTAGCAGCTCGAGGCCCGCCGAGAAGCGGTGTCACTGAAACGAAGCGGGACGGGGCTGGTTGACGGTCGCCACGGCCGTCACGAAGTTGCCGTCTTCCGCGATGTCGTCGGCCTGCAGCTGAACGAAGTTGTGGGAGAACCAGACGTCGGCGGAGTTACCGGACGCGATCTGATCGTCCCGAAAGCCGACGAGCTCGGAGACCAGGGGCCAGTCGATGGGCGGAGGAACGGCGCCGTCGCCCGAGCAATTCAACACGGGCATCAGCGGCTGGAACTGGCTCGTGGTGACGAATCCGACGAACTGGTGGTGCGTCGCCATCGGTATGGTCCATTCGAGCGTGACGTCACCTCCGCTCGCGAGCACGATCGGAGTCTGAGCCGGCGAGGTCGGGGCAAGCGCCGTGGCGTCGATCGACATCACCACGATCGATTGCCCGGGGAAGAGGGCCGACGAGCCGTCGAAGGAGATCGTCACCGGCGTCCCCGCCGGGAGAGCCCCATTGAAGCTTCCATAGAAGGTCTTGTTGGTAGCCGACCAGATGAGTGATTGAGAGCCAAACCCGGGTGCAGAAGCGGTGGCCACGACCCCGGGCAGATCGAGGTAGTCGGCGCTGGGTGTCGACATCGTGTTCATCCACTCCGTGTCGCACGCGACCGAGGGCGGAACGAGATCATCGGGAGTCGAGGCTTCGGCATACAGCGCGATGGAGGTCCCGTCGGAGATCCAGCCGTGTGAGACGCTGACCATCGCCACGACGTGGGCGTCCTGGATCGTACTGTTTCCTCCGCCCGCCCCGGTCGTTACGCCAGTACCGGTGGTCACGCCGCTGCCAGTGGTCACGCCGCTGCCAGTGGTCACGCCGCTCCCCGAGCCGCCTGTGCCGGCACCTCCGGTGCCCGGGCCAGTCGCGGTCGAGGTAGCCCCTCCGGCGCCGCCGTTCTCCGTGTCGTCGGAGTCGTTCTCTCCCACGGTCGACGACAGATTGCAGCCCGCCATGAGCGCCGTGAATGCGGTGAAGGTGACAAGGATCGTTCTCATGCACCGACTCGCCTCGAGGCCCTGCGAGCCATCACGAAATCGTTCGTCGACGATCACCGAGCGGCCTCGAGCTGCGCCTGCAAGACCGCCCGCTCGGCGGCCAGCTGCCCTGTGGGGAACTCCGCGGCATGTCGAGCGAGCGCGGCCGCGGCCGACTCGCGATCTCCGCGATGGAGAGCCGTCCTCGCGGATTCGAGGAGTAGGCGCTCACGCTTGAGCGACGTCTCCTTCGGTGGCGCGATCGGATGTGGAACGATGTTCGGGCGCCCCCCGGAGCGGGCCTCCGAGCTCGCCGACGAGGGGACGTCCGCCAGATCGATCGGCGGCCGCTCGCGATCCACCTCGCGCGTGACGACCAAGGTTACGGTGCGGGGAAGGCTCGCGAGACGCTCGTTCACCCGACTCGAGCCTGCGATCTCCTTGTGGGCGAGCGCACCGCCAGCCAGCCCGAGCGCCAGACAAGCGATCGCTACGCCCTTCGAGCCCATCCACGATACGACGCTCACGGGTCCCGGCACCGTCGAGGCTCCCGCAGAGGGAAGCGCTGGTGCGGAGCCAGGTGGTGCGACGGATGGCGGCGCGAGCCCCGGGAGGGCGTCCGCCAGGCGCGAGAGCATTCGCGCGCGAGCATCGGGCAAGAGCGAGTCGATCTCACGCTCGGCCTCGACCAGCTCGCTGAGCTCGCCGGAGAGGGCTTCGGGCTCCTTCATGACCACCCCCGCTGAGCCTTCAAGCGACGTACCGTCGACTCGAGATCTTCCCGCGCGAGGCGCAGCCTCGAGTAGACCGTTCCGAGCGGGATCGAGAGAACGCGCGCGATCTCGGGGCACGGGACGTCGTCGAGCTCGTGCATGATGAACACCGCGCGACGATCGAGGTCGAGGTGATCCAGCGCGTCCAGGAGGAGCCTTCGCTTCGCGTCGCGTTCGAGCACGTCGTCGGCTGCTGCGCGCGGGCAAGGTGGCTCGGCGACCCCCTCCAGATCGGTCTCGCGACGGGCTCGTCGGCGGTAGTGGGAGGCTGCACGGAACGCGAAGGCGAAGAGCCACGGCCGGATGGGCCGCGCCGGATCGTAGGTTCCGAGCTTCTGGTACACGGACAGGAACACCTCGTGCACGAGATCCTCCAGGTCCTTCTCCAGGACGCCGAGACGACGGAGGCTGCGGAGAACAAACGCGGCCTCTCGCTCGAAGAGCGCGCGAAAATCCACGCGCGGCACCTCGGGAGCGAGCGACACGTCCACCTCCAGTGCTCGCCCGATCGACCCGTCGCCCATCACGAAAACAGCCGCGCCGTGTCGATTACTGCAGCCTGACCAGGAACGCGGCGTCGCCCAGCGCGGCGACCTGCGGGGTCGACCAGATCTCGCGGGTGGTGCCGGCGTCGTCGATGGATAGATGCACCCTTGCAAGCGCGAGCTCGAGGTTCGCGCCCACACGGAAGCCGAACATCTTGCCAGGCTCGACCTGGATCGCCAGCCTCGGTCCCAGGGTCGCGTGTAGATCGGTGCTGGGCCGCGAGCGTTCGACGGCGGAGGCCTCGGAGAACATCGCGCCGAGCTCGAGCGTCGCGCACAGCGCCCCGCGGACCACCGGAGCGAGATCCAGCGCGAAACAAGGCACCACACCGCCCCGAACGAGGGACGCCGTGACGTGGCCCGATGAGCTCTCCGCCGTGCCAGGCACGATTCCTCCGGCTTCGAGGGCAACAGACCAGAGCGTCCCGTCGATCCCCACACCGACGTAAGGACCAAACGAGACCCCGGGCACGAGCCCGGCTCCGACCACGGTCCCAACGAAGGCGGTGACGCCTACCGGCGAGCCGTCGTCGTCGTCTGCCGGAGCGGCAGCGACGTCGTCACGAGGTGCCGCCGTCACGGGTGTGACGCGCGACGCGGCGGCCGAAGACATTGGGGCGGGCACGGCCGCAGGGGGCGTCGCGGCTGCCGCGGAGGGCGACGGCGCGGGCGATCTCTCGCGGGTCGCGAACGTCGGATCGATCATGAGCGCGGCGGCCAGCGCCACGCTCGACGCGAGCTCGTCGCAGTCGCCCACCGCAGAGCGGAGCTCGCGCGGCGACGACGTTCCCTGCTCGAGCCTCGCGATCAAGCCGCGCTGCTCGCCGCGAAAGCGCATGGTCATCTTCTCCGAGGAGCCCTGACCGAAGGGGTCGTAGCCGAGCTCCGCCGCGACCATCTGACGCATCGTCGGCTCATCCGGGCAGTCGTCTACGCCCACCCCCGAGACGTCGTAGGTCAGCGAGAGGTTGCGCTTGGCAGGGGCCGCGAGCGAAGGACCCGCCTGCGCCGGCGAAGATGACAGAACGAGCAGGAACACCACCACGCTCGTCGCGATGGTTGGCACGGCCTGCCGCACCGAAGGCGACCAAGACACGCCACCCTTGATGCAGGTCGCCCGGGAGGCATTCATCCCCAAGGCTGCACGGCCCACCAACCGTCGGGCAGCGCTCCGAAGGTGGCCGGTGGCATGCAAGAAGCTGGTAACGCGGAGGATTTCGCGGTCGCGCCAACGCAGAGGGCGCGCGACACGCCGATCACGATCGTTGACGGACGCTTCCGTCAGTCGGCACAGACGACGCTGTCATCGAGCAGCGCCTCGTACCGCTGATCGGTCAGCGCGCGGAGGAAGCAGACCATCGACTCGATCTGGTCGTCCGTCATCGGATCACCCACCTCGAGGAGATCGAGCGCGACGGTCTCGGGGATCTCGGCCGGCAGCCAAGGCTCCCCCGTCTCCGGGTTGGTCGCGCGCTCGGTGGGGTTGTTGTAGTGGTCGTAGAACGCCACCACCGTCCGCAGGTCCCGGAAGACCCCGTTGTGCATGTACGGCCCGGTGATCGCCACGTTCCGCAGCGTGGGCGTCTTGAACTTGCCTCGCGCCGCCGCGTCGGTGACGGCGGGGTTGCCGGCGAGGCCCCGGTCGGGCTCCGTCACGCCGTTCTTCGCGCGGACCTCCGCGTTCACCGGCAAGCCGAGGTTGTGGTACTCGAAGCCGCTGAACGGCTCCTGCTTCTCGTTGACCGGGTCACCCTCGCTGTAGAGCTGGTGGCAAATGTTGCAGTTGGCGAACTGCGAGAAGAAGAGCGCCTTGCCGCTGAGCTCCTTGTACGAGAGGGTGACCTCGCCGCGCAGCGAGCGGTCGTAGCGCGAGTCGAATGGCGCGAAGACCTCGGTTCGTTCGTAGGCGGCGATGCTCTGGGTAATGGCCGCAAACGCGGCCTCTTCGTCCTCGAGCACGCCCTCGCCATAAAAACGCGGCAGCGCGCTCGCGTACTCCGGGTTCTCGCGGAGCCGGGCGAGCACCGTGGCGCGGTCGGGCATGGCCATCTCGATCGGGTTGAGGAACGGGCCGCCGGCCTGGTGCTCGAGATCGGGCTCGCGGCCGTCCCAGAACTGGCCTCCGAGCGGCCCCTCGTAGATCCGGTTCTGCTGCTGCTTGTTGTGCCGCTCGCGCCTGCCGTACTGGAATGACGGAGAGAAGAGAGCGTAGGCGGCGCTGGGCGCGTTTCGATCACCGAGCGACATGCCGTCATCCCCCACCGAGACCGGCGAGACGCGGCCTTGTTCGTCGAGGTGCGCGTCAACGAAGCCGTGCTCCGGGTCGTGGCACGTGGCGCACGCCTGGGTGCGGTTCTTCGACAGGTTCGTGTCCTGGAACAGCGCCTCGCCGAGCGCCTCGACGTCCTCGAACGAATCGATGGGCTCGGCCGGCTCGGACGAGCAAGCGCCCAAGATGGCAAGGGTCATCAAGCCGACTGCGGCGACACGCGGTGGCACGTCTAGTCTCCGTCCGTGAAGTTGATTCCAAGATCGACCCCGAGCCCATCGGGGATCTCGCGCTTCAAGTTGCCATCGAGGAGACCCATCGCAGCGGTGAGCGCTGCGCGATCCTCGGCCGCCGCGGCGGCCTTCGCGGCCGCGAGGTTTGTGCGCACGAGATCGACGTCCGACTGCAGGTCCTTCGCCACCATGAAGTCGAAGATACCGACGGCGTCCTCCGGCGCCGGCTGCTCGAGGAGCTGCTCCAACGCGAGCAGCGTCGCCGTGACGTTCGGGTAGAAGGCCTTCGAGAGCTGTGCGTCCAGCGTTCCTTCCAGCTTGCGGACCTGCACGTAGTCGACATGTTGCTGGAGCGCGACGAGCAGACCAACAATGGGCTCCCTTCCATCGGGGAGCTTCGACCCGAGCATGATGTCGCGGAACGGCTCTCCGCCGTCGAACGACACGGTCCACCCCGACTCGACCGCCTCCGCGTCTTGCAGCAAGAGGTCCGCGATGCCGCGCAGGTAGTCGCACTTCTTCGGCTCGGCCACGTAGTCCGACACGATGTCCTCCGGCAGCTGCGAGTGCCCGGCGCGGCTGTCCTCGAAGACGAGGACCTCGAGCGCCAAGAGGCCCACCTGGTTGAAGGTGAGCGCGTCGAAATACGCGGCGTCCAGCGGCGCGCCCGAGGCCAGCGCCGCGGCGTAGGCCTCGCGGACCGTGTCGGTGTAGTCGGTCCCGCGCTGTCGCATCGACTCGATGAAGATGATCCTGGGCGTGATCGGATCGTCTTCGAGCGGTCCCAGGTCATACGGCGCGACGGCGTTCCACGAGCGCGAGAGCTCACGCCACCCGTCCTGCAGCGCGGTGAGGCGCACCGCGTCCGGCGCGCCGCAGAAGCCGTCCACGCCGGCGCGCATGCCCTCGGCAGCGTCGTGGAACGCGACGACGGCAGGGACCACCGTGTTGTCGATGCTGTTTTGCATGACCTCGGGGCCAGTCGGGCCCGAGGGAGCGGGGGTTGTTTCGTCGCCGCAGCCGGTCGCGGCGATCACGACAGCGACGAAGGCTGGGCACCAGGACCGAAGAAGACGAGGCGATCGGAATAGGCTCATGATTGGCTCCGCGCGGGCAGCACGATCAGGTGGTTGTCCCAACGGACGCCGGGGAGAGGGCCGAGCCGCTGCCCCAGCGGCTCGAGCGTGTCGGCCTCGAGCAGCCGCACCTGTTCGTTTCCTCCGGTCAATACGAACCGGGCCTGGTCGGGCGAGACGCCGATCCCGCAGACGTCGAACAGCTCGAGCTGGCCGACCAATGCGCCCGTGTCGACGTGCCAGAAGAGCGCGAGGTTGCCGCGAGGGCTCGTCACACCCGCCACGCGGCTCTGCCGGTCCACGGCGACGCTGCCGGCGTAGTCTTGCATGGCCGCGACGACCTCGAGCCCCGCGTCGAGCGCCCGCGGCGCCTCGCCGCGTCGATGGACGAACGCGAGGGGGACGACGGCGTCACTTTCCATGGCCTCGCGCTGGACCTGCATGGCGCAGACGACGGTGCCGTCGTCGCAGACGTCGAGGTGGCGGATGCTCGCCTTGGGCTCCGAGAAGAGGACCTCGTCGACGAGCGCGCCAGACGCGAGGTCGACGTACGCCAACGAAGAGCGCATGGAGTCGAGGTTGAGCGGCTCGTCGCCACTCTCGGGGAGCGTGAAGATGCCGCCGTTCGCCACGACGATCGTCCGCTCGTCGGGCATCAGGGCGATCTCGTGGGGGCCGATGCCGTAGGTGTCGAGCTCGCTCAGCACCTCGAACCTCTCGGCGTCGCGCACCACGAGCTTGCCGGCGCCCGTGCTCACGTCCGTCTCGGAGGTGATCAGGATCGACCCGTCCGCCGTGAAACACCCGTGGCCCTGGAGCGCGCGATCCGGCGCGAGCTCGAGACGCCTGACGATTCGCCCCTCGACCAGGTCGACGTCGATCGCGAAGCGACCTGGCTTGCGCCCGAACATCATCGCTCGATCCGGATGACCGGGACGGGCGCTCACGTCGTGACCGCGAAAACCGCTCTGGACGAGCGACACCACGCCGAGGGGGCCCGCGATCAGCAGACCATAGCTCGCGTCGTCGGCACCGTGCGCCGAGAGCCAGCGCTCCGAGTCTTCGCTATCCGCGTCCGAGCCGCAGCCCGAAGGCAACAGGCACAAGCTACCCAGACCCGCCAAAAAGCTCCGCTTGGACACCCGAGCGGGCCGACGTCTTTCCGTCATAGGGACCTCAAGAAGGCGAGCACGGCGCGCCTGTCTCCCACATTCAGCCGCGCGAAGCCATCTCGACTCGAGGCCGCCTCTCCGCCGTGCCAGAGGACCGCCTCCTCGAGGGTTCGGGCTCGACCGTCATGGAGGAAGCCGACCTCCGCGTCGATGTTCTGCGCGAGGCCGACAGCCCAGAGGGGCGCCGTTCGCCATTCCGAGCCTGTGGCCTCGTAGTCCTCCCTGCCGTCGGCGAGCCCTTCGCCCATGTCGTGCAAGAGCAGGTCCGTGAAGGGCGCGATGTCCTGATCGGAGAGGTGCGGGTAACGCGGATCGCTCCCCGTCCGGAGGTGGGGCGTATGACAGCTCTCACACCCGATCTGCCCGAAGACCTCGCGGCCGCGTTCGACGAGCGGGTGATCCGGCTTACGACGTTCGGGGACCCCCATCGACATGTTGAAGAAGACGACCAGGTCCAGGAGCTCGGCCGATATCTCGTGGCCCTCGGCGTCGTTCCCCGTCGGCTCCTCGTTGCAGCGCGGCTGCGCGCTCGTGCACGGCTGCTCGGGAAAAAGCGCGCTCGAGATGCCCATGTCTCCCGCGAAGGCCGCGGCGACCTGGACGCGGACGCTGGGTTGATTCGCCTTCAGCCCGAAGCGCCCCGGTCGCATCGCGGCGACCTCCGGATCCCAGACGACGTTGATGCGCCCCGAGATGCCGTCGCCGTCGCGGTCGTCCGGATCGACGCGCGCGTCGATGTCCGCCTGCGACACCAGCTCGAGCAGGCCGATCCCCGCGAGCGATGGTGCGTGCCGCAGGCCAGTGCGCGCATGAGGGTCGATATCGCCATAGCCGAGATTGGAGAGCACGACCTCGGGCGCGCGCAGCTCGATCGACGCGCCGTCCGGATACGTGAACGGCTGGACCTTCCAACGAATGCGCGTATCGGCCTCGGCCACGGGACCGTCGCCGCGATACTGCTCCGCGCCGGCCCGATCGGCGAGCTGATGCGCGAGCGAGGTCGAGCGCGGCTGGATCTGGGCGCCGTAGATCGGATCCGGGATCGGCCCCCCGTGCGCGTCTTTGCCCGGCAAGCTGACGCGCACGAGCGTCGCGACCGCCGGCTCCGATTCGCTCTTCGTGGTCTGTCCGCGACCGCCCTTGACGTGGCACGTCAGGCAGCTGTGCGCGTTGTAGAGCGGGCCGAGACCATCGCGCGCGTCGGTGCGGGTCGGGGCCCGCACCCAGGGCTGCGTCGCGAGGGCCTTGCCGGCATAGAAGCGCGCCTTCTGTTCGTCGTCGAGGTTGGCAGCCGGCTTCAAGAGCGTCGGCTGGTGCTCGTGCGCGACGGTGGTGTCACCTCCAGGCCGAACCGCGACCGCCGGCGCGGCGGGAGGCGCCGACGCCGGCGCCTCCGGGCCGCCTCGCTTCAACACGAGCGAGAACGCGCAGACTGCGGCGACCGCGCCGGCCGCGAGCAACCCCGCGGCGGCGATCCCGATCCGCCGAGCCTGGCCGTGCGGCGGTTCTTCGAGCGCGAGCGGTCGGCCCATGATGGCACCGGACCCCGAGGGTCAGCACTCCTTCGTCGGGTCCGTCGTGTCGCACTCCGACGCGTCGGGATCGACCACGTCGTCAGGCGTGCCGACCTCCAGCGCGACCGCGATGTTGGCGATCTGAGCCGACTGCGCGTTGAGCGCGACGATCGTGTCGCGCGCAGGCTTCGCGGCGTCCCCACCCGCGTTCATGATCATCACGTCGAACGGCGTCCCGGCCCGCGCCGAGGCGTCGATGGCGTCATACCCGGACTTGGTGGTGGCGAGCGCCGACTCCATGTTCGCGGCCACGTCGGTGAGCCCCAGGTCGCGCAGGTAGTCGTCGAAGCCGTAACCGTTGACGGCGTTTGTCGTCACGTCGTCGGTTCCGTCGAGATCGCCGTCGTAGCCCGCGTAGACGCCGAAGTAGGCGTTCGAGATACCCCTGGCGTCGAGGACGATGTCGCGGTGGGTGTTGTCGGAGAAGCAGGAGTGCTCGTCCTCCTGCGAGTTGGCCGAGAGCGCGATCTGCATGCGCTCGCCGGCGAGCTCGCCCTCGGACAAGGTCCCCATCCCGACGAGGATCTCGAGGAGCTTCGCCTTGCCCGCGTCGACGCTGTCGACGGTGGTGAACGCCGTGCGGTACGACGCGCCGGGCGCCCAGCCGTCGCGCACGCTCTCGAGCTCCGCGATGAGCTTCGTCGTCGCGACCTTCAGGTACTGGCCGCGCCTCTGGCAGATCTCGGTGCTCGAGCTGACGCCGGTTCCGCTCGTGCAAGTGGCGTCCACGGCGAAGTCGGTCGCGGGGCGGTGACCGCCCGTATCGAGACCGGTCTCGCGGCTCGTCTTCGTGTCCGCGCTCCCGTCCGCGTTCAGGTCCTGACCCCAGAGCAAGAACTCGATCGCGTGGTACCCCGCGATGACGTCCCGCTCGTCCTCGGCCGTGACCGAGCTCGCGAGGAGCGAATCATCGATCGTGATGGCGGTGGAGTTGATGATGTTGTTCGGCGGGATGGGATCCGACACGCCCGTCTCGTGCGACGTGACCTCGAGCTGATCGGCGCCGAAATCCGTCCCCTCCTTCACGTAGTCGATCAACGCCTCTCCGAGCGGCCACGCGTTGAGGGCGCCCTCCGGCCCATCTTCGCCATCCGCCGCGTTGTAGTTGGAGTCGTCGATCGGGCTCGCCCGGAAGCGAAACACCTCGGTCTGGAGGTACGGCTCGCGGGCCACTCGCCAGGCTCGCTTCGCGGCGGCGAGGTTCTCCTCGGTCGGCGACGCCACGAGGGTGTCGATGGCCGTCTGCAGCTGCTTGGCCGTGGTCACCGCGTCCGAGTAGCCGGCGAACGCCATGTTCGCGTTCGTCTCGAGCACCTGCCGGAGCTTGTCCAGATCGTGGGCTACGCCGGTGCTGCCGCCGGAGCCGCCCGTCCCGGTGTCGTCCCCGCAGTTGACTGCGGTGACCAGCGAGAGAGACGCGAGGAGCAGCAAGGGGATCGACGAGCGCATGGTCAGAGCATAATGAAGAAGAAAATCGTTTTCAATAATTTTGCTTCTGATATTCATTTTCAACTCATGGTCGCGTCGACACGATGCCTCTCGCCGCTCCTGCTCGCAGCGGCTGTGATCGCGGCCGCTGGAGCCGCCTGTCACGAGCCCGGGCTCGAAGACCGAGACGTGCGACCGGGCCAAGGCGGCGAGACGAGCGCTCCCGCAGGCTCTGGCCTGCCCTGCGACGTCGCTCGGGTGCTGACCGACTCTTGCGGCGCATGCCACGGGAGCCCGCCCGCTGGCGGCGCCCAGACCTCGCTCCTCACGCGCGAGGATCTGCTCTTGCCGGCCGCCTCCGACCCGTCGCTCACGCGGGCTGACGACGCGCTCAGACGCATGCAGGACCCGAACGCGCCGATGCCGCCGACGGGCCTCCTCGACACGAGCGCGACCGATCCGCTGGCCAAGTGGATCGCGGACGGAATGCCGGATGTCGGCTGCGGTGAGGAGCTGGTCCCGCCCGACAACCCCTACGACACGCCGCTCGTCTGCACGAGCAACCGTTGGTGGGACGAGGGCAACGAAGGCGACGAGGAGATGCACCCCGGACACGCGTGCATCGCCTGTCACCTCGATCCCGATGCGTTCGGCGCTGGTGGCGACGACGACGACGACGACGACCTTCCGATCTTCACCATCGCGGGCACGGTGTACCCGACGGCGCACGAGCCCAACGACTGCTACGGCATCGACGACATCGTCCGTGTCGAGGTGACCGACGCGGATGGGGTCGTCGCTCAGCTCGACGCCAACGAAGCCGGAAACTTCTTCACCGAGCTCGCCCTCCGCGCCCCCTACCGCATCCGTGTCTTGCGCGGCGACGTGGTGCGCGCCATGAGCGAGCCGGCGGAGCACGGAGACTGCAACGTTTGCCACACCCAGGACGGCGCGAAGAAGGCGCCGGGCCGGGTGATGGCGCCGTGAACGCAAGGCGGCTCTTGCGGGCTCTCGCGTCGCTTGGGTACGGCGCAATCCGCAAAGCGCGCTTCCGAGCAGGTCTCTGGCCGAGGGACCGCCGGCAGAGGTGAGCTTCGGATGCGGGCGAGGAACCATTCCTCATTCCGCGAAGCCGGCGGTCCCGCGGCCTGGAGTCTGGTGCGGAGGCTCCCGATCGTGCGGGGCCAGCTCGACCCTGTTTACCGCACCGCGCGCACACTTGAACATGAAAATGATTTTCATTTACAATATTCGCGCTCCTGGATAGGGTTGCACGCATGTCGTCGGCTCTCTTCGTCCAATCTCGACGGACGTCTCAGCGCGCCCTCGTCCCCAAAGAAAGCCTCGTCTCGCTGGTCGCCCGTGCCTCTGCGCGCGCGCGGTTCG
Organism: Myxococcales bacterium; assembly: GCA_016794345.1. Lineage (GTDB taxonomy): Bacteria > Myxococcota_A > Polyangia > Polyangiales > Polyangiaceae > Xiheicaenibacterium > Xiheicaenibacterium phototrophicum. The sequence continues at coordinate 208,569 of JAEUKE010000207.1, forward strand.
CGGACCTCGGCTTCGCTGATCCCACGGCGGAAGAGCAGCTCGCCGATCTCGAAGGAGTCACGGTCGAAGTCTGTGACGCGCACCTCCGCGCGACCCTCCTCAGCACGATCGCCATCGACGGAATCGTTCGCGACTTCTTCGCTCGCAACCCCAGCGGTATCGCCGTGGCGTTCCACCCTGGGCTCTGCAGCCGCTTCAGCCGCGTCGACAATGGGGAGCTCTCCTGGATCGATATCGATGCGCCCGACATCGCGCGGCTCCAATGCGCGACGCTGCGCACCCCCGCGCGCCACGCGATTGCTACGACCTGCCCTTCCTGTCGTCTAGGCTGGCTCGATGCGGTGGACACCGCCGGCGTTCCGTTCCTCTTCGTCCACCAGGGCGCAGCTCGCGCCGCAGAGCGGTTCGCCGCGCACTTCGACGGTCTCGTCCAGCGGGCGCCCGTCGGGTCCGAGTACGTGCTCGACTACGATGCGCGCCTGCCGCTTCGGCCGTCGAGGCTCGGACATGACCGGGCATCGCTCGAGCTCGCGGCCCCAGACGGCAGCGTGATTCGTTACCCACGCGCCAAGGTGATCACGCCCGAGAGCTATCCCGTGAGCCTCCGCAACGAGATCGAAGGATTGAATGGTGTCTCGCGCTTCTGGCGTGGCGTGGGCGTCCCATCCGTCGCTCACATCCGCTTCGTGTGAAGCCCTGACAGGAGAAGAGAAGGAACATGAGCCGTTACACCGGGCCGCGCGTCCGAGTCATGCGGGCCCTCGGGACCGAGCTGCCCGGACTTACCCGCAAGAAGCTCGAGCGGAGGCCGTATCCGCCGGGTCAGCACGGGCAAGCCCGAAAGAAGTCGAGCGAGTATCGCCTGCGTCTCCTGGAGAAGCAGAAGCTCAAGATGAACTACGGCGTGACGGAGCGCCAGCTTCGAAACCTCATGAAGGAGGCGAGCCGCGCGAAGGGTGCGCCTGGCGACAAGCTCATCGAGCTGCTCGAGCGCCGCCTCGACAACGTCGTCTACCGAGCCGGCTTCGCGCGGACCATTCCGCATGCGCGCCAGCTCGTCCGACACGGGGCGATTCTGATTGGTGGCCGCCGCGTGGACATCCCCTCCTTCCGCGTCGAGCGCGGACAGCTCATCACGCTCAAGCCGGGCGTCCGCGAGAACGCCCACGTCAAGGCGGCGATCGAGGACACCTCGGTGGACGTCGCCCCGTGGCTCGAGGTTGACAAGCAGGCCGCCATGGCGAAGGTCAGCTCCCTCCCGAATCACGAATCGACCCCGGTGGCCGTGGATATTCAGAAGGTCGTCGAGTACTACGCCGTCAGCTTGTGACGACGGGAGGGCGGCCGGGGGATCGGGGGCCGCTAACATTCGCACACTGTCGCTTCATGGGCTGCTCACGCCTGTCCCGTACAGCTCCGCCATGACCAAGGCCCATCCATCGAGGCCCCTCTCGACCGACCGCCGGGTGTTCCTGAAGACCTCCGCGTGGCTCTCGGCCACCGCGATGCTCGGCTGCACCTCTCGTTCGGGCGGCGCCTCCAGCGCATCGAGCGGCGGCAGGTGGGCGCCGGTGAGCTGGGCGACGGGTGGCACTGCGGCGATGACGGGGCGCGATCGCCGTGACAGGCGGTCTCTTCGTGCTGCGTGAAGCAGTCTACCCAGCAGCCTTCGCTCTCGTGGCACGCCGCCACCTCGGCGCAACAGCTCGTCTCCAAGCAAGTCACACAAGCAGCCTCGAGGTAGGGGTCGAGGAGGTCCTCGCACTCCCCAGTGGTTCCGCCGATACACGCCTCCTGACAGGCTCCGCCGCGGCAGCTGAGGAACGCGTCGACTCGGCCGTGCGTCTCGACCGAGCTCTCGCAGGCGGTGCCATCTTCGCCGGTGACACAGGCAAGGCACGCAGGATCGGACTCACACGCGACCAGCGCGTCGCAACAGGCGCCCTGTGAACTCCCCGGTTTCGGGAACAGCCCGACTGCCGGCTTACACCGCGGTCGGGCTGTTCAAATTTCCGCGGTTCCTCACGCTCGGCAACAAGGCACCACCAAGACGGCCTTCGAAGTGGGATTCCAGCGCAGCGGACTCCACCGCCGCTGCCAGTGTGCACCGCGCGACGCGGAAGGCGGTGGTTTCGACGTGCACGCACGCCACGAGGGCGGACCGGACGCACGCGAGCCCGGAGAGCGTGGGCGACGGCGGCATCTTCGTCATCTGGTGCGAGACTGTTGCCCCGAGCGCCCAGTAGAGCTGCAGAAGCGGCTCGGGCTTGCCTTCCGGTGCGGCGGCGGCGTCCCGCGCAAAGGGTCGCAGACGCGCCCGCGGTCCCTTGTTGAGAAGGTTGCCTGCGAGCAGCTTCGCCATGTTCTCCAACGCACGTCGGCGAGCCGCGGCGCGCTCGGGAAACGAAACGCGGAGGAGGACGTCGTCGGCCGTCCGCGTTGCGGATGTACACGCCGTCGAGCGCCAGAACCCACTCGCGCCGCCTACGACCGACGAGGTGACCGCGGGCGCCGCGGCCTCGGGCTTGGGTCTCGCCGGGGAGCGAGCAGGCAAGCCGCTGCTCCGCGTCGTCGATCCAGGCAAGGCCCGCATCGCCGAGCGGGTAGGCGAGGGCCTCGGGGTCAACGTGCACGCCGAGGTCGCGGTGCCGGCGCGGGACCGCGCGCGCCTCGAGCGGCTGTGCCGGTACGTGTGTCGGCCGCCCATCGCCCAAGAGCGCCTGGTCGAGGTAGCTGGCGGTAACCTTCGCTACCTTCTCAAGAAGCCCTGGAGCGACGGCACGGTCGCGCTCGTCCTCGAGCCGCTCGACCTCTGCACGCGCATCGCGGCGCTCATCCCGCCTCCGCGCTTCCATATGGTGCGCTACCACGGTGTGCTGAGCTCGCACGCCAAGCTGCGTCCCGAGGTCGTGCCGAAGCCCGAAGACAAGGGGCCGAAGCAGCTCGCGCTCTTCGAGCATGACAGGACCGTCCTGGCTCCGGAGCCAAGGAAGAAGCCATGGGCCTGGCTCCTCAGGCATGTCTTCCAGCTCGACGTCGTCACCTGCGTCCGCTGCGGCGGCGCCACCCGTTTGCTCGAGGCGGCCACGACGCCCGAGGCCATCGCCAAGCTCCTCGCCAAGCATGGGCTCGGGCCCAGGCCTCCGCCTCCGCGGCCTGCTCCGACCGGTCAGCTCCGCCTCGCGCTCTCGACCGCGTGAAGGCCAGAGCTCCGTAAAGGCCAGAGCTCCCAGCGGCACCCGAACGGGTCAGCCGGCGCGGAGCGGGCCATCCGCGATCACGACTTCTTCGCCCGATCCGTCCTGCCCCGCTGCGGATCGCTGGTCGCGCCTTCTTCCTCCAGGTTCGGGGTCGGGGCTCTGCCCCCAAGGCTGTCACGAGGGAGCCGATGTTCAGCCTGGAGCACCACGGAAACAGCGGTTCGAATTTCCCTACGCGCCGAAATCGTCGTTCACACTTCGTTCTGGCGGTCTCTTCGGTCTGGAGGCTGTGGAATGCGAACTTGGATGCTTGCGTGGGCGGTTGGGAGCCTGGCGTGCCTGGTGGCTTGCGGCGATTCGGGAACGGGTGGATCCGGCGGCGACACCGGGGGAGGTGGTGCCGGTGGTGCCGGTGGTGCCGGTGGCGGCGGCGCCGTCGAGCGCACCTACGATGCGGGGGGCAACGTCGCCGAGATGGTCGCGAACGCCACCCACCTCTTCACGGCGTCGGGCTTCGAGGTGCGGCGGATCGACCTGGCGACCGGCGACTCGGTGGTCCTCACCACGGTCGACGACGGGCACCCCTCCAAGATCGCGATCGAAGGACAAGACCTGATCTGGATGGAGACCATCGGCGACGAGGGTGCGGTCATCCGCAAGGTCCCGATCGACGCCGCCCCGGGCACGCCTTCGACGTTGGTCGTGGAGGACGGCTACTCGACGACGTTCGCCGTGTCGGAGACGACGATCTACTACCCGCTCGCGTTCGCCATCCGAAGCGTGCCGATCGCAGGCGGCCCAGCGACCGACTTCTACACGAGCGACGATGGACCGGGCACCGGCTTCCACATGGGGGCCTTCGAGTTCAACCGCGTGGCGCGCGAGCTCGTGTACCACGAGGGCACGGGCATCTTCACGCTCCCGGAGTCCGGGGGCGCGCCGCGGGCGCCGATCCCGCTGGTTCACCCAGATGGGATCACCTATGGACGTCTCGAGCTTACGTCAGATACGAGCGTCGCGTGGATGGAGTGCGAGGACCCAAGTCAGCCGCTGCGCTTCTTCGACGCCAGCACCGCGCCTGGCTTCAGTCCGGCCGATGGGGGCAGTGTCTTGGAGATCACCACCGTTCCCCAGACCAACCCGTTCATCCAGTGCCCGTGGATGACCACGTCGTCGGACTCCGGGCTCACAGCTTATTTCGTCGTGAACCAGAACGACGGGATGGGGGGCGACGAGTGGAAGGCCTACGTCGGGTCCAACCCCCCTGGAGGCCCGGCGAGGGAGTTCGGGCCCGCGGACGCCTTCACGCTGGGGCCGGTCACGAAGAACGACGACTTCGTCTTCCTCGCGGCCGAGGTCGGCGTCGACTCCCTGATCTACGCCTACCGGAGGCCGCTGTGAGCCCACGCTCCGACCGTGAACCGTATAGATTCCTTGCGACCATGAACGATCTCTCGGACTACCTGATGGTGCAACGGTCGTGAGCGGGCGAGCGACGGCCTGGCGCCGAGTGGTGAGCGTCGCGTTCGCGGGGCTCCTTGGTTGTAGTGGAAAGTCCGCGGACGGAGGCGCCGACCAGCAGGCCTCAACGAAGCCTTCGACCTCGGGCGCCAAGCCGGCAGGAGGCGATGGCTCGACGCGGGAGAGCGCTCGCGAGCTGTCGTTTGGTGAGACCGTGACTGGCAAGCTCCCGTGCGAGGCCGGCAAGCAGAGTATCTGGTGGCGCATTCAGGCGCCGGCCGAGGGCAAGACCAAGCTCAAGCTGCGAACCCCCAAGGACGGAGATCAGAGCTGCGTCCACCTGAACGCCTACGACGCTTCGGGTAAGATCCGCGACACTCCGAACTCGACCTGCTCGGATCAGGCTGCGAATTGGGCGGTCTTCGACGACGGCCCTATCAAGAGCGACTACGTCTACCTCCAGCTGATGTCGTCGATGGGGACCTGCTTCACGTCCGACTTCGAGCTCACGCTCTCGAAGTAGGGACGGGAGGCGCCTTGCCAGGGCTGACGTCAGCGGGTCAGAGCCGTCCGCTGACGCCGAACGACGGCACGAACAGCGTTGGGTCGATCGCCTCGGGAGCGGCAGGGAAGTGAGCGATGGCGCTCGTGGCCGAAACGGACAAGTGCTCCCAGAAGAACCACTCCGCACCGGCGCCGGCGCGGACGCCCAGGTACGGGGTCCCCTCGCGGACGAAGACCGGCGCCTCCAGGACGACGAAGGGGCGCAGCGGCCCGTCGAACGGGAGCGCACGCACGGCCAGCTCGAAGCCGAAGTGGGCCCCCAGGAGCGCGCCGGCGCCGACGTCCACGACGTCGGCGATGCCGAGGCCAACGCCGACGTAGGTCGTGGCGCCGCGCAGCTCGCCGTCGACGTCGGCGCGCACCGTGAAGGACGGCCGCCACCCGATCGTGCTGAGCTGCGGCTCGGTCGTGGCGCCGGCCGTGGAGTCGCCCGCGCCAAACACCGGCGCCGGGAGCCGGTCGAGAGAGGTGATCGCGTGGCGAAGCGTGCTGGATGCGCCCACCGTCACCTCCTCACGCTTCGTCGCGTAGCCTGAGGCCGAGGTCTCGAGGACGACCCGCCCGGGGTCGACCGGGACCCGCGCTCCCCACGCAGCCGGCGGGAGCTCTGCGCCATTCAGCAGCACATGAACGTCGAGGGGCCGGGGTTCGAGCGAGACCGTGATCACGGCGAACGACAGGAGGGGTTCCAGCTCCGTGAGCGCGCGCTGCGCCTCCTCGATGCGGTCGGTCCGCGCCTGCGTGCGCGCGAGGGCCAGCGACTCGCTGAAGAGGTTGAACGCCGTCGCGGTGCGCCCCTCGAGCCTGCGGCACCTGGCGAGGTTGAGGAGCGTCCCTCCCCCGGGATCCAGGCGCTGGCTCTCCTCGAAGCGTTCGCACGCCTCGGAGTAGCGCTGCTGCTCCATGAGCGCCCGCCCTTCGTCGAAGAGCGCCTCGGCGATCGAACCCTGCGCCGAGGGCTGGGCTCGCGCCTGTACGGGCGTCAGCGCGAAGACGAAGAGGGCGACGAGACGGCGGGTCACTTGCGCTCGCTGTAGGCTGGCGTGGCGCCGTCGGCTGAGGTCTTGGGCGCTGCGGTTGGCAGCGGCGCCGGCGAGCCAGAGCCGGGGGCCCGCGCGGAGAGCGCCGCGCCCGGCCTGGCACGTGGCGTCGCGGCGGTCGCGCTCGCCGAGGCCGAGGCCGTTCGGCTGCCTGGGCTGGCGGCAGCGACCGGTGCGCTGTCGTGGACGCTCGGCGTCGGTGTAGGGGAGGCGGCTGCCGCGAAGCTCCCCGACGGCTGCGCCGCCGCGACCTCGCTCGAGGCGTTCGCGCGAGGCGGCTCCTCGGGTCCAAGGGGGCCGAGCGCGAGCGCCGCGCCGAGGGCGAGCGAGAGCAGGCCGCCGACGAGCAACGCGGCACGCCCCCGCCAGCGTGGAGCTTCGAGGCACGCTGCCAGCGCGGCCTCGACCTCGTCGGCGCTCCGTGGCCGAGCTTCGCGATCCTTCTCGAGGCAACGCAGGATCAGCTGCTCGAGTCGCCGCGGAAGATTCGAGCGGATGGCGCTCGGCTTGGTCGGCGCGTCTCGCGTCGCGGCCAGGATCGTCTCCATCCGCGTCGCGCCATCGAAGGGTCTGCGTCCGGTCGCGAGCTCGTACAACACGACGCCAAGTGAAAACAGGTCCGACCGTGCGTCCACGTCGTGCCCCAAGGCCTGTTCGGGCGATAGGTAACCTGGCGTCCCGAGGATCTCTCCGGACACGGTCAGGACCTCCGAGTGGCTCGGCGCCTCCTCGGCGTTGGACCGCTTCGCGAGGCCGAAGTCCAGCACCTTGATGGCGCCGTCGTCGCGTCGCATCACGTTGTCTGGCTTGAGGTCCCGGTGGACGACCCCAGCCCGGTGCGCCGCAGCGAGCGCCGCGCAGATCGCCCGGCCCGTCTCCACTACCGACGCGATCGGGAGCGCACCCTCACGCAGCACGGCGCGCAGCGTCCGCCCTTCGACGTGCTCGAACACGAGCGCGACGCCCGCCTCGCTCTCCGAGGCCTCGAGGATGCGCGCGACGTTCGGGTGGTCCACCAAGGCCGCGGCCTTCGCCTCACGGAGGAAGCGGGCGCGCCGGTCTGCGCGGTCGACGAGGCGTCCGCGGAGGAGCTTCAGCGCGACGGCGCGATCCAACCTCTCGTCGCGCGCCCCGTACACGACGCCCATGCCGCCGCGCCCGAGCACCTGCTCGATCCGGAACCGCCCGACCCGCGCGCCAGGCTCGAGCTCTGGCGGCTCTCGATCGCCGACGTCGGCCAGGGCCCGAAGGAGATCGTCCGAGGGAGAGGACCCGAGCGTGTCGGACGGTTCCCTCGACGGGGTCTCGAGGTCGCGCGCCGCGCTCATACATCGTCGCGGCTCGGGATGATCCCCAGCTCACGTCCGCGCTTGCGCAGGCGGTCCTTCAACAGCTGGAAGCGCTTTCGAAGGCGCGCCGCGTCTTTGCTGGGGTTCCCCAGCGCCTCGCTCTCGGTCGCGTAGATCTCGGCGATCTCGGGCCACGAGAGCCCACGGTCGAGCCGCAAAGAGAGCAACATGCGCTCGTCCACCGTGAGCTCGTCTCGCAAGCGGTCGAGGGCGGACCGTGACTCGGTCCGCAAGAACGTGAGCGTCTCCGTCCGGATCTGCGCCGCGACGTCGAGGAAGACCCGCTCGTCGTGGCTCATCGGGACGCTGCGACAGTGTCTCCGCTGGGAGCGCCGGAACTCGTGGGAGGCGTTTCGGGCTACGGCATAGAGCCAGCCGCGCAGGGTCGACTGCCAGCGGAACGTGGCCAGCCCCCGCCACACGTCCTCCGAGATGAGCGAGAAGACCTCGCTGGCCGCTTGTTCGTCGCGGTGGGTGTGCACGAGGAACTGAAGGATCTCTCGTCCGTAGAGCCGAAGCGCCAGCGTCGTCGCGCCGTGGTCGTCGCCACGCTCGCACATCGTGCGAATCTCGCGCTCACGCGCGAGCTCTTTTGGGTCCACGACGTTCGCGGGCTCCGACATGGCTCGCCAGAAATACCGCGCTGTCTCGCGGCCGTCACGCTTGACCGAATGCGCGAGGCTCGGTGAACCTCGGGCGTTGCGTACGCTCGAGGTTGGCACGCTGCCATACACCGTCTGGATCGATCTCGACGGGCCCCAGTTGGCGGGGACTGTGGAGGAGCCCGTGGTCGTGCGCGAGGCGCGGGGCGCGGGCATCGAGGAGTGGTTCCTCTTCGAGCGGCAGCCTCCCGTGGAGGCGCTCTCGTTCACGGTCGACGTCTCCCAGTTCCACGCCCTCCGCCTCGTGAGCCGCGTCCTCGAGTTTCTCGACGAGGAGGGGACCCCTCGCCTCCGGATGGCAGCTCCGTGGCTCCTCGATCGCCACGGCGCAGTGCACCAGCTGTCGGTCGAGGTCCGCGGGTGCGCCGTCGATCGGGATCCGCGCGGGCCCTGGGACCGCGACGTGCTCCCGCTCGATGCGGACCAGTGCGAGGTGGAGATCGGCTGGTCGCTCGCGCCCACGGCGTACCCCGTCTGGGTCGATCCGTTTTGGAGCCCGACGAACCTCATGACCACGCCCCGGGCGATTCACACGGCGACGCGCCTGCCCGACGGGCGCGTCCTGGTCGCGGGTGGCACCACCGACGTCCTGCCGGAGGTCGAGACGTGTGAGCTCTACGACCCCGGCTCGGGCACGTTCGCGGCGACGAGCCCTCTCTCCGAAGCGAAGCGAGCACACAGCGCGGTCGCGTTGGATGACGGGCGTGTCGTCGTGATGGGCGGGGAGGCGGGCGTCGCGGTCCCGTTTGCTTCGAGCGCGCGCGTCGAACGCTACGACCCTCTCACCGGCCTGTGGACTCGCCTCGAAGATCTCCCGACTACCCGCAGCGGCGGATGCCTCGTTCGTCTCCAGAGCGGCGAGCTCCTGCGGGTCGGCGGGTGGCATCCAGCCGATGGCGCCGCCTTGGACGTCGTCGAGCGGTGCGCAGCGACCGGAGCCCCGTGCGCCGTCGTCGAACCCATGCTGCTGCCGCGGAGTGGGCACGCCGGGGTGACCTTGCCCGACGGTCGCGTGTTCGTCGCTGGCGGAGGGGAGAACGTCTTCGACCCTTCTGCGGCGCTGTGGTCGAGCTCGGAGATCTTCGACCCTTCCAGCGAGCAATGGAGCGCAGGGCCGGAGCTCCAGCTCGCGAGGTTCGACGCGGCCGCAGTCGTGTTGTCGGACGGTCGTCTGCTGCTCGCGGGGGGCTCGACCTTTCTGGGGGGGGCACAGAGCACCAGCGCTGCGCTCGAGCTGGTCGACCCCGACGCTGCGCTCGGGCAGGACGTCGGTGCGATGACCGTAGCGCGCTGGCGTCACTCCTCCTCGTTGCTGCCGAACGGGACGGTCCTCTCGGCGGGCGCGCTCGGGCCCAACTTCTCTCCCAGCACGATCGTCACGACCGAGGCCTTCGACCCGAGCTCGCTCTCGAGCAAGCTCACCGGCACCCTCCCTGCACCGACCGCGCTCCACCAAGCCACGCTCCTCGAGGATGGCCGCGTGCTGCTCACCGGCGGCTTCAACACGACGGTCTCCGACGTCGCGAGCGTGTTCGGCGATCCGCTCGGCTCCGCCTGTGTCGCGCGCGACCCTTCGTCCTGCCCCAACGGCGTCTGCGTAGCGGGGATCTGCGAAGCGACCTTCCCCGGCCCGGGTGGCGGCGGAGCGGGCGGGAGCGGCGCCGCGGGGGGCGCTCCCGGGGGCACGGGAGGGGAGGGGCAGGTGACGACGGGTGGCGAGGGGGGCAGCGCTCGGATCGAGTCCGCCGACGCCAGCAGCTTCTACGGCTGCGCTGCGTCCGCGGCGCCGGCGCCTGTAGACCTTCCGTTCGTGCTGCTCGTCGCATCGACGCTCGTGCTCAAGCGCCTGCGCGCGCGGGCTTCCGAAGCGCCCGTTCACACTTCGAACGAGCCGTCTCTCCGTCTTCGGAGGTCTTGGAATGCCGCACCCTGGAAGCCCGTGCAACGGTCGGGAACACGAGAGGAAGCATGCGCGACGCCATCCGGTGATCGGGAGGTCCGGCGCCGACGCGCTCGGCCTGTGGCTCGGGCTCGCGACGCTCGTGGCGTGTGGGGACGGAGGCTCGGGGGGCGCTGGCGGTGACGGCGGGGATGGCGGCGTCGGAGGCCGAGGTGCAGCCGATGGAGTGGGAGGCGCTGGAGCAGGCGCGTCGGTGACGGTGGACTACACCTGCCCGTCCGCCACGAACGGGTTGGGAGTTCCGGTCCCGACCCGGCTCGCGACGACGTTCTACACGACTCCGCCCCCTCTCTCGGCTCAGGGCTACGCTCGGATCCACTCGATCATCGTCGGGAGCGACGACATCTACTTCGCGGCGGCCGACGACGACGGACCGATGATCCGCACGGTGAAGACGGACGGCACCGGCGAGTCGGTGGCGTTCCAGGACCCGTCGTTCGCGCCGTTCTCTCGGCTCGCGGGCTACGGGCAGACGTTGTTCTGGTTCGATCAGTCCGGGGATCCGGGGAGGGTCGTGGAGTGGCAGATCGGCTCGCCGACGCCCTCGGTGGCCTTCGACGCGGTGTTGATGGGGGACCTCGGCGAGATCGAGCAGTATTTCGACGCGTCGAACAACCACTTCATCCTCGCCAACGTGCGTGATCAGGCAGGGACCTGGCGCAGCGAGATCTTGCGAAAGAACGCCAACGACGGCTCGATCGACGTGCTCCATGCGCGCAGCACCATGCTCGGCGGTGCGCAGCAGCTGGCGTACGCGCTCTTCGGCGACACCTTCTACGTCGCGGGTCCCAGCACCGACGGGGGAGACCTCGTTGGGGTCCTGCCCATCGCCTCGGGCGGCCCGCCGATAGATCCCGCGACCCCCCCCGACGTCGTGCCTGTCCTAGAGGCGCCGTGCGCGGTCCTCGTCGCGCTCGGGGAGACGAACCTCTGGTGCCTGGGTGGGTTCGAGACGGTCGGACAGATCCCGGACGTCAAGGAACAGCAGGTGCTGCGGGCGATGCGGCGCGATCCTGCGACGGGCGATCGCACGTGGTACACGCTCTTCGACACCTATCAGCAGCCCGACGAGCCGGGCCGCGGCGCGTTCTCGACGGAGGCGGCCACCAACGGTTCGGACCTGTACTTCGTCACGAGCGAGGTCGTGGATGGGACCGGCGGAGTGGTGTCGACGCTCTACAAGGCCACCGATACGGGGTCCGGCTTCGAGGTGTCGACCGTGCTCTGCAATCTCCCGGAGATCACCGATATGACCCTCACCGGAGGCTCGCTCTACTACGCGACGTTCATCAACGACCTCGACAGGCTGGACGAGCACGGTCTCTGGCGGCTCGACCTCTGAGGCTTCGACGGTCGAGCGGTGTCGGTGAGCAGCGTCTCCCGGCGTGCCTCGCGTCGTCCAGCGGTAAGTCGACGAGTACCTGCGGTGCGGCCGTCTCGAGCACGGCTGTGGCCGCGTCGGGGCGAGCGATGCGGCTTCGAGCGGCTGGCCCCTACGTTCGCACGAGAAGACGACCCGACCCGAGAACGCTCACGACTCAGCCCGAGCAGCCGCCGTCGTTCCAGCTCGGGACCGACCCTCCCTACAGCGAGCTCCAGGGGCTCTGGGCCCCGTCGTCCCGCTCCGACGTCGGCTTCCTCGACGCCCAGAGTGGTGCGTTCTACGTGCCCGGCTACAACGGGGCCGAGCACAAGTGGCTCCGCTTCACGGCGGAAGGAAACGAGCTCGCGTCCGTATTCGAGGACGCAGCCGGCGCCGACAGCGGTAGCTGCAAGAAGGACATCATCTACTGGGAGACCGGCACGGCGACGTTCACGGTCACGAACGTCGTGAACGACCACTACTACGGTGACACGAGGTTCGCCGCGACGAGCGCGCGCCTCGTCGTCCAGATCCGCGGATGTGGCGAAGATGATAGCGTGACCGTCTACGAGCTCCCGCCGCTCTCGAGCTACTACCGGTTCGAGTATCAGACGGACATCGGCTTCGTGATCGGTTGCGAGTTCGAGCGCTCACCGTTCCAGTTTGCGCTGGTCGTTCTCCAGTCCCCAATGGAGCATCGCGTCGATCTCTCGTCGCCCGAACGCGGAGCTCTGGATCCGATCGAAGATGACGTTCGCCTCCGGGGATCGATAGCCGACGACCTCGATCATGATCGAATAGGGGCTGAACTGCTGCATTCCGAGCAGCGCCGAGGTGGGCGGGACGACACGAATCGACAGGTACCCGATGAGCGGCCGGCGGCGCTCCACCATCTCCTGCTGGAGGATCAGATCGAACAGCGCCGTCTGCAGGTACGTGAAGGCGCTCTCAGGAGGCAGCGCGATCTCGATCCCGCGGCCCGGGAGGCCAGAGTCCGGCCAGCCGATGGCGCCGACCCTATGGGCCACGTCGGTCCGATCGGAGTTCTTGCCGTCGACCGTGCCTTGGATGGCGTCCAGGAAGCCGCTCAGCGTATCCCCCAAGAACTGGAGCCCGCGAGCAGGGTGGCCCGAGGCGTTCAGCATGTTCGCGATCGCCTGTACGTTGATGGTCCCGAACAGAGAGGCCATCAGGTGCGGGTACTGCGTAAGGAAGCTGATCAGCTTGCCGGCCTGGTTTGCGACGTTGATATCGTCGGAGATGTTGATGCTCGGCACCGCCGTCGACCATCCGAGGAAGTCGAAGATGCGCCCGGCGAGCTTGCTGTTGCCGACGGTGTTGCCCGGCCAGAGCGATGCCTTCAGCGGCGGCCGCCACCTGTGAGCGACGCGATTACGGCAAGTCGCACAGCGTCGGAGCTGGCACGGAGCTTCCGCAGGCGCCGCGGCCATGGGTCACCCGGCGGCGCGTCACGAGCGCACACCTCCTCGCGCATACGAGCGGCACCGGCCGGAAGAGACGGTGCTCTATCGGACGATTGCGGCGCATTGGGCGGACTTCTGCGAGCGCGCCGAGGAAGCGGGAGGGTTTCCTCGCTTTGTGCAGCGCGAGGTGGACGAGTACCGGCGTTGTGGCCTGCTCGAGCACGGCTGCGTGCGCGTCGGCTGCGAGCGATGTGGCTTCGAGAGGCTCGTCGCCTGCGACTTCGTGCCAACCAGCTTTGCTGGTTGGTGCACTCCGTCGGACCTTCCTGGACTCCGTCCA
>JAEUKE010000279.1 GCA_016794345.1 Myxococcales bacterium
GACGATCGTCAAGGAGCCCCAGGTCGTCGACTACGGCGAAGAGTACTGGAGCGACAAGGGCTACGAGTGCCGCGACATCGGCGGCCACGGCTGGTGGTTCTACGAGCGGCTGCGCAGCCCGAAGGCGTAGGGCCACGCTCCGTCGGTCGGATGACCGTACGCGAGCACGCTCGACGCCGAGATCGCGACGCTATCGGCGAAAAGCACCAGCCACCTACTCGCACTCGTTCTGACGCGCGGTGCTCTTCGTCTCTTCGCCGCCGCCCTTGGCGGTGGCCTTCGTCTGCTGGGAGCCCTGCTTCCAGCGGCGCTTCGCCTCGTCTTTGCCGCCCTCGAAGAGGCCGCCGACCGAGTCGCCGAACGTCTTGATGCCCTCCACCGCGGTCTCGGCGCCGGTCTTCGCGGCGGTGCCCGCGGTGCGGGCGGAGCTCTTCACGCAGGGCTCGACGTCGTCCGCGGTCTTCGACTCCGAGCACGCGATCGCGAGGGCTGCGAGCGCGAGCAAGAAAAATGACCGCAGCGTCATGAGGGTTACTGGATGGAGATGCCGACGGTGAACGGCGAGCCGTCCCGCGCGACGGTGATGTCCAGCTTCCCGGCGGAGCGGAGCTTGGCGTACGCGTCGACCGCCTTCTCGGGGTCGCTCATGTCGAAGCCGTTGATGCTCTGGAGCAGGTCCCCGTTCTTCATGCCCAGCTTGCTGAGGATGTTGTCGGGCTTGAGGCCGGAGAGGCGCATGCCCTCCTTGGTGGGGCGCGTGCGGAGGGAGCCGGCGAGCTTCGCGTAGTTCGCGATGATCTGCTCGACCGCGCCGCGCTCGACCACCCACTGATTCTCGCCGACCTGCTTGATCTTGCTCTCGATGTCCTTGGCCAGCTTGGCCTTGGCGGCGGACTTCGAGTCCTTCGGGGTCTCGGCCTTGGGCGTGGCCGGCTTGGCGGACTTCTCGGCGCTGCCCATCTCGACGATGCAGCGCGTGCCGCTCTCCGACATCCACACGCGGGGCATCAGGTCGGGCTGGGGGGACTCGAACCAGCCGATGTGGAGCACGGTCGCCGCGGCGACCTTGTCGCCGCGCCGGCGCAGCTGGGCCGAGCCGTCGGGGCCGGCGAGCGACGCAAACGACCACTCCGGGTCTTCGGCGGCCGTGACGAGGCTCGACTTGAAGCCGCTGCACGGCGGATCTTGGTACGGGTCCGCGCCGGCGACCGGGGGCGGCAACGGCGTGTCGGCGACGTGGATCGTCTTGCCGTCGAGCGGGCCGGTGACGGAGTCGAACGGGTTGCGCGCGAGGATGGGCCCGGCGTTCTTGTCCGCGAGCGGGGCCGAGTCGTGGGCGCGCGACGTGGCGACCGGCGGCGGAGCGGTGGGCGTCAGGTGGGCGGCGACGAGCTGACCCACCCCGGAGGCCTGGAGGTAGGCCGCCATGGCGACGAGCCCACCCGAGACGAGAACCCAATAGCGCTTCGCGACCGCGTCGACGCCCATGCTGCTCCTCCTAGACAAACCACGCCTGCGGACGGAGCGCTACGCTTCGGATGTCGTTTGCCAATTTGTCAGCTGAGTACAGATCATCCTCGCAATGAAGCTCGACGATACGGTCGCCATCTGCACGGGCGAGGACCGTGAGGCCCGGAGCCCGGAGGCGGGGTGAGGCCGCGCTGCGCGGCCGAGGGGTCTGCTCCAGACCCCTGACTAGAAACGCTCTGCGGGGCGAGCACGAGCGATGATGGTCGTCATTGTCGGCGCCGCGTCGCCCGCGCGCTCTTCCTCTCAGTGGAGATGGGTCGCGAGGCGGACGCGTGGGCATCGACGGCCAAGCGGCACTCACCCCTTTCAGTTTTTCGGCCCGGATGAGCCGGAAAGACTGAGCTGTTGCATAGCCAGGGTCTCGGTGACGAGGCGCACGCGCGTCGCGACGCTGGTGGTCTCGAGGGCGAGCTGGCGGTCGCGTCCGTCGATGAGCAGGTGCTGCGCGCAGTGGTCGGCGATGCCGCCCGCGTCCGAGAGCTTCGGCATGCGAAACTCGAACGACTTGTCGCGCTCCTTGAGCAGCGCGGCGAAGCCCGTCGCGACGGCGATCAGGGCGGCGGTCGCCGTCGAGGAGACGTTCTCGTCGGTGGGCTCGATGATGGAAGCGCGAGCCCGCCGGTAAGGCGGCACGAAGGGAAGCTCCTCCAGACGGACGCGCGCCCGACCGCGCAGGAGGATGTGGTAGCGCCCGTTCGGCAGCTCCGTGTGATCGACGATGGTGCCCACGCCCGCGACCGAGAAGATGGCGGGCTGTCCCTTCGAGTCGAGCCGGGCGGGCTCTTGCAGCTGCACGATCCCGATGGCTTGGTGCCCGTCGAGCGCGTCGCGCACCATCTTCCGGTAGCGCGGCTCGAAGACGTGCAGCGGGAGCAAGGCCCCGGGCATCATCAAGACGCCGGGCAGCGGAAACAGAGGCAGCTCCTCCAGAGCCGGCCCGAGAGCGGAAGGTTCCCGCGGGCTGGGGGTCATACGGCTCTCCAACTGTAGCTCAGCGGCAGACGTTCTGTAGGATCAGCACCGGACAATCGCCCGCCGCGCAGGGGTCCACCAGCGACTGGCAGTTGTCGAAGGCGTTGCAGAACAGCCCCGTTGCACACGCGGTCGGCCGGCCTGCGCAGCTCTCGCCCTTCAAGATCTCGGGCTGGCAGGTGAGCACGCCGGGCGCGCTCTCTTCGCAGACGTGACCTTCCGTGCAGGCCGTGAACCCGGGCTGCGCGGGGACGCAGGCGTCGCCCAACCCCGGGGTGACCCCGCACACGGGTGTGGCCCCGGCCCCCGGCACACAGGAGAGGCCTTCGGGACATACCGGGATGGCCCCGGCTTCCGGGGAGCATGTCTCTCCCTCCGCGCGGTCCACGAACCAGACGCACCGGCCGCTCGCCTCGCCGTCGGCGAGGCAGGCTCGCGTGCCCGGATCGGTCGGGGACGCGCAGTCGTAGATGCCCGTGCAAGCGTCTCCCGGCTTGCCGGCCCCTTCGGGGATCGGCGTGAAGACACGGGGACAGCGGACCTCGAGCTCGAGCGGGGCGGGGAGATGATCGCAGGTGGGGGCGGTCTCGATCGCCGCCTGGAACGCGGCGACGCAGGCGTCGTGCTCTTCGGGGACGAGCTCCCGCAGCTGGTCCTCGGCGGCGATGATCGACGCCATCACGGCGTTGCGCATCGAGGACTGGCAGGAGTCGGTGGGCGCGTCGTAGCCGAGCTCGTCGCAGCAGGGGGCGGCCCCCTCGCACAGCGTGATGGCGAGCTCGTCCGCGAGGCGGTCGCGGGGGGTGGGCGGCGTCACCTCGGGCTCGCTCTCGCTCGAGCACCCCGATACGGCCCACGAGAAGGCGCAGAGGAGCACGAGCGGCGAGGCGCGTCTCATCGGTCCATGGTCTCACCGTGACCTGGGCCGTCAAGGCCGGCCGCTCTCGCTGTTCGATTCCAGTGAAGCATCGTCCGGAGCAGTCGAGGCGGCGTCGAGGGAACTCGTGGGGGGCCGCGCGGTCTCAGTCGGCTCTGGAGGTTCTTCCATGCATCCGTGGGCGAAATGGATCGGCTCAGCAGTCCTCGCGGCGGCGGCGCTCGCGCCGATCCGGGACGGGTGGGCGTGCGGAAACGAGGTCGAGATCCAGGTGGACCCCAGGACGCAGAGCGTCCAGCGCGCCGAGCGGGCGCTCGAGCGCGGCGAGTGGCGGGCCGCCCTGCAAGGCGCTGCGCCGGTGATGCGCGGGCAACGAAAGGACGGCCTCTCGCTCCGCGCGTCGGCGATCGCCGTCCTCGCCGTGGCCCGCAGCGACGGAAAATACGGGCTCGATGGGGCCGAGGTCGCCGACGGGGAGCGGCGCCGAGCGGAGCTCGAGCGCGCGGCGACCTTGAGCGACGAGATCCACGGGCTGAAGAAAGATGACGTTGCCGTCAGGACGAACCACGCCGAGGTGCTCTCCCACCTCCCGGAGCGGCGGGAGCAGGCGCTCCGGACCCTCGCCGAGCTGGAGTCCGCCGATCTCGTGTCGAGCGCGCACGCCTACGCCGCGCTCGCCAGGCTCCGGTCGACGCCACCTCGATCCGCTCCCGGCTGGGTCGCGCCTGCCTGGCTGGCCATGCAACACGCCAAGGCGAAGGTCGCCCACGCGCGTTGCGAGCGGATGGCGACGAAGAAGGAGCTCTGCGCCGGGTGAAGCCTCTCCGCTGGCACGCGCTCCTCGCTGCATCGCTCTTGCTCCCCGCCGCGCTCGCAGCGTGTGACGACCTGCCCGGTCGCGCCGAGCCGTCACCTCGGGCGAGCGATGCGCCGCATGGGAGCGCCACTCCACCTCCTGCCGCGAGCGACGTGGCCGCGTCGCCTCTCGACGGCCGCGCGCTGGTCGAGAAGCTCGAGTGCAACCGCTGCCACGCGGGCACCAACCTGCCCGAGGTCCCGCAAGCGAAACACTGCTTCTCGTGCCACGTCGACATCGCCGACGGCAAGCTGCCGGAGACCGCGAAGGACGCGGACAAGGCGAGCGTGCCGAAGCTCCTGGCTTCGTGGAAGCCGCGCGTCGTGCACCTGCGGTTCACGCCGTCTTTGGCCGGCGTGGGGACGATCGTGAGGCCGGAGTGGGTCACGCGTTACCTCCTCGCGCCCCACGATCTGCGGCCGGGCCTGCACGCGACGATGCCGCGCCTGCCGATCGATGACCGAGAGGCCGCGAGCATCGCTGCGTACCTGGCGAGCGCCGCGGCGCCGTCACCCGAACAGAAGCGTGAGGTTGGCGACGTCGGGCGCGGACGCGATCTCTTCTCGCAGAAGGGTTGCGCGGGCTGTCACGTCTTCACGGGCGCTCGGACGGAGCCGCCGCCGCCCGTCAAGCCGACCGACGGCGCGGACCGCGCGCTCGCGCCGGATCTCCGCTACGCACGCGAGCGGCTCATCCCGGCGCGCGTCGCCGACTGGATCCTCGATTCGCCGAGCATCAAGCCCGGCGCCGTGATGCCCAAACAACGGTTGAGCCGGCAAGAGGCGATCGATCTGGCGACCTTCGTGCTCGAGGCTCCGCTCGACGCGCCTGTGGCCAAGCTCGCGGCCTCGCGCCTGCCGATCCTCGATCGCGAGGTCGGCTACGACGAGGTCGCGGAGAAGGTCCTCCACAAGATCTGCTGGCATTGCCACGCCCAGCCCGATTTCGCCCGCGGCGACGGCGGACCGGGCAACACGGGTGGGCTCGGGTTCGCAGGCAAACGCGTCGATCTCTCGACCTACGAAGCCATCGCGAGCGGCTACGTCGGGGCGGACGGCGCGCGCGCGAGCCTCTTCTCCCCCGCGGCCTCGGGCGAGCCGGTCCTCCTCGCCGTTCTGCTCGAGCGCCAGCGCGAGGAGCAGCGCGGCACCTACGGCCCGCTCCGCGGAATGCCCCTCGGCTTGCCGCCTCTGTCGCCCGAGGACATCCAGCTGGTGGAGACCTGGATCGCGAAGGGGCATCCGCGCTGACCCGGTGAGCAGCCCAGGTCGGCTTGACGGCCCCGTGGCGCGGCCCAAGAAAGCTCCGGCCGCGAAGAAGAAGGCGGCGTCGAAGCAAAAGTCGAAGTAGATCGCGCCCGATGTTACCCGTCTACGTCCTCTTCGGCACCGAGAGCGGCAACGCCCAAGGTCTGGCGAAGCGCACCGGCGAGGCTCTGGAGAAGGCCGGCTTCACCGCGTCCGTGGTGGACATGCAGGACTTCGAGGGCGCGGATCTGTCCAAGCTGCGGACGCTGCTCGTCGTGACGAGCACCTACGGCAACGGCGATCCGCCCTCCAACGCCGAGGCGCTGCACGCGTACCTGATGAAGAAGTGTCCGCCCTTGCCGGACCTCGCGTTCAGCGTCTGCTCGCTCGGCGACACGACCTACGATCGGTTCGCGAACTGCGGGAAGGAGTTCGACCAGAAGCTCGGAGACCTCGGCGCCAGGCGCCTCACGAAGCGACAGGACTGCGACGTCGACTACGAAAAGCCGTTTGCGGAGTGGCTCGCCCGCACGCTCGCGGCCCTCGCAGAGGCGAAGGCCGCGAGCGCTTCCTCCGCGCCGGAGCCGGAGCCCGCGCCGCTCGTCGTCCATCACCACGTGGACGCCCCCGGCACGCGCCGGAGCCCGGTGCTCGCCACCGTCGTCTCGAACGAGAACCTGAACGGCGCCGGGTCCGACAAGGAGACGCGGCACCTGGTGCTCGACTGCGCGGGCCTGCCGCTCGCCTTCGAGCCCGGCGACTCGATCGGCGTCTGGCCCGAGAACGACCCCGAGGTCGTGGAGGAGATCGCGCGCCTTGCTGGTGCTGGCCTCGACGAGTTGGTCGAGGTGGAAGGACAGAAGCTCTCTCTGCGCGAGGCGCTCGCCCGCCGGTTCGAGCTGCAGACGCCGGACGCGCGGCTCGTGACGCGGCTCCGCGGTGCCGTCTCGCCCGACGAGCTGACGCGCGTCATCGCGACGTCGCACGTGGTCGATCTGCTCGGCGCCGCGGGCACGCCGCTCTCCGCGGCGGAGCTCTGCGATCACCTCCGCCCGCTCGCGCCCCGCCTCTACTCCGTCGCGTCGAGCCCGCGTGTCCACCCCGGGCAGGTGCACCTGCTCGTCGACATCCTCCGGTACGAGCTCGCGGGGCGACCGCGCATGGGCGTCACCTCCCGGCATGTCGTCAGCCGCGTGCCGGCCGGGACGAAGCTGTCCGTCTACCTGCACCCCACGCCCGGGTTCCGCCTCGCCGATAAGGATGACGACATTGTCATGATTGGCCCGGGCACCGGCGTGGCGCCGTTCCGCGCCTTCCTGCAGGACCGCGCGCACGATCGCGGCAAGGGCCGGAGCTGGCTCTTCTTCGGCTCGCGCCGCCGCGCGACCGACTACCTCTACCAGCGGGACTTCGAGCGCTTCGAGGCCGAGGGCGTGCTCACGCGGACGAGCCTGGCCTTCTCCCGCGACGGAGAGTCCAAGGTGTACGTGCAGCACCGCATGCGCGAGGCCGCCGCCGAGCTCCACGCCTGGATCGCGGGCGGCGCGCGCGTCTACGTCTGCGGGGACGCAAAACACATGGCGCCCGACGTGCACGCCGCGCTCGTCGAGATCCTCGCGACCCAGGGCGGAACTTCGACCGAGGCCGCGCACGCGAAGCTGGACGCCATGGCGGACGCGGGGCGGTACCAGCGAGACGTCTACTGAGCTGGGGTGCCGCGCCCTACGCCTGGAAGAACTTGCCGAGGATCTGCTCGCCGCGCTCGCCCTCGAGCATGCGGGCGAGGCCCTCGAAGGCGGGCGCTTGCACGCCGCGACTCTTCGCGAAGGCGATGATGCGGGGGATGAGGGCGACGGCCTCGACGCGCAGCTTCGCCTCCTCGATGGCTTGCGCGAGCGGCTTGCCGGCGGCGAGCGCGCGGCCGAGCACGACCTCCGGGCGGCTGCCCTGCGCGATGGACGCGAGCAAGTCCCCGTAGCCGCCGAGCCCGTAGATCGTCTGCTCCTCCGCGCCGGCGAGCACGGCGATGCGACCCGCGTCGTGCACCGCCCGCGAGATGAGCGCGGCGAGCAGGCCGGGCCCTGCGCCTGCTGCCTCGGCGAAGCCGACGCCGACGGCCATGCACCCCACCATCGCGCTCGCCCACTCGAGCCCGCGCAGATCGGGCGTGCTGTAGACGCGCAGCCAGGGGCCGCTGAAGGCCTTCGTGAAGAGGGTGTTCACCTCGGGGTAATAGGAGCCGACGACGAGCGCGGAGGCGGTGCCGGTGTGCAGCTCGTCCGCCTGCACGGGGCCGCCGAGCGCGCCGAGCTTCCGGACCGGCGTCTCCTCCCGGAAGATGTCCGAGATGGTCTCGAGCCGGTCGCTGCCGAGCCCGCGGATGCCGTGCACCACGACGTGGGCGCCGTCGAGGTGATCGCCGAGCGTGTGCGCGACCTCCCGCACCACGTCCGACGGGACGGCGACGATGAGAAAGCGGTTCTTCGCGATCTCCTCGTAGCTGTCCGTGATCTGGATGAGCCGGCCGTCTTTCTCGGCGCGGCGCGAGAAGAGCGTGACGCTGCAACCCGCGCGAGCCGCGGCGCGCGCGAGCGCGATGCCCCAGGGACCACCGCCGATGACGCCGATCTTGATGCCGCTCATCGTCCACCCGCCAGCGTCGGGGCCGCCGCGTGCGCGGCAGCGAGCGGGCGCCCGGCCGAGCCGATGGGGCCGCCGAGCACGTCCCACCCGAGCCCGTGCGAGGCGAGCCGGTTCTGGTAATAGAAGAGCAGGTTCGGATCCTGGATGGCGATGCCCTCGCGGCGCGGCACGAGGACCGGCGTGGTGTGGTAGCCGGCGAAGGCGCGCAGGGCGCGCTCCACCAGGTCCCCGCCGGAGGCGGACCGCACGAAGTCCCCGCAGCGGATCTCGCCGCGGCTCTCCATCTCCACCAGCTGCTCCTTGAGGTGGCGTACGTCCGCCGCGAGCTCGTCCCGCGGGATGACGAGCGCGTCGCGCTGGCGAAGCACGCTGAACAGATCTTGTCGCGGCGAGCTCTGCCGCAGGCGCGCGAAGCAGGCCGTTGCCACCACGTGGGTGGCCATGATGACCGTCTCTTTCAGGTACGACTTGATGATCTCGTCGCCGAGCTCCCTCGTGTATTGCGCGTCACGGGCTGCATCGAGCACCACGTGCCCCTCCGCGTCCCGGACGTAGCTCGCCGGGTCCACCTGGCGGCCGCGGCGATCGAAGGAGTCGCCGTTGTCGTCCACCGCGTTGCCGAAGGGATCGATGGGCTCACCGAAGCGGATGATGACCGAGCTCTCCATGTCGAGCAGCTTGCGGACGAAGGTGGCCATCCGGCCGAGGCGCGTCGACTCGTCGTCCTCGATGATGAACCGGCTCTTGCCGACCTCCGAGAGGTAGTCGCGGATGAGCGTCTCGGCCTCGAGCGTGAGGAGGTAGTTGATGGTGGCCGGCACGAAGAAGACGCGCTTCTCCCGGCCTGCGCGGACGGTGCGCGCGTACGCCTCGATGGCGCTGCCGACGAGGCCGAGCTTGAGCTTGCGCTCGATGCCACCCGAGCGTGATCGCGTGCCGCCCGGGAAAAAGAGCGAGTGGTAGCCGCGCTCGACGAGGATGCACGAGTACGTCTTGAGGACGTCTTTGTAGAGCGTGTGACGCAGGCGCCTGTCCACGCGGTAGGCGCCGAGGTTGTGCATGAAGAACGAGAGGATGCGGTTCGTGAAGAGGTTCTTCCCGGCGCCGTAGGTCGCCGGCGGCAGACCCGCTCGCTCCAGCGCGTAGCCGAAGATGATCGAGTCCATGTTCGACAGGTGCGTCGGCACGTAGACCATGACGCCCTTCTTGCAGAGCCCCTGGAGCTTCTGCAGCGGGCCGGCGACGGCGACCTTGTCCGCGAGGCCGTCGAGGTGGAGGACCGAGCGCGGCTCCTTCACCAGCGTCGCCAGCTTGCGCGGCGAGAGGAGCGCGGTGACGAGCGGCGGCAGGATGCGCGTGGACGCCTGGTAGACACGCGGGTCGAAGTTGCCGGCGACGTCCCACGCGTAGTCCGTCGCGAGATCGCGCACCTGCTCGAGCCGCTCGGAGGCGGTCATGCGGCCGATGGTGCGGGCCAGCTTCTGCCATTGCGAGAGGCGCTCCTGGTCGCGTTTGTTCTTCGACGTCTCGAGGCGCTTGATCTCGCAGTACGCGGCGTCGTTCAGGTAATGGAGCGGGTCCTTCGCGGACTCCACGACACGCTCGACCACCTCGCGGACGATCGTCTCACGCGCCGCGTTGAAACCGAAAATGGGAGCGGAGCTTGTGTCCAAGGGACCATGAGGAGTACCAGAAACGGCCCGGTCTAGTCAGCGGAAGTCGTCTTTTTCGGCCCGCATCGCGCCCAGGACATGGACCGGATCGGCCGCACCGTACCGCGCCGCTACGTGAGGGATCGCGACCCGCAAGAACGGGTTGTGCTGGATCTCGGCGGCGACGGTGCTGGGCACCGTCGGCTCCCCGCGCTCTCGGGCTGCGCGTGCTCGCTCGGCGAGCGCCTGCAATGCCTCGTTGTCGGGCTCGACCGCGAGCGCGAAGCGCACGTTGGACTGCGTGTACTCGTGGCCGCAGTAGACGCGCGTCTCCGGAGGAAGCCGCGCAATCTTGTGGGAGAGAGACTCGTGCATCATCGCCGGCGTGCCCTCGAAGAGCCGCCCGCATCCGGCGACGAACATCGTGTCCCCGGTGAAGACCGCGTCGTCGATCACGTAAGCGACCGCGCCGAGCGTGTGCCCGGGCACCGCGATCGCGCGCGCCTCGAGCCCGGCGAACGTCATGACGTCGCCGTCATTCATCGTCCTCGTGGTGCACGGGACGCGACCGCGGTCGTGGGCGCTCGCCACCACCGTGAGCCCGGGGAATACGGCCAAGAGGCCCTCGTTGCCGCCCACGTGATCGTGGTGGTGATGGGTACAGAGGACGGCCGAGAGCGTGAGCGACTCCCGCGCGAGCGCAGCGAGCACCGGCTCGGCCTCGGACGGATCGACGACAAGCGCCTCTCGTGAGCCTGGCGCGTGGACCAGGTAGGCGTAGTTGTCGCGGAGGCAGGGGACCGGGACGACGCGCGGAGCCATCGAGAGAATCTACGGGCGAAAACTTCCGCTGGACAGCCCGCGCGTCTGGGCCCACGAATGCCCCACCGTGTCGATCAAGAGACTGCAGGTGCTCCACCGCGAGCTCGACGCGTGCCGAGCCTGTCCGGACATGATCGGTCCGGTCGTGCACGGCCCAGCCGTGCTCAGCCCCGTCCTCCTGGTGGGGCAAGCGCCGGGCCCGCGCGAAGGGAGCTTCGGCAAGCCGTTCGCCTGGACGGCCGGCAAGACGCTCTTCCGCTGGCTCGAGGAGGCGACCGGCGCAAACGAGGAGCTCGTCCGCGAGCGGGTCTACTTCGCCGCCGCCGCCCGGTGTTTCCCGGGCAAGGCCAAGGGCGGCGGGGACCGCCGCCCGAGCCCCGAAGAGGTCGGGCGCTGCCGGACCTACCTCGAGCGCGAGGTCGCCATCCTCGAGCCTCAGCTCGTCCTCCCGGTCGGGACGCTCGCCATCGCGGAGGTCCTCGGGCACACCGGGCCCCTCTCGGAGGTGGTCGGGCAGAAGCGGGCTTCGCGCTATCACGGGAGACAGGTCGACGTGATCGCCCTGCCGCACCCGAGCGGCGCGTCGACCTGGCATCGCACCGAGCCGGGCAAGACGCTCCTCGCGCGCGCCCTCTCGACCCTGGCGCGGCACCCGGCGATGAAGAAGGCGCTCGGCTGACTTCCACGCGCGCCCGGGGCGAGCTACGGAGCGCCCATGGGACGTCCGGCGCTCGTTTCGCTCCTCACCCTCGCTCTGGCGCTGTCCTCCGGCGCGGCCTCCGCTCACCCCGTCACCGTCGACGGCAACCCGGCGGATTGGCTCACGCGGACGGCGAACGGAGACAACCTCGGCCTCGTCGCGCGCGCTGCGAATGGGCAGGGGGAATACGTCTGGCGCGACGTCGCCGCCGACACGCGCACCGATATCGCGTCGCCCGAGGTGGTGGCGGACATCGCGGCGTTCCAGGTCACGGGCGACGCGCAGAACATCTACTTCCTCCTGCGACGCCAGCCGGGCGCGATGTTCTCGGGGCAGCCCATCCAGGTCCAGATCGCGATCGACACGGACCGCGTCGCGGGCTCGGGTCAGGATTTCTTCGCCGAGTTCGCCGACACGAAGGTGGCCGAAGGCGCGCGCTGGGAGCGCCTCGTCGAGACGCTCTTCGGATCGGGCGGCACCGCCAAGGTCATCGACACGAGCTTCAACCAGGTCTCGCTCGTCTCCGCCGTCGCCGGGGCAAACGGCGACATCGAGATCGCCGTTCCGTGGACGGCCCTCGGCCTCGCGGGGCCGCCTGCCACGCCGCTCCGCTTCACGGTGGCGACCTTCCGCGCGCAGTCGAACGACGTCACCGTCGACATCGGCGGGCCGCAGTTCTCGAACGCCCTCGATTGTGTGTCGGACTACGGCGACCCGACCGCGGCGATGTTCCCGAACACGTACCAGGACGTGCAGGACCTCGTCGTGGACTACAGCTTCGACGTCCACTTCGGCGTCAATGGCGAGGTCTACGCCCCGCTCGTCGTTCAGCGATTCCTCGCGAACGCCCCGGGGGGCTCGAGCGACGAGTGGTACCTCGTTCGCAACACGACCTCGGCGTCGCTCTCGCTCGCCGGGTTCAAGATCGGGGACGAGGAGACGCCTGACGGCGCGGAGGGAATGTTCTCGTTCCCGCCGTCCGCGACGCTCCCGGCCGGGGGAAGCTTCGTCGTGGCGCGCGCCGGCGCCACCTACCAGACCTTCTTCGGCGTCGCGCCCGACGGGGAGCTGCCGCCGGGCGGGTCGATGGCCATCGCCGATCTCGCCGCGTATCCGCAGTGGACGAGCGCGGCCATGCCGAACCTCCAGCTCGCGAACACGGGTGACGAGATCCTCCTCCTCGACCCGTCGAACACCATCGTCGACGTGGCCGTCTTCGGCACCGGCGTCTATCCCGGCGTCACGGCGTTCACGCCCGCGCCGGGTGCCAGCGAGGTGCTGTCGCGGAGCGCCGCGTCCGGTGACACGGACAGCTGCCAGGTGGACTTCACGAGCACCGGGGTGCAATGCGTGACCGACATGCAATGCGGGGGCGGCTCGGCCTGCTCCGGTTGTTTCCAGAACGCGTGTGGCCCCAAGCCGGCCGGGACGCCGTGCCCCGACGCAGACGTCTGCAATGGGGACGAGGCGTGTGACGGAGCGGGAACGTGCGCGCCCGCGATGGGTCCGGCTTGTGACGACAGCAACCCGTGCACGGTGGACGGCTGCGCGCCGATGACCGGCTGCACCCACACGAACGTGGCCGCCGGGACGAGCTGCGCCGACGCAAACGTGTGCAATGGTGACGAGGCGTGCAACGCAAACGGCGCCTGCCAGGCCGGCATGCCGCTCGACTGCGACGACACAAACCCCTGCACGATGGACGCGTGTGACGCCGTCACCGGCTGCCAATCGACGAACGCGACCGACGGCACGGCCTGCCCGGACGACGACGCGTGCAATGGCGACGAGACCTGCGCCATGGGCGTGTGCGAGAGCGGGATGGCGCCTTCCTGCGACGATCAGAATTCGTGCACGGACGACGCCTGCGACATGATGAACGGCTGCCAGAACACGCCCGTCACCGACGGGACGGCGTGCAACGACGGCTGCGCCGGGGTCTGCGCCGCGGGCACGTGCGACTGCGGCATGGGCGGAGGCGGCCCGGGCGGCGGCGGCCAGGGCGGAAGCGGCCAGGGCGGCGGGGCGACGACGGGCAGCACGTCGAGCTCTTCGAGCACCGGCAGCGGTCCGTCGAGCACGGGCGTCGGCGGCGACGCGACGGGCGGCGGTGGCGGCGGCTCGGACGAGGACGACGGCGGCTGCAGCTGCAAGACGGCGGGCGGCTCGTCGTCCGACGCCGGCGCGCTTGTGCTGCTCGGCCTCGTGGGGGCCTTGCTACGCCGGCAGAAGCGCGGCGCGCGACCCTGAGGCGCGCCGCTTGTCGCGGCAGCGGGGCGCACGTACACGCATGACGTGACCTCGCCGCCGCGACCCCCTCCTCCTCCGCGCCGCGCGTCCGCGCCCGCGCTGCCTGCTGTCGGTCAGCGCGGGAAACGCCCGGTGCCATTCGAGGAGCTCGTCGAGGGCTGCGTGAAGGCCGGGCTCCTTCCCCGCGCGCGGGTCGCCGATCTCTTCGCCCACAAGGACCAGCAGCTCGCGAGCCTGGTGAGCGCCCGGCTGACCGAGCTCAAGGCCCAAGGAGCAGGCACGGCCGCGCTGCCGCGCGCGAAGGCCGTGGCGCCGGTGGAGCTGCTCCTCTCGTTCAAGGAGAAAGACGAGGAGAACAAACCTCTCCGCGAGGACGCCGTGACGGAGGTCTGGGCGGGCTTGGTGGGGCTGCCCTACATCAAGCTCGACCCGCTCAAGCTCGACCCGGACTTCATCGTCCGGGTCGTCTCCAAGCCGTTCGCCCGAAAGAACGGGTTCCTGGCGCTCGACGAGCAAGGCGGCGCGCTCCGCGTCGCCACCTTCGACCCGTTCGACGATCTCGCCGTCGAGACGATGGAGCGCGCGACCGGCAAGCGCGTCGAGCTCGTCATCGCGTCGAAGAGCGACATCGAGCGGCTCATCACCGAGTTCTACGGCTTCCGCCAGTCCGTGCAGCGGGCGGAGAAGCAGATCGCCGGCGGCATCGAGCTCGGCAACTTCGAGCAGCTCGTGAAGATGAAGTCGGAGCAGGAGATCGAGGGCTCCGACGAGCACGTGGTCCACGCGGTGGACTACATGTTTCGC
>JAEUKE010000289.1 GCA_016794345.1 Myxococcales bacterium
GGCGTTTGCGCTTCAGAAGCTCGGGCGGCTCGAGGAAGCGATCGCGGACTACACGAAGGCGATCGAGCTCGGGGAGCCACCGGAGAACCAGGCGCAGTACCACTTTCATCGGGCGATGTGCTGGGCCGGTCTTCGCGCAGAAGGGGACGAGCGCAAGGCGAACCTGGAGCGGGCCGTCGCCGATCACGCCCGCTCGATCGAGCTCTACCCCGATCACCCCGGACCGTACCACCTGCGGGCGAAGCTTCTGGTCGACGAGCTCGGCCGGTACGGCGAGGCGCTGCCGGACCTGGAGCGAGCGCTCTCGATGCGCCAGATCCCGGACCTCTACTCGCTCCGCGGCCTCGCGCTCTTCCACGTCGACCGGGCCCAGGACGCGCTCGCCGACTTCGAGCGCTTCAAGGCGATGACCGGCGACGCGTACGCGGACTACATGCTCAGCGCTTGCCACGCCAAGCTCGGCCGCGCCGAGCACGTCTTCTCTCACATGGCCGAGACGCTCGCGAAAGACCCCTCCTACCTGGAGTACTTCTCGAACGAGGAGGCCTTCGCGCCCTATCGCTCGGACCCGCGCTTCGCCTCCGTCACCGCGGCGGCGTCGCAGCGCCGCGGGTGAGCCGGAGCTTCACCCAAAGAAGGCTTGCGGCTCTCGACGGCGTCTTCCACGCCCGAGCGGACTCTGCGCGTGTGGACGCGGCGTCCATTCCGCGTCGTGTGGACGCGCCCTCCACACGGAGAGGCATGGCCCCCTGCAGGAATGGTGCGGCACGATGGCTGCTTGGTGCGTTCGGCGGAGGATCCAATGAGAGGACCGTACGTCATCGCCACCATCGCGCTCGGGTCGCTGCTCTTCGGCTGCGCCAAGCACTCGGACAGCTGCAAGAGCTCCGCCGACCCGCAGGCCCCCTTCTCGGAGCTCGATCTGCCCACGAGCGAAGGCAACGGGCGGATCTGCGAAGGTAGCTCGAAGAAGATCAAGGTCGAGCACATGGGTAGCGACACGGGAGGTTGGCGCGACAAGTACGGCACCGCGATCGTGGCCAAGGGCTACGCGAAGAAGGATTGCTCGGGGACCCAGTGCATCTACACGAAGGGCAAGGCGCGGCTCCGGGTGAACGTGATCGACGCGAAGAAATGGACCACGGTCATCGTGGAGGACTACCCGGAGAAGTAGGCTTCCCGGAAGGCCGCATTCGAGCTCGGCGGTTCACGGCGTCCGGCAGGCTGTATTAGCCTCGCTTCGTTGACCCTCACCGCCGGCACGCGCATCGGTCGCTTCGTCTTGAACGAGCTCCTCGGAGCCGGCGGGATGGGCGAGGTCTACCGGGCTCGGGATACCGAGCTCGACCGCGACGTGGCGCTGAAGGTGCTTCGGGCCGACGGCACCCGCGACGCAGAGAGTATCCGTCGCTTCGAGCGCGAGGCACGCGCGGCTGGGAAGCTCCGGCACCCCAACGTCATCGCCGTCTTCGACGTCGGGACGCACGAGGGTGCCCCGTACGTGGTCACCGAGCTCCTCCATGGAGAAACGTTGCGGGTCCGTCTCGACCGGGGGCCGGTCCCGCTCTCCTCCGCTCTCCGCATCGGCCGAGAGATCGCGCGCGCGCTCGAGGCAGCTCATGCGTCTTCGGTCGTGCATCGAGATCTGAAGCCGGAGAACGTCTTTCTCACGCGCACCGGCGAGACCAAGCTCCTCGACTTCGGGGTCGCCAAGCTCCTGCCGCAGCCGGTCGGTGGTCCCGCAAAGCCAGGTGAGTCCACCGTGTCGCTCGCGACGGAGCCCGGGTTGGTGATCGGCACGATCGGATACATGGCGCCCGAGCAGGTCCGGGGCGACGCGCTCGATCACCGTGCGGACATCTTCGCGCTCGGGGCGATCCTGTACGAGATGATCACAGGCCGCCCTGCGTTCCCCGGAGGCACGTCGGTGGAGCGGCTCGCCGCCATCCTGAAGGAGTCGCCGCCGCCCCCCCTGCTCGGGGACGAGACGGAGGCGGCCCGCGCCGTCCGCCTGATCGTCGAACGTTGCCTCGAGAAGGATCCGAGCAGACGTTGGCACAACGTTGCGGAGGTCGCTGCCGAGCTCTTGCGCGCGCAGCGAACGGTCGAGGAAGGCTCGCACTCGACGAACCACTCGCCGAGACCTGCTCGCGGCGCACGGCGGACGATCGGCCTGTTGTTGGCGGCCGCGGCCGTCGGCGCTGCGTTCGTGGGTGGCTGGGCGATCCGGGCTTCGCAGCTGGAAGAGCCGGCCACCGCGACCGCCATCGAAGCCCCGAAGGATATCGTGACGCCTTCCAGTCTGCCGCGGTTCGAGCGACTCACGTACCGCTCCGGGGGAGTGACGAGCGCCCGCTTCGCGCCAGACGGGATGACCGTCGCCTTCGGCGCCTTCTTCGGCGGCGAGCCCCTCCGCGTCCACGTCGTCCGCACCGACAGCCCCGCGGCGCGTGCGCTCGAGATCGAAGGGGATGTGCTGGACGTGTCGCAAACGGGTGAGATGGCGGTCTCGATCGGGCGCCGCCTCGCGCCGTGGCCTGCAGAAGGAACGCTCGGCGTCGCTCCGCTGATGAGCGGGGCTGCGCGGCCCTTGATCGAAGGCGTGCAAGACGCCGCGTTCGAACGCGACGGCGAGACACTCGTCGTGGCGCGGTACGAACGCGGGCGCGCCGTGCTCGAACGTCCCCGCGGGACGGTGGTGTTCGAGACGGATGGGTGGATCAGCAATGTTCGCGTCGATCCGAGTGGCGCCCGCGTCGCCTTCGTCCACCACCCCTATTTCGGCGATTCCATCGGAGGCGTGACGGTGCTCGACGAGCGCGGTCAGGAGCTCGAGCTGGTGACCGGCTGGATGGACGTGAACGGGCTCGCGTGGTCGAAGGACGGATCGGAGGTGTGGTTCAGCGGCGCGAGCGAGCGCGGCCCGCTCGAGATCGCCGCCGTGGACATGGCCGGCCGCGTCCGGCAGGTGTTCCAAGGACCGGGGCGCGTCGTCCTCCACGACATCGCCCGCGACGGACGTGCCCTCGTCACGGTCGACGATTGGCGTGCCATCGCGATGGTCCACGATGCCCAAGGCGAGCACGACGTCTCGATCCTGGATCAGAGCGTGGTCTTCGACTCGTCTGCAGACGGTGCGAGCATCTTGCTGAGCGAGCAATCCGCGGCGGGCCGAACCGGCTACGACATCTACCTCGCGCCATCGACGGGCGGGCCGCCGGTGCTGCTCGGCGAGGGCCTCGGCACCTCCGTCTCGCGCGATGGATCTTGGGTGCTCCGCGTCGATCCGCGCGAGGGTGCGCTCGACCTCCTCCCCACCGGCCCGGGTGAGCCTCGCAAGCTGTTGCACGCCGGCTTCAACGTCTCGTTCGCCCGGCTCTCACCAGACGGCGAGAAGGTCGCGATGCTCGCGTCGCGGGCCGGAGAAGGTGTCAGGCCCTACGTGTTCGAGACAAGCGGGGCGGCCCCACCCCGAGCAGTCGGACCGGAGGACACGTGGGCCCAGGTCACCATGATGCGGGACAACGAGACCGTCGTCGCGAGGACACGGGAAGGCGAGCTCTGGGCGTTTGGTGGCGCCGCGGGAGGTGCGGGCCGCCGCATCACGCGCCTCGGCTCGGAGCACGCCGTCGTCGGACCGGCAGACGGGAGGAAGATCTACATCCTGAGGCGTGCGTCGCGCCCAGGCATCGTCTTCGCCCTCGACATCGACACGGGGGCGCTCGCCGAAGAAGCCAAGATCTACCCCGACGTCGCCGCGGGGTTCGTGGAGGTGGCGACCTTTGCCCCCGGACCGGCGGGGAACTACGCCTACACGTACTTTCGACAGCTCTCCACGCTCTTCGTGGTCGAAGGGCTCCAGTGAGGGCCCGCTCACCAAACTAGATGCCGTATCGACGGATCAACCGGTAGACGTAGGTCCGGTCGACCCCTGCAGCCTGCGCTGCTTCCGACACGTTGCGACCATGTCGCTCGAGCAAGCGCCTGAAATACGCACGCTCGAGATAGTCGATCCACTCCTC
>JAEUKE010000306.1 GCA_016794345.1 Myxococcales bacterium
CCAGCGCCAGGCGCTCGAGGCGATGCTCGACCAGGGGCTCCTCGCTTACCCGCCGGCGTCGCTCTACTACTCGCTCGAGGTCTTGCGAAAACACGTGCTCGCGATCCGCCTCGAGGTCTGGGATACGCGGGGCGGTCGCCAATACCAGCACAACGGCCTCGACACCGCGCGCTGGGTGCTCGCCGGCTGGACGCGGAGCGCTTACAGCCTCTTCGGCATCGCGCCGAGCAATGGCGTCTTGCTCGCTCGCTATGCGCTGCGCTCGCTCGCGGGGTGAGCGTCCATCGAGCGCGAGCTTCAGGCGCCCGCCATTGGTCCGTGTCACAGGCGCAGGACGCACCGAGCTGGCGGGCGCGCCCATGCTCGGGTAGCTTGACCGCGTGCTCAAGGGCGCTCCGGTCATCGCGCTAGTTGGTCTCGTGGGCGCAGGATGTGAGGCGCAGACGACCGTGCGCACGCCCATCGTCCTCGCGTCGGATGGCGCGTCGGCCACGCTCGAGCGGCTCCACGTCCAAGTGCGCCGGGCGAAGACGTTCGCGCAGCCCCTCGATGTCCCCGGAGGCAAATGCCCTCCGTTCGACAAGGAGGCGAAGGCCACCGACCACGGCTGGCTGACCAAGACCCCGCAGGGGTTCGAGATGACGCAGTCGGAGATCCCGAGCGTGCCCGAGTTCTGCGCCGCGGCCTGGTACGACGCCAACGGCAACGGGCTGCTCGACGCAGGCGACTCCGTGGGCACCTTCGCCGAGCCCTACCCGTCGCAGCCGAGCACCTTCTTCGGTTCGAACCGCTACGATTCGCCCGCAATCGTGCTCCGACCCATTCAGTAACGTCGCGCGTCGAGCCGGCCAGTTGGACGTCGCCTCACTCCCAGCCCTTCGGCTTGGGCGGGACGAGCATGGCGCACCCGCCGCCCGGCGCGGCGAAGGCGCTGAACGCCGACTCGTAGGGATAGGCGTAGCCGAACATCATGCACATCTCGTTGTCGCCGACGCCCTCGACGATCGTCTTGTCGAAGGTGTTCTTCCAGGTGCACGAGAAGCTGAAGCCGTCCCCGGGCTGGACGACGACCGCGGGGTCGAAGGAGGTGATGAGCCCGTCGGGGTTGTAGCCGGGCGAGTCGAGAATGACGGTGCCGTCTAGCTCGCCGCCGATGAGGCTCGTCTTGAAGCTGGTGCCCAGCTTGTGCATGTGCGGCATCATGTCGACGATGTGCATCGGCTCGGCCGCGCCGACGGTGCAGTCCGTGCTCACCGTGAGCTCGCCGTTGGGCGGGATCTCGAAGGCGCCGTAGCGCCAGATGAGCGGCCCGAGGAGCTGGGTCAGCTTCGACTCGTCGATCGTGTACCACTCGTATTTCGGTGCCACCTCGATCGGCTCGCTCGTCACGTTCAGGTAGTGCATGCGCAACACGACCTCGGAGTCGTCGCCGATGGGGAACCCCATCCCTTCGGGGAAGGTGCGCCACTCCGTCCCCTCGACCTGCGTGGTCGAGCCGAAGAGCACGGCCCCACCCGCGAGGATGTCGGACCCTTCGCCGCCGATGAGCCCGCCGTCGTCAGGGCAAGGCCGGACGCCCTCGCCGGTCTTCGGGCGCGAGGTGATGTTGCCGTGGTGCATGCCCTTGCCCACGGTGACCGAGCCGCCGCCCACGACGCGTGACGGTCCTGTCAGGTTGAGCGGGTAGATGAGGCAGGGAAAGAGCTCTTCCCCGGGCTGCACCACGATGGGATCGAGCTGGACCGTGAACCCGCCGACCACGTGGGCGGGCGGACCCTGCTTGGGCTTCGTGCCCACCGGCGCGTCGACCCCGCCGCCACCGGCGCCGTCCGCCCCGCTGCTCTCCCCGCAGCCCAGCCCGAAAAGCGCCGCCGCCACCCCAAACGCTGCCCAACGCTTCATGGCCCCGTCTTGCCAGAACCGGCACCCGGCGGAAAGTGTGACCGACCGGTCACACCATGGGGAAGCTCGATGCCCCCCTCAGAACATCTCACCCATCCCCGGCATCGGGCTCCGGAACACCTCGTCCAGCGCTCGGACGGCCTCGTCCGACGCGTCGAGCCAGCCCAGTCGTCGCATCGAAGCAGCAGAGAGGTAGCCGGTGTACAGGGGGGCGAGGGCGCGCACGTCCAGCGCGACGGTGCCACGGCCGCCCCGACCGACCTCCGCCTCGCCGTCTTTCAAGTGGAGCGTCCAGCGGCCGGCGTTCGCCTCGACGAGGTCGTCGCGGACGTCGAGCTCGAGCGTCATGTCCGCGGACTCGGGGTACCCGCGGAGGGCGAGCGCGCTCTCGACACGCGTGACGCGCACCATCCAATCGAGGACGAGCTCCTGATCGTAGCGGTGCTCGGGCAAGACGCTCAGGATGGGGACCTCGGGGCCCGTGCGGAAGGTGACGTGCTCGGTCAGGCTGCGCTGGTCGTGGAAGAAGCGGAGCATGGCGCGCAGCGCGCGAGCCGTCCCGCCGACGAGATCCGTGAGCCTGACGTCGTGGTGCGGCGGTGAGTCCGACTCCTGGGTGCGCATGTAGAGGTAGCCCTCGAGCGCCTCCCCGGCGAAGAAGCCAAACCCACGCGCCGGCTTTCCCTGCGGCGCTCGAACCCGCGACCACATGTACTCGTTGCGGTCGAGGTAGCCGTGTTGCTCGCGCGCGAGCTCGGTGTAGAGCGACTCGACCGCGGATCGGTCCCCTTCGCCCAAGGGTCGCACCTCGATCGAGCGGTCTCGCGGGTGCTCCAGATCGAGGGCAAACGTCGGCACGCGTACCTCGAGCAGCTTCCCCGAGCGCTCGTAGCCCGAGCGCCGGTAGAGCGTCTGCGTCGCGGGATAGAGCGTGCTCAGCGCGACGCCCTGCTCCGCGATCTCGAGGATCGCCTTGTCCATGAGCCTGCGGCCGGCCCCTTGTCCACGTGCCTCGAGCGCGACGCCGACGCCGGCTATCCCCACGGTGGGCACCCGCTTGCCGAGGAAG
The DNA here is from genome assembly GCA_016794345.1 of Myxococcales bacterium. GTDB lineage: Bacteria > Myxococcota_A > Polyangia > Polyangiales > Polyangiaceae > Xiheicaenibacterium > Xiheicaenibacterium phototrophicum. Next base: position 2,972 of record JAEUKE010000306.1, read on the forward strand.
AAGTGCGCCATCGGCAGCTCGAGCAGACACGCCACGGGCCTGCCGCCGTCGGCCAACACGCGGACGTGATCGTGCCCGGTTCGATCGAGCCAAGGACCGATCTGCTCCGGCGGCGTGGCGAACGCTGCCGCGAGGATGTCGGAGACGATCGGGAGCTGGTCCTCACGGAGGGGGCCGTACGTCATGCGGGCGAGGATAGCTTCCGTCGCGGTGGTGCGCCGGCGCTACTTCGCGAGTCGATAGACCGTGTTGTCCGCCACGAAGTAGAGCGCCTCCGCGTCCTGGTGCAGGTCGGAGACCGCCGGCAGGTTCGTGCTCACGGTGAAGCTGGAGAGGAGCTCGGCCACGCCGGGCGGGTTGGGCGTGCTGATGACATTGAGCGCGGTCGTGGGTGCGCGCCTGATCTCCACAGTGCCTCCGGCGGTGCGCCAGATCCAGTAGAGCGTCGCTCCGTCGCGCAGAATGGAGACGGGGATCGCGTCGCCGGAGTAGACGAAGAGCGCCTGCGCGCTGGAGGTGGCGATGTCGTAACGCCGGAGCTCGATCTCGCCGGACATGCTTCCGAGCGTGAAGAAGTAGAGCGTGTCGCCGGTTCCATCCGTCGCGAAGGAACGGAGCGAGTCCTCCGTCCGCTGCGCGATGGGGAAGGTCGTGTATTGCGCGCTCTGCCCGGCGCCGTTCAGATCGAAGCGCCGGATGTGACCCTGCGTCCCGCTCGAGCTGATCGGGTGGACGAACGCGTCGGTCGCGTCCGTGGGGTGCTGCACCAGCGTGGTCGGGTAGTCCGTGGTGAAGCAGAGCAGATCGACGGGGCTCGCCGGCGTCTTGCGGACGCATTTGTCCGCTCCCCAATACAGAGTCGAGCCGAACCGGGCGATGGTGGTGAAGCCGGTCGAGCTCGTGACGACGCTCGGCAGCGATCCCCAGCTGCCCGAGTGTAGCCCGCCGGTCGTCTGAACGCTGAAGCCGTAGCTGAGGCCACCCATGCTCGCGTCCATGAACAAGCGGCCAAACACGGCGTTGAGCGGCTGCGAGGCGCTGTCCGCCGGCATGAAGCCGTCGCCGAATCGCCAGATGGTGCTGTCCACCGTGATGGCATAGAGCGTGGTGGGCGTCGTGCTGTCATCGGCCGCGAACCCGCGGATCACGCCGATGCCCGGGCTCAACCCTGCCTTCTGGCAGTGACCCGAGCTGCAGCTCGCGCCGGGGAAGGCCGCGGTGGAGCAGGTGTTTCCGCACGCGCCGCAGTTGTCGCCGTTGGTCTGGAGATTCAAGCAGACGCCATTGCAGTCCGTGAGGCCGGGGAGGCACTCACACGAGCCGTCGACGCAGGCCTCGTTCGCGCCGCACTGCGCGCAGGTCGGCCCGCAGTGGCTGGTGCTCGTGTCCGAGAAGCAGCCCATCTGCAGAGGACACGCGTGCAGCCCGCCGGCGCACTCGCACTGGCCGCCATTGCATACCTCGTTCGAGCCGCACGAGTTGGTGCAGGAGCCGCAGTGCTGGATGTCGGTCTGCGTGGGGTAGCAGCCCGGCGTCGGCGAGACGCAATACTCCTCACCGGAGGGGCAGCAATGTCCCTCGCTGCAGTCTTCCGTCGGCGAGCACGCGGTGTTGCAGTCGCCGCAATGGTCGTCGCTCGAGCTCGGGTCGTAGCAACCCGGTGGGTTCGAGCACTCGATCTGGTCTGCCGAGCACCCGCAGAACCCATCGAAGCAGGAGCCGTTCGGCAGACACTTCTCGCAGCCGGCACCACAATGGTCCGGATCCGAGAGGATCTCGAAGCACCCTTCTTCCCCGGGGCACTCGGCCTCGGGCGCCACGCAGCCTGGCCCGGTCGTCGTCGCCCCCGAGGTGGTCGTCGAGGTGGACGTGGTCGACGACGTTCCGGTCGTCGTGGTCTGGGACGTCGTGAGCACACCGCCCGTTCCGCCTTCGCCGCCGTTGCCGCCGTCCGCGGAGCCTCCGGAGCCGTACGGAGCGGGGACCTCGAACGTGCACGCCGCGAGCGCTGCCGCGGACCAGAGAAGCGCGGCCCCGTGGACCATCCGGGACCGGCTCAAAACAGCACCTTCCCTTGCCAGAGCGCCGCCTTCTGCTCGTCCGTCGGGCCCGTGAGGAAGATGCCGATGGTGCCCGCGACGAGGCCCGCCGCGGCGAGGCCGAGCGCCACGTCGACCACGATCGCGCGCGTGTCGAGATCGCTCTGCAGCTCCTCCTGCTCGGCGCGGCACGATGCAGGCGCGCTCGGGACCGTGCATCGGTCCTCGAAGTCGGCCACGTCGACGACGCCGCTCAGCCCGACGCCGAGGGCCACGACGCCGCTCGTCACCGCGACCGACGCACCGATGGGGAGCAGAGGCGAGAGGTAGAACCCTTGCTCAGGCGGCGGTGGCGGGGCCTTTCGCGCGGGGACGAATGGCAGAGGGGGGAGCGAGAGCTCCACCGTCGAGACCTCACCTGGCGTGGCCTTGACGCTGTGCTCGACCTTGCCGAACCCCTGTGCGGTCGCGACGATCTTCACTTCCGAAGGATTCACCACATAGCGCTGACCGAGGAGCGCGAGGGGCACGGCCTTGCCGTCGACCGTCACGACCGGTGACCCCACCTCGGGACGAATGGTGATGACGAGGTACGCGACGAGCGGCCTCGCCTTGTCGACGATTGCCTGGCAGGCGACCCGGTGGGCCTCCGATGCCTCGACCTTCGCCTCTCGGACGCAGAGCTCGGCGGAGCCGAGCGCGGCCGCCGGCTGGCCGACAGCCATCTGCTCCTCGGCGATGAAGCGACGAAGGGAGACGCTCATCGAGATCTGACCGGCGCGGTCAGCGAGATCGAGGGCACGTGTGTGGTCGCCTCCGGCTTGCGCCGCCTGCGCCTGTTCGATGAGCTGGCGGCGCGCGGCGATCTGCTCGCCTGTGGGCTCGGCCGCGGCCGCCGGTACCGCGACGGAGCCGATGGCGAGCCCCATGGCGAGGAGCGTGTTCGTGAATCGCTGCGAACGGATGGTCATGGGCCTCAATCGATCGTGTACGGTTTGGCCGTCTCTTGCGGCGGCGCGGCGGGGCTGGGCGCGGGGCTGCCGGTCGGGGCCGCGCTCGAGGGCTGCTTGATCTTCGAGCTCGCGCCGGGCCGGGGCGCCTCGGCCTTGGCGCTCGACGCGCTGGTCGCCGACGTCGTCGGCTCGCTCGCGGGCTCGACGGACGAGAGGTGCGTCTCGCTCGGAGCCAGCGCGGGCCGGTCGGGCGCGGGCTCAGCGGTGGGGACGAGGACGACGCTGCCGGTCGCCGCAGCCGACGCGCCACCTGGTCCGAGGATGCTCGGCCCGCCGAGCGCGAGCACGGCAAGGAGGCTCGCGATCCCACCGAGCGCGATGCCCGCGAGGATCAGGCCACGCATGCCGCCGCGGCTCGACGCCGTACCGTCGCGCGGGATGCGTGCGTCGCTCGCGGCCGCTGCCAGCGTCTCGGGGCCGGGCTCGGGACGGAGCGCGGGCGGCGTCTTCTCGAGCGAGGGTGACGAGATCACCGTCGCGATTCGATCGGCCTCCGAGCTCGGAGCTGCCGGCGCGAGCGTGTCGGCCATGGCCCCGGGCGCGGCGAACGTGGTCTCCCAGGTGGCGCGCCCGCGGGCGCTGGCGTAGGGGAGCAGCGCGGCGCCGAGCTCGCGGACCGAGACGTAGCGATCCTCCGGACGCCGGGCCATCGACCTGACCACGACGGCGTCGAGGAGAGCCGGGATCTCGGG
>JAEUKE010000204.1 GCA_016794345.1 Myxococcales bacterium
GCTCGCCACGGCCGAGGCGGTCACGATCCGGGTGCCTTTCCGGTCGCGTGCCGTGGCCAGATCGACGTACTCGAGGGTCATGTTCCGCTCCCGGAAAGCGAAAAGGCCTTGTTTTGTGGTGGGTCGACAGGGACTCGAACCACCTGAAAAGCCGGCAGAACCGGCCGAATCAGGCGAGTTTCGCTCCGGCTCCGAGGGGAACGCAAGCGCGACGACGACGAACACGCACGCGACGACGACGGCCGCGGAGCGGAACGGGGGGAGCGTGGAGAGCGCGCTCGCGCTGGCGCTCGATCGGGCGAGCGCGGCCTCCCGGTGGGACGTCGTCGCCCAGCTCGCGCGCGAGCTCGAGGCGCGGCGGCTCGCGAGCGCGGGGAACATCGTACGATTGTCCACGAGCAGGAAGGAAGGCGCGCGTGGCTGACGGCGGGTTCGCGATGCACACCATAGACGCTGCCCCTGGGGGCATCAGCTACAGGCCGGACCATCGGGTCACCGCTCTCACTCAGGCCAAGAAGCCGTCGAGGCCCTTCTCGGTGCCAGACGACGATCTCCGCGAGTGGGAGCTTCAGGACGCGGTTGATCTTGGTCTCGGGCAGATCGGGCTGTCCGACACCGACAGGTCCGCCGTGAAGGACCTTATCGCCATGTTGCGCGCTGGTGGGGCAGTGCGCGCGCTGGCGCTCGAACGGATGCGCCATGCCGTGAAGACGGCAGAACGCGTCCACGACTTTCGCCCGTCTCGCCCGACCTACGAAACTTGGGCGCATGCTCGGGCTGATGTCTGGAGACAGGTCGAAGTCTACCGAGCAGTCTTGCCCCATCGAGAGATGTTCTTCGTCCTCGCTGCATGTCGAGGACTACTGCACGGCCTTGTCAGCGGCGTGCAGAAGCTATGGGTGGCTCCACCTGGAGCTGTCAACGACCTGTCCGCGATGCGTATCAGGGATGCGGTGACAAACGAGAGCCTCGACCGGGGACAAGTCCTCTTCCGCATCTTCCGTGCGGTCGGCATGCCGAAGAAAGATGCGGAAGCGCGTGCGCGTGGTGCGGAGCATGTGAAGACATCACGCGCGACACGAAGGCGACTCGCCCAAGCAAAGGGCGTCCTTTCGTTGCGCCAAACGTAGGGCCGTCCTTTCAGTCTCGACGCTGTCAGGTTCTGCCATAGCGCTGCCCCGCAGACCTGGAATAAGAGGTTCGAACTTGCCACAAGTGGTGGCATGCCCGGACCGAACGGAAAGAAGGGGTTCAGCCGCCTCGACCTCCTCGAGGTAGCGGTAGCGGCCAAGCGCGACGAGCGCACCGTCGCCTCCTACCTGCGCAACGAGTCGGTGCGCCAGCAGAGCGCTCTCGACATCATCGAGGCGCTCCACAGGCTCGGTTACATCGACGACGAGAACCGCGACCAACGGATCGCGGCCATCCCTCGCGCTCTGACGCTCGAGAGCGGAGCGAAGTCGACCGATGCGTGATCTGCTGGCCGCGCTGGTAGAGGCGAAGCGCGCTGAGCTCGCCGTCCTCGAGGCCCAGCTCGCGGCCGCGAGCGACGCGCCGAGCAGTGCCCGCTGGTACACGTCCGAGGCGCTGCCCCCGGGCGTGCGCTCCTGGCGATCGGCGCGAGAGACCGCGCTCCGCGCCGGCCTGCCGACGGTGCGCGTAGGGCGCGACATCCGGATCGATGCTGGCGCGTGGGACGCGTGGCTGGCGGAGCGAACCAAGCCGGCGCGCCGACGCACGCGCCCCGCCGTCACCTCCGCCGACGAGAAGACGCTCGAGGCCCTCGGCGTGCGTGTTCCGCTCCGCGCGGTCGCAGGTGGTGCTCGATGACCGCGCCGTCGACTCGCACGCGGCCGTGCGCCGCTGGCTGCGGTCGCGTGATCGAGTACCGCTCGCACCGGCCTCGGTGCCTCGAGTGCTTCCGGCGCGGCCGACCGACCCAGGCTGAGCTCGAGAGGCGCCGCCAAGCCGACTCCATCTCCTCGGAGTTCGGTCAGCTGATTCACGCGGTCGAGATCGCCGCCGCTCTCTTGGGCGTGACCACGGCCGAGCTGCTCGAGCTCGGCTCTCTCGCGGAGTTCCGCCGCCAGGCCGAGCGCGAGCAGTGGCGCTGGAAGCTCGAGCGGCAACCCACGCGCGTGGTCCCGCCGCCTCGGAAGAGCGAGACGCGCATCACTCGCCCGGTCGACGAAGGGGACGACTGGTGATCGACGTGGCCGCCATCCACCGCGCGACCCCATCGCCGGTTGACCTTGCCTCGCTGCTTGGGCTCGAGGTCGGGCGCCAGCGCCTCCGCGATGGCGTCATGGTCGCGTGCCCAGCTCATGGCGAGCGCCGGCCGTCCTGCTCCCTCGCCGAGCGAGACGGCCGCATCTTGTGGCGCTGTCATGCGTGCGGCGAAGGCGGAGACATCTTCACGCTCGTCGCGGCCGTCGAGGGGCTCGACCACCGCCGCGCCTTCCCCGAGGTCGCTCGGCGCACGGCCGAGCTTCTCGGCGTCGCGCTCGAGGAGCCTGCGCGATCGCCGCGCCGTGCGACTCCGCGCGATCCGGTGGTCGACCTTGCCCAGACGGTCGACCGCCTCGGGCAGGAGTGGCTACGTGGTGCCGACCTCTCGGGTCGGACGTGGCCTCGGGCTGATGACGTGCTCGTCGTGGCAGCAGCGTCGCCCGAGCAGTTCGCCGAAGCGATGGTCGTACTCGTGCGACTCGACCTGGAGCAGGCGGCTCGCGATGACGAGCTCGAGCGCCTGGCAGACGAATACGAAAGGGCGACCGCGTGACGTACAGCGCCGCCGAGATCTCAGCCGCGCGGCTTCGCCAGGCGGCGGCACCCAAGCCGGTGCTGAAGCTGTCCGAGGTCGAGGAGCTCTTCGCGCCGCTCCCGCCCGTCTCGTGGCTCGTGCAGCGCCTCGACATGTGCCCGGGCGCGCCGGTCCTCTTTGCTGGGTACGGCTTCTCGGGGAAGACCGTCGCGGCGCAGAGCATGGCGGTGACCATCGCCGCCGGCGGGCGCGTCTGGTCGGACTTCACGATCGGGCGCCGCGGCCGGGTAGTCCACGTCGACTACGAGCAGGGCTTCCGCCTCACGGCCGAGCGGTATCAGCGGCTCGCGCGTGGCGCCGAGATCGAGCCCGAGGAGCTCCGCGGAAGTCTCGCGGTCGCACCGCTGCCGACGCTGTACCTGTCCAGCGCCGAGGCGTGCGACGCCTACACGCGAGCGTGCGAGGGGGCTGCGCTCCTCATCGTCGATTCGCTCCGCGCCTGCGCGCCGGACGTTGACGAGAACAGCTCCGAGGTGAGGCGGCTCCTCGACCTACTGACGCGCGTTTCGGAGCGGACCGGGGTCGTGCCGCTCGTGATCCACCACGCACGCAAGCCGCGCGAGGACGACGGCGGCGGCGCCAAGATGGCGATCCGGGGCTCGGGCGCCATCTTCGACGCGTGCTCCTCGGTGCTCGTATTCTCGGCGGTGAAGGGCGAACCTACGCTCGTCGCCCACGAGAAGGCCAGGACGAGCGGCGTCACGCACGAGGACTTTTCGCTCGCCGTCGAGGACGTCCCCGTCTACGGCAACCCGCGGGCCGGACTTCGGGTGCGCTCGGTAGGGGTGGCGCCGCCAGAGGTCCGCAAGGCCGCTCGGGAGCGCGAGCGCCAGAACGAGGTTCACGAGCGGATTGTGGCGTTCGTCGCCGCGAACCCTGGATGCTCCGGACACGCCGTGAGGGGGGCGAAGATCGACGGCGCGAAGAGTCCGAACACCGTCACCGACGCGCTGCACTTCCTCGAAACGGAGGGTCGCCTGTCTCGTCGTCGCGGAGGCATCCGAGGAGCCGATGGCTGGTACGTCGGCAGACTGGATCACCGGATCGCGCCCTCTCATGTACCGCTCGATACCGGTGAGCCGCTCGAAGTGGATCACCACGCCGCCCCCCTAGGGGGCGGTGATCCACTCGAAGCACGCGATCGAGTGGATCAGGGAGCGGTACGCGAGGACCAGGAGGGGGACCAGAGCGGGACCGACGCGAGGCGTCCGAACGGGACTCGGAGGGTCGAGTTTTGAGCCCCCCGCCCCCCGAGCCCTCCCGCCCGGAACGCAACCTAAAGCCGGCGAACGTACCGGGCAGAGCGATACGCCCGCAGATCGGCCGCTTCTCGGCTGGCTCGCAGGGAACCGGACCCCGTGCCCAGGACCGCTCTCTCCCCTTGGCACGCCCGCCAATCCTTTGGAGCGCCCTCGCTGCCCTTTGGCGGGCCCTTGCCTGGCGCCGCTACCTCCCCAGCCCCCACCCCGAGAACGGCTCGCCACGGCGACGCCAGCCCCCCGCGATGAGACGAACATGAGCACGACCACGACCACCCCCGAGACCGGCGCCCTGGAGCTCCGGACCGCCCTCCAGGCCATCGACACGGCTCACCCCCGCAGCTACCGCGAGCGTGAGGAGCTCGCCTCACGACGGCGCGTCGTCGCGTGGGCCTTGGCCGAGGGCGACGCCCTGAGCGCCGAGGCGCGCGCGGAGATCGCCCGCTCCGTCTGGGCGTACCTGGGCGAGCTCTCGCGGGGGTCCGCGTGAGCGCCCGGGCCGCCCTCTCACGGCTGCAGCGGTTCGGGTCCTCGGCGGCTCGCCGCATGGCCGACCGCTTCACCGCCCTTGGGGGCCGTCCTGACGGCCGCACGCAGGCGGACCGTGACGCCCTCGCCCGCGTGCTGGACGAGGAGCTTCGCCGCCCGGGGGCCCGGCCTGGCCTGGTGGCCGAGCTCGAGCGGCTGAAGGCCGAGCTGGGGGGCGGGTTGTGACCGACCCGTCAGCCCACCACTGGACGCCGTGGATGCAGCCGCACGGGCCGCTTTGCTTCGTGCGCCGGTGGGTGCATGAGCGGACCGGTCGATCGGCCGGCCACGTGTTCGTCGAGTTGGCCAACACCGTGATCCGGTTCGAGGTCCGAACCCCGTGGTTCATGGCCTCGGGGTCGGCGCCGCTCGACGGCGATCCGCGCGTCACCCACGGCGAGCTCGTCCTGATGCTGCGCAGCCTGGACGCCATGCTGGCCGAGCGGGATCGCCGCTACGTGCCGCTCGCCTCGACGCTCGGGCCGGCCATCCGAGCGGCCACAGTCGCACACGATCGGAGGAGCGCGTGACCACGAAAGGCATCATCGGCATGGTCCCAGGGCTTCGTACGCCGCACGGAGCGGCGGCTGAGGGCGGCGCCGTCATCGTGAGCGAGACGCTTCCGCCCGACGAGGTCGCCCGTCTCGCCGTGCACGCCGAAGAGCACGCCGAAGCACGCGGCGAACGCAGGCCCGACGGCAGGTGGGTAGCTGGCACCCGCACGGCGCAGTCGAAGGGCGGCAAGGCGCGCAAGGACTCGCTCACGTGGGCGCGCTCCATGGGGCTGGAGAACCTGTCCAGCGACCCCCGGTTCAAGGCCGAGCTGCGGAAGTCGAAGGCGTGGGTGCGAGATCAGCGGAAGGCGTACGCCACGACATACGGCGGGGGGCAGTGCGGGGTCGCCCCGTCCACCCTCATCGTCGGCGCAGCGTGGATGTTCGCCGCCGCCCGAGCGCTGCTCGCCGGAGACCTCGACCCGAAGACCGTTCTGGCCGCCGCCAACTTGCAGGACAAGGCGCGCACCGCGCTCCTGACGGCGAGCCAGCTCTGCGCCACCGAGGCCCAAGCCCGGCCGAAACGCGGCGGACTCGCCGCTCTCGCGGCCCGCATGGGCGGGAAGGAACCAGATCGATGAGCATGCCCTTCGTCGCGTTCGCCGAGGCCTGCGGCACCACGCTCACGCCGGCGCAGCGCGTGCTGACGGCCGTCAGCTTCGACGGGGTGCAGCCGGGGGACCTCTCGCCCGAGGAGCGCGCGCTCGCTCGCGAGCTATTCGGCGACGTCGAGACGGTCACGCCCGAGCAACGGCGCGTCATCGGCTGGGTCATCGGCGCCCGCTCCGGCAAGTCGCTCCTCGGATCGCTCCGGATGCTGCACCTGGCCTACACGCTCCCGCTCCGAGGGATCGCGCCAGGAGAGATCGCGAGCTGCATGATCGTTGCGCCCGATCTGCGCCTCGCGAAGCAGGATCTTCGATACGCCCTCGGGGCCGCCCGTCACGTGCCCGAGCTCGCGAGCGCCATCGTGGCCGAGCGCGAGGAGTCGTTCACGATCCGCCGCGACGATGGCCAGCTCGTGACCATCGAGTGTCTACCAGCGACCGCAGGGGGGCGCGCGACTCGCGGCCGCTCGATTCCTGGCGCCCTGATGAACGAAGCCTGCTTCTTCCGCGATGCCAGCGCGGCCGTGAACGACGTCGACGTCTACAAGAGCTTGATCGCGCGCCTCCTGCCTGGCGCCCAGCTCATCGTCGAGAGCACGCCATGGGTCGAGGCCGGACTCCTCCACGACCTCTGGAAGGCGAACTTCGGCGCGCCCAAGTCGGTGCTGGTGGCGCACGCGCCGACGCCGCTCATGCGGCCGGACCGGCCGGACCTCTACGAAGGCGACCGCGCGGACGAGACGTGGCGTGTCGAGTTCGGCGCTGAGTGGATGACGGGCGGGAGCGAGCTCTTCTTCGACTCGTCGATGCTCGCCGCCGCCGTCAGGCCGTTCGCGCCAGCCGACTTCCCGAAGCGCAAGGCTGGGTGCGATCTCGGCCTGGTGAACGACTCGAGCGCGGCCGTCGTCGCCGGCCGGCGCAACGTGCCTGACGGCACCTTCGAGATCGCGGTCTTGGACGACATCGAGTTCAAGCCAGAGCGGGGAACCCCGCTGAAGCTGAGCGCCGTCGTGTCAGGCTTCGCCGCTCTTCTGCGGCGGCACGGGCTGCAGTCGATCATGAGCGACGGCCACAGTCGGGAGGCCGCGCGCGAGCACGCCGAGCGCGAGCAGATCACGATCAACGATGCGCCCGGGGGCTCGGGCGTCTTCGAGACGTACATCTTCGCGCGCACGCTCCTGCGTGAGGGCCGGCTTATCCTGCCGGACAACCCGCGGCTGCTCGCCCAGCTCCGGCAGATCCGGAGCCGCGCGCTCCCCGGCGGCGGCTTCCGGATCGAGGCGCCGCGCCGCAACGGGATGGGTCATTGCGACTTGGCCGCTGCCGCCATTCTGGCGATCTGGAATGCCGGGCAAGGGAGCTACCTCGACGGCCCGCCGATCAATCTCGCAGGCTGGGCCGGCCTGCTCGCTGCGCATCAGCGCGGCATGACCGTGCCGAACGGTCCCCCTGACAAGCGCAACCCCGACGGAACGCGCGTCCTGTCGAAGCGCGAGGCGAAGGCCATGCAGGCGGACATTGACCGCGCACGGCTCACGAGACTCCCCGGCGCCGCGCTCGACGAAGTGATCGCGCGCATCCGTGAGGGCTACCTGAAGTGAGCCGCGACGACGCGTCCATGGCTTGCCGCTCCGATTGGGCGAGGGCCCTCGCCTCGCTCACGAGGCGGGTCACGCGCACCGAGCTGGCCACCGCGCTCGAGTGCAGCAGGACGCACATTTCGCAACTCCTGTACGGCAGGCGCGCGCCGTCGCCTCGCACGCTGCGGCTCGCCGCGGAGCGACTCGGCCTTGATCCCGCAGACGCTTTCGAACGTCGTGAACAACCGGTGGCTGCTACCCGCAAAGGTGTGCTGCAGCTCGCGCTCGATCCCGCTCTTGCATCCGCTCTCGCCGCCATGGCGCGCGAGCGCGCGTGCACGCCGGCCGAGCTCGCGAGCGCGCTTCTCGCCATTTCTGTGGCCGATGTCGTTGCCGGAGAATCCAAATGAGCGTTTTTCGAACCGAGGCCGACCCCATCACCGCCGACCGCGCGGACGCCGCTGCGCCCGTCCAGCGTCTCGACGACGAGACGGCCGATACGGCCTGGGCGCGCCGCGTGCTCCACATCGACGCGCTCAGCAAGACGCACCCCCTCGGCGCCGAGCTGAAGACGAAGGCCGGCACACTCACCGGCGACGCCGACGCTCGCCACTACCGCACCGAGATCAGCCGGCTCGACACGAAGGACAACAAGAACATGGGCACGAAGAAGAAAAACCCCGACACGCGCACCGACGCAGCCCCCGAGAAGACCGTCAAGGAGCTCGCCCGCGAGCGCGCTCAGATCCTCGTGCTCGCTCTGCGCCACGGCGTGAAGACGATCCATGTCGACGGCAAGACGATCGATGTGGTGGACGCGGACGACGTCGACGCGGTGCTCCTGGCGCTCGCGAAGAAGACTTTCCCGGGCATCGACCTGGAGCCTCTCGAGCTGACGAGCGAGCAGCTCCTCGCGCTCGCGAGCCAGATCGCCGGCATGAAACCCGCGCCAAAGGAGTCTCCGCTCGCTCCTCCTCCCGAGGACGGCGACATGCCTCCCGACGATGAGGAGGAAGAGCCGATCGACGGGCGAGGCGACAGGCGGGACCCGTTCGAGGTCCTCGACCGGCTCGATTCTCCGAGAGAAATGCGCGTCCCGCTCGCCAAGAAGGGCCGCACGTACGCGGACGCGCACGAAGCGATGGAGCGCCGGCTCCGCGCCGGGCGGCACTACCGCGCCCCGCGCCAGGATGGCGCACCGAGCCACGATTCCATCACCGACCTGGGAGCGCGCCTCGACGCGCGTCTCGCGTCCTACGGGAGGCGCTGATGAGATCCGACACCGACAACGTCTTCACGCGAATCGACCGCAAGCTCTCCATGCAGGAGAGCGAGCTCGCGGCCGCGCGCGGCCAGCATCGGATCACCGGTGCATCCGGCTATCAGGCCGAGGTCCGCGCGCGCCAGGCGGAAAGCAAGCGGCTCCGGACGCGCGTCGTCATCACGCCCGAGAAGCTCGCCGAGCTGCGCGCCGAGGCCGACGCCTCGCTGGCCGCGCTCGCCGAGCTCGTCGGCCGGCCCGCTACCGTGCGCGACCTCGAGACCTTCGCGCGGGCGAGCGAGGCTTTCTCCGCGGCCGTCACCGAGCTCGAGCGGGCTGCCATCTACGTCGAGAGCACGATCCGCTCCGAGCGTGCCCACGAGGCCAAGGCCGCCGCCGAGGCCGAGCAGAAGGCCGCCGCAGATCGCGAGGCGCGCACTGCGGCCGCGCGGGCCATCCTGGAGGGGGTGCCTGCGGCCGAGCTCGCGAAGATCGTCGCCGAGAACAAGAAGGCGAAGGGCTGACGCCATGATCATCACCATTCCGGCCGGCAAGAACCCGATCCACCTCGGGCGAACGTACCGGCTCACGGCCTCCGACAAGATGGTCGGCCGGGCGTACCGTCACCGCGAGGTGAACACGCTCGACGCCGGCGCCGTCCACACGACGGACGAAGACAGCGGTCTGCAGATCGCCGGCTCCTCGCTGATGCCGCGACTTCGGGCGCTTGAGGCGGGCGGGCACATCACGCTCTCGCTCACTCCGGCCGAGCTCCTGGTCGAGGCCGGCTGATGCAGACTTTCGAGCGGCGTCCAGCAGCGCCGCGGGCGCGAAACGGCGCGCCCACGCCGAGGGGGCCCTTCCTCTCCCCCTGGGCGGTCGAAGCCTTTTTGGACGCGGCGAGCAGTTGGGCCGCTCGTCTCGTCGCGCGCGCTCGATCGGGAGCGCGGCCGGCCGCTCACCCGCATGTTGCGGGGGCCGGCTCCAAACCCACTTGGGCAGCGGGGTACTACCTCCCGCCCCGCCGAGGCCGAAGAGGTGGCCTCACCCCGCGCGCTCGGAGGGTCGCGCGCGGGGACTGCCCGGGCCCTCTCTCTTCCCCTGAGGTGATGCCGTGGCGCTGAAAGAGATCATCGCGTCGTTCGGCTTCAACGTCGACAACAAGCCCCTACAGAAGGCCGACAAGGACGTCACGAGCTTTGCAAAGAAGCTCGTCACGATGTTCGCCGCGTCCGAGATCGTTGGCGGCATGAAGTCCTTCGTCACGGGGATGGTCGACACGGCCAGCAGCATCTCGAACACCGCGACGGCGCTGGGCCTGTCGACGAAGGCATTCCAAGAATGGGCGTACGTCGGGGATACGGCCGATGTGACCGCCGAAGAAATGGGCGCGTCGTTCAAGTTCCTGCAGAAGAACGCCGTCGAGGGCGCCGCGGCCTTCAAGAAGCTGGGCGTCGACATCAAGGGCGCAGACGGCCAGATCCGTCCCGTCGAGGCGCTCATGGGGGACGTGGCCGACGGCCTGGCGAACGTCCAGAATCCAGCGGAGCGAACCAAGCTCGCCTTGGAACTCTTGGGCAAGGGCGGCGCGAAGCTGATTCCGGTTCTGTCGAAGGGCGGGGCCGAGGTCGAAGCGCTCCGCGCTCACTTTCGCGAGCTCGGCGGCGGGCTCTCTGACGAGGCGATCGAACAGATCGGCAACTTCGAGCAGGGAATGAAGGACGTCAACGTGGCCACGCTCTCTCTGAAGGGCGGGCTCATGTTGGCGCTTGCCCCGACGCTCCGCTGGCTCACCAACATCGTCGCGAGCGTCGTCAGCTATTTCAACAAGGGGGAGAACGCGGCGACCAGAATGAAGAGCGCCATGGTCATCCTGGGCGTGGCAGGCGCCGCAGCGGGGTTGAAGATGCTGGCCCCGTACATCCCGCTCGTCCTCTTGCTCGGCGCGCTCTACCTCGCCGTTCAGGACATCTGGACGTTCATCGAAGGGGGCGACTCGGCGACCGGCGCGATCCTAACCAAGCTGTTCGGCAAGGAGACGGCCGAGTCGGTCCGCGACGGGCTGCGCACCCTCGCGAAGGAGGTCGGCGTCTTCTTCGCCGTGCTCGCGGGGAATGAGGCCGTCGGCAACTCCAGGATTGTCTCCTTCTTCGAGGAAGACCTCCCCGACGCGTGGAACTTCGCGAAGCGGGACTTCAGCCAGTGGCTCGCCGGCATGGCGATGGACCTGGGCGCGTTCAACGCGACGATCATTCACCACGTGTCGCGCTGGGGCCCGACGCTGTTGGCCGGGCTCACGAGCCCGCTTACGGCCGGCCTTACCGAGCTGGGGCGGCTCATTGGCGACGGTATCGTCAGCATCGGTCGGACGATCAGCAACAAGGTGTCCGAGTGGTGGACGTCGCTGAAAGAGGCGACGATCAAGATCGGTCAGAACCTCGTCCGCGGCATCATCGAAGGCTTCACCAACGAGATGCCGGAGATGGAAAACAAGCTCACCGAAGCCGGCAACAAGTTGATCGCAGCGCTCAACAAGGGAGCGGGCAACAAGTCCCCGAGCTGGAAGAGCGCGCTCGCCGCGAAGAACGTGGGGCTCGGGTTCATCAACGAGATGGACCGACAGGTGACCCACATGCAGGCGAGGACCCAGCGCTTCGCGGCCGCAAGCATCCCGATCGCGCCCAGCACCACGAACTACAGCACCCGCACCGCCAACGTCCGAAACCAGATCGTCGTGAACGCTGCGAACAACCCCGCGGCGGTCGCTGGCGCAGTCTCGGGAGCCATGTCCACGTTCGACTGGAACGGGTGGCAGGGGTCGGTCGCGTGAGCTTGCACCGGCTCTTGTTGGAGCTGCCGACGGCCTTTCGTAGGGCCGGCGACAAGGTGAAGGCCGAGGTGTTCACGGCGCTCCCGGCGCGCGTGAAGACCTACGACGCGGCGACGCAGACGGCCGACCTCGAGATCGTCGTGCGCGCCCCGCTCTTCGACGACATCGAAGAGACGGACATCGAGCACGAGGCGCTCCCCGTCATCCCCAACGTGCGCGTGCTCTTTCCGTCCACGGGCACCATGTCGATCACGTGGCCTATCGCGGAGGGGGACGAGGTCCTCTTCGTCGTCTCCTCGCTCGCGCTCGGAGAGTACCGGCGCACCGGCCAACCGAGCGACGCGCTCGACGTGCGGCGCAACGACCTGGGGTGCGGCGGCTGGGCGATCCCTGGCGTGATGAAAGACTCGGCGCTGTTGCCGACGGCCGAGACAAACGCGCTCGTGTTGAAGCAGTCGACGGCCATCGAGCTCGAGGCACCGGAGATCCGTGTCGGCAAGGACGCGACCGACCCGATCGCGAACGGGACCAAGGTCGACACCGAGCTGACGGCCATCGCGACTTCGATCGGTCAGATCGCGGGCATTCTCAACGCGCCCGGGCCGGTTTCGGGCGCGCCTGGTTCGGTCACGCTCTACACGCCCAACGCCGTGGGCGCGCCGAAGGGGAAGGTCGAGTCATGACCACCAGCCCGCGCGAGGAGCTCGAGGCGTTCGTGGCGACGCTTGAGGGCTACGTGTCTCGCATCCGCTCGGCGCTCGCTGTCGACGACGAGATCGACATGGCCCAGGCCGAAGCCGTCGTGGCTGGCCTCATCGCAGACCAGCTCGCCCCGGCCGCCGAGAAGGCCTTGCGCGAGGCGCTCGCGCTCGTCACCCGCACGAAAGCCTACTTCGCCACGGTGCGACCCGAGCTCTCCAACGAGTTCGCGGTGTGGGCCGAGACGGACGTAGCCGAGCTCGCGCGCCTGGCTCTCGAGAGGCAGAGCGAGCGCCCCGTCATGGCTGCGCTGGTCATGGAGGCCGTCGAGCGGCGAGACGCCGCCGAGGCCGACTGCGCCCGCCTGACCGCCGAGCTGGCCGCCGCGCGGCTCCGCGTGCGTCAGCTCGAGCTGGAGCTTCGTTCCGTCGCGCTCGCTCGCGGCGGGAACCGAAACTGAGGAGGTAACGACATCATGGCAAACAGACCCGCAGGCGATCCGATCGTGTGGGCTCGCGAGAGCACCTATCCCGACGGCCCCCACGCCGGCACGCCGACGAAGACAAGGGCGCCGCAGGCTGTCATCGATCGCGGCGCGTACGTGGATCGCAAGATGCCCGCGCCGTGGCTGAACGATGCGTTCCACGACGTCACCGGTCGCGTGGCCTATCTCGATCTCTTCGACCTCTTGAACTTCGACGCACCCGACGCCTCGCTGGTCTCCGAGAGCGTCTCGCTCGCAACCGACACGTGCGTGACGTGGGACCCGAAGGCTCGCGTCTTCTGGCTCGTGGAGGGCACGACCGGCTTGCGCGTCTTCTACTCGGCCGACGGCCGCACGTGGGCGGAGGACTCTTCGCTCGCCGGCACGCCGGCCGAGGGCGAGAGCATCGCGTGTGAGCCACGCTCCGGCATCGTGCTGGCGTGCGAGCGGACGACCGGCAACGCGCACAAGAAGGACACCACGAACACGTGGAGCGAGCACAACGCCCTGATGAGCAACATGGTGGTGCGGGGCGTCGTCCCGCAGCCGTACGCCGCGACCGAGGGGCTCTTCCTCGTCTTCGGTCAGGACAGCTCGAACAACCGCCCGAAGCTCTACACGGCCACGACAGTGGGCACGCCGGCAGCCACCAAGCGCGACCTGCAGAACGAGTCCAGCATCAGCACTTCGATCCGATGGATCGGCGTCGCACCCGACCGCGTGGCGTGCATGGGGACCGACGGCCGCGCCTGGTACCACGTGGGCTTCGGCGACGGGACCTGGCTCCAGGCCAACGGGGGCGAGGAGATCCTCGAGAACGCCGTCGGCATGTCCTACGACGAGGTGAACGACGTGTTCTGGGCCATCGACAACGACGGCACCATGAAGACGTCGAAGGACGGCGTCTCGTGGGTCGAGCCCGACTACGGCGGCACCTTCGAATTCGAGGTGGCTGGCGGCTGCCTCTCGTTCAACGGGGTTTGGATCTGCCGGGGGCAGATCACCAACCCGCCCGCGGCCAGCCTCGCCGGCCCGCGCGTGCTCTTCAGCACGAACATGGGCCTGACCTGGCAGGACGTGGGCTGCCCCGTGAACTGGCTCACGCTCTGCTCGGAGGCCGGGCGGAAGCTGCTCGCCATCGCGACGGACGGCACGACATCGCGCACCAAGAGGACCCGATGAGACGACGACCGACGCTCCGCGAGATGATGATCGCCGAGGGAGTCATCCGCCCCGCCGAGCTCGTCCCCGACCACGTGGGCGAGGGGCTCCCGTTCCTGCCGATCGACGGCGAAGGAGCCCGCCAGGCAGCCGCGATCGTCCAGCGGCAGGCCGAGCGACGCCGACGCCACGACGAGAGCTGACGGCCCGAGAAAAAGCTTAGCCCGATAGCGATATCAATCCGGGCACTTGGCGGGAATCGTCCGGAGCGGGCCTTGCGGCTGATATCCGCGGTGGATATCAATCAAGTGCCCCCGCGACGCGCCAACGTCCGGGGGCGTGACCCACAGGAAGGTAGGTTCCCATGAGTGATCCCACGATCGCATCGAACACGACCGCGCAGCAAGCTGAAGACCTGACCGCGACGGCTTACCGCGAGCTCATCGACGCCTTGCAGTGCATCGACGACGCCGAGGACGTCGAGAACATCCCCGAGCACACGCAGCACTGCCTTGGGTCGGCCCGGCGCAGCATCGTCGAGGCCATGATGTTCGTCCGTCTCCAGGAGCTCAAGCGATGAGCGGCGACGACCTGAAGTTTCAGGGCGTGGCGACGCGCCTTGCTCCCTCCGACCTGAAGCGCCTCGACAAGATCGCTCGACGGCTGCGGATCAAGCGGACGCAGGTCGTGCGGATCGCGCTGGTCCGCGGGCTCGACCTTCTCGAGGCGAGCCCGCCGGCGCCGACGACGGAGGGGACGTAAGCCATGGGCCGCCCGCGCACGGGAACGGCGTTCCCCCACGACGATCACTTCGACATCCAGATCACACTCCCGAACGGCGAGCGCTCGCGCCGCGCATGCCTTCCGCCCGGGCTCACGCTCGAGGAGGCCCAGGCCGAGGCGGCGCGGCTGACGAAGCTCGCGGCCCGCAGCGGCGCCGAGCTCGTCCGTGACGAGGAGGAGGACGGCGAGACGGTCGAGGAGTGGTCCGATCGATGGTGGGACGCCCGTCGCGAGCGCGGGATGCAGGTCGACGCGGAGATCGCCCGCTGGGCAAAGTGGGTGCTCGCTGCCCCGGTTCGGAAGGACCGAAGGCTCGGGCGCCTGCCGATCGCCCGCGTCACCCCCGAGGACGTCGAGGACGTCGTGGCTCACCTCGACGCCTCGGTGCGCGCCGGAACGATCTCGTGGAAGACGGCGGCGAACGCCTGGGGCCTCGTGTCCAAGGCCTTCGCCGACGCCTGCAACGCGAAGGATCGTTCCCTGCGCGCTCGGCCCGACAACCCGGCGAAGGACGTCCCGCCGCCCGACCGCGGGCAGAAGAAGACGAAGGCCTGGCTTCACCCGGCCGAGGTCCTGGCCGTCCTCTCGTGCGCCGACGTCGCCCTCGAGCTGCGCCGGGCGCTCGCGCTGAACGTGTACCTGTACCTCCGCCCGGGCGAGCTCCGTGCGCTCACGTGGGATGACGTCGACCTCAACGCCGGCCGGGTGAGCGTCCACCGTTCGATCCTTCGTGACGGCCAGGAGAAGGGCACGAAGACCGGGCGCGCGCGGTCGGTCCCCATCGAGGCCGCCTTGCTGCCGCTCCTCGGCGCCATGCGCGAGGCCGCAGGCGGCGCCGGCGCGGTGGTCGACCTCCCCGCCGACACGTCCCTGGCGGACGTCCTTCGCAGCGCCCTCCGCGCTGCGAAGGTGACCCGGGCCGAGCTCTTCGCGTCGACGAAGACCCGCAAGCAGGTGACCTGGTACGACCTCCGGGCCACGGGCATCACCTGGCGAGCGATCCGCGGCGACAACCCGATCGCCCTGATGCACCAGGCCGGCCACGAGGACTTCAAGACGACCCAGGGCTACATCCGCGAGGCCGAGGCCCTCGGCGCGTCCTTCGGGCCGGTCTTCCCCCCGCTGCCTCCGGAGCTCTTCGAGACAGCCCCGGGAGTTTCGCTCCGAATATCGCTCCCGGAAGCGAAAACGCCTTGTTTTGTGGTGGGTCGACAGGGACTCGAACCCTGGACCTACGGATTAAAAGTCCGCAGCTCTACCGACTGAGCTATCGACCCAGCTTCCGGAACGTGAGCCCCGGAGCGGCGGCAGCCTAGTCTCGTGGAAACGGAGTTGCCACGCAAAACGGAGGCGGGGCCGCCGACCCCGGTGGCATTCTTTCGGCCGGGCGGGGCCGGATGTATGACGAGGGACCATGGGTGATTCGGACCCGAAAGAATCGTTTGCCGCCCTGTTCGAGAGCTCCTCGGGCGCGGCGCGAGGCAAGAAGTCGCGTCGGCTTTCGCGTGGAGAGCGCGTGGAGGTGAAGGTCGTCGAGATCGGTAGGGATGCGGTGTTCGTGGACGTCGGCGAGAAGCAGGAGGGCTACATCGAGCGGGGTGAGCTGGTCGGTAGCGACGGCTCGCTCCTCGCGAAGGTCGGCTCCTCGATCTCGGCCGTCGTGGTCGACACGGACGGAGAGCGCGTGCGCTTCTCACCGGTCGTCGTCCGGCGCGAGTCGGAGATGAGCACGATCGAAGACGGCGGCGAGCTCGTTGCCATCCCGCGCGCCAAGGCGGGGCCGCTGCTCCTCGAGGGCGCACGCATCCGCGGGACCGTCACCGGGGTGGAGCGTTATGGCGTCTTCGTCCAGATCGAGGGCACCCACGGGAGCAAGGGGCGCGGGCTCATCCCCACCGCCGAGACGGCGACGCCTCGCGGCGCGGACCTGAAGAAGGTCTTCACGGTGGGCGCCCTGGTGGAAGCGAAGATCCTGGCGATCGCGGAGGATGGCAAGATCCGCCTGTCGATCAAGGCGCTCGCGGAGGACGACGAGCGGCGTGACTTCCAGGCGTACTCCGCGCAGCAGGAAGGACAGGCCGGCCCCGCTCCGAAGGGCGGCGCGCAGCCCAAGAAGGAGCCGCAGAAGAGAGGGTTCGGCACGCTCGGCGATCTGCTCGCGAAGTCGTCCAAGAAGGGCGGCTGATGCGGGTCGAGGCGCTCTCGCCGATCAAGACCGCGTCGCTGGAGTGGACGAGCCCGAACGGACAGAGCTTCGCGACGATCGTCGCGAAGCTCACGTTCGACATCCACCCGACGCAGATCGCGCCTGCCGCCGAGCAGGAAGAGATCGTCGCCTCCGACAAGTACCACGACGAAGATCCGGGCCGGAGCCTCTTCGCCCCGAGCGATCTCGTCCCGTACAAGGCGCGCGCGGACGTGGTCGTCGTCGGGCACGCGTACGCGCCCAACCGCGAGCCTGTCCGCGTCGTCAGGGTCCGCCTCGCCATCCGCGAGTGCGACAAGGCCCTCGAGGTCTTCGGCGATCGCGCCTGGGGGATGGACGGCGAGATCCGCGAGGGTCCGCGCTTCGTGAAGATGCCGCTCCGCTGGGAGCGGGCCGCCGGCGGGCCGTACACGCCGAACCCCATCGGCATCCGATCCGACGTACAGGACTCGCTCGGCCGCATCCTCGTGCCGAACCTCGTGGTCGCCGGCAAACACCTCGAGCGGCGCGGCGAGGCAATCGAGACCGCGGGGCTCGGCCCCGTCTCGCCGAGCTGGCCCTTGCGCAGGCCGCTCGGCGACATGGCGGGCGGCAAGATCGGGCACGCGGAGCCGGCGTTCTACAACTGCGCGCCGGCCGACCAGCAGCTGACCGACCTCCCCGAGGACGAGCTCCTCATCCTCGAGAACCTCCACCCGTCCGCGACCACGGTGTCCGCGCGTCTGCCGGGGATCCGTCCTCGGGCGTTCCTCGAGCGCAGCGAGGTCGGCGCGGAGATCCCGCTCCGGTGTGACACCCTCTGGATCGACACCGACCGCGCGCTGCTCACGCTCACCTGGCGTGGTCGCATCGCGTACGAGAAACAAGCCCAGGACGTGCTCTGGGTCGTGACCGAGCACCGCGGATCGCAGGTGAGCTGGGCCACCGTCGTCGCTGCGCGGGCCGCGGCGGCCAGCCTGGGGGATCTCGATCCGTCGAGTGTGACCCATGTGCCGACCACGAAGGAGCCTCCCCTCAAGGCGCCCGAGCATCTGCCGTTCGCCGGACAGCCCAAAGCCGACGGGGAGGCCCACAAGACCTTCCACAGCGCGCCGCCCGCGTGGGTGGGACAGAGCCCGCTCGCGCAGCTCGGTGCGATGACAGCACAGTCATCGTCTTACCCGGCGCCACCCGCGCCCGTGGCGCCGTCCGTCGCGCCGCCCGCGCCCGTGGCCTCCGTCGCGCCGCCAGCACCTTCCGTCGCCCCGCCGCCCGCGCCCCTCGTCCCGCAGTCGACCGTGTCGATGCAAGCCGTCGATGCGCTCCCGCCGCCGGCCGCTCCAGTCCCGCCCCCCGCGCCCATCCCTGCGCCCCCCGCGCCGGTTCCCGCGCCGCCGGCGCCCATGCCTGCGCCGCCGGCGCCCATGCCTGCGCGCCCGGCGCCGATCGCCGCCGCGCCCACGGCGCTCCAGACCGACGCGCTCCACGTGATCTGGTTCGAGCGCAGCGCGGAAGAGGGCCCCGCGCCGGATCGCGCCAGCGTCTCGCGCGCGCTCCTCGGTGGCAAGCGGGCCCCTGCCGATCAGCTCCTCGTCGCGCTGCGTGAGGCCGTCGACGAGACCGGAGAGCTCGTCTTGCCGAACGTCGTGGTGGCCGGCGATCTCGCGCTCCGGCTCGATCCGGTCGCGAGGCTGAAGGCCACGTTGGCCGTCGCCAAGCCCCAGGCTGCGGCCAACAAGCAGCTCGCCGAGCTCTGCCGCGAGGGCATGCTCGTGGCCGCCTCCGAGCTCCCGGCCGCTCCCGGGATCGCGGAGGCGATCACCGCGCGCATCCGTGAGGTGGCGCCGGACCGGAGGGCGCTCGATGAGGCGGTGGAGCGCATGGCGCTCGTCGGTCGAGCTTACGAGCGTTACGAGGTGCTCGGCGGCACGCGCATCTGCGCCACGATGTCGATGCCGAGCGGCGCGGTGACCGTCTACATCCCGGCCGCGGCCGCCGCCGAGCTGCCCCTGCTCGCTCGGTTTCCCGCCGTCCTCCTCGGGAGCTTGAGGCCACCGCAGGACCCGCTCGACGCCTCGCCGGTCACGTTGCTGGTGTCGGCCATCGGCCGCCTCGTCCCGATTGGGTGAGGCGCCCTCAGGGCCGGGCGATCTGCACGGTGCGGAGCGCGGGCGCGCTCTTGTTGCCCGCCTCGTCCACCGCGAGGACCGAGATCTCCAGCGCGCCCTCGGGAAACTCGGCTGGATCGACCACGACCGACGCGCTCGGCCCGATGGCCGTGGCGACGAGCGCGCCGCCGAGACGGAGCTCGAGCGACACCGCGCCGGGCAGATCGTCCGTCCCGCCCAGGTCGATCTGGAACGGCCCAATGAACGTGGCGCCCTCGGCCGGCGACTCGATCGTCGCGGTCGGGGGGGTGCCGTCGATCGTGACCGGCAGGTCGAGCACCGCCTCGTTGCCGGCGGCGTCATGGACGACCAAGAGGCCCTCGTGCACGCCGACGGGGATCTCCGAGACCGGGATGCTGACGAGCGAGTAGTCCCACTCGACGCCGAGCGTCGATGGGTAGCCGGGCTCAAGCTCAGCCTCGAAGGTCTTGCCCCCGATGGACAGGTAGTAGCCGCTGACGACCCACGCATCCGCGATCCAGAAGTTGAGCTCCGCGCCCGCGGCGGGAAGAACAGTATCGTCAGCGTAAGCCGTGGGCTCCGACAGGTCGACCAGGAAGTCCTGGACCTCCCTCCGAGTGCCGGTGTCCACGTTCGTCTCGACGTCGATCGTGAGCGTCCCGAACCCTTCGCCGAGCGCTTCACCGTTGATCCAGGTGGAGCCGGCTGTCGCACCGTCGAACTCCGTGGTGACCTTGTTTCGGAAGAACCAGGTGGCGCCCACGAGCGAGCCGCCGTTGGCGACCGCGTCCACGTGGATCTGCGTGCCAGGCCCGGCCGGCGGCCAATCGGGGATGCTGATCGTGACCGTCGGCGGGCTGGGGTTCTCGGTGGGCGGCGGCTCGTCCGTCCCACATTCGCCATAGCAGTCGCACGCGTCGTAACACTCGTAGTCGTCGTCATCCGCCGTGGCGGCGATGATGAGGACGATCTCGCAGCCCGACGAGGCGGATGCCGTGAGGCCGGCGAAGCAGAGCGGCAGGAGCAGCCTTCGGTCCATCAGATCGCGCAGGCTCACGGCGCACCTCCGATCTCGTCGACCGCGAGGAGTGTGGGCGCGCTCTCCGTCGTGTCGAAGATCCTCACGCCTCGGTCCCCGTCGGCGAGGAGGAGTCGATCCCCCGAGACCACGACGCTCGTGCCCATCCCGGTGAACGAGCTCACGCCCGCGATGGTGGGCTCGCCGTCGAGGGCGATGGTGACGAGCATCGTCCGGTATCGTCCTCGATCGACCGCCACCGCGTAAACCCGATCGGGCCCCGCCGCGCCGGCGATGTAGTCGCCAGCCGGGAGCTCCACGGTGAGCGCGCTCGTGTGGTCGGTGAGGCCGGCCATCCCGCCCAGCGAGGCGATCTCCACCGGCCCGGTGGCGGTCTCGAGCAGGACCCTGCGGGGGAGCGCGCGGTGCCAGAGGTTCACGTCGGCCAGATCGCCGCCCTCGAGCACGCCGTTGTCGCCGAGAGGCGCCGCCTCCGCAGGCGTCACGAGGAGCGCGTCGATCCACTCGGGGGCCGCGAGCAAGAGGTGGTCTTCTCCGACGGCGATGGCTTGCGGCAGCTCCGCCTCCCGTCCCGATGACAGGAGCGTCTGGTTCCCGCTCGTGTCGACCGCGAGCGCGCCCTCGCGCACCGGCACGAACACCGTGTCCGCCTTCGTCGCGAGGCCGCCGGCCCAGATGGTCTCGGGCACCTCGATCGGCGCCGCGGCGCCCTCGATGTGCACCGTGCCGCCGCCCGACTCGGGGTTGGGCGAGCCGAGGACCCAGCGACCGTCGCCGAGGAACGCGGCCGCGCGCGCCGTCTTCGCGAGATCGAGCGGCTCCTCCAGCACGAGCGCGTCGTTCACGAGCCGATAGAGCCCGCCCGCCTTCCCCGCGATGAGGACGCGATCGCCGTCGGTCGCCATCCCCTCGGTCAGCCGCGGCTCGCTGTAGCGGCCGATCTTCGGGAGATCGTCGATCGTCGTGTCGCGGATATCGATCGCGCGCAGCCCGATGCGCGTCGCGTCGCCGAACGCGTACACCTGACCGGGCACCGGCAGCGTCTGGAGCGGGTCGCGTCCTTCGGGCGGGACCGGCGGCGGCGCCCACGTCTGCGCCCAGGGCAAGACCTCCCAGGGGGGATCGGTCGAGCACTCGCCGCCCTGGTTCGGGATGTCCGGAACGACCGGGACCACGTTCGACGAACAGGTGGTCAGGGCGTCGCCGACGTCGAGCCGCTTCACGCCCCACTCGCCGCCGGCCACGTAGAGGTCCTCGCCCTCCCCGCGCACGCCGCTCGCGTAGAATGACTGATCTGTCTGCTCCGTGCAGTTGCCGATCACGCTCGGCGCCGAAGGATCCGTGATGTCGACGGCGACCGCGCCGAACCGGCCCGCCGCGACGAAGGCCACGTTGCCCTGCAGCGCGACGTCCTTCGCGGGCGCGATGAGGATGCCTTCTTTCGTGGCGTTCGCGACCCAGGTCTGGCCGAGCACGCTCCCCGTCGTGACGTCGATGATCGCGAAGTTGTCGCACGCGGCCACGTACGCGCGACCGTCCTCTGCGGCCACCGCCGCGGCGAAGCCCGGCACCTCCAGCACCTTCTCCACAGTCTGCGACACGAGATCGACCACGGCGACGCCGGAGCCGCCCATCGCCACGAAGGCGCGATCGCCGTCGACGAAGACATCGAGCGCGGGCCCCGCGACCTCGATCGTCGCGAGGCGAACGGGGCTCGCGGGCTCCGACGGATCGACGACGACGAGCCCCTCTGCGCCCGAGGCGAGCAGGAGCGTCCCGCCGTGCGTCGCGACGGCGAGCGGCTGGCCGAAGCCGGCGAGCAGCGCCACCCGCTTCGGATCGCTCGGGTCCGAGGTGTCGAGCACCCAGAGGTAGGTCGCGTCGACCGCGAAGAGGTACGAGCCGATGAGCGCGCCGTCTCGCATGATGGGCGCGTGGAAGTAGTCCAGGTACGCCGGGTCGTCGGTGCCCCCACAGACCTCGTCCACCAGGACGTACGCGAGCGTCGTCCGCCCGCACTCGCCCGTCAGCTCGATCCCCGCCCACTTGCTCCCGGTGGGAGGCGGCTCGGTCGGCGCGGTGGGCGGACCTTGGTCATCGGGCGGGCCGTCGACCCCTCCGGACGGATCGGCGAGACCCCCGCAGGCAAGCAAAGGAAGGAGGACAAGACCAAGGAAGCGCGGGGATCGGAGCATCGAGACGATTCCTTCCGGAGGATCGAGACGCCAGGTCGAGAGGCGAGGCGCCGGATGGTTCGTAAGCCCGGCACCTCGCCCCTCGTCGTGGACCAACCCGTTAAGCCAAGCGGCCCGCTGGGGAGCCGTTCAAGCGAAGCGTTTTCGCCTGGTACATCATTCGTGCCACCGCCCCGTGGCCTCAAAAATCGCGGCCGCGGCGAGGTCTACGCGCCTCGGCCCCTGACACTCGTGTCAGGCGAGCAGGTCCGGGCCGGAGGGGGACTGTCTCAGCAACGAGTTGCGCGCAACGACTCGCCGAAAACGGTCGACCCCAACCGAAGTCTGGCGTTCCTGCGCTCGGGACGCGCAGGTTTCCCGAGATCGACGCCGGGGCTCGAGACCGCTCAGGCCGGCACACCGCTTGCCGCCGCCGTCGGCCATGCAGACAGACACCGCCTCTCGTGAGACGTCCTCGACCGGAATCGAGAGGCCTTCCGATGTGGCGCCGCCTCCCTCGCCGCCTCCGCCCCTCGGCAACGCCGAGCTCCGCGTGAGGACGGGCGTGCGCGCGGGGCTCAAGCAGGGCAATGACGCCGTTGTCAGGAAGTGAGACAGGTGGACCTCGACGTGGTCGCTGCGGCGCGCTGCTGCCCGGCGTCGGCTCGAACCAGATCACGAGCTGACCATCGGTGAAGACGGGGCTGCGTTCCCGCGACGGAACGAGCTCCCTGGATTCTCCCTGCTCCGGACGCCGCCGCATGAACGTCATCGTGTCCACTGGACCTGTGCACGTCTGTCGCCCGGCCGGCTCGAACCACCCGCTCGTCAGCGCAGCCCTGCGCGGTGGGGTCCGGCTCTCTTCTCTGCCGGACAACGCCGGAGATGCATCCCGACCACACGGATGACGGTTTCATCATCACGTAGAGCGTCATGTCCGTGACCGTGTCGGGCTGCATGCCGGAGCTGCGACAGCTGAAACCGGGACCTCGAAGGGCTGCCGCGACAAGGCTCGCCTCGTCGAGGTATGCCGACGTCGACCGGACCTGCGCGAGAAGACCGAGCAATACGCGTACGCAACGATTGCGCCCCGCAAGCCGGTAACGAGACTGACACATTTGTCACCGTTTCGACTTCCATTGCCTCGCTGCTCCGAACGATGCCCAGGCCCAAGGCCGGGACCGGCAACTGGTACGGCCCCTACGTCGAGCTCTGTCGCGCGCTGACGATCCTCCTCGCCGAGACCGAGGGCGACATCGATCCGGCCCTCGACCCGTGGATCACCACGCCGCCGAGATGGGCCGCCGCCGAGTGGGAAGCCGTGCTGACGCGCTTGCCGCAGGACCGGCGTGACGCCGTGATCTTGGCCGCGCACGCCGAGAATCTCGCGAACACGTCGTTCCTCCACCTCGCGAGCGACGCGGCGATCGACACCGCGATCGGGCGCATCTTCGCCGACCGCAAGCGGCTCGCGAAGCACCCCGACAGCCTGGTCTTCGCGGCCCTCGGGAGTCGGGCGACGGCGCCGCTCGTGAAGCACTTCTCTGGCGCGCAGAACGACAAGGACGCGAAGCGCGTCCTCGACCAGACGGAGCTCGACGACGCGACGTACGCGGCCCTCACCGGCGGCGGCACCGTCCTGCCTCCCGTGACGGGGTCGATCGCGAACGGCGCGCCGTACCTGAGCCTCGTCGCACCCCACCTGGCTGCGGCGAGCCCCGCGGGCAGCCTCGTGATCCGGAGCGGCAGGCTCGCCTTCGTTCGCGAAGCCGGCTACGCCTACGCGACGACGCTCGCGCGATCGGTGCCCGTGGGGGCACACGCGGTCACGGCCTACTACTCCGATCCGGACTCGGACGATCTCGACGCCCTCCCGACGGCAGGGCTCGAGGCGCTGATGGTCCGCTTCGCGCCCGGCACGCCGACGCAATGGGAGGAGGCGACCGACGAGCGCGGCGACACCGTGCTCACGCGCGAGCTCGTGACGATGGCCCTCGTGGACGCCGAAGAGAGGCGCACCGACCTCGCGTCGGCGCACGTCACCGAGACCGAGCGCCGAATGACTCACGGCGACGCCGTCGGCTTCCTGGACGACGGGCGCGCGCTCGTCGCCTACGTGGGCGAGGTCGCGCTCGAGCACGCGCTCTATTGGGGCCTCGACAAGAAGGGCAAGCCGCTCTGCCTCGTCGCCGCGTTCGAGCTGCCGAAGGGCTGAGCCGCGACGGCTAAGGCCAGCTGCAGAGGCGCGCGGCGTTCTGTTCGACGGCCTTCCGTGGTAGCAGCCGCGCGCTGGATGGCTGCCATCTCCTGGCGGAGACGGGACCATCGGCAGGGCGACGATGAAACAAGCCAGACTTGGCGGACTGCTCCGAGGCGCCGCGCTTCTGTTGCCGACACTGGGCTGGATGGTCCCGATCTTCACCCAGCTCCACAAGCGGTATCCATGCCTCGGGAGCGTGATGCTCCCGAGCTTGGCGGTCGGCGCGGGCTTCACTCTGCTGTGCCTGGGCCTCTACTTCGCGAACGGTTTGCCGAAGGCCACGTCGCGACGCACCGTGATCACGACCACGATCCTGATCGCGCTGATGGCGCTCGTCTCCGGAATGCTCTGGATGCCGCTCCTCAACGCGTGGCTCGACTTTCACGCGCCCCGCGCCGTCGACGGCCACATCGGCGTGATCGAGAGGCCAGGCAAAGGTCAGCCGACGCGCCGCGCGACAGTCGTCATCGAGGGAGAGACGCTGGAGGGTGCGTTCTACGCGCAGGACTTCTTCTGGAGCTCCCGCGTGGTCCGAGACGGCGGAGAGGCGAAGTTGCGAGTGGGACCGGGGCTGTTCGGCGTGCCCTGGATCGCGAAGGTCGAAGAGCCCTGAGCTCGGCGCGGCTGTCAGCTCCGTTGAGGCCACCGCATAGGACCTTTGGAGCGTCCCCATGTCCGGGGGCGTTGCCCTCGAAGCGCCACGCCCGGAGGAATCATGTTGCGAAGGACGCGTTGGTTTGCGCCGCTCTTGCTGGTGACCTTCGTTTCGGGGCACGCGTTCGCGGAGCCCCGCATCGAGCTCGGTGACTCCTTTCTGCCCTTCTTCCCGGGCCTTCTCGGCTACGGACGCGAGCGGGGCAGCGTCTCGTCCCATCGCTACTATCCGGAGTTCGGCGTGACCACTGTCGAAGTCGACCCCGGCCTCGACACTGTCGATCACGACGACTCGCCCGACACCAAGTACCGCGTCCGGATCACCCTGAGCGACGACGATCCCAATGGAAACCCATCGGGCGACGTCCACGTCTCGGGTGTGCAGTACGAGCACATCCCGGGCTCGTACAATCTCCCGCCCATCCTGACCCCCGTCTCGGAGACACTCCACTTCGTCACGAACGGAGCGATGACGACCTCGACGTACTTCGACGAGGTGACGTCGATCAGCACCACGGGGCTCGGCATCGACGCGGTCATGGACGTCGAATGGTGGGACGGCCACGAACAGGAGATGGACGTGGGTGTCGGCATCGCCGACATCGCCTCCGAGGAAGAGTGCGAGACCGGCTGGCTCGTGTACTTCAACGGTCAGGAGGCCGTTCCCGACTGGGACTCCGAGACATCTCGGTGCGGAGCGTCGCTCATCGCAGGCGCGACCGTCGTCGACGGCGAGCGAGCTCCGGGGCCGTACCGCGGCATGTACTTCGGACTCGACGTGGACGACGACGAGAACGATGCGTTCCATCACCACGACCTGCTGGGGCACACCCCGCTCTCGACGACATGGCAGAGCTGGCTCGGGCAGCTCCCCTATCGTGGGTACTTCTTCGACATCGACCTCGACGACGCGAACGACACCCACGTCAGGCCCATCCTGGTCCAGCTCGAGCGTCAGTCGGACCTCGCCATCGTCGACACCGCACGCGTCATGCTGACGATCGCGGTGGGGCCTCAAGGGCTCCCGGTCTTGAAGGGCATGTTACCGGGGGTCCAGAACCCCGGAGCGATCGGGTACCTGACGCCGCGTGGTCTGGATCGTCTCGAGCCGACCCACGCTGCCACGTTGCCCTATCCGATCGTGGCGGGCGGCAAGCAACCGCGACTTTCCCAGGGCGCGATCGACGTTGCCCCACACACGTCCGACGAGATCGACGTCAACCTGAGTGATCTCTCCGAGTCGAGCCTCGCCTACTGGACCGAGCCCAACCCTGCACCAGAACCCAACAGCGGCGAGTTCGCCGGCTACCTCGCCTACCGCGACATCTTGGCCGAGGCGAAGGTGATGAAGTCGGCGTTCGACTACCTGAAGAAGGCATGCAGCACCACACCGAACCCTGCGCTCTGCGAGATCAGCCTCCGCACGACTCACTGCGTCGACCGGAAACCCACGACCAGCGACTTTCGGATCCGTATCGAGGGAATCGACACCTACTTCATGCCATCACGCGTCGACGACGCACTGGGAATCGGCGACGTGTCGGCGATGGATCTCGAGTTCGAGGACGACCAGATCACGGCTGACTTTCGCCTCGACGACATCCACGGATGGCTCGAGGCGTCGATCGATCCTTCGCTGGTCAGCATCGAGTGGGACAAGGGGCTGCTCGACCCGTGCATCCTCTGGCCGAGCAGCCGACGCCTGTCGGACTACGTCGACGACACGGATGATCGTGATGGCTGGCTCTCGTGCCAGAATCTCGAGTTCAACGCCGCCTCCGGCACGCTCGGGGCGCCGATTGCCTTCGACGTGAGGGCCGACGGCGAGAGCATCGAGACGCCGTTCGCACCAGGAACGCCCGACGTGAGCCTGGCCGGGGTCACCGCGAACGTCGATTCGGGCATCTGTGCCGAGGACTGGCTCCACGACTTCCTCGAGTCGGAGATCCTCGCGTGGGAGGCAGACATCGAGGACACGATAGCCGTCGAGCTGAAGACGGTTCCCGGAGAAGACGAAGCGCTCGACCGGCTCCTCGCACCCTACGAGCTGGGCATCGAGCGAGTCGACACGCCGCCGCCTGGGACCTCGCCGTACGACGTCCACCCGCTCGCCACCTACGATCTCCTCGCGAGCATCGGCTCGACGACCAGCGACGCCGTGTACGCGCACTGCAACGCAGCCGATGGCCTCTATGTACCCTACCTGACGCAGTCGACTCCTCGAGACAGCAACCCCTACCTCTTCTGGTACTGCCCTGTTGCATCGGGCCAGACCTGCAACGGCCTCGCCGGCGCACACGAGCCCATGCTCACCGGCGGCGTGGACCAGCTCGGTCACCCCTTCGACGTGGGCGTCAGCTACACCACCGCCCACATCAACCAGGCCCTGTGGGCGCAGGCACGTCGCCCTGACCGGCTCGGAAGCCAGAATGAGCGTGCCCGGCTCGTGGTGGAGCCAGACGCGATCGGCGAGCTCGCCGATCTCATGGGCCACACCGACGTCGCCGACGCGCTGGACGCGATCGGAACGGACTTCGGCGTACGCTTCCATCACGACGGCGCGCCCTTCATCGTCCTCACCGACGGCAGCGAAGAGACCAGGCTGATCTACGTGACGCCCAACCTCGTCGTGGAGCTGGTCTCACTCGACGCAGAGAGCAACGAGACCGTCGTCGCCAAGTTCCTCGTCGACGTGATCGACCAGGACTTCCAGCTGCGGCTCGCTCGAGGGGGAGACTCGGCCCTCGACGCTGCGTGGGGCAACGTCGACGTCTTCTCCACGACGTCGACCTTCCTTCCGTCGTGCTTCGACGAGCGAGGTGCCGAGAGCTGCGACGGCCACCTGCGCCAGATCGTTGGCTCGCTGCTCTGGCCCGAGCTGCAGGCGCGCCTCCTCGACATGATCGCACGGATGCCCGCGCTGCAGCTCTTCGACGCCGCCGGCGAAAGCGGCCGCCCGCGACACATCGGCAACGCCCGGACCGTGCTCGCCAATCAAGAGGTGCTCTTGCTCGGGGATCTGTGCGTGCCGGGTGCCCCGGGCTGCGGGTGACCCGGCGCAGCGTCTCGAGCCCGCCTTCCGTGCGCGGGCAACCCGAGTTGGCTCACCAGCACACGTCGACGTCGGGGCCTGCCCCGCCTTGACCTTCGTCGCGAGCTCCGCGTCCACCTGGCTTCCACGCAGGTGCACCAGGCGGAGCCTCGCCGCCGTCCCCCGAAGCGACGGAGCGCACGAGAAACTGCCGACGTGGAGACGAGGCTCCCGCGGAGGAGCAGGGTGCGCTCCTCCGCGCATCCGGTCCTCGTGAGGATGGGGTCGGCGAGCTCGCCCTGGCTCTCGCAGCGCGGCGAAAGGGGGAAGCCGAGTGCAGCCTCGGTGGCCCCCGATGCACCGAGCCGAGCTCCGTGTCCACCGATGTCCACGAAGAACCGTGGGCAAGGGACGTAAGCAGGGGGCGTCCCCACCCCCATCTTCGATGGTGACTCGTGTCGAACGTCGTCTGGAATCTCCTCTGTCGCTCCGCCTCGAAGGTCGGTGATCGCGTGGAGGATCTCCTCCGCCTCGCCCCCACGGCCGCGCTGCTGCTGTTGTCAGCCTGCCCCGCCAAGCAAGGAGCCGGCGAAGGCTCGAACGCCAAGGAGTCCGCGTCACCGAAGGCATCGGGCTCGGCAGCCACCAGCGCGGGTGCGGCCGCGAGCTCGCCTGCACCGAAAGCGCCGCCTCCCCCTCCCTCCCCGGTCGACCTGGACAAGAAGGTCTGGAGCGACGGCACGACCACGCTCGCGCTCGAGCAGAAGGACCTATCCAAGTCGTGCCTGCTCAAGGGCGTGTCGATGATGGTGCCCGAGAAGGCGTCGATCAAGCCGCTGATGGGATCACGCGGGTGTGTGATCCGCCCGTTCGGTGAAGACGGCCCCTACTTGTTCGTGGTGAACGACGAGCTCAACTTCAAGATGACGCCGAGGGAGGAGATGAAGGGCATCAAGCGCGTGGTCGAAGAGACGGCAGACAGCTGGCTGGTGGAGAGCGACGACGCCAAGGCTGGCTTCGTCAGCCGAGTCACAAAGAAGCTCGGAGACCACGTGCACTGGTGCACCGGGAACTCCAACGGCAAGCCCGAGGGCGAGCAGATCGCGCGCGGCTTCCTCAAGCTGTGCGGCACCATGACCTACACCGCTCCCTGAATCCCCTCACCTCGAGGAGGGTGGCGAAGACCGCGCGAACAGGGCCGAGCTTCTGGACGACGTCGAGGATGGGAGCGAGGTATCCTTCCCGCGAGGCCACCCTTGCTGAAGAACGCGATCCAGACCGCAGCCGCCCTCGCCCTTCGTGGAGCTCCTGCCATTCGCGCCGCCGTTCACGGAGCGCGGCTGGGTGCAGGCGCGCGCTTCGCCGCGTCCACGGTGGAGGCGCTCGGCATCCGGGTCCAAAGGACACCCGTCGTGGCGCTCGCGCCGGTCGAGATCATGGCGGATGCCCTGGCGAAGCCCGCTGCGCACGTCGCTGGGATCACGCGCGGAGGTGTGCAGCTGCGGATGTCGCCGACCGGAGGTGTGACGGCGACCGTGAGCCACGAGCTCGTCGCTGCGGCTGCCCGTATGTCGACGCGAGGCGCGCTCGCGACGATCGGCCGCGCTACTGCGGTCGGCGCGCTCGGTGGCGCTGCGATCGACGCGGCCATCGCCGGGCTCGCGCTCGTCCCCGCGCTGCGAATGGGCACGCTCAACAAGAAGGATGCGGCGGTTCACGTCGCGAAGCGCGCGGCCCGCGGGGCTGTCGCAGGCGCCGCGAGCGTGGCGGCAGCGGGCGCGGTGAGCGCGGGTGTGGCGGCCGTCGGCCTCACGTTCGCGGGCGCGCCCGTCGTCGTGCCGCTGGTGGCGATGGTCACCGTCGGGTCCGTGGTCACCCGCGCGATCGACAAGCGCTTCCCGACGGAGCTACGACCGGCGCTCGGCGAAAGCGCGGACTGACGGGACGAAGCGCACGCGCCGCCTCAGCGCTGGCTGGCCAGCCCGGCGACGACGCGATCCGCGAGCGCAAACACGAAATCGGCTCGATCGGCCGGGCTCTGCGCGGTGACGACGAAATCGAATGTCACGCCGAGCTGCTGGCACGACGCGAGCGTCGTCGCGTAGAGACGCTGGCGCCAGGCTCCGCCGCTCCTCTCGTAGACGTGCTCGCTCCAGCGCGCGGAGCCGTTCTGTTTGGCCACCTGCCCGCCACCGATGACACGCGTCCCGGCCATCGCACGCTCGAGGTCGAGCGGCGCGCCGAGCGGTCCGCGCACGTGCACCATCTCCTCCGCGTCGGTCGCGTCGTCCAACGTGAGCTCGAACGGCCAAGCCGCCTCTTCGGGCGTGGAGAACACCTTGACGTGATCCACGACGGGGAAGTGAACATGCTCCGTGTGCACCGCGTAGACAGGCACGTTCGGGTACTCGGCGATTTCGGCCGTGACGTCTTCCACGCTCGCGCCACCCAGCGGGCTGAAGCCAAGGCCTCCTCCTGACGGGCCGAAGATCACCATCGCCCCCTCGTGCTCGACCGCCATCTTCGGCGGCCGGAAGGAGACGACGAACGGAACGCGGGGCACGATCTTGGTGCCGAAGCCGGTGACATGGAGCGGCGACATGGCGCAGGCAACCTAGCGGGAGCGCTCTCGAGAGCCCAGCCCGGATCACTCGTCGCAGATTGCGTCGACGGCCACGACCTGACACGAGACGCACAGCGCGAAGAGCTACTGAGCCGGGATCGGGTCATCACAGGTGATGCGCTCGACCTCGACCTCCCACTCGGCCGGCACCACGCGGACGAGCTTCGCATCCGGCAGCGTGAGGAGGCGCGAGCTCGGCGGTGGCGGCACCGGCCCGCACCCGACGACGCACGAGCCCGCGATGTGCTTGTCTCGGAAGGTCACCTTGGGGACGAGCCGCACGATGATGACCGCACCGTCCCTGTCGATCGCCACGCCGTACTGTTCGTGGGGTAGCGGCGAGCAGTAGTCCGAGAACGGCGGCGTCTTGAAGGTGAGCCGCGGTACCGCGTCGCCGGGACGCGCGTCGAGGACGACCGACTCGCCGGGGCCGAGCCCTTCGACGACGACGTCGCCCGGCGGCTGCGGCCGCTCGACGCCCCTGATCTCCCGGCTCTCTTCTCGAGTCGGCACGCGGAGCGCACGGAGATCGTGGTCCTCCGCGAAGTCCGCAAAGGCCCTGTCGACCGGGCTGTCGGTCGGCAAGAAGTCGATAGGCTCGTTCGGGGGCGGGATGACACTCGGCGCCGGCGCGCAGCCGAGCGCCGCGAGGACGACCAGGAAGGGCGAGACCGAGGCGAGCGGGCGCATTCGCCCGGCGACAACGTGCGACACCGCCAGATCTTACGCGTGGATGCGCCGCCCCGTTCGCCCGCTCCGGGGTTGAGGCTGTGCTCGTCGGCGGCACGCCTCGCGCTTTCCGACTTTCCGCCCGCTCACGTTGCGCGTAAGCCCTCGACCTTCCTTCCTGCCGGAGTCGTTCGATGCTCAAACGATCCTTCTCCCTGCTCGCGATCGCGTGCGCCGCTCCCTATTTCCTCGCTGCCGCCTGCTCGGCCGGCACACAAGACGGCGGCGTCGACGACGACACCAGCGGAAGCGGCACCGGCAACGGCGCCGGAAGCCCGACTGGCTCCACGACCAGCGGTGCGGGCGGCAGCACGACGTCCGGCTTCAACACCGGCGGCGGCCAGGGAACCGGAGGCTTCGAAGAGTGCTTCGGCGTCTCCAGCACCGCGACCGCGGAGAAGCAGCCCGCGGACATCGTCATCGCCGTCGACACGTCCGGGAGCATGAGCGAGGAGAGCGCCGAGGTGCAGCAGAACCTCAACGCCTTCGCCTCGATCATCACGCAGAGCGGGATCGACGTGCACGTCGTTCTCATCGCCGACGCGACGGTCTGCATCCCCTCGCCGCTCGGATCGGGGACCTGCAACGGCACGGACGAGGCGCTGCCGGCCTACCGGCACGTGGTGGAGACCGTAAACAGCACGGACGCGCTCGAGCGCATCCTGGGCACGTACCCGCAATGGCAGCCCTCGCTCCGGGCGAACGCGACGAAGACCTTCGTCGTCGTCTCGGATGACAACTCCGACATGAGCGCGGCGGACTTCACGAGCCAGCTCCTCGCGCTGGACCCGCCCACGTTCCAGGGCTTCCTCTTCCACGCCATCGTCGCCAACTCGGACCCGCTCGACTGCTTCGGCTTCACCTGCCCGGCGAACAACCCGTGCTGTTACCCGATTGGTCCGTTCGGCTGCGACTCGTACGGCGCGGCGGAGGGCACCGTCTACAAGCAGCTCACGATGCAGACGATGGGCATCGCCGGCGATCTCTGCACACAGGAGTTCGACCCCATCTTCCAGGACCTGGCCGAAGGCGTCGTCGCGGCGAGCCAGCTCTCGTGCGAGTACACTATCCCCGAGCCGCCGATGGGCGAGACCTTCGATGCGGCCCAGGTGAACGTGATCTACACGCCGGGCGGGCAGAGCATGGGCCAGCCGATCTACAACGTCCCCGGCGGCGCCGCGGATTGCGGCCCGCAGGGCGGCTGGTACTACGACGACCCCGCGAGCCCCACGAAGATCCTCATCTGCCCCGCGAGCTGCACGGTGCTTCAGGGCGACGCGATGGGGAAGGTCGACGTCGAGTTCGGCTGCGAGACCGAGATCGTCCCGCAGTAGCGCGCGGCAGAGGCCAAGGTCGGCCGTCCGACAGCGTCACCGGAAAAGAACGGCCGGGCTGCGCGAGCGGCATCGCCATTTTCTGGCGGGCTGAGGCTCGCGTACGATCGTGCCATGTTGACCTCTCGCGCGCTCGGACTGTCGCTCTCGCTCGTGCTCCTCGCGGCTTGTGGTGATGACGGATCCATCGGGAGCGGCGGCGGCGACTCGGGCGACACGACCGGCTCCGGGCCGTCGGGCACGACGGGCTCGGGCAAAGGTCCCACGACCACGGCGGCGAACGGCACGGGCTCGGGCACGACCACCACGGGCAGCAACCAGTGTGACAGCGGCCCGCTCGCCGAGCCGATCCCCGGCTGCGCGCCGACGCCGCCCGCGAGCACGGGCGATCCGCACCAGGACTGCGTGGACCGCATCAACCAGTTCCGCTGGGAGTGCCAGTGCCTGCCGCCGCTCGCCCGATGGACGGAGGCCGAGGGCTGCACCGATCAGCAATCCGCCGACGACCAGGCGGCGGACTCCGCGCACAGCCACTTCGGCGCCTGCGGCGAGTTCGCCCAGAACAGCTGCCCGAACTGGGGCTCGGAGGCCGAGGTGGTCGGCGGCTGCCTCCAGATGATGTGGGACGAAGGCCCGGGCGAGCCGTTCAGCGAGCACGGCCACTACATCAACATGTCGAACACCGGCTACTCGAAGGTGGCCTGCGGCTTCTCGTCCTCCGGGGCCGGCGTGTGGGCGAACCAGAACTTCGCCCCCTGAGACCACGAACGGGCCCTACGTAACTCAGGATTGAGCTACGCTCCGCCCATGGTCCTCCGCGCGCGCGCCTGGGGTCTGGCGGTCGTCATCCTCGCGGCGTGCTCGAGCGAGGGCGGCGGCGAAGGCGGCGCGCCGGTCACGTGGACGGGCGGCAGCGGCGGTGGCTCGAGCCAGGCGCAGGGCGGCGGCGGCGGGAGCACGACAGCAGCGCGGCCGCTCGAGGTCCGCGTGCGCTCGGCTCGGGCGACGCGCCTCGAGCTCTGGGTGTACGCGGCGCCGCAGGGTGGCGGGCCGCTGATCGTGAGGACGCTGGAGCGTGAGGCGGACGACACCTGGCGCGTGAGCATCTCCGCCGAGGACCTCGAGGCCGCGGGGGTCGGCGGCGTGGCCTTCTACGGCCTGCGCGCGTGGGGACCGAACTGGCCCCACGACGAGGCGTGGACACCGGGCTCGCTCGCCGGCTTCGTGACGGACGTCGACGGCGACGGCAATCGGTTCAACCCCAACAAGCTCCTGCTCGATCCGTATGGGCGCGAGACCTCCCACGATCCGACAACGCCCGAGATGCTCGACGGCAGCGTCTATTCGACCGGCCCCGACAATCGCGAGCGAGACAGCGGCCCGGTCGCGCCGAAGAGCGTCTGGCTCGCCCAAGAGCCCGTGGCGGTCGATCTCGGCCCACGGCCGTTCGGCCCGCTCGCTCACGACACCATCTACGAGGTGCACGTCCGCGGCTTCACGATGAACGACCCCGCGGTCGACCCCGCTTGCCGCGGCACCTACCGCGGCGCCGCCGAGAAGGCCGCGTACCTCGCCGATCTCGGGATCACGGCGATCGAGCTCCTGCCGATCCAGGAGACCCCCAACTCGACGAACGAAGTGGAGGCGAGCACCGCCGGCGACAACTACTGGGGCTACTCGACCCTCGCCTTCTTCGCGCCCGACCGCCGCTATGCCTGTGACAAGTCGCCCGGGGGACCGACACGCGAGCTGCGCGAGATGGTCCGGGCGATGCACGATCACGGC
Organism: Myxococcales bacterium; assembly: GCA_016794345.1. GTDB lineage: Bacteria > Myxococcota_A > Polyangia > Polyangiales > Polyangiaceae > Xiheicaenibacterium > Xiheicaenibacterium phototrophicum. Next base: position 34,515 of record JAEUKE010000204.1, read on the forward strand.
ATCAAGGTCTTCCTGGACGTGGTCTACAACCACACCTGGGAAGGCGGGGTCGGCGATCCCGACGTCGCGCGCCTCCACTCGCTGCGGGGCCTCGACAACGCGGGCTATTACGAGCTCGCCGACGACGCGCGGTTCTACGCGGACAACACCGGCGTCGGCGCGAACACGAACGCGACGAGCTCGATGTTCCGCGACCTCGTGATCGACTCGCTCGCGTATTGGCACGAGGAGATGGGCGTCGACGGGTTCCGCTTCGATCTCGCCTCGGTCCTCGCGAACGGCTGCGAGCGCGGCTGCTTCAGCTTCGATCCGGGCGATCCGGAGGGCATCCTCGCCCGCGCCGTCTCCGAGCTGCCCGCGCGCCCCGCGGAGGGGGGCGAAGGCGTGGATCTGATCGCCGAGCCCTGGGGCATCGGCGCGGGGACCTATCAGATCGGTCATTATCCGGACGGCTTCGCCGAGTGGAACGGCACCTACCGCGACACGATCCGCCGCGATCAGAACCGGCTGGACGTGGACACCGTCACACCGCGACAGCTCGTGTACGAGATCGTCGGCTCGCCGGATCTGTACGCGGACGACGGCCGGACACCGGGCGCGTCGGTGAACTTCGTCGTCGCCCACGACGGCTTCACCTTGCGAGACCTCTACGCGTGCAACCAGAAGAAAAACGGCCAGCCCTGGCCCTACGGCCCTTCGGACGGCGGCTCGGACGACAACCTGAGCTGGGACTACGGCGGAGATCCCGCGCGACAACGCCAGGCCTTCCGAACCGGCCTCGCGCTCCTGTCCCTCTCGGCCGGCGCCGCGATGATCACCGGTGGCGACGAGCTCTACCGGACGCAGGCGTGCAACAACAACACCTACAACCTGGACGCGTTCACCAACTGGCTCGACTGGTCCGCGGCCGAGACCGCGCCCGATCTCGTGCGCTTCGCGCGGCTGATGCTCCGGTTCCGCCGCGCGCACCCCGCGCTGCGTCCGGTCGACTGGCCCCGCCCCGAGGACCCCGATGGGAACGGCCTCGGCGGCTGGGTGTTCCTGACCGACGCAGGCGCGATCACGACGGACGCGTACCTGGACAACCCCGGCAACCATTTCCTCGCCTGGCGCGTCGACGGCGAGGCCGCTGGCGACGAGGCTCGGTCCATCCTCGTCCTCTACAACGGGCACAAGGCGCCGGTGACCGCGACGCTCCCAGGGCCGAGCGGCGCCTTTTCACTCGTGCTCGACACGTCGTCGGCAGCAGAGCCGGCGGCCAACATCGTCGAGCCGGGCGCCGAGGTGCCCTACGAGGCGGCGACCTACCCGGTCGCGGCGCGCTCGGTGGTGGTCTTCGTCGAGCCATGACGAATCCGTCAGGATCGAATCAGTAGCCGAGCCCCGGACGCGAGGGCTTCGCCGTCTCTGTCGGCGCAGGCGGGTTGGCGGCCGCCGGTGAGGCGGTCGCCGGAGAGCGCGGGCGGGCCTTGGCCGAGCCGGCGGGCCCCGACGGACCGGCGGACGTCGGCGCGGAGGCGGACGGCGGAGCAGGAGCCTCGACGCCAGCGCTCGCGGTTGCCGAAGGCGGCGAGTCGAGGGTCGCTGCCGGCATCGATTGCGTACCGGCCGCCGCCGACGTCGGCTGGCCTGGCGACGACGTCTCGCCCGGCTCTCTCGACGTCAAGGCGACGACCGCGACGACGGCGGCGCCCCCGGCGACGATCGCGAGCGTGACGAAGCGCCGGGCGCGCGCCGGCTCGCGCGGCGGCGGGAGCGGCGCGGCGGCCGCGACGACGGGAGGCGGCGCCTCCCGCGCGAGCGTGCGCGCGTCCGACAGGGTGAGGACACCACCGAGCGCGGTGGCGGTGGCGGGCTCTTCGGTCGGCCCCCCGGCGACCATGGCGCTCGCGGCGGACGTCGTCTCCCCCGAGGCCTTCAGCAGATCGCGCAAGACCTGCTTTCGAGCGTCGAGCACGTCGCCGTAGAGGTCGCGCACGGCCTCGATCACCGCTTGCCGCGTGGGCTCGATCCCGGCGGCGCGCGCCGCCGCCTCGAGCGCGGCCCCGAGCTCGGCCGCAGTGGCATAGCGCCTCGCCGGGTCCTTCTCGAGCGCGCCGGCGAGGACGGCGTCGAGCTCGGCGGGCACACGTGGCGCGACCTCGGAGGCTCGCTCGGGCGTCGTCGTGACGACCATCATCATGGTCGCCATCTCGCTGTCCCCGCGGAAGAGCCGCCTGCCCGTGAGCGCCTCCCAGAGCGTGACGCCGAGCGCGAAGACGTCGATCCGCCGGTCGACGCGGCGGTGCTGGATGTACTCGGGCGCCATGTACGCGAACTTGCCCTTCACCCCGGCCGTGGTCGTCGCGTGCGTCGACTCCGACCATTTGGCGACGCCGAAGTCGGCGATGCGGGACAGGCCGTCCACACCCACGAGGACGTTCTGGGGGGACACGTCCCGGTGCACGATGTGGAGCGGCTCGCCCTCGTCCCCTCGGAGCTCGTGTGCGGCGTGGAGGCCCGCGCAGACATCGAGCACGATGCGGATCGCTGCCGCCATCGGCAACTGGGTCCCGCGCTTCTGCGCGATCGAGCCGAGCTGCGCGAGCGAGGCCCCCTCCACGTAGTCCATCGCGAGCAAGAGCTCGTCGCGCGGCTCGTCGATGTCGACGACACCGCAGACGTTCGGGTGATGGAGCCGCGACGCGAGCTTGGCCTCGGCGATGAGCGCCTTGCGCAGCTCGGGATCGTCCACCAGGTGCGAGTGCGCCCGCTTGACGGCCACGAGCCGGGAGAAGCCGTGCCTCCCGCGCAGCCGGCCGACGTAGACCGTCGCCATGCCGCCCGAGGCGATCTTCACGAGACACTCGTAGCGAGCTTCTTCCGGGAGCTGGTCCCGCAAGCTCTTCTGGGGGGTGCCAGCGGAGCTGCTCACGTTGGGTCATGGAGATTACGCTTCCTCGCGCACGAAGACGACCGTGCTTCTCTTCCTGCTAAACTCCTCGGCGCGACGTGACAATTTCCGGCTCCCACGACGACTCCACCGCGACGGCGCTCCCCGCCTCGCGAACGACGCGGCCGATCGACGTCCTCGTACGGATCGAGGCCCCCGGCTCCCCGGCCCTCGTGCACAGGCTCGGACAGGGCCCGAGCACGCTCGGGTCGTCGGATTCCTGCGAGATCTCGGTGAGCAATCGCACGATCTCGCGCAAGCACCTCGAGCTGCGGCCCGTCGCGGAGGGGGTCTCGGTCCGCGACCTCGGGAGCCGTAACGGCACCTTCTACCTGGGGCAGCGCATCGAGGGCATGGTGCTCGCCCTCGGCGGCAGCCTCGTGCTCGGCCAGGACGTCCGCCTCACGATCGACGTCGACAGCCAGGCGCTGGAGGCCATGCCTCCGTTCGAGGGCACAAGCTACCGCGGCGTCCTCGGCCAGTCGCTCGTCATGCGCCAGCTCTTCGCGGTGCTGCGCCGGCTCGAGGGCTCACTCGTGAACGTGCTGGTGGAGGGCGAGTCGGGCGTCGGCAAGGAGGTGATCGCGCGCGCGGTGCACGACGGCTCGCGCGTCGCGGGCGGGCCGTTCGTCGCCGTCAACTGCGGCGCCATCGCCCGTGAGCTCGTCGCGAGCGAGCTCTTCGGTCATCGGCGCGGCGCCTTCACCGGCGCCGTGGAGGCGCGGCGAGGAGCCTTCGAGGTGGCGGACGGCGGCACCCTCTTCCTCGACGAGATCGGCGAGCTGCCGGTCGAGGTCCAGCCGATGTTGCTCCGCGCGTTGGAGACCGGGGACATCCGCGCGGTCGGCGACGACACGACGAAGAAGGTGAAGGTCCGCGTCGTCGCGGCGACGAACCGCGAGCTCGATCAGCGCGTTCAAGACGGCTCGTTCCGCGCCGATCTGTTCTATCGTCTCGCCGTCGTGCGCCTGCGGGTCCCGCCGCTCCGGGAGCGGCCCGAGGACATCGACATGCTGGCCACGCATTTCGCCGCCGCCGACGACGCGACGCTCCCCGCCGACATCCTCGCGCGGCTCCGCGCGCGCCCCTACCCCGGCAACGCCCGCGAGCTGCGCAACGCGGTCCAGGTCTACGCCGCGCTGGGCACGCTCCCGACGGTCGAGCCCGCCACGCCCGGCAAGCCGGCGAGCCTGCGGCAGCTGGTCGATCTGACGCGCCCGTTCCTCGAGCAGCGCGACGCCCTGGTGGACGAGTTCACGCGCTTCTACCTCGAGGCGCTGCTCACCCAGACGGGCGGCAACCAGACGCTGGCCGCGCAGGTCGCCGGCCTTGACCGAACGTACCTGGGGCGGCTGATCACAAAGGTCCGCAAGCGCTGACGGAACCGTCAGGGCGGCGTGATTCGCCCCGGAGCGCCCTCGGCGCCGAGCGCGGTGTGGCAGCTGTTGCAGTCACCGGAGTCGACCGGGTCCTGCATGGCGGCTACCTTGCCGTCGCGGCGGACCTCGGCGCGGATGGGCCACGCCACGGCGGCCTCGCTCTCGAGCACGAAGTTGCCCGACGCCCGCACCGGGATTGTGTGCGTCGTTCCGTCCGCCTCGGTGATGACGACCGTCGAGCCGCCTATGCCGTTGCAGTCGTACTCCTCGTGGGCCGTCGGGAACACCGTGCCGGCGAAGGGGAACTTCCCCGCGTCGGCGCCGAGCTCCTTCTTGTGGCAGTCGAGGCAGGCGTGGCCCGGGTGCATGTCCTCGGAGCCTTCGTCGCCTCTCATCCAGTACGTCTTCGATGTGCACACGACCTCGACGGGAGGCGCGCCGCCGACGCCGTCGCAGTCACCCGCCGGCATGCCGCCTGCGACCCACGCCTCGAAGACGGCGATCTGATCGGCAGCGAGCGGCGCCCCGGGTGGCATGGGGCTGGCTGCGTCTTTCATGCGCGCGATCGAGCGGTCGGCGACTGTCTGCGACGCATCGATCGACGAGACGGCCAGGAGGTCGTCGCGTCCAGCGATCCGCACGCCGCCCGATGGGTGGGCGGTCGCGTGACAGCTCGTGCACGTCGCGATCACCGCCGCGACGTCACACGGCAGCGACGACTGCTGCGACGATCCCGCGCCGGCGCCTCCCGTCCCGCTCGTCTCGTCGCTCGAGCAAGCGAAAAACGAGGTCGTGACCAGAAGGACTGCCGCCGCGACGAATCGACCGTTCATCGCGACGGATCGTTGCAACACACAGACCAGCGCAGCACTCGCCGCTCGGTATCAGGGCGCGAGGATGCGTCCGGGCGCGTTCTCGTCGCCCATCGTGGAGTGGCAGCTGTTGCAGTCAGCGCTGTCGACAGGATCCTTCATGACGAGGACCTTGTCGCCGCGGCGCACCTCGGCGCGGATCGGCATCACGAGCGGCGCTGCGTCCTCGGTCTCGATGAAGAAGTTGCCGCTCGTGTTGCGGGCGGTCGCCTGGACGGTCCGCCCCGTCGAGTCGGTCACGACGACCACGGTGCCGCCGAGACCGTTGCAGTCGTCTGGCTCGTGCAACGTCGGGTAGACCGTGCCGGCGAAGACGAGCCCCGGGCCGTGCTCGTCGCCGCCGGGCGGGTTCTGGTGGCAGTCGATGCAAGCGAGGCCGGGGTGCATGTCCTTCGACTCGTGGTCCCCGCCCATCCAGTGGCTGTTCGAGGAGCAAACGATCTGCACCGGGGGCGCGCCGCCCGCGCCGCAGTCGCCGGTGGGCATGCCGTCGGAGATCCAGGTCTCGAAGACCGCGATCTGGTCGGCCGAGAGCGGTGCGCCGGGCGGCATCGAGCCATCTTTCATGCGGATGAGGGAGCGCTCGGCGACCGTCATGGACGGGTCGACCGCGGACGTCGCCGCGAGGTCGGCCGCGGAGGTGATGCTGAGACCACCCACCGGAGGCTGCACCGCGTGACAGCTCGTGCAGGTCCCGACGACCGCCGCCACGTCGCACGGCAGATCCGTGGGGCCGGCCCCGGTCGGGGAGCCCGCGCCGGAGCCGGTGTTGTTGTTGCTGTCGTCGTCCCCTCCGCCACCGCCGTCCTCCACCGCCCCTTCGAGGCAAGCACCGAGGAGCATCGTCAGACCGGCCGCAAGCAAGAGCCCGTGTCGCATGCCCGCACACAGGCAACACACGTTCCATCCCCAGGATCGGCCTGACCGCCCGAGAGCACGGGACCATTGCGGCCGATCGGCCGCAGCCAGCAGACGGTCGGCCGCAGCCGCGAAGCGCTGATTTCGTAGCGAAACGTTTCGGCTTTCGGCCGGCGACCGGTTGCGCCGCGAGGAGGTTCGGAGCCACGATGGCTGCGGATGCAGAAGCTGGCCAGCCTCACGCTCGCAGCAGCCGCGGTCTCCGCCTGCAACCTCATCAGCGGCGTCGACGACTACCAGTTCGGCGCGGGCGGCTCGACGACCACGTCGGTCACGGGCTCGACCACGGGCGGGAGCCCGACCTCGACCGGATCCATGACGACGTCGTCATCCTCGGGCAGCGGGATGGGCGGCTGCGGACCGGACACGAAGATTTGCGGAGACATCTGCGCGTCGCTCGACGACCCGACCTACGGCTGCGGCCTCGCGGCGTGTGACCCCTGCGGTGCCGGAGAGGACTGCTGCGGCAGCCCGGCGATGTGCACGAACGTCGTCGGAACGCCGACCCACTGCGGCGACTGCAACACGGTCTGCAGCGACAGCGAGTGGTGCATCGGGACGAGCTGCGATTGCAGGCCTGGCCTCGTGATGTCCGGCAGCGGATGTGTGGATCCGCTGTCGGATCCCACGATCTGCGGGAGCGACGGGCCCTGTCAGGCCCCCACCCCGCTCTGCCAGAACGGCCAGTGCGTGAGCGCCTGCAGCGGCGGCTACGAGGCGTGTGGCGGCGGATGCGTGGACCAGTCGACAGACCCGCTGAACTGCGGCGAATGCGGCCACTCGTGCAGCTCCTCCCAGGTCTGCGGCGGCAGCGACTGCGTCTCGTTCCATTTCGGAGAAGGCTGCAGCTCGTGCCCCTGCAGCGACTGCAGCGGCGACTACGACCTCTGTTGCATGGCCGGGTCGACGCCCATCTGCGTCAAGGACGCGGCAGTCTGCCCGTGATCGTTTGGGATCAAAAGACCACGTCGACCCCGGCGAACCCCGGCCCCACCAGGGGATAGACGCCGGTCGTCCGGGTGGACGGCGGTGGTTCGTCCCCCGGGATCAACACCAGCACCAGCCCGGTGACGAAGGCCGCCCCGCCCGCGACGAGGAGCCCGGTGGACGCGTTCCCCAGCGTCCGCGCTTCGTCGGCGAGGGCCTCGTCGGCCGGATCACAGCCTCGCTTCGTCGGGCACCTGTCGGCGATCTCGTCGACCTTCATGAGCGAGAGCGCGCCGAGGACACCCCCGGCGATGGCGGCCGCGCCGCCGACCGACATCGAGACGATCCTGCCGATCGTGAGCGGGCGAAGGCCGGAGCTCGCAGCGGGAGGCTGCGGGCCGTCCTGAGGCGCCGGCGGCGAGACGTCCACCACCGCCTCCGCGCCCGGGAGCAGCTCGACCCGCCGCGCGCCGCCGGCGAACCGAACGTCGTGCGCGCCCGGGGCGACGTACCACTCGGCGCCCTCCACCACCTCGCCGTCCACCGTGACGTCTTTGCCGGCGCCCGCGAGCCGGATGCGACCGAGCTGGGCGGCGAGCGGCGCGAGCTCCGTCTTGCCGATGGACTGGGCCTCGCGGAACGCGTCGGGCGCATAGTTCGGCAAGACCTCCGAGACGAGCCGCTGGTAGAGGCGCGCCGCGAGGACCTTCTCTCCGAGCGAGACGTGCGCCTGCGCGAGATAGAGCAAGTGGGTGGGCGCGTGGAACTTCGCCTCCGCCTGCTCGAAGAGGACGATCGCGCTCTTCGCGTCGCCCGCGTCGAGCTTCGCCAGTCCCTCCTTCGCGAGCGAACGTGCTTCGTCGCGCACCGTGGAGCCGGCGTCGCCGCCGGGTTGTTGGGCGAAGGCAGCGGGGCTCCCCAGGAGCACGACCGCGAGCGCAGCGAAGGCCAACCTCACGAGGACCGAGTAATCGCAGGAAGGCACCAGCTTGAAAAGGCCCAAGCGCTGCGAAGCTCGTGACGCACGGTCACAACCGTGCCGCGTCCGACCGGCTGGCTCGCCGTGACGAGACGGAGGGTTTACCTTCCCGGCATGTTTGCCCCCGGCTGGACGAACGAGATCCTGGAGGAAGGCCGAGCGGCGCTCGGTCGGCTCGGCGCGTCGATCGACGCGGCCGATCCAGGCCGGGTGGTGCTCCCGCGCAGCCGGCTGCTCTGCGCAGGGCTCGCGCGGCTCGCGACGGAGGTCGGAGCGGCGCTCGGCGCCGGCGCGCGCGCGGTGGAGATCGCCGACCTCGCCGCGTCCATCTCGCTCCTCACGAAGATCGACGACGAGGTGATCGACGCGCGCGCCTTCCACGGAGGGAGCGCGACGGATCGCGACGAGCTCAGGGCGCGCACCGCGGCGTTCCTCGCGCCCACGCTCGCGTCCATGCGCGAGGCGACGCCTGCGACGTCCGAGCCTCGCTGCGGGCTCGCCGCGACGATCGGCGCGCGTGTTCGCGACCTCGCGGGCTCGGCCGACCGCGCCGACGCGCTCCTCGATCTCCTGGCGAGCGGGTGGTCGACGCAGGTCGACGCGGTGGTGACGCTGACGGGCGATCCGCGCGCCGCGGACCTCGACGAGGTGAACCGCGTGACGCGCCGGATCAGCGGAGACTGGCTCGCCATCGTCGCCGCTTGCGGGGCGCTCCCCAGGGAAGCGGCGCGCCCGCTCACCGCGGACGAGATCGAGGCGATCCGCGACTGCGGGCTCTTCATCCAACGAACCGACTCGCTCTGCGATCTGGAGAAGGACCAGCGGGAAGGCCTGACCTCGACCTGGGCGGCCTGTCGTGCGGCGCGCGCGTCGAGCGCCGACCAGCCCTGCCTCGAGGTGCTGTTCGAGGCCATTCGGAGCGGAGCGATCGACGACGAGGCGATCCCGCCGCGCGCGGAGGTCGAGCGCATCGCGACGCGCCTCGCGGGCCTCGGGCACGCGGCCTCGCTCCTCGAGTGGATCCGGAAGATGCTGCTGGCGCGGTACCTCGCGCATCCGCTCACGCAGCCCGACCGTCGCGCCATCGTCCGCTCGTCGCTCACCGTCGCGGAGGTCTCGTGTTCGGCACGCTGAGACCACACCGGTGTGGGCTCGGTGCGCCCGAGCGCGACGCATACGACGGCTTCTACTGCGGGCTCTGCAAGAGCCTGGGCGACGGGTTCGGACAGGCGAGCCGCGCGCTCGTCAGCCACGACGCCGTCTTCCTGGCGATGCTCGTCGACGGGCTCAGCGAAGCGCCGGGCAAGCCGGACCGATGTCGATGCCCCCTCTTGCCCATCGTCCATCGACCCACGGTCGAGCCGGGCGGGGTCGCGATGCGGTTCGCGTCGGCCGTCGAGATCCTCCTCGGGGATCAGTACCTCGCGGACCGGGCGCTCGAGGGCAAGCGGCTCGCCAAGCTGGCCAGGCCGTTCGCGCGTCGCTACGTGGAGCGCGCGACCGAGCGACTCGCCGACATCGGGCTCGACTTCTCCGCGCTCGAGGGCTTCGAATCCCGGCAGGCAGCGTGTGAAGAGCTCGGGCGAACGAGCCCGGCCGACGCGGCTCGTCCGACGGCCGAGGCGCTCGCGTTTGTCCTGGCGACGATCGCGAGGCTGCCCGGCGTTCGCGAGGAGGCTCGTGGGGCGGAGGCGACCGCCGCGCTCGCGCGGCTCGGCGCCGCGCTCGGTGGCATCATTTACCTCGCGGATGCGCTCGACGATCTGAAGCAGGACTTCGAGCGTGGCGACTTCAACCCCTGCGTGGGCCACGTGCGCGGCGCGCTCGTGATCGACGAGCGCCGGATCGACGACGCGGTCGCGCTCCTGCGTCGGGCGCTCGCCGACGCGCGCGAAGCGCTCGCCGCGCTCCCGCTCGCCCGCAACCGAGCCCTGCTCGAGAGCGTGATCGACGAGCGCCTGCCGCGCGCCGCGCGTGACGCGACCCGCGCCGCCAAACTCGCGGCGCAAGCCGACAACAACACCGCCGCGCTTCCGTGGGGCCGACGGCTGCTCCACCACGTGGCCGTCTTCGCCGCCTTCGTCCTGGCGTGGCTCTTCGGAGGCGGCTCGGCCTCGGCGCAGCCAGCGGACAAGCCGCGCGCCAAGGCGAAGCCCAGCGCATCTGCATCGGCGGCGGCGAGCGACAGCGCGCCGATCCCCGAGCCGCCCTTGCCCATCGCGCCGACCCCGTCGAGCCCGACCCCCGAGGCAACCGCCGACCCGGAGCCCGAGAAGGATCCGCAGACCGGCAAGCCGCTCGAGCCCACGAGTGAGGGCGAGGGCGACGGCAAGACCACGCCCCCGTGCAGCGGCTGCGCGGAGTGCGGGAAGGGCTGCGACTCCTGCTGCAAGGGCTGCGGCGACTTCTTCGGCAAGTGCCCCTGTGGAGAGGCGTGCAAGAGCTGCGGCGTCTGCGACTGCTGCAACGGCTGCAAGGGCGGCAACCCCTGCGACGGATGCTGCAAGGGCTGTAGCGATCCTTGCAAGGGCTGCTGCGACGGGTGCGGAGGCGGAGGCGGGAACTGCTGCGGCGCCGGTGGCAAATGCTGCTGACGCCCCCGTTCGAGGACGAGACTTTCCTCGAGGTCGAAGAACGATCACTGCCGACGCGCGCGGGCTCGTGCCCGATGCCGCTCCTCTACCGAGACTCCTCCCTGCTCGCGCTCGCCTTCCCGACCGATCCGCGGCGCGCCGCGGCGCTCTTCGATGGCGCGAGCATCGAGCCCTGGGTCTTCGCTCGTCACGCGCTCACGATAATCGCGGCGCTCCAGCATCGCGACACCTCGATCGGTCCTCACGCGGAGATCGCGGTCTTGGTTCCGTGCCGTCTCCGTGGCAGCGCGCCGTCGCTTCTCCGCTTCGCGCTCGACATGCGCGCTCAGGAGGACCAGGGCACCTGGCCGGCCACCATCGCCGTCGACACCGACGCCGCGGTGAGGGCGAGCGAGCCCTGGGGCTACGCGCGGTATCGGACCGACATCGACGTCCGCTTCGAGCCGGAGAGGACGCGGATCGAGACACGCGAGCTGGTGATCGACGTGGCCGCACCACGGGGCCCCTCTCTCCACACGCTGCCGCTGATCACCTACTCCGAGCGCGCCGGCAGGCTCTTGCGAACAATCAGCGAGACCGAAGGCGCAGCTCGCCTCGGCACGGGCCTCGGCGCCCGCGTGGAGCTCCACGCAGATGGCCCAACCGCGGCGCTCCTGCGCGCGCTCGGGCTCGAGCGCGCTCGGCCCTCGGCCGTCGCGCGGGTCGACCGGCTCCGCGCGCGCGTGCCGCCTGGCGCAGACCTCGGCCCCAATCGGTGACGGCCGCGAGCGTCAGGGTGCGCCGTGGCGCACGCCGGGGCGGGTCGGCCCGTCGAGCTCGTTCTCGATGTCGACGCGAGGCAGCTTTCCTTCGAGCAGGTCCACGAGCGCCTCGAGGGCGTCGGTCGTCGTGACCACGCCAATCACGCCGCCGCCGTTCACGACCACGACCGAGCCGATCTTGCCCTTGACCATCTCTCGGATGGCCACGTTGAGCGGGGTGTCGGGGTGGACCGTGCGCGGATGCCGCGTCATCACGTCCTCCACCGTGAGGTGCTCGGCGTCGACGCCCGGCAGCCCCGCGGCGCGCTTGAGGTCGCGATCCGACACGATGCCGACGAGCGCCTCGCCACGCACGACCGGCAGATGCCGGATCTCCTGGCGGTCCATGAGGTCACGCGCCGCATCGATCCCCTCGTGGGGCGCGATCACCTGCACTGCGGCGGTCATGCAATCGATGACCGCGGGGATGGGCTGTAGCATGAGGTTGTCCCTGCCCTCCGTGCCATGCCAGCGCCGTACCAGCGGCGGCGCTCCCCCGAAGCCGAGAGGCTCGGGCTGGCTCGCTCAGGCCGCGCAGACGAAGTCGCGAGGATCGGACAAGCCCGCCTCCCAGAGCTGCGCCCGGACGATATCGCGCGCGCCCCGAGCCCCGACCGCGACCACGACGTAGAGCCCGAGCCGGAGCGCCTCCGCCTTGGCCAGGATCGGTCGGCCCCTCGCCACCCCGCCGATCTTGCGAGGATCGATGTCGAGGAAGGCCTCGGGGGAGAGGCCCTCCTGCTCGAGCTCGCGGGCGAGCCGCCTGCCCGTCTGCCCCGCGCCCCAGACGACGAAGGGCTCCCCTCGCCTCTGCAGCCGCGCGGCGAGCGCCCGCGCCCGGACACGGAGGATGGACGCCTCCGAGCAGCGTGGGTCATTGAACGTGACGCGTCTGTCATGATGACGCCAGCGAAAGAGGACCTCGGGCACCTTCGCGATCCCGAACCCAGCGGCGTCGAGCCTCAGCCACAGGTCGTAGTCTTCCGGGCCGTCGGATGGGAGGTACCCGCCGACCGCGGCGAGCGCGTCCCTTCGCATCACGACCGAGGGATGGCACACGGGGGACTCGACGAGGAGGTCGCGGGCGTGCTCCTCCTCCGAGACGAGCGCGTTTTGCCACGCGACGTACCGGACCAGCCCGGGCTTCGGATCGGGGAACGCCTCGACCTGCACGGCGGCCACCGCCAGCGACGGGCGCGACTCGAGCAGTCGGCGCGCGGCGCCGAGGCGCCCCGGCAACGAGACGTCGTCGGCGTCCATCCGGCCGATGAGATGTCCCCGGGCGTGCTCGAGCCCCACGGCGAGCGCCGCCGCGACCCCACCGCCGCGCGCCCGGACGGGCACCACGCGCGGATCGGCTCGGGCCGCGCGCGCGACGAGCGCGCCGCCGTCGTCGTCCGACCCGTCGTCGACTGCGACGAGCTCGCCGCAGTCCGGATCGGCGAGGACGCTCGAGATCGCCTCCGAGAGCGTCGGCGCCGCGTTCCGGTAAGGCATGACCACCGAGATCACGCCGCGACGATACCGCACCCGAGGCGCTACGCTCCGCCTCCCGCGCCGCCTCCGCCATACGGCCCGAAGCCACCTTCCCCGCAGCCGAGCTCGCGCTCCGGGCGGCAGCCTTCGCAGTCGGTGAAGTCCTCGCCGCACCGGTACTGGCCCGGGATCTGCCAGCCGGCCTCGCAGGACTCTGGAAGGGAGCAGACGTGCCAGCGCACGTTCGTCCCGTCCACGCAGCTGGCGATGATGCCCTGCTCGCAGGCGTTCACGCGGCCGCACTCGAGGTCCTCACACGTCACGTCGGGGCCCTCTCGGTTCGCATCGCTGCAGCTCGCGGCGACGACGACAGCGGTGAGGACGAGCGCGAGCGCGGGCGGAGCCGGTCTCATTGGCAGGTCTCTTTCTGACAGCTCTGTTTGCACGCGGCGTCCTTTCCGCAGGCCTCGGCGCAGGCCGCCGCGCAGGCCTGCTTCGCGCTCTTCTGGCTCGCCTCGGCGGCCTTCTTGGCGCGCAGGGCCTCCTCGTCCAGGCGCTTCTTCTCCGCCGCCGCCGCGGCGCGTGCCGCTGCCTCGGCGGCGGCCTTCTTCGCCGCCTCCAGCTTGGCCTTCACAGGGTCGTCGGCCATCACGGGGCCACCGGGCGGCTGCGGAGCCGGTGCCGGTGCCGGCGCGATGCGCGCGAGCAGCGCGCTCGCCTCGACGACGTGCCGGCCGCTCGGAAGGCTCGCCACGTAGCGGCGGACCCCAGCGCACGCCTGCTCCGACCGACCGCGCTCGCAAGCTCCCGGCTCGGCTGCCTTCCAGCTCGACTCGTCTCGCTCCGTTCTCTCCTTTCGCAGCTGCTCCAAGAGCTCGACCGCGCGGACGTCGGCGAGGAAGCTCTCGTTTGCGTAGATCGCGGCGCTCACGGGAGCGGGGATGGCGTCGAGGAGCGCATCGGGGATCAGCGGCTTGAGGTCGATGATCCGCTTCTCGAATCCGGCGCCGCCTCCGAGGGGGATCTGCTGGCCCGACGCCCGGAGCGTGAGCGCGAAGCCCGGCCTGCCCGCGGCTCCGCCGCAAGCCACGCCGCTGCGGAGGGTCTGCCCCGGCCGCTCGAACGGTGTACCCGCCTCGCTCTCCCCGCCGACGTAGCGGAAGGCGTTGACGATGGGTGGCGTGGCGAGCGCGGCGCCGAGCAGGACGAGCGCCACGCCGCCGGCGATCGCGGAGTCTGGCCCGGTGGGGTTGTAGAGCCGGCCGTTGAGGTCCGACTCGTAGACCTTCGGTGCGTCGGCGAGGATCACGGCGCCTCCGGCGATGGGTGCGGCGGCGGCCCCGCCGAGCAGGCCCATCCAGATCTTCTCGTCCTCGGGGATGTCCTGCTTCTCGTAATACGTCGTGGTCCGCACCGTCTCCATCTCCACGAGGGAACAGACAGGCTCGACGCGGACGGTCAGCCGGGCCCCGTCGAGCACGGCATCGCCGGTGAACTGGCTCTGGAACGTCGTCTTCGGCGACCGATCGATCACGTCCTCCGCCGTCCTCACCTGGGTGCGGGGCACCTCGTTGCACCCGATCAGGAGGAGGAGCCCGACGGCGCCGGCCAAGTTGCGCATGGCGGGAGGAACGATCGCTTGCTTGCGGCCTTACACCTTGACCGCGAGCGCAGCCGCCCCCGAAGATTCCGGCGTGATCCCCGACCGACTCCCCGCGCGTGAGGCCCTCGAGCAAATCGCGCGAGATCTCGAGCTCTCGATACCGTTCTCGGAGCAGGAGCTGGCCGAGACCGCCGCAGTGCTCGCGAGCCCCGGGCTTTCGGATCCCGCCCTCGCGGACAGGACAGCGGCGCCGTTCTGCACGATCGACGGGCCCACGTCGAAGGACCTCGACCAGGCCCTCTTCATTGCCCGGCGCGGCGACGGATACGTCGTCAGCTACGCGATCGCGGACGCCGCGCACTACGTTCCCCCTCGCTCCGCCCTGTTCCAGGGCGCCCTTGCCCGGGCCGCGAGCTACTACTTCCCCGGCTTCAGCCTGCCGATGTTGCCTCGCGATCTGTCGGAGGGGCTCATCTCGCTCAACCCCGAGGTCGTGCGCCGCGCGCTGGTGTTCGACATGGTGCTCGACGAGCGCGGGGAGCTCGTGGAGACGAAGCTCGAGCGCGCGCGGATCCGGAGCCGCGCCAAGCTCGCCTTCGGCGACGTCCAGCGCTTCTACGATCGGCCCGCAGAGTCCCCCTTCCGCGGCTCGGAGCTGGCCGAGAGCCTCGAGCTCTTGCGCGAGGTCGGCGAGAAGCGAATCGCGCTCGCGACCGCCTCCGACGTCGTCCGTTACAGGCGACGCGAGGTCGACGTGAAGGTGGCGGGCGACAGCATGGGTTTCGTCGTGCTGGACGCGGTGCGCGACCGGGTGGAGCTCTACAACGAGCAGATCTCGATCCTCTGCAATCGCGAAGCCGGGCGTGTCCTGGCCGAGCATCCGGCGCCGCACCTGCAGCCGATCTACCGCGTTCACCCTGCGCCCGAGGCGGCCGACGTCAGTGGGTTCTTCGAGCTGGCCAAGGCGACCGTTGCCGCGCACGGCCTTCCCGAGGAGCTCGCGCCGCGCCCCGGCGAGCCCGTCGCCACCTACCTGCGGCGCCTGCCGAACGACGGCCCAGCCCTGCGCGTAGGCCGTGCGATCGAGCGCCAGGCGCTCCTCATCAACGTGCGGAGTGCCTTCGCGACCGAGCCGGACAAACACTACGGCGTCGGCGCCGAGGTCTACGCGCGCGCCTCGTCTCCCATGCGCGAGATCGTGGGTGTGTTCCTCCACAAGGAGCTCCTCGAGATGCTCGACGGCGGGCGCGGCTCCGACTCGGAGGTCGACCTCGCGCTCCGCGACAAGGTGGTGGAGGCAGCGAACCTGGGCCGCGAGCGCCAGCGGCGCGTGAACGATCTCGTGAACCGGCTCGTGCTCGACAGGCTCTTTTCGGTCGATCTCGAGGCCGGCTCCCCGCCGCGACGTGGGACCGTCATGGGCATCACGTCGTCCAAGGTCCACGTGGAGCTCGACGAGCCCGGGCTCGACGTGAAGGTCTACCTCCGGGATCTCGGCAAGGCGCGCGGAGGCGCCTGGCTCGCCGCCGACGAGCGCGGGACCACGCTCCGCGTCCGGGACACGGGCGAGATCGTCTGTCGCCTGGGCGACGAGGTTGGTCTCGTCCTGCGCGGCAAGGACGTGGCGCACGATCGCTGGCGGCTCGACCTCGTCACATGACGGCGCGCGCGCTCTGTCTCGTCGCCGGCCTCCTCTCGGCGTGCGAAGCGCCGGCGCAACCGCCGCCTAGCATGACACAATCGTCATCGGCTCTCGCCGGCCCCGCCTCCGGCCTCGCCCCCGCTGCCAGCCCCAGCTCCGTGGTCGGGTCGACCTCCGCTTCTGCCTCCGCCTCTGCCTCCGCCTCCCCTTCCGCTTCCGGCACCGCCCCCGGCCCCAGCGTCTCGCCCGACTCGATCTCGTTTGCGATCGTCCCGTTCGCCAAGCCCGACCCGGGCCCCGCCGGCCCGGGCGGGTTCACGGCCGACGCCTCGCGCTGCCTGACAGATCCGTCCTGTTCGATGGAGCGTTACGCAAGCCTCCTGCTCGCCTCCGTGGACGCCGGCGAGAGCCCCGCGGACGGCTCGTGTTTTCAGCTCCTCCGGGGCGTGGGGGTCCCGCCCGACATCGGACGCGCGGGCGCGTGCTTCGAGAAGGCGGTCGCCGCCGAGGGCGAATGCGGGGGGAGCTCCCCGAGCATCGATCGGATGCAGCTCGCGCTCCACTACGCCCTCGGGAGAGGTCGTCCGAGGAGCTCGGAAACGGCCAGGAAGACGCTCCTCGGCTGCTTCGAGGACGGCAGCGTCGGCGCGCTCGACGAGGTGATCACCTCCTTCGCGCAGGGACGCGGGCACGACCTGAGCAGCCTGGATGTGTGCGAAGCCGGCCTCGCCGCGACGACGTTGGCGATGTCGATGTGTGTGGCCGAGGACCGGCTGCTCGCGACCATCCGGGACGCGGCCCTCGAGAAGGCCCTCCTCGCCCGCTACGACCGTGCCTTCCTCGCCGCGTTCAAGAAGGCGGGCGCCGAGCACGCGGCTTACGCCGATGCGATGTTGCTCGCCGCCGCCGACGTCTACCGAGGGGGGACGATGTCCACGGTCACCGCCCCGAGCGCACGCAACCACGTCGTCCGGAACCGAACCGTCCGGTGGGAGATCCTCCTCCGCCGCGGGGTCCCGCCCCTGCCGGATCCAAAGGAGGCGCGCGAGAAGCTCCTCGCGGAGCGTGACGCCGCTCCCAAGCGCGCCCAGGCCGATCTCGCGTGGCGCAACCTCGTGCGAGACACCGAGAAGGCGTACGCGCCGTTCCGAGCGCACGAGGCGGAGCTCCTCACCGGAGCGCCGAAGCTCGACGCGTCCCAGGCACAGGCCTGGCTCGACGTCGATCGCACCGACGAGCTGTCGCTCCTCGACGCGCCGTGAGAGAGCCCCTCTGCCCGGAGAGAACGACGGGCGACGAGCGACGCAGGATCGTGCTCGAGGCTGGCGCCCCTTGCCGCCCGGCGCGCCCTCGTGGAAAGCTCGGAGCTCGCCGAACGGCAGGAGAGGGAGAGATATCCGATGAAGAGGGTGGGCGCGTTTCTGTGTCTCGTCGCTGCCGCGACCACGTCGCTCGGCTGCGGGGACAGCGGCGGAGAAGGCGGCAACGGCGGCGAGGGCGGATCGAGCAGCACCGAGACGACGGGCAAGACCACGTCGGCCTCGGGGACCGGCACCACCGGCAGCGCATCGACCACCTCGGGCTCGACCACCAGCTCGAGCACGTCGTCTTCGACCTCGAGCGCTTCGAGCTCCTCCGGCTCGACCAGCTCGTCGACGTCGAGCACGTCTTCCTCGACCTCCTCCTCGTCGAGCACCTCCACGAGCACCTCGTCTGGCTCGAGCAGCAGCTCCTCCGGCTCGTCGGCCAGCGCGACCGGCAGCACCAGCAGCGCGAGCGGCTCGACGGGCAGCGGCATGCTCGCCTGCGACACGGGCGTCCTGGCGACGATCGACTCTCAGACCTGCTCGGACTGCATCGACTGCACGCTCGCCAGCACGTGCGCGACCGAAGTGGCCGCGTACCAGAGCGACCCCGACGCGGTCGACTTCAACGACTGCATCAACCTCTGCCAGACCCAGGCCTGCTTCGACGGCTGCGCAGCGAGCTACCCGACCGCAGCGGCCGCCTACGACGCGCTCGTCACGTGTGTCATCTGCGACGAGTGTCCGAACAACTGCGACGCCAGCACGAACTGCTTCGGCAACCCGCCCGCTGCCTGCGACACGGGCATGCCGGGCACCATCCAATCGGCCCTCTGCAGCGACTGCATCACCTGCACGCAGACCGGCAACTGCGCGACGGAGTGGGACACCTTCGACAACCACCCCGAGACGCCGGGGCTGATCAGCTGTCTCAACCCCTGCTTGACCACCACGTGCCAGGACCAGTGTTTCGCGGCCTGGCCGGGCGCGACGGACGCCTACATCGACGCGCTGAGCTGCTCGGTCTGCGTGGAGTGCGTCGACAACTGCGACGCCGCGACGAACTGCGGGCCGTGAGGGCACGGCAGCCCCGAGCGGGGAGCCCGTCCCCGCTCGGGTGCGAAGCGCTCACTCCCAGGCGATCGTGTAGACGAAGTTCGGCTGGGGGAACTTGAGCATGCGCTCGGCGATCGCGGCGTGCGGCACCGCGGCCTTCTTCGTGTCGATGTGTTTGTCGAGATCGAGCGCCGTCTTCTTGTCGTTCGCGGCCTTGATGTGGCCGACCATCTTCATGAGCTTGAAGCTCGCGTCGCGCATCTTGCCGAAGTCGATGCGGAAGGCGCCGGTGTCCGTGCCGTTCGCCGCCTTCCCCTTCGGGTCCCAAACGATCGCGCCTTGCTCGAGGAAGAAGCCGATCTGGATGGCCGAGAGCTGGCTGTAGGCCTTGCGCTTGCCGCTCGCGGTCACCATCCCGCGGGAGACGTGGTTCAGCGCCCAGACCACGCTGTCCACGATCGTGCGATCGACCGTGGCCTGATCGATGACGCCCTTGTCGAGCAGGACGTAGAGGTAGAAATACGCGCCCGACTGCGCCTTCAGCTCCTCGAGCATCGCCGCGTGCTCGCCGCCGAAGGCCTCGTCGTCCTTCTTGCCCTGGTATTTGTACTCGTGTGAGGGCCCCAGGTTGTGGGTCGCCTCGTGGAGCACCGTGCTCATGAGGCCCGGCCCCGGCTCGTCGCCGAAGCGCTTCATCGTCTCGGCGTCGAGCAAGCTCGCCGCCTTGGCCTTGCGAACCGCCATGCTGTCCGGGTCGGTGTAGAGGTTGGTCATGGCCACCGTGCGGCCTCGGCCCTCGTTGGCCACGGGTCCCCAGTTCGGAAGGCTCTGGCCGATTGTCCCGCCGATGGGGTCGCGGCTGTCGCCCCCGTTGACGACGATGTCGATGAAGTCCGGCAAGTGGAAGGTGACCTTGCGCGGCTTGTAGGGCTCGCCGATGAGCTTCGCGAGCTCGTCTTCCATCAGCTGCTGGTGCGGCGTGAGCTTGTCCTGAAGGGCCAGCGAGTCCTTGTTGATGCGCGCGAACGAGACATGGAAGCCTGCCTTCTGGCTGCACGGCTCCCAGTAGGTCTCGTCCGGGCCGATGCGCAGGTAAAAGCGCGAGTTGCGCGCGTTCATCTTGGCCCACGCCTCGTCCGCCGGCTTCCAGTCGTTGGTCTCGAACGCCGTCGCCGCCGCCTCGAGGTAGGCTCGCATCGGCCCCTCGTTCGGGTCCGCGAGGTCCTTGGCGGTGGCGCGGAGCTTCGCGGCGATGGCCTTCATCTCGGTCGCGTAGGCCTCGGTGTAGGGTACCGCGACGAGCTTCTTGTCCTTCTCGCGAACGACGGTGAACGGCGAGAGGAGCGCCTGCGCGTTCTTCTCTTTCTCGAGCTTCTTGCAGAAGCCGTCGTCTTTCTGGAGCGCCTCGGGGTAGACGTCGACCGTCTGCTTGTCCGCGCCCGGCGCGGCCGTGCACGCCGCGTCTTTCTCGAGCGTGGGCGTCAGGCAGCGCGGACCCCAGTTCCGCCGGAAGACGCTCTGCGATGCGGCGTCGGCCGCGACCTTGCCCGTGAGCTTCGCGGTGCCCGACTGAACGGCGTAGAGCTTGTCGAGGAGCGCCGTGACCTCGAGCATGTTCTGGACGAACTTCTTCTCGTCGGCGCTCGCGGTGCGCAGGTCGGTCCGCACGAGGACGCTGGCCGCCTCGTCGAGCTCGCGCTCGAGGAGCCGCAGCCGCGCAGCGTCCGTGCCGCTCGCGGTCGCGCTCGCCGCCGCGACGACGCTCTTGTACGCCGTGTCGAAGGCCTCGGTCGCCTTGCCGTCCTTCACGTACTCCGGCTGCGTGGGGAAGAAGAGGAGCGTCGCGATCTCGTCCGGGTCGATCGCCTTGTCCCCGTCCGTGTCCGCCGACCAGTAGACGGGCAGGTTCAGTCGGGCAGCGAGCCGGTTGAAGCTCGCCCGGTCGAGCTCGGCGTAGGCCGACTTGCCCGAGGCGGGGCCCGTCGTGCCCGGGTTGTCGCCAGCGAGAGGCTCCGCAGGCGGAGCGGGAGGCGGGGGCGGGACGTTGGAGCCGGAGCACCCGAAGGCCAGGCAGAGGGCGGTCGAGACGAGGAGCCTACGCATGGGCCCCTCTGTTACTACGGTGACCAGGAGGGTCAACGGCGCGCAGAGGTCGGCGGCGCATCGGGCTGCTCCGCGACCTTGCGGAGCTCGCGGATGCGCTCCACCTCGCCCACGACGACCAGGACCATCTCCGCCTCGATCGTCGCGTCGGGAGGCGGGTTCACGTTCATGTCGTCGCGGAGGTAGAGCGCGACGACCGAGACGCCGTGGTCGCGCCGCAGCGGGACGTCTCGGAGCTGCTTGCCGACCAGCCACGAGCCAGCCGGCACGGCGACCTCGTCGAAGCGGAGCGCGCTGCCTCGTGCCTGGATCATCTTGTCCAGGAAGCCGACAGTGGTCGGACGGAGCATCTCGCTCGCGATGCGAAGGCCGCCGATCCGGGTCGGCGACACGACGGCGTTGGCGCCCGCGCGCATCAGCTTCTGGGTCGCGTCCGGCGCGACCACCTTGCTCACGATGCGCGCCTTCGCGTTGAGCCCGCGAGCCGAGATCGTGACGTAGAGGTTGTCGCGGTCCTCCGTCAGCGCCGCGATGACCCCTGACGCGCGAACGATGCCGGCCGCGAGGAGCGTCGCGTCCTGCGTCGCGTCTCCGACGACGTGCGGCACCTTCACCTTCAGGTCGCGGGCGACCGACTCGACGTGCTGGCGGCTCTTGTCGATGACCACGAAGGGTGTCCGCGTCGCGACGAGCTCCGAGATGACGTAGACGCCGAGCGTGCCCGCGCCCGCCACCACCACGTGGTCTTCGAGCGAATCGATCATTTTCTCCATCCTTCTCTGGCGGAGCCGGTTGCCGATGACGTCCTGAACGAGGAACGTGGTGAGGGCGGACTGGAAATACGCGACGACGCCCAGGCTGCTGAGGATGATCCCCACGGTGACCACGCGACCAAAGGGAACCTCCGCGAGGCCCGGGACCTCACCGAAGCCCACGGTGGAAGCGCAGATGACCGCGAAATACAGCGCTTCGAAGAACGACCACCGGCCGTCGCCCAGCGCGTAGAGGGCGCACCCCCCCGCGCTGATGACGCCCGTGAGCGCCAACACGGGAGAGAGCAGACGCACACCGGAAGCTTCCACGTCGAGGGTGCACGGTAGCCGTTTCGTGACCGAAACCGGGAGTTTCAGGTTTGCAAGCCGAACGGGTACGCTGGTCCCGAGAATCGTTGACGAAACTCAGTGGCACGGTTCGAGCATTGGCGGAGGCGAGCTCCCCGTGGGGGGGCGCATTGGCAGGATGAGCATCTCAAGCACTCGCGACCGACGTTCTCTTGATTACGGCCCCGGCCCGGACGAGGCCGTGCGTGACGAGCACGAAGGTTCCGATGCGGAAGTAGAGGAGCGAAAAGTGGAGACGTTGCCGCCGAGCTCGAGCCCGCGCCGTACGCGCTATCGACAACAGGGACGCAAGTCGACACAGAAGGTGCGCCCGTGGTCCCAGCTGCCGGGTGTCGTCGCGTACCTCGTCATCGATCCGAACGGTCAGCTGACGGACAAGTGGGGCGACCCCGGATCCGAGGGCATCGCCAAGGCCGACGCGTTCCGACTGCGCGCCAGCAGCGGCTCGCTGGGCGGGAGCTTCGCGCTCGAGCCCGCCGGCGACGACCTTCGCCTGCTCTCGGTGTCACGAGCGGACGGCTGGTTCGTTCACGTCTGGCTCCTCTCGGACGCCAACGTGACCGGCGTGCTCACCATCATCGGCGGCTAGTTCTTCCTCCGATCGAGCGAGCGCGCCTCGCGCGCTCGCGGTGGCACGCTCTCTGCTCCTTGGGGGAGGATGGATCCTGCCTCGTCGGGAGCCGAGACCGAGCTCCACGCGATCCTCGCCCGATTCGACGTCGCCGTTCTGCTCACGCACACCGAAGACGACCCGGCACGCCTCCGCGGACGACCGATGCGCATCGCGGGGCTCGACGAGGACGACACGGTCTATTTTTTCGCCGCGATCGACAGCGAAAAGGTGCGTGAAGCGCTCGCGCACGACGATGCCTACGTCGTGGTGCAGTCGCCGGGCGTCCAGGCGGTGCTGCACGGCAGGCTCGCCGTCGCGCAGGACAAGGAGCGGATCGACGAGCTCTGGTTCGAGGACGAGGATCCGTTCTTCGAGGCGGGGAAAGAAGACCCTCGCGTCTGCTTGCTGAGCTTCTCCCCGGAGGACGGCGACTACTGGACCGAGCTCTGCAGCGGAGCGACCTGAGCGGCGCGCTCGGGCTCAGGACATGCGGCGCAGGAGCGCCTCGTCGCTGCGCTCGAAGTAGGCGCCGAGCACGGAGCAGGCCTCGTCGATCCGGCGAGCCTCGAGGGCGTCCGCCACGCGGAGGAAGACCTCGAGGTAGTCGGCCGGGACCACCGCGAAGGCCGGGATGAGCCTGGCACACCGCACGTAGACGCTGATGAGGGTGTTGAAGAGCCACTGCGTCGGGTGCACCTGGGCGGCCGCCCCGATCTCCTGGAGCGCGGCCATCTCCCGCTCGGCGAAGCTCGCGGCCTGCTCGCGTTGCTCCCACGCGTGGGTGGCGGCGGCCCGCGCAGCGGCGAGAGACCCGGGCCCGAGCCGCGGGCATGCGACGCGGAGCATCGTGGTGACGAGCTCGCGGCGAAGAAGCAGCATCTCGGCGACGAGCTCCTTCACGCCGCCGCGCGAGTAGGGCGCGCCGGCCGCGAGGTAGATCGGCAGGACGTCGATGTTCCAGTCGCGCAGCGGACGGACCGTCACGCCGGAGCCGCGTCGCGCTGCGATGAGGTGCATGCCCTCGAGCTGGCGGAAGGCCTCGCGCAGCGTGGCCCGGCTCGCGCCCAGGGCAGGCGCCAGATCGCGCTCGGGCGGCAAGCGGGTCCCAGGCTGGTAGGTGCCGCTCACGATGCCGACGAGGAGCCGCTCGGCGGTCGATGCCACGAGCGGGGAGCTCTCGCGGCTGTCGTCCCCGACGGAGCTCGCGCGCAGACCTTCCGGGGGATAGGAGTCGAGGGGGGACCGGGCCGACATGAGGAAACGAAGCCTACCCGGGACCAGGCCCCCCGCCGAGGTGCCTCGGTGGAAATTCGACGAGAGAAGCATTTTTTTCTTCACCGATCCCCGTGCTAGCCTCGTCTCACTGGCTACGAGGGGTCCCTCCGTGGAGCCTCTCGCCTTTGAGTGCGGGGAGCCCAAGCAAAGGGGGCGCTCAGCACGGGAGACCGAGATGCAAGAGGACGAGGTCGCTTACCGCGCCGGACAGATTCTCGCCGGCAAGTACAAGGTCGAGCGCGTCCTCGGCATCGGTGGCTTCGGGGCAGTCCTCGCGGCCCGTCACCTCCAGCTCGAGGACCGGGTGGCCATCAAGGTCCTCCTCCCCCACGCGGCCAAGAACCAGTCCGCGTCCGAGCGCTTCCTCCGGGAGGCGAAGGCGGCCGTGCGCATCCGGAGCGAGCACGTCGCCAAGGTGACCGACGTCGGGCAGCTCGAAGACGGCGTGCCCTACATGGTGATGGAGTACCTCGACGGTACGGATCTGTCATCGCTCGTGAAGGCGCAGCACGGCCAGCTCGTCCCCGACGTGGCCGAGTGGATCATCCAGGCTTGTGAGGCGATCGCGGAGGCCCACCAGATGGGCATCATCCACCGCGACCTCAAGCCCGCGAACCTCTTCCTCACGCGCAAGATCGACGGCTCGCCGTGCGTGAAGGTCCTCGACTTCGGCATCTCCAAGATGCAGCAGGACGGCGGGGACAAGGGCATGACGAAGACGAGCGACGTGATGGGCTCGCCGTTTTACATGTCCCCCGAGCAGATGCGCTCGACCCGCAGCGTCGACGTGCGGAGCGACATCTGGGCCCTCGGGACCATCCTCTTCGAGCTGCTCGCGGGCTCGCCTCCGTTCGACGCGGAGACGATGACCGCGCTCGTCGTGAGCATCATGCAGGAGCCGCCCCGCGATCTCTCCGGGTACCGCTCGGACGTGCCCCCCGCGATGCGCGACGTCATCCTCCGCTGCCTCCAGAAAGACCCCGCGATGCGCTTCGCGGATGTGGGGGAGCTCGCCGAGGCGCTCGCGCCGTTCGCCCCCGCCCGCGCGCAGGCCTCGCTCTTGCGCATCCGCGCGATCATCGGTCGCGCCCAGCCCACGGTCCGCGCGGTGAGCGACCCCGGCGCAGGCCCCACCGCCATCGGCATGCCGACACCCACGGTGCCCGGAGAGATCTCCGGCGCCGTGTCGTCGGGCGGCGTCGCGGCGACGCGCCCCGGCACGCTGGTCTCGGGCTCGCCCGGGCCCGCGATGACCCACGCGAGCGGCCCCATGTCGAGCGCGCTCTACCAGCAGAGCGGAAACCTCGCGGCCACCGCGTCCGCACCGTCCCAGTCGTGGGGCGGCACGTACACCGGCAAGAAGGCCTCGTCGAAGCTCCCCGTCATCGTGGGGGTCGCGGCGCTCTTTGTCGGCATCGCAGGTGTCGGTGGCTTCCTCTACGTGCGGAGCAACGCCGGTGAAGGCCGGCACCAAACGGCCCGCGTCGTGGACAACCCCGAAGCGGAGAAGCCGGCCGCGGCGAGTCCCCCAGGCGACACGACCGCCACCCCGCAAGAAGCCACGCCCAGCCAGGCACAGACCACGGCGCCGGCGGTGACGCCCGCCCCGCCAGCCGAGACGCCGGACGACAAGAAGGGCAAGCCCGGCAAGGGCAAGCCGACGTCGACGCCGTCGAGCACGCCGCCGCCGCCCACCGCCCAGCCGACGAATCCCCCGCCTCCCCAGCCGCCCCCGACGAATCCGCCGCCTCCCCAGCCGCCCCCGACGCAGAAGCCTCCGCCGGGGCCGTTCGACACCCAGAACTGAGCCGTCCCGGCCGGCCGCGCCCGCGTGGAGCCGCCCGAGGTCCCGACGCTACCGTGCTCGCCGGGCGGATTCCTGCCACAAAGGCTGCATCCGGGCCGGAGCTTGGCTAATCATTCCTTCCATGCGGATCTCTGCCTCCTCCTTCCTCGCCGCAGCCCTCCTCTGCGCGAGCACGCACGCCTTCGCCCAGGGTGAATCGTCTCCTCCGTCCGAGGGGAAAGAGAAGGCTGAGCCCGCCGAAGCCGAGGTCAGCGACTCGGACAAAGCGAAGGCCGAGAAGCTCTTCGAAGAGGGCCGCGCGCTCATGGCCGAGGGCAAATACGATCAGGCGTGCTCCAAGCTCGAGCAGAGCCACAAGGTCAGGCCCGGCATCGGCGCGCTCTTCAACCTCGCCGACTGCAACGAGAAGCGAGGCAAGCTCGCGACCGCGTACAAGCAGTTCGTCGAGGTTGCGGAGCGGACGAAGGCCGCGCTCCAGGAAGAGCGCGAGAAGGTCGCGCGCGAGCGCATCGCCAAGCTCGAGGCTCGCATCGCGCGCGTGCGCATCATCGTGCCGAGCACGAACAAGGTGAAATACGTCAAGATCGACGGCGAGAAGCTCGACAAGGCGGACTACAACCAGCCGCTCCCGATCGAGACCGGCGAGCACGTGGTGATCGCCGAGACGACGAGCGACTCCGGCGAGCCGTTCGAGGAGACGATCGAGATCGAGGAGGTCGGCAAGACCGTGACGGTGACGATCCCCGTCTCGCCGGGCGCGAAGATGAAGCGGCGCGTGCCGATGATCATCGGCGGCGGCATCACGGCCGGCATCGGCGTGATCCTCCTCGGCGGCGCGGTCGCGGTCGCGACGACCGACGGCGGCGTCGACGGCACCGGGATCGCCGCGGGCCTCGGCGTCCTGTCGGTGGTCCACATGGCCGTCGGCTTCCCGATCTTCGGCGTCGGCTTCAAGAAGAAGCCCGTCTACGACGAGCGCGCCGACTGGGTCCCGGTCTACGAGCCTTCGCCCGTCCCCACCTTCGCGGTCGGGCCGACCGGCGGCTCGCTGTCCTGGCAGTTCTGACGGCGGGCGTTCGCCCCCGAAAGGCGCGGGGGCAGCTCCGACGGGCGGGCGCCCGCGCTCGGAACCGACTACGATTCGGGCGTTGAAGGCGGTCTGGCTCCTCCTCTTCGGGCTCCTCGCGACCCCGGCGCTCTCGCGTGACGCGCGCGCCGACGAGGTCGTGGAGAGCTGGGCCACGGCGCGCGCGCGCGACCTGACGGCCCAGGCCGCGCAGCACCGCGCCGCGGGCCGCACCGACGAGGCCCTCTCGCGATTTCGACAGGCGATCGAGATGGATGGAACATTCGGCCCCGCGTACCTGGGCCTGGCGGAGCTCCGCGAGGCGACCGGAGACATCGACGAGGCGCGGCAGGTCCTCGCGCTGGCCCTCGAGAAGATCCCGAGCTTGGGCGAGGCGCGCCTGGCGCAAGCGGACCTCCTGCATCGCGCGAAGCGGTACGCCGAAGCGACGCAGACGCTGGTCGAGGCGGCGCGCATCGACCCGGACAGCCTGCCCGTCCTCGAGCGGCTGCTGAGATCGGCGCCGCTCGCGGGAACGCTGCCGGTCGCGCTCGGAGCCGCGAGGCGATTGGCCGCGCTCGCGCGCGCGCGCGGCGACGAGCCGGCCGCGAAGGAGGCCGACATCACGGCGCGAGCGCTCACGCGGCTGCTCGCGGACGTGGATCCGGTGGCGCGCGGCCGGTCCCACGGCGAGCGGGCCCGCCGCGCGCTGGCGAGCGCCGCGGATCCTCGCCCCGCGAAGCGGCGTTAGCCGTTCCGTGACCCCGCGCTGTTTTCGTGGAAACTCGGTTTCCGCAGGGCTAGTGTCCGCGCCCCGATGAGTGCCAAGAACGGCGAAAGCCAGCGCGCGCGTGAAGCATTCAAGAAGCTCCTCTCGACGACGAAGCCCCTCGTCGAGGACCGCATGAAGGAGCTCTTCGACGCTCGCCTGAAGAGGCGCGGCCGCGTGAGCCCCGAGGTGAAGACGGTGCTCGAGGTCGCGCGCGACCTCACCTTGCGCGGCGGCAAGCGCTTCCGCGCAGCGCTCCTCGCGAGCACCTATTTCGGGGCCAAGCCGCGCGGCACGGCCGACGTCGCGATCTCCGGCGGCGTCGCCCTCGAGATGCTCCAGAGCTACCTCCTCGTACAAGACGACTGGATGGACGGCGACGTCGAGCGCCGCGGCGGCCCGAGCGCACACGTCGCGCTCGCGAAGCGGCTCGGCAAGGGCCCGCTCGGGTCGACGCAGGCCGGCGCCGTCGGCGCCATCCTCGCGAGCGATCTCATCTGGGGCCTCGCGATCGAGTCGCTGGCGACCGCAAACGCGCCGTCCGACGTCCGCGCGGACGCGCTGGCCGAGCTCGTCTCCATCCACGAGGACGTGGCCGTGGGCCAGGTGCTCGACACGCTCGCCAGGAAGGCCGACACCGAGACGCTGCACGATCTGAAGACAGGGAGCTACACCGTCCGCGGGCCGCTCGCGCTCGGCGCCATCCTCGGCGGCGCCCCCAAGAAGACGGTCACCGCGCTCGCCGGCTACGCCTCCCCGCTCGGCGTCGCGTTCCAGCTCCGCGACGATCTGCTCGGCGTGTTCGGGACCGAGGAAGAGTCGGGGAGGCCGGCCGGGAGCGATCTGATGGCCGGCAAGAATACGAGCGTCCTCAAGGTCGCCTTGCCCAAGCTGCGCGGGGCCGACAAGAAGGCGGTCGACGCGGTCTGGAAGCGGCGCGCGCCGAAGGCCGCGGTGAAGCGCGCCATCGCCGCAGTCGAAGCGACCGGCGCGCGCGACGCGGTCGAGCGCCGCCTGGCCACGCTCTGCACCGAGGCCGAGACGCGCGCCGCGCGCCTGCCTCTCTCGGCCAAGTCACGCGACGAGCTCATCGGGGCGTCCCTCGCCATCCGCGTCGGCCCCGGCGGCCGTGAGGCGCGATGAGCACCGCGACCGCGGCCGGGAAGGTCATCCTGCTGGGCGAGCATGCCGTCGTCTATGGCGTGCCCGGCATCGCCGCAGGCATCGAGCGCGGCGCCCGTGCCACGGCGGAGCTCTCGGCCGAGGGGCCGAGCACGTTGAAGCTCGGCGAAAAGACGTTCTCGGCCGGCGACTCGACCGACCTCGGGCGGGCGTTCGGCGCGGTGCTCGCCGCGGCCCCCGCGCTCGATCGGCCCCTCGCCGTCACGGCCGAGGCGGACCTGCCGCCGGGCGGCGGACTCGGCTGCTCCGCGGCGCTGGCCGTCGCCATCGCGCGGGCGGCCGCGCTGGCGAGCGGTCGCGAGGTGGATGACACTTCCGTCATTGAACGCGCGCTCGCCTGGGAGCGCGTGTTCCACGGCAACCCATCCGGAATCGACACCGCGGCCGCGGCCATCGGCACTTGCCTCCGCTTCGAACGGAGCACCGGCGCCTCTCCCCTCGCCTCGCCGGTCGATCTCTGGCTCGCCGTCGGCTACTCGGGCTCGAGCGCCTCGACGAAGGAGATGGTCGAGGGCATCGCCAAGCTCAAAGACAAGCGCCCGGATCACGTCGGCCGGTTCCTCGAGGCCGTGCGTTCGCTCGTCGACAACGCCATCCTCGCGATCGAGGCCGGAGACGCGTTTGCGCTGGGGCGCTTCCTCGACATGAACCAGATGTTGCTCGCCGGCGTCATGCTCTCGACCGAGCAAATCGAGGCCATGTGCACGCTGGCCAGGCGCGAGGGCGCGCTCGGCGCCAAGCTCACAGGCTCGGGCGGCGGCGGCTCCGTCATCGCCCTCGGCGGCGCCTCGCAGCCGGACGAGGCCGGGAGCGAGGCCGAGCGGACGGCGGCGCGCATCCGCGACGCGTGGCAGAAAGAGGGCTACTCGGCCTTCACGACGCGCATCGCCCACGCCAAGCACCCCACCGTCGCCCACGCCGGGCACACCCACGCCGAGCACGACCACCCCGGGCACACCCACGCCAGGTAGGCCGCGCTCTCCCGCAGTTCCCCAACGAGCCCCCCATGATCTCCACGAAGGTCGCCGTCGCCCACCCGAACATCGCGCTCGCCAAGTACTGGGGCAAGCGTGCCTACGGCCACAACCTCCCCGCCGTTCCGAGCCTCTCGGTGACGCTCGCCGGCATGGCCACCACGACCAAGGTCACGTTCGACGACGACCTCGCCGCCGACGAGCTGGTCTTGAACGGCAGCCCGGCGTCGGGCGAGCCGCTCACGCGTGTCACGAACCTGCTCGACCGCGTGCGTTTGCGCTCCGGCGTCCGCGCGAAGGCGCGCGTCGAGAGCTCGAACGACTTCCCGACGGCGTCGGGTCTCGCGTCGAGCGCCTCGGCCTTCGCGGCGCTCGCCGTCGCCGCGAGCGCCGCCGCCGGCCTCGACCTCGACGTCGCCGAGCGCAGCGATCTCGCGCGAAAGACGAGCGTCTCCGCCGCACGGTCGCTCTTCGGCGGGTTCTGCGAGCTGCGCGCCGGGCGCGAGGGCGACGAGACGCTGGCCGCAGCCGAGGTGGCACCGAAGACCCACTGGGACCTGGCGGTGGTCGTCGCGGTGACGCGGGAGGGCCCGAAGGACGTCGGCTCGTCGGAGGGCATGAAACACACGTCGCTGACGAGCCCGTATTTCCCAGCCTGGGTCGAGTCGGCGCCCGCCATGTTCGAGACAGTCAAGCGCGGCCTGCTCGCGCGCGACTTCTCCGTCCTCGGGCCGGCGGTCGAGCAGAGCGCGCTCGCCATGCACGCAGCCGCGCTGGCCGCGGCGCCGGCCACCATCTACTTCACCGGCGCGACGCTCGAGGCCGTGCTCGAGGTGCGCCGCATCCGCGCGAGCGGCCTCGACGCGTACCTGACGATCGACGCCGGCCCGCACGTGAAGGTGGTCACCCGGGGGGAGCTGGCGACCGAGGTCGCCAAGCGCATGGAGCAGGTGCCCGGTGTCCTCCGGACGATCATCGCGCGGCCCGGCGACGGCGCGCGCGTCGTCGAGAGCGGCGCGTGACGATCGCCCGCGCCCCGGGCAAGCTCGTCCTCTCGGGCTCGTACTCCGTGCTCTGGGGCGCGCCGGCGCTCGTGGCGGCCGTCGATCGGTACGCCGTGGCCGACTCGAACCGCCCGCCGGTGCACGTCGCCGAAGAGGTCGAGGCCGCGGTCCGTCTCGGCATGGTGGAGCGGCCTGTCTTCGTCGACGCCTCCGCCCTGAGGACACCCGAGCCCGACGGCGGGTCGCGCAAGATCGGCCTCGGCTCGAGCGCGGCCATCCTCCTCGCTACGCTCGTCGCGTGCCGCGGCGCCCCGAAGAACGCCGGCGAGCGGCAGGCCCTGTTCGAGGCCGCGCTCCGCGCGCACCGCGAGGCGCAGGGCGGCGGCAGCGGCATCGACGTCGCCGCGAGCACCTTCGGCGGCGTGCTGCGCTTCCTGCGCGAGGGGGACCTCCCCCGCGTCACGCCGCAGAAATTGCCTGACGGTGTCGTCATCACCGTCTTCGCGTGTGACGCGCCCGCCGTGACCGCCTCGTTCATCGCGCGCGTGCGCGATCTCGCCGCGCGCGCGCCCTCCTCGTTCGACCCCATCATGGCGCGCGCCAGGGCGGGCGCGATCACCTGCGCGGACGCAGCCGACGCGGCCGCGTTCCTGACCGGCCTGCGGGAGCAGCGGCGCGCCCTCTTCGACCTGGGCAGAGCGGCGGAGGTGCCCATCTTCACGGCCGAGGTCGCCCAGCTCGCCGAGCTCGCGGACAATGACGGTTCCGTCTTTCTCCCTTCGGGCGCCGGCGGCGGCGACATCGCCTTCCATGCCGGGACGAGCGCCCCCTCGGCCGCGTTCCAGCGGGAGGCGCTGGAGCGCGGGCTCCTCCCCCTGGCCCTGTCCCTCGGCGCGCCCGGCGCCTGCGTCGTGGAGCCGGGCGCGTGAGCCTCCGCGCCGCCGCCCTCGTGTTCCTCCTCCTCGCGGCGCCCGCCTGCTCGCGACCGAGCGTCGTCCGCTCCGCCGGGGGTGAGCTCACCCGCGGCCGCTTCATCGCCCCCCAGGCTTACGAAGCCTACGCGCGCGGCGCCCTCGCCGAGGCGGAGGGCCACCTCGACGCGGCGGCGACGGCCTACCGGTACGCTGCCGAGATCGACGCGAGCGGGCCGGAGCCCTGGACGCGTCTCGGCGCGGTCCTATGCAGGCAGGGCAAACACACGGAGGCGTCCGAGGCGTTCGCCGAAGCTGACGAGAAGTACGCGCCCCTCCGCAAGGCTCGAGCGCGCTGCTTGCTCGACCAGGGCAAGGCGACCGAGGCCCTCGCCGAGGCGGACGCCGCGCTCGTCTTCGACCCGGCGGACGAGGAGACGGCGCTGCTCCGCGCGGACATCCTCGAGAAAGCAGGCGACAGGCCGCGGGCCGTCCGCGAGCTCCTCGGCCGCCTCGTCGCGTTTGGCCCCCGCGAGCGAGTCGCCGCGCGGCTCGAGCCGGTGGCGCGCGCAGAAGGCGATCTCGCTGCGCTGCGGGTTGCGCGGCGTGTCCTCGATGGTGGCTCCTCACCCAAGCTCGGCACACCCTCGAGGGACGCGCTCGATCTGGCGCTGCAGAACGGCGATCTGGCCGCGGCGCGGAGGCTCGGAACCCGCGCGGGAGTCGGCCCCGGCGCGGTCGCGCTCCGCGCGGTGGCGCTCGGGCAACGCGCCCTCGGACGCGAGCAAGCCGAGCTGGTGCTCGGCGCCGATCCGTCGAACGCGGACGCGCTCGTGGCGCTCTTCGCGGCGAAGGCGCCCGCCGCGCCCGCCCCGCTCGCCCGTCCCGCTGCCCCGCTCTCCCCGCTCGGGCGCCTGATCCTCGCCGAGGCGCTCCTCCGTTACGTCGGCCCGGAGACCTCCACGCTCGCGGAGGCTCTCGCGAGCGTCGACGAGAGCAGCCAAGATCCGCTCGAGTCGAGCCTCCGAGCGCGGGTTCGAGAGGCCGCCGCGCGTCCGGACGAGACACGGCCGTGAGGGGCACCGACCCGTGATCCAGATCTTCGGGACGGCTAAGTGCAAGACCACCCGCGCGGCGCAGCGGTTCTTCGCCGAGCGGCGCATCAAGGTGCAGGTCGTCGAGCTGCGCGAGAAGGGACTGTCGAAGGGCGAGCTCACGAGCGTGGCGCGCGCCGTCGGCGGAATGCAGGCGCTCTACGATCGCGAGAGCGCGCGCGTGAAGGAGCGCGGCCTCCAGCACGCGGCACCGAACGACGCGCGCCTGCTCGAGCTCTTCCTCGATGATCCGCTGCTCCTCCGCACGCCGATCGTCCGGGACGGGCAACGAGCCGCGGTCGGCGCGGACGAGGCTGCTTGGAAGGCGTTCGCCGACGCAGCGAAGGGCGCCGGCTGAGACGCGCGCCGGCTGAGACGCGCGCGTCGGTCATCGTCGCGATGATACGGGATCGATGAAGCTCACCAGCGCTTCGACGAACGCGTCGGGCTCCTCGATCTGCGGGCAGTGGCCTGCCCCCGGCACGAAGACCAGCTTCGAGCCGAGCAAGCGCTCTCGGCTCTTGACGACCCCGGGCCATCCTCCGACCCTTCGGCGCATGGAGCATCGAAGCCTCGGC
This sequence comes from Myxococcales bacterium, assembly GCA_016794345.1. Taxonomy (GTDB): domain Bacteria; phylum Myxococcota_A; class Polyangia; order Polyangiales; family Polyangiaceae; genus Xiheicaenibacterium; species Xiheicaenibacterium phototrophicum. Next base: position 67,494 of record JAEUKE010000204.1, read on the forward strand.
ACAAGCGGTCTCAAGGTCAGCGTCCTCTCCCTCGGCGCGATGACGTTCGGCGAGTCCAAGACGTTCATGAAGGGCGTCTCGTCGAGCGAAGACGACGCGCGCCGCGTGTTCGACCGTGCCGTCGAGCGAGGCATCAACCTGGTGGACACCGCAAACGTCTACAACGAGGGCCTGAGCGAGGAGCTGACGGGAAAATGGGTCGCCGGCAAACGTGACCGCGTGCTCGTCGCGACCAAGTGCCGCTTCCCCATCGGCTTCGGGATGACACACAAGCCGGGCCCCCACGACATGGGGCTCTCGCGACAGCACATCGTCTCCGCCTGCGAGGCGTCGCTGCGCCGGCTCGCCACCGACCACATCGATCTGTACCAGGTGCACATGCAGGACACCGACGTGCGCATCGACGAGACGCTCCGCGCGCTCGACGATCTGGTCCGTCAGGGCAAGGTCCGCTACGTCGGCTGCTCGAACTACACCGGCTATCGCCTGGTGGAGTCGCTGTGGAGCGCCGAGCGCCACGACACCGCTCGCTACGAGTCGGTGCAGCTCCAATGGAACCTGCTCGAGCGTGGCGCGGAGCGCGAGGTCATCCCCGCCTGTCGGACCTTCGGGCTCGGCGTGCTCGTCTGGTCGCCGCTCGCGAGCGGCTTTCTCTCCGGCAAGTACCGCAAGGACCAGCCGCTCCCCGAGGGCTCGCGCCTCGCCGAGTGGAAGGACACCTTCAAGCGTCTCGGCACCGAGCGCTCCTGGGACTTGGTCGAGCATCTCGTCGCCGTCGCCGAGAAGCACCAGACCACCCCGGCCGCCGTCGCGCTCGCCTGGCTCGTCGCCAAGAAGGAGGTCTCCAGCGTCATCCTCGGCGCGCGAACCACCGCGCAGCTCGACGACAACCTGCGCGCGCTCGACGTGAAGCTCGACGCCGACGACGACAAGGCGCTGGAAGAAGCGTCCGCGCCGGACTGGGCCTACCCCTACGGCTTCATCGGGCGGATGCAGCGCTGGTGAGCGTGCGCGACCTCGCTGACAATACTGTCAGCGAGGTGCGCTCGCCGACGGCACGACCTTGGGCGGCTGTCCGAAGCCGCCCGACGAGGTCGGTGCCGTGCCGGGCTTGCGCGACCACGGGTCCTCCGGCAAGGCGGCGATCTTGTCCTTGTCCTTGTCGTAGGTGAGCTCGAGATCGAGCGTGTTGTCGCCCTCCTTGATCTCGATCTCCTTGCCGACGGCGTCGCTCTCCAGCATGGGCAAAAAGGCGTTCACCTTCACCTTCCCCACGGGGATGCGGGGGATCTCGTAGGTGCCGTCGACCCCGGTCACGTCGTGCGTGGAGAACTTGAGCGCGAAGACGCGGGCGGTGACGAACGTGCGGCTCATGTAGTCGCGGAGCACGTAGTTCACCGCAGGCTGGAACGCGTACAGCCTGACGGGCCTGCCCTGGGGCATGGCCACGTTGACCGCGCGGAACGGGGCCGGGTCGAGGATGGGCACGTGGCTCACCTTCGGATCGAGGTTCTTCACCTCGAGCCGCTGCCCGAACGTCATCGAGTAGGTGAGCTGCTCGTACGCGCAACCCTTCATGGTGACCTGCGCGGCGGGCTCCGCGACGGGGACGAAGCCCTCGTAGCCCGTCACCGTGACGAGGGCATCGGCGAGGACCCCGCCCTCCCCCACGCGGAACGCCTTGCCGTACATGCGGGCGGCGTCGGCGCACTCGGGCGGCAGCTCGAGCTTCACGTCGGGCGGAGGATCCCCCTTGATGGTGATCTTCCCCTTCAACGTGCCGGTCTTGCCCGCGTAGGGCTTCTCCCCATTCGGGTTGATGACCTTCTCGACTTCCTCGACCGGCTTGGGGATGCCGACCCAGGGCACCACGTCCACCGGGATGGCGGAGGCGACGGGAGCCGCCGTGCCTGAGCCGACCGAGGCTGCCGACGCGGAGGTCGACCCAAGCGCAGCCTGCGCCGAAGCCGAGCCCGCCTGAGGCTGCGAGCCTTCGCCGCAGCCCACGAGGGCAAGCCCCGCGAGAACCAGAGACGCGAGCTTCCCCCTCAACCGCGTTGAGGGGGGTTGGGGGGGAGAAATCACGGGGATGAACCTCATCGCTCAGAGAGGTGTTGCCAGTCCTGTCACGACGTCCGTTCGCGTGAGTGGGCGCTCGCGGCGCCCACCATCACGATAGCGCCATCACGATAGCACCGCGCGGAGCGCCAGCTCGAGCGAGGAGCCCGGCAGCAGACCGACCACGATCACCGCAAACGCCGCGAACACGAGCGCCGCCGCCACGTACCCGCTCTTCATCGGAACCGCCACGGGCGCGCCGGGCGCCGGCTCGCGCATGTACATGTAGACCAGGACGCGGAGGTAATAATAGGCGGCGACGACGCTGTTCAGGAGCAGCACGATCGAGAGGACGTAGAGGTCCGCGCCGATCGCCGCCTTGACCACGTACAGCTTGCCGAAGAACCCGGCCGTCGGCGGGACGCCCGTGAGCGACAGCAAGAACAGCGAGAACGCCGCGGCTGCGGCGGGGTGCCGCTTGCCGATGCCCGCCAGGTCCTCGTAGCTCACCGCTTCCTTGCCGCGGCTGCCGCAGAGGATGAGCGCGCCGAACGCGCCCGCGGTGGAGAACGTGTAGGTGAGCAGGTAGAACATGACGCTCGCCTGCGCGTCCGCGCTGGCGCGCACGGTGGCCGCGACGCCGACGAGGGCGTAGCCGGCGTGCGCGATGCTGGAGTACGCGAGCATGCGCTTCACGGACTCCTGCCGGCCGGCGACGAAGTTGGCGATCGTCATGGTGAGGACGGCGATGAGCGCGATGACCGGAGGCCAGCCGGCGCTCCAGCTCATCGAGCCGGGGTCACCGAAGCCACCGAGCAGCACCCGCAGGAGGATCGCGAAGGCGGCCGCCTTCACGCTGACCGCCATGAAGCTCGTCGCCGGCGTGGGCGCGCCCTCATAGACGTCCGGCGTCCACATGTGGAACGGCACCGCGCCCACCTTGAACGCGAGGCCCACCACGATGAGGATCATGCCGACGACGAAGACGCCCATCTTGCCCGTGGCGCCGCGAGCCGAGAGGGCCACCGCGGTGTCGCGGATGCCCGCCAGATCGGTGTGCCCGGTGGCGCCGTAGATGAGCGCGCCGCCGTAGACGAGCAGCGCGGCCGCGAAGGAGCCGAGCAGGAAGTACTTCACCGCCGCTTCGACCGAGCGGGTGCTGCCCCGCCGGAAGCCGGTGAGGCAGTAGACCCCGAGGCTCATGGTCTCGAGGGCGAGGAAGAGGGCCAGCAGATCCCCGGCGCCCGAGAGGAGCTGAGCGCCGACGACCGAGAACGTGAGCAGCGGATAGAACTCGCCGCGATCGAGCTTGTGCTCGGGCAGATACCCGCCGGCGAGGAGCGCCGCGAGCGCGGCGCCCGCGCAGAGGATCATCGACCAGAACAGCGTGAACCGATCGACGATGAAAAAGGGCGCGAGATCCTTCACCTCGGCGAGGCGATCGGGGCCGTAGACCCAGACCGCGAGCGAGGCGATCGCGCCGGCGAGGAGCGTCACGGCGGTCCCGAGGGCGATCTCGCTGGAGGGGCCCTCTCTGCCTTCCGCCTCCGCCTCGGAGGTCGGACGCTTCTTGCCGAAGACCTCGGCGAGCATGAGCAACGAGCCGCCCGTGACGACGATCAGGATCGGCGAGAGGGCGAGGAGCAGACCCATCATTGTGCACCTCCCGGACGAGCCGGGGCAGGACGAGGTGGCGCTTGCTGCGGCTTGCCAGGACCGGGCGGAGCGGCGGGCGGAGCCCCCGGAGGCCGCGGGGTCAGATCCGCGGCGCCGGGCGGCGGCTGTCGGCCGGGCGCGCCGGGGGCTGGCTGAGCAGCAGGGGGAGCCGCGGGCGCTCCCGCGCCAGGGGCCGCGGTCGCCGCCGGAGGCGGCGTGGCAGCGGCGAGCGCTTCCTCGTCGAGCTTGGTCTTCGGCGCCTGCGTGAAGAACGAGGACATGAAGACGTCCGTCGGGAGAAGCTTCGCGTCTTTCTCGTCCGTGTAGGCGACGAGCGCGCCGGACACGTCGCGGTAGTGCTGGTTCGCCATGTTGATCGCAGGCTTCATCGGATCGAGGAACAGGCTCGGGAAGAAGCCGATGATGAAGACGAGCGCGACGAGCGGCGCGAGCGCGAGCGTCTCGCGCGGCGAGATGTCCTTCAGGTGTCTGTTCTTCGGGTTCGAGAGCGGCCCGAAGAACACCTTCTGCACGACGTGCAGCATGTACACCGCGGCGAGGATGACGCCGAGCGCGGCGCCCACCGCGTGCACACCCGCGAAGGTGCGAAGCCCGTCGGAGGAATACGTGCCCATGATGACCATGAACTCGCCGACGAAGCCGTTTGTCCCGGGGACACCCACCGAGGCGAAGGTCGCGATGAGGAAGAGCACGGTGTAGACCGGCATCACCTTCGCGAGGCCGCCGTACTCCGCGATGAGACGCGTGTGCCGGCGGTCGTAGACCACGCCGACCAGGAGGAAGAGCATCCCGGTCGAGATGCCGTGGTTGATCATCTGCAGCACGGCGCCCTGCATGCCGGCGGGCGTGGCGCCGAAGAGGCCGAGCATGATGTAGCCGAGGTGGGCGACCGACGAATACGCGATGAGGCGCTTCACGTCGTCCTGCTTCCAGGCGACGAGCGCCGCGTAGACGATGCCGCCCAGGATGGCGACGCCGGCCAGGTTGGGCGCGTAGGAGGCGGCCTGCAGCGGGAAGAGCCCCATGCTGAAGCGGAGGTACGCGTACGTACCGAGCTTGAGCATGACCGCGGCCAGGATGACCGAGCCACCGGTCGGCGCCTGCACGTGGGCGTCGGGCAACCAGGTGTGCACCGGCCACATGGGCACCTTGATGAAGAACGCGATCGAGAAGGCCCAGAAGCAGAGCATCTGCGGGCCCTTCGGGAGCACGACGCGGACGAGCGAGAGGTAGTCCCACGAGTACGAGCCCGTGAGCTTCTGGTGCGTCCACACCATGTAGACCATGGCGGCGAGCATCAGGACGCTTCCGGCCATGGTGTAGAGGAAGAACTTGATCGCGGCCTTGATCTTGTCGGCCCCGCCCCAGATGCCGATCATGATGTACATCGGCACGAGCATCAGCTCCCAGAACACGTAGAACAGGAACAGGTCCAGCGCGACGAACGCGCCGAGCATCGCGCCCTCGAGGAAGAGGAACGCGAAGCAGAGCTCCTTCACGCGGTTCTTGATCGAGCCGAACGCCGCGAACGCCGCGATGGGCGTGGTGAACGTCGTCAGGATGACGAGCCAGAGGCTGATGCCGTCGAGCGCGACGTGGTAGCGGATGCCGAGCGCCGGGATCCATTCCTTCACGTGCTGGAAGTGCCAGCCCGGCGTCATGCGCCGCTCGAGAAGGAAGAGGGAGCCGAGGAGCACGACACCCATCACGCCGTACGTGAGGTAACGGAGCGCGCGCAGCGCCTGGCGCGGCACGAAGAGCACCGCAAACGAGCCGAGGATCGGCGTGAACACCAGCGCCGACAGGAGGCTCGGCCGGTTGGGGCCGGCGTCCGCCGTCTCGGCACCGGGCCACATCGCCACGACGAGCCAGACCGAGAGGGCGCCCACGAGGCCGAGGCCCACGCGGTGGCCCAGCTTCTTGTCTTCGCCGGAGGGCATCACTGCGCCCACGAGGAACGCGGCGAGCATGCCGAAGAGCAGGGAGAAGCTCACTGTCCACCTCCCGGCGCCGGCTGCTGGCCCTGGCCGCGCACGAAGCCCGGCAGGTTGTTGCCGTCGAGCCGGATGACCGAAGGCGCGGGCCCGGGTTGGCCCGGCGGACCGGGTGGTTGCCCGGGCGCGGCCGTGCCCCGAGGCGCAGGCGCGCCCTTGCCGAGGTCGCGCGTGAACGTGAGCGTCTGCTGGGCTTCGCGGCCGAACGCGTTGCGGACGGTGAGGGTCACGTCACGCGTCTGCCCGGCCGGGACCACGATCTGGAGCTCCGGCAGCTTGCCGCTGAAGTCCTTCTGGTCGACCCCTTCGCTCGTCCACTTGTACGCGTAGCCCGGTCCGGTCTGCGCGGAGACGACCACCTTGCCGCTGCTCTTCAGCTCGCTGTCGTTCACGTTCATCTTTGCGTGGGGCTGCGCGAAAAACCACCCCATGCCCAGGAGGCCCACGACCATGCTCGCCGCGTACACCTGCACGCGACCGGTGTGGAAAAGCCGCAGCGCCGCGCCGATGCCCTGGGTGACGAGGCTCGTCAGCTTGGCGAGGATACCGTCGATGATCCACTTGTCGGCCATCGTGAAGATGTCCGCCAGGGCGTCGACCATGCCGATGACGGTTGCGTCATACAGCTCGTCGATCCGCCACTTGTCGTACACGAGCGAGTAAAAGCGCGGGAAGCTCCTGGCGAAGCTCTTCTCGGGCTCGCCGCCCTTCTGGAAGTAGATGACATACGCGCCGTAGGTCCCCAGGAGGAACGCGCCGGCGCCGGGGGCCATCATGATCCACATCTCGCTCCCGCCGTGACCAGTGGAGGCGATGAGCTTGTTCGCCTTGCTGAAGAGCGGCTCGAGCTTGTGGAGCAGCGGCTCGATGTGGAGCGGCGCGGCCCCGAGGAAGCCGGCGAGGACGGCCATCGCGCCGAGCACGGCGAGAGGCAGAGTCATCTGCCAGGGCGACTCGTGCGGCTCCGGCCCCTCCATGGGCTTGCCGTGCTCCTCGTCGTGCCCGTGGCCGTGATCGTCGTGTCCGTGGCCGTGATCGTCGTGCCCGTGCCCACCGTCGTCGTGAGCGTGATGCGGGTGCGGGTCGACCCAGCCCTTCACGATCTTCCAGCCGCGGAACTCGCCGTGGAAGGTCATGAAGTAGATACGGAACATGTAGAAGGCCGTCATCGTCGCGCCGATGATGCCGACCCAGTAGATGCCCTTGCCGAGCCAGCCGGGCCAGGCCCACATGTCAGGCCTGCCCGGGCCGGTGACCTGCATGCTCCACGCCTTCCAGAGGATCTCGTCCTTCGAGTAGAAGCCGGCGGTCACGAACGGCAGGCCCGCGATGCTCAGGCACGAGACGAGGAACGTCGCGTGGGTGATGGGCATGTACTTCCGGAGGCCGCCCATGTTCTCGATGCTCTGCGACTGATCCGTGTCGTGGATGCGGGCGTGCATCGCGTGGATGACGCTGCCGGCCCCGAGGAAGAGGCAGGCCTTGAAGAAGGCGTGCGTGAAGACGTGGAAGAAGCCGGCGGTGAACGCGCCGACGCCTACCCCGATGAACATGAAGCCGAGCTGGCTGACCGTGGAGTAGGCCAGGACCTTCTTCAGATCCTTCTGGAAGAAGCCCATGCTGGCCGCGAAGACCGCGGTGAGCGCGCCGACCGTGGCGACCGTCGCCATGGCGAACGGGCTGAGGACGAACACGTCCGCCATGCGCGCGACGAGGTAGACGCCCGCCGTGACCATCGTCGCCGCGTGGATGAGGGCGGAGACCGGCGTGGGGCCCGCCATGGCGTCGGGGAGCCAGACGTAGAGCGGGATCTGCGCGCTCTTGCCGGCGCAGCCGAGGAAGAGCGCCAGGCCCACGAGCGTGGAGGCGTACGCCGTGTACTCCTGCTCGGGGAGGAAGAGGTGGACGAGGCCCTTCGGCCAGACGCTCTGGGAGGCGAACTGCGCGTCCCAGATGGCCTCCGTCGGGAGGTTGCCGAGCGGCCAGATCTTCACCTGCGTGAGCAGGCCCGAGGCTGCGCCCTGCTTGATCCCGTCGAAGGTCAGCGTGCCGCAGAAGTAGACGAGCATCGCCATCGCGACGAGCAGGCCGAAGTCACCGATGCGGTTGGTGATGAACGCCTTCTTGCCGGCGGCCGCGTTCTTTTCCTCCGAGAACCAGAACCCGATGAGGAGGTAGCTGCAGAGGCCGACGCCCTCCCACCCGACGAAGAGCACGGGCAGGTTGTCCCCCATGATGAGGACGAGCATCGAGAAGATGAAGAGGTTCAGGTAGGCGAAGAACCGGTAAAACCCGGGGTCGTCCTTCATGTACTCGGTCGAGTACAGGTGGATGAGGAAGCCGACGCCGGTGACGACGAGCATCATCGTCGCGCTCATCGCGTCGACGCCGAAGGCGACGTCCAGGCCGATCGTGCGGCCGCCGCGACCCGAGATGTCGAGCCAGTGCCAGGCGTTCCAGACGAGCTTGCCGCCCTCCGCCGGGACCGCGACGAAGGTGATGACGCTCGCCAGGAACGAGACGCCGAGCGCGGAGAGCGCCATCAGCCGGACAGCGTCTTTCCCGAGGCGCTTCCCGAAGACGCCGTTGACGAAGGCGCCCACGAGCGGCATCGCCAGGACGACGGCCAGGAGAGCGAAGTCCCGCGGGGGGAACTGCTTGTAGAGAGCTTCCACCTTAGTTCCTCAGGAGATCTGCGTCGTCCGAGCGGACGGTTCGGCGCACGCGGAAGAAGGCGAGGACGATCGCGAGGCCGATGGCGGCCTCGGCCGCGGCCACCACGATGATGAAGAACGCGAAGAGCTGACCGGTGTGGTCGGCCTGGTGCATGCGGTTGAACGCGACGAGCGTGAGGTTCACCGCGTTGAGCATCACCTCGATGCTGATGAGCAGGACGAGGAGGTTCCGACGGAGGAGGAACCCGATCGAGCCGATTGTGAAGAGCACCCCCGCGACCGTGAGGAAGTACTCGAGCGGGACGCGCATCATCGCTTCGCCTCCTTCGTCGTGTCGGCGAGCGGCGAGAACGACGCCCGGAGCTTGCCCACCTCGGGGACCCTCCCCTCGCCCGACCGGCCCTTGGCGATCGCCATGGCGCCGATGACCGCGATGAGGAGCAGGACGCCCGAGATCTGGAAGTTGACGACCTGCTTGCTGAAGAGCTCGCGGCCGACCACCTCGATCGTCCCCATGCCCGCTGGCGGAGCCGGAAGCTGCGTGAGCACCTGGCCCCCCATCCGCATGATGACCCAGAGCGCGCCGACCGCGCCGAGCGCGAACGCGCCCGCGCCGAAGTAGCGCGAGATCGCGCCGCGCGCATCGCTCGTCTCCGAGGCGGCGGGGCCGAGAAGCATGATGACGAAGAGGAAGAGGATGACGACCGCGCCGGCGTAGACGACCACCTGGACCGCGGCGAGCAGCTCAGCCGAGAGCATCAGGTACATGCCCGCGATGCCGAGGATGGTGACCAGGAGCCCCATCGCCCCGCGGATGGGGTTCTTGGCTGCCACGGCGACGACGCCGCCGAGCAACACGAAGAGCGTGCAGATCGCGAAGAACACGACCTCGATGTTGGCTAGCTCGATCATTCCCCTGACCTCGGAGTTTCGTAGGCGGGCGCGAGGATGCCCGTCCCGAGCGCCTTGCGTCGCTGGCCCGGGACCTTGACGTAGGCCTCGAGCTCCTTGCGGAACTTCTTGATGAAGCCGAGCGCCGGCATCGCCGTGCCTTCGCCGAACGCGCAGATCGTGTTGCCCATGATGCCGTCGGCGATGTCGTGCAGCTGGTCGACCTCCTCAATCGTCGCCTCGCCCGCGACGAGCCGATCGAGGATGCGCGCGAGCCAGGCGCTGCCTTCGCGGCACGGCGTGCACTGGCCGCACGACTCGTGCCGGTAGAAGCGCATCAGGTTGCGGAACGCGAGGACCGGGTCGGCCTTGTCCGAGAGGACGATCGCGCAGCAGGTGCCGAGCATGGTCCCGAGGGTGCGGTAGGTGTCGACCCCGAGCGGCACGTCGAGGACGCTCTTGCCGTGCCAGGGGTGGAGGATGTCCTTCTCGTTCGGGGCGTGCACCGTCTCCTCCGGGCGGAGGATGGGGCACGAGGAGCCGCCGGGGACCACGCAGAGCAGCTCGCCGTACTCGACGCCGCCGCCGAGGTCGTAGATGAGCTCGCGCATCGTGAGGCCGACCGCGCACTCGAAGACGCCGGGCGTCTTCACGTGGCCGCTGACGCCGTAGAGCCGCGCGCCGCCGTCCTTCAGGTGGTGGATGGCGCTCAGCTTGCTGAACGCCTCCCCGCCCATCTCGAGAACCGTGGGGACGATTGCGATCGTCTCGAGGTTGTTGACGGTGCTCGGCATGCCGAACGCGCCGACCTGGGCGGGGAACGGCGGCTTGAGCCGCGGCTCGCCGCGGCGGCCCTCGAGCGAGTTGAGCAAGCTCGTCTCCTCCCCGCAGATGTACGCGCCGGCGCCGGTGTGGACGTAGACCTCCACCGGGTAGTCGAGGCCAAACGGCTTCTTGCCGAGATAGCCCTTCGCGCGGGCCTCCTCGATCGCGGCCCAGAGCCGCGCCTTCGAGAGGTGCAGCTCGTCCCGGACGTAGATGTACGCGGCGTGCGCGCCGATGCCGAAGCAGCCGATGATGCAACCCTCCACCACCGAGTGGGGGTTCATCTCCATGATCGTGCGATCCTTGAAGGTGCCGGGCTCGCCCTCGTCCGCATTGATGACGAGGTAGTGCGGCCGCTCCGGCTTGGGTGGATACGGCATGAAGCTCCACTTCACGCCCATGGGGAAGCCGGCGCCGCCGCGGCCGCGGATGTTCGCCGCCTTCATCTGGTCGAGGAGCTCGTCGCGCTTCATGCCGAGCGCGCGCCGCGCCTGCTTGTAGCCGCCGTCTTTCTCGTAGACCGCGAGCGTCCACGAGTCGGGCTCTCCGTACCGCTTCGAGAGGTAGTTGGTTCGGGTCAGCATGGTTATCGCGTGAGCCGATCGAGGATCTCGTCCACCTTCTCGATGGTGAGGTTCTCGTGGAAGTCCTTGTCGACCTGCATCATGGGAGCGGTGCCGCAGGAGGCGAGGCACTCCGCCGTGCGCAGCGTGACCTTGCCGTCCTTCGTCGTCTCTCCGACGTGGACGCCGAGCCGCTTCTCGCAGTGATGCAAGACGGCGTCGGAGCCGCGGAGGGCGCAGGAGAGGGTGCGGCACACCCAGACCTGGTGTTTGCCGACCGGGTGCTGGTTGAAGAGCGTGTAGAAGGTGACGACACCCTGCACGTGGGCGGTCGTCAGCTCGAGCCGATCGGCCACGTACTTGATGACCGCGCCCGAGACCCAACCGTTCTGCTCCTGGCAGAGGTGGAGCAGCGGGATGCAGGCCGCTTGCTTGTTCGGGTACCGAGAGAGGATCGCGTGGGCCTCTTTCTCGCGTTCGGGCGTGAGCGCGAACGGAGCCTCGTCGTGTCCGCCTTGGAGCGTTGTCTTCATGAGCCTTGGTGCTCGGGAGCAGAGTCGTCCGTCGCGCGCCCGCGCGTACGGAACTTCCGACCAGCGCCGGGCGGCGCGCACGCTACTTTTCGCAGGTGCCCGCTGTCAATGGGGGCAGCGCGCCCGCGTGTATAGTCCCCAACCGCGGGTCCCGCACGGCCGATGCGGACCTCACGTGGAAGGTGACGAGCGTGTGATCGAGCGCTCGAGCGCCCCCCTGAAGAAATGGCCACCTTTCACTTGTGGTCTTCGGCGCCATGGAAGTACGCTCGCGGCGCACTCCGCGCGTCGTGCGTGGAGCCATCGGAGGTGGTGCGTGTTTTGTCCCAACTGCGGTACGCAGAACGCTGAGACCGCATCCACGTGCGTCAAATGTGGATTCAACCTGAAGGGAGCTGCTGCTCCGAAGTTCAAGGGCACCATGCTCATGAGCCAGCAGCCAATGATGCCGCCCGGCATGGGGCCGCCGGGGGCGCCTCCGCCTCCGCCGGGCGCACCGCCCCCCGTGAATCCAGGTCTCGCAGGGACCGTCGTCGGCGTTCCGCCTGCCGGCATGGGTCCCGGAGCTGGGCCGCTTCCTGCTCCGCCTCCCCCCGGAGCAGCTGGTGGCCCCGCGTTTGGTGGAGCAGCAGCAGACGCCGGCATGAATGGCATGCCGGGTGGCCAAGGGGTGAATCCGCTCGGAGGGACGATGGCGATTGATGCTGGTTTCGGTGCACCTTCTCCGCAGGGTGCATCGCCCATGGGCCCGCCCATGGGAGACCCGAACATGGGTGGCGATCCGATGCAGGCCTACGGTCCTCCGGGAGGGTATGGTCCTCCGGGTGGTGGGCCTCCGGGAGGCTACGGTCCTCCCGGCGGTGGTGGTCCTCCCGGCGGCTACGGGCCGCCCGGTGGCGGTCCTCCCGGCGGTGGTCCTCCGGGTGGCTATGGTCCGCCCGGCGGCGGTGGTCCTCCCGGTGGCTACGGTCCTCCGGGCGGCGGCGGTCCCCCCGGCGGCTACGGTCCTCCGGGTGGTGGCCCGCCCGGCGGCGGTGGCTACGGCGGACCGCCCGGTGGTCCTCCGGGCGGCTTCGGTGGTCCTCCCGGCGGCGGCCCGCCCGGCGGCTTCGGCGGTCCTCCCGGTGGCGGCCCGCCCGGCGGCTTCGGCGGTCCTCCCGGTGGCGGCCCGCCCGGCTACGGCGGCCCGCCCGCTGGTGGTCCTCCGGGCTACGGCGCTCCCCCCGGTCAGCCCGGCTACGGCGCGCCTCCTGGCGCGCAGCAGCAGTTCGGTGCGGCCATGGCGCAACAGGGCTTCGGCGGCGGTCTCGCCGGCGCGGCCAACGCACGCCCGACAAAGCGCAACCCGATCATGCCGCTCGTCATGGCGTGGGGTGGCGCGGTGGTCGCCAATGTCATCGGCAGCGTCCTCGCGGGAATCATCGGGGTCGCGGTCATCGCGAACCTCTTCTCCCTCGTGGGCATGCTCTGGGTCGGGTTCATCATGTTCCGGCTCTCGAGCGAGCTGAAGAACTTCACGAACAGCCCCGACTTCGCCCCGTGGATGGCGTTCGTTCCCTGCCTCAACATCTACTTCTTCGTGGTCAAGGTCCCCGCCGAGATGACGAAGGCCAAGCAGATGGCTGGCGTGCAGAACCCGACGAAGAGCGTGGTCCTCTACCTCTTCCTGTCGCCGTTCGCGCTCGCGAGCGACTTGAACGACATCGCAGGGCCCTGAGCTTTCCCCTCACCTGCTGAAACGCGAGCGGGCGGTCCTCACCGGATCGCCCGCTTCGCTTTGTGCTGGTAGAGTCTCGCTCGTGCTCACGAGGGCGCGGATCCTCTGGCGATCGCTCTTCGACGCGAATACGCGCCGAGGCCGGCTGCTGCGCGTGATCGCGCTCGTGACGCCATTCGTCCTCGCGGGTCGCCTGGGTGTGCCGACCTGCCCATGGGCGCTCGTCACAGGCCGCCCCTGCCCTGGGTGCGGGATGACGCGCGCGGCCGGCGCGCTCGCCCACGGAGATGTCGCGGCCGCGATCACGATGAACCCGACCGCGCCGCTCACGGTGCCGGTCTCGGCTGCCGTCGTGCTCTTCTTCCTGGCCGCCTACGTGTACGACGGCAACTCGAGGGTGAACGCCGCGTTGCCGCGCGCCGCGGCGCTGGCCACGATCGCCGTGCTCTACGCGGTGTGGATCGCCCGCGCGTTCGGGGCGTTCGGCGGCCCGGTCCCGGTGTGAGCGCGCCGCTTCAGCCCGCGAGGACCTCTCGCACTTTGTCGACGAGCGCTTGGATCGTGAAGGGCTTGCGGAGGAGGGAGACCTCCTCGCGCGAGACGCCGTAGCGGACGACCTCATCGTCGGTGTAGCCGGTCGCGTCGCGGGCGTTGACGGCGAGGTTCAAGACGACGCTCGACCAGTGGCCCGGATCGACGAACACCCAACCCGCTCCCGGATCGAGCGAGGTGACGAGGTCGATGTTCTCACCCAAGATCCGCCTCAGCATGCGCTGCGTGTCGGTGACGACCACGTTGAGCTCGAGCGCCTGCGGGGTCAGGACCTCGCGCCGGCTGAACGCGAGCAGATCGCGGGTGAGGCCGGCAGCTCGGTCGACAGCCACACGGACCTCGCAGAGCGCTTCGTGTTGCGGTGAGCCCGGCGGGAGCGACGCGACGACCTCCTCGCTGCAAGCCGAGATCACGGTGAGGAGGTTGTTGAAGTCGTGCGCGACACCGCCCGCCAACCGACCGATCGACTCCATCCTCTGGGTCAGCCGGAGCTGCTCCTCGAGCTCTCGCTTCTCGGTCACGTCCTGCGCGAGCCCCGCGATACGGACGATGGCGCCGCTCTCGTCGTGCACGGGGAAGGCCCGATCACGGACCCACTTGACGGATCCGTCAGGCACAACGATACGGTACTCGACGTCGTAAGAGTTGACCGCTTGGGCGACGGCGGCGGCTTGAATGCGTGCGCGGTCGTCCGGATGGATGGCCTCGAGCCACTGCATCGGGTCCCGGTACAAGCTCTCGCAGCTCCGGCCCCAGACCCTCTCGTAGGCGGGGCTGATGTACTCCAGCTTGGTCTTCGACGGATCGGTGAGCCAGAACACGTCTTCGATGTTCTCGGCGAGCTCGCGGAACTTCATCTCGCTCACGCGGAGGGCCGTCTCCGCCTGCAGGCGCGCGGTGACGTCGTGGATGAACCCATGCCAGACGACCGCTCCATCCGGCTCCTTGGCGGGGATCGACCGCCCCTCGATCCACAAGATCCCCTTGGTCGGGTGCCGCACGCGGAACGTGCACTCCCAGGGCGTGAGCGACCGCGCGGACTCGTCGATCGTCGCCGACACCGCGGCGGCATCGTCCGGATGAATCAGCTCGAGCGCCGGCGTCGCGTCATCGCGCAGCAAGCCCGGGCACAGACCATAGATGTCGACGATGGCCTGGGCGGCATAGGGCATGGAGCGCCGACCATCGGGCTCGACTCGGAACGTGAGGAGCACGGGCGATGTCGCCCGGACGGCCCCCTCGATCGAGGGCGCGCGGAGCGGGGCGGAAGCGGGCTCGACCGGTGGCATGGCGCCACAGGACGCAGCAACTGCCGGACCACGCTGCGACACCTGAGTTGTTGCGCACTTCTCGCGCTTTCCGTACGTCCCATTGGACGCGCGGTTTGCGCAAGGCGAAATCTTCGCGCCCTGCGCCCGGACCGCCACCCGTCCGACCCGAGGAACGCCGCCCGATCGCCACGCGCGCGGGAGTCGGGTAAGCCGTCGGTCGACCTCCATGCATGACGCTCGAGACGAACCAGGGCACGGCGCCCCGGAGAGCGCGGGTCGCGCGCAGCTCGTCCGCGCGTCGAAGGCCGCGGTCACGGCGGGAGTTGCGCTGACGGTTCTGTCATCGGGACTGTTCGTGTGCCCACTCGCCCTCGTCGCGCACACCCCCTGCCCCGCCTGCGGTCTGACACGCGCGAGCCTGGCCTTGTTGAGGCTCGACCTCGCGGGCGCCGCGCGCCTGCACCCGCTCGTCTTCGTGGTGGTCCCGATGCTCGCGGTCTGGGGGCTGACCACGGCGCGTCGCTACGTCCTCAGCGGCGACACGGCGCCCCCGCCGCGCGCGAGCCGCTGGCTCGCCTGGGCGCTCGGGGGCCTCTTCGTGTTCCTCGTCGCGGTCTGGATCGCGCGGTTCTTCGGCGCCTTCGGCGGGCCGGCGCCGGTCGGCTGATCTCGGATCAAGGCAGCGGCAAGGCCGACAGAGCGTTGCCCATCTCGCCCGGACCGTCGCCGAGCGTCGCCGTGGCGCCCGAGCCGTTTTGTCCCTCCGTCCCGACCCCCCAGCATTTCACCCGGCGGCTGTCGAGCAGCGCGCAGGCGAAATACTGGCCCACCACCACCTGGAGCACAGCCTCCGCAGGGCTGGCGAGCTGTGTGATCGGGAGGTTCTGACCCATGGACCCGGGCGTGTCTCCGGTGCTCGCCAGGTTTCCGTGTCCGGCTGCGGTGGCGTTGCCCCAGCACTTGAGCTGGCCTCCGACCAGGATGGCGCACGTGGTACCGCGGCCCGCCACCACGGCGGTGACGTCCGCTCCGACGTTGACAAATGGCAGATTCGTCATTTCCCCAGCCGCATCGCCCCAGTTCGCCGTGTCGCCGGTGCCGAGCCGCCCGCCCGCGCCCGAGCCCCAGCACTTCACGCTCTGGCCCAGCAGGGCACACGTCATGAACTCTCCCACGGTCATGCCGTCCGACCCGGAGATCGTCGTCGCCAGTCCGGCCCCCATCTCGCCGGGCGCGTCGCCGATGTTCACGCTCACCGGCTGCTCGATGCCGAGCGCGCCGCCGTCGTTCTGGCCCCAGCACTTGATCGCGCCGGTCGTCATCCGGGCGCAGGTGTGCACGGCGAAGAGGCCGATGTCGGCGGCCGTGCCGCCCAGATCCACGGGCTGCGGGCCGGTCGTCGATGTCGTGTTCCCGATCCCGAGCTCTCCCTCGAAGTTGTAGCCCCAGCATTTGACGCCACCGCCCGCGAGGAGCGCACACGAGTGGAGATAGCCGAGCGCGAGCTTCGTCGCCGTCCCTCCGACGGCGACCGAAGGCAGCGCCGCGATCTCCCCGGGCCCGTCCCCCAGAGCCTGCGACGTGGCGCCGATCCCGAGCTCTCCCCAGTCGTTGCTTCCCCAACATTTCACGGCACCGCTCTGGAGGATCGCGCAAGTGTGTGAGTAGCCACCGGCGACGTGGACGGCGGGCTCGCCGAGCGGAATCGGTGAGAGCGCGGCGAGCTCACCAGGGCCGTCGCCGACGTGGCTCGCGTTGCCCTGCCCCAGCTTGCCATACGTCCCGTCTCCCCAGCATTTCACGGCGCCGTCGCTCATCCGCGCGCAGGCGTGGCTCCACCCGGCCGCGATCTCCTCGACCTGCTCACACGCGAAGCAGCCGTCACCGGTGGCCGAGTTGCCGTCGTCACACACCTCCATGCCTGCGTAGACGTGACCATCGCCGCAAGATGCGACCTCGCAGGTCGAGAGGCACGCGTCGGTGTCGTCGGAGTCCCCGTCGTCGCACGCCTCCATCCCGGCCTCGACGTAGCCGTCCCCGCAAGACGCCGCCACGCAGCCGACCAAACACGCGTCGGTGTTCGAGGCGTTTGCGTCGTCGCACTCCTCCACCCCGGTCCAGGTGTAGCCGTCGCCGCAGGATGCGTCGACGCAGCCCGAGACGCAGCTGTCGGAGTCGGAGTTGTTCCCGTCGTCACACCCCTCGACGCCGACGTTCTGGAAGCCGTCGCCGCAGACGTTCACCAGGCACTGGCTCGTGCACACGTCCGTGTCGGTCAGGTTCCCGTCGTCGCACGCCTCCGCCGACATCGCCTTCACGTGCCCGTCGCCGCAGGAGGCGAGCTGGCAGGTGGTGAGGCAATCATCGGTGTTGTCCTGATCGCCGTCGTCGCACGCCTCTCCCGCCTGGAGCTCGCCGTCGCCGCAGGTCGGCAGGGCGCACTCGTTCGTGCACCCGTCCGTGTCGACCGTATTTCCGTCGTCACAGCCCTCGACGCCGATCCGGACGTAGCCGTCCCCGCATCGCGCCTGGATGCAGCCGACCACACACGCGTCCTCGTTCGAGGTGTTGGCGTCGTCACAGTCCTCGATGCCGGACCAGACCAGGCCGTCGCCGCACGTAGCCTTCTTGCAGGTCTTCAGGCAGGCGTCGTAGTCGTCGGTGTTTCCGTCGTCACACTCCTCCTCGCCCTCCGTCACGCCGTCGCCGCACTCGCCCTGGGGTCCCTGCCCGCCCCCTCCGTCGGCGCCGCCGCCTCCCTCGTGCTGGCCGCCTCCACCGGCGGACGACGTCGCTCCGCCGCCGCCGGTGCCCGTTCGGGTCTCCACGTCCTCGACGCCGACGAGCAAGCCACAGCCCGCCGTTGAAATGACAAGCCCGTTAACAAACCAACGATTGATGGTCGCCATTGTCTCTTCTCAGTACGTGCCGTGGACGAGGACGCCGAGCTCTCCTGCTCCGAAGACGGGCAGCGCGGTGACCCGCACGTCCGACTCCTCCGCCCCGAGCCAGGGAGCCGTGAAGAAGACGATCGCGCCGGTAGCCAGGAGCGCGCCGCCCGCCGCAAACGCGGCCGTGGAGACCCACCCCGACGTGGCGGCGGCGTCCGCGCGCTCGGCGCCTTCGGCGTCGCAGACGATCGTCGGCCCCGAGGTGTCGCAGCGGTCCTCCACCTCGCCCCAGTCGGCGAGGGTCTTTGCGCCGAACCCCGCGCCGACCCCGACACCGACGAGGCCCGCCGCGGCGAGCACGATCCCCGCCGTGTGCTGGCCGCCCCACTCCACGGCGGGCGAGGCGCCGTCCGGAGGGGGCACGGCCCCCGCGCCGCGCTGCTCGGGCGCGGGCTCCGGCTTCTTCGCGAGCGCCGGCAGGACGACCTCGATCGTCTTGCCCTCCTCGGCGACGAGCTCCACCGTCGCCGCCTCGTAGCCCGGAGCGCGCACCGTGAGCACGTGCCGGCCCGGATCGATCGGCAGCGGCACGCCGAGGGACGCCGACGAGAGCTCGCTGCCGCTCCGTTCGACCACCAATCCAGGCGGCGGCGCAGAGCCGGACTTCAGGACGAGCTTCGGCAGCCGCGGGGCGAGGGCCGCGACGCGCTTGGCGGCGACCTCCGCGCGATCGATCTGCCCGCCCTTGCGCGCCGGCGGGATCGCGAGCTGGAAGGTCGCCCACGCCGTCGCGAGGCGTCCGGCCTTCTCGTGGCAATCGGCGAGGTGGAGCAACACGCCGACGCCTGGATCGATGCGGTTCGACTCCTCGAACTTCGCGCACGCCTCGTCGTATCGCTTCGCCGTCATGAGCCGCTCGGCCTCCTGGAACAGGGCCTCGGCGGCCGCGCCGTCGCCGCCCTGGCCGAACGCTGCGGAAGAGACGGCGACCAGCGCGCAGAAGAGAGAGAGAGAAAGCGCTTTCAAGGTGACTCCATTTCGTTACTTCCGGCCACCGAACTCGGAGACCGGCGGGGCCGATGCGGCGACGGATGGAACAGGGCCGGCGCTCGATCGCGCCTGGGGTGCCACCGGCTTGGGCCCGACCTCCGTGCTCGAAGAGGGTTGCGCGGAGGGCACGCCCATCCCTTCGCTCGCAGCCGGAGGCGGCTCGGCGAGCACGGTCGGAGGTGGCGGCGGCCTCGGAGCGCTCGGATCCGGGCTCGGCGCCGAGGCTTGCTCGCTCATCGACGCGACCGCAGGTGGGCGCAGCTCGGGCCCGCGACCGCCCAACCAGACACCGACCGCGACGACCGCGGCAGCAGCAGTCCCGATGGCCAGCGCGGGCCAACGTCCGGCGGGCTTCGTGGGACGGGAGTCGATCTCCACGGTCGCGTCGGTCGCGCTCGCGGGAGGCCGCCGCGCGTCGAGCCCCGAGACACGCGTCGCGACCACGATCGGATCCTCACTCTCCGCCAGGCGTGTCGGCGCCGACGCGATCTCGGGTCGCGAACGATCCGAGCCGACCACGAGCGCAGGCTCCACCACCCGCTTCGTCTCCGGGCTCGCGTAGCGCTCGAGCTCGGAGGCGAGCTCGCGGACGCTGCCCGGCCGGCCTGCTGGGTCCTTGGAGAGACACCGCTCGACGAGCGTGACGAGCCCGTCGGGAAGATCGAAGCCAGCGGGCGCGAGCGGCGCTGCGGTTGAACGCAAGATGCTCGCGCTGATGTCGGCGACGCTCTCGCCGGCGAACGGCAGCGACCCGCTGAGGAGCTCGAAGAGGACGACGCCCAGAGACCAGATGTCGCTTCGCCCGTCCACCTCCTTGGTGGAGCGCAGCTGCTCGGGCGACATGTACGCGGGGCTGCCCATGATCGCGGAGGTCCGCGTGACGCTGCCCGCCTGACCGGTGTCCTTCGAGATCCCGAAGTCGAGCACCTTGACGCGCGCGAGCCCGTTGCTCCGCTTCGTGAGGAACAGGTTCGCCGGCTTGATGTCGCGGTGGACGATGCCGAGCGCGTGGGCCTCCGCGATGGCATCGCAAGCCTGCAGGACGTAGTTGCAGGCCTCGGCGATGGGGAGCGCTCCGCGGCGCGCGAGGAGCGACTCGAGGTCTTCGCCGTCGAGGAGCTCCATCACCAGGTAGGGCGCCCCGCTCTCGTCGCGGCCGACGTCCATCACGCGAGCGACGTGCTCGCTCTTGATGCGGACCGCCGCGCGGGCCTCGCGGAAGAACCGCTCGACGAGATCCTGACGTCCCGTCAGCGCGGGCGAGAGGAACTTGATGGCGACGTCCTCCCCGAGCTCGAGGTGACGTGCGCGGAACACCGTGCCCATCCCGCCCTCGCCGAGCACGGCGCCGAGCTCGTACTTGCCCGCGAGGATAACTCCACGTTCGCTCCCCATCGGTGCGCGCCCTGTGCAACTCCGAGACCAGTGGCGATTCCCGACGCCTTCGGCAGGCCGGAGCGGCCCCGGCCATCGCCCCGATGCCTCCCCGTCATCGGGGGTGATGACCTGCGGTCATCACAGGGGTAGTGCTGGCACGTGCCCCCCGAGTCGGAGCAGCACGAGCGCATCACCCGGCCGCTGGAGGTAGGTCGGCCCCACGACGACCTTCCGGTCCGCGCCGAGGGCAGCCTCGCGGGTGTCCCCCTCCGCGAGACGGAGCTCGCGGTGCGCGACAAGCTCCTGTCGATCGAGGAGGAGGAGCACCAGACCTACGTGCGCCGGCTCCGCCCCGGCATCCTCTACGCGATCATCGCGTGGGCGCTCTTCTCCGTCGTCGACTGGATCGCCGTCCGCTTCGTCGAGCCGAGCGCGAGCCTCGCTCGCATCGTGGGCCTCCGCGGGATCGGCGTCCTCACGAGCCTGGTCACGCTCGCCTGCTTCTACAAGCGGCCCATGCCATCGCGGATGCTCGCGCAGGCGGCAGACTTCTTCGGCTACACGACAATCTCGATCTTGATCACCCTCATGACGTTGGAGTTCCGCGGCCTCGACAGCCCGTACGCGTCCGGCATCGTCACGGTGATCATCTGCCGCTCGATCATCATGCCCGACAACTACAAGCGCGCGTTCGTCCTGCTCGGCGGACCGACGTTCGCGTACCCGGTCACGATCGGCGTCGCGGCGCTCGTCGATCCGCGGATCGCCGCCCAGGTCCACGACACGGAGGCGCTCGGCATGTTCCTGCTGAGCCTGTGTTTCATCCTCACCGCGTACGCCTTCACGCTCGTCGGGGGGCACACGGTCTGGGCCTTGCGCCGGCAGGTCTACGAGGCGCGCAACATCGGCCGCTACAAGCTGAAGCGGCTCATCGGCTCCGGCGGGATGGGCCAGGTCTGGCTCGCGTGGCACGCCGGGCTGAAGCGCGACGTCGCGATCAAGGTCATGCAACCAGAGGCCCACGCGGACGGCTCGAGCGCCGTAGCGCGCTTCGAGCGCGAGGTCCGAGCGACGTCCGAGCTCGCCCACCCCAACACGGTGAGGCTGTTCGACTACGGCGTCACGGCGGACGGCCTCTGGTTCTACGCGATGGAGCACCTGGTCGGCGCCGACCTCTCGACCGTCGTCGCGCGCGAGGGCCCGCTCGCGCCGGAGCGTGCGGCGCACATCGGAAGCCAGATCGCCCGCGCCCTGGCCGAGGCCCACGCGCGGGGGATCGTCCACCGCGACATCAAGCCCCAGAACGTCTTCGTGACCGAGCTCTACGGCGAGCGCGACTTCGTGAAGGTCCTCGACTTCGGCGTCGCCAAGCTCGCCAAAGGCGAGGCCGAGGCAACGCTCACCAACACGGGCCTGATGCTCGGGACGCCTCACTACGTGTCCCCCGAGGCGGCGAGCGGCAAGCCGACCGGGCCGGCGTCGGACATCTACTCCCTCGGCTGCGTCCTCTATTTCTTGCTGACGGGAGGCCCCCCCTTCGAGGGTCGGGCGGCGGGCACGCTCCTCTTCGCGCATACGACGCTCGTGCCCGATCCTCCTTCCTCGCGCGCACCGAGCCCCATCCCCGAGGGGCTCGAGCAGCTCGTGCTCCGCTGTCTCGCGAAGGCCCCGGAGGATCGCCCCCGCTCCATGACGGACGTCGCCGCGGCGCTCGTCGAGATCGAAGGCGCGCACGCCGCCGGGCGGCCCGCGTTCGAGGCTCCGAGCCTGGAGATCGCGTCGTGAGCGGCGATCAGACGCTGAGGCTGACGCAGACAAACGCACGCGAGGCGAGCATCCGAGGGGTGCGCCTCACGGTCGCGAGCGGCCCCGATGCCGGGCGTGTCTTCGACTCGACCTCGGATCGCCTCGTGGTCGGCAGCGCGGACACCGCGGATCTGGTGCTGCGAGACGACGCGGTCTCCCGGTTCCAGTGCGAGATCACCGTGGCGGACGGCCGCGTGCTCTTGAAGGATCTCGAGAGCCGCAACGGCACGTTCGTCGATCACGTTCGGGTCCTCGCGGCAGAGCTCGTGCACGGCGCGCGCCTGACGCTCGGCCAGACGGAGCTCCGCTTCGAGCTCAAGCCCGACGTGGTCGGCGTGCCGCTCGCGGACTCCGGCGCCTTCGGAGCCATGGTCGGGAGCTCGCTCGCCATGCGACGGGTGTTCTCCCTGCTCGCGCGAGCGGCGACCAGCGACGCGACAGTGCTCATCGTGGGAGAGACGGGCACCGGCAAAGAGGTCGCGGCGGAGTCGATCCACCGCGAGAGCGCGCGGCGCCACTGCCCCTTCGTCGTCTGCGACTGCAGCGCGATCCCCAGCGAGCTGCTCGAGGCGGAGCTGTTCGGTCACGAGAAGGGGGCCTTCACCGGCGCGCACCAGGCGCGCCAGGGCCTCTTCGAGATCGCGCAAGGCGGCACGCTGTTCCTCGACGAGATCGGTGAGCTCTCGCTCACGCTCCAGCCCAAGCTCCTGCGCGCGCTGGAGCGCAAGGAGGTCCGACGGGTCGGGAGCAACGACTACCGCACGGTGGACGTCCGGGTGGTGGCCGCGACGAACCGCGATCTCAAGGCTGAGGTCAACCAGCGGCGCTTCAGGAGCGACCTGTATTACCGCCTGGCCGTCCTCGAGATCGCCCTGCCGCCGCTCCGCGACCGCCCGGAGGACCTGCCTGCCCTGCTCGAGCACCTGCTCGCCGCAGCAGGCGCGACGGACACGATCCGTCACGACCTCACCGCTCCGGCCTTCGTCACCGACCTCTCCCGCCACGGATGGCCGGGCAACGTCCGCGAGCTGCGCAACTACGTGGAGCGCTGCCTGGTCCTGCACGAGGCGGCGCCGCTGGCGGATGACGGCGCGACCACGAGCGATCGGCTCCCGGACACCACGCTGCCGCTCAAACAGGCGAGGGACCGCTGGACACGCCTGCTCGAGCGCCGCTACTGCGATGCCGTGCTGGCCGCCAACGACGGCAACGTCGCGGCCGCAGCGCGCGCCGCGGGCGTCGATCGGATGTACTTCTACCGGCTCCTCTGGCGCCACGGCCTGCGCTGAGCCTGCGCCGCGCTCAGGTCTCGGCGAGGCGAGCGCGCAGCTTGGCGACGAGCTGCAAGGCCTCGAGCGGCGTCATGCGGTCGATGTCGGCCTCCCGGATGGTCGCGACGACGGCTCGCTCTGCGGTGCTCTCCTTGCTGCTCGGCGCCTCGAAGAGACCGAGCTGCCCCGCCTTCCCCTTCATCTTGGGCGGAGCGCCCGGCTCGCGCTCGGGGCGCGAGCCGGCCTCGAAGGTGGCGAGGAGGCCCTTGGCGCGGGCGAGCACGCCCTCCGGCAGACCGGCGAGGCGCGCGACCGCGATGCCATAGCTCCGGCTCGCCGGGCCCTTCGCCAGGGTGTGAAGGAACACGACGCCACCGTCATGCTCCCGCGCGCTCACCGACACGTTCACGAGGTGCGGCGACGTCCCCGCCAGCTCCGTCAGCTCGTGGTAGTGCGTGGCGAAGAGCGCCCGGCAGCCGATCACGTCGTGCAGGTGCTCGGCGACGGCCCACGCGATGGCGAGGCCGTCGTAGGTGCTCGTGCCGCGGCCGATCTCGTCGAGGATGACGAGGCTCCGGCGCGTCGCCCGCAGCAAGATGGCGGCCGTCTCGCGCATCTCCACCATGAAGGTGCTCTCGCCGCGCGAGACGTTGTCGCTGGCGCCGACGCGCGAGAGCAGCCGGTCCACCACCCCGACCCGCGCGCGTCTGGCCGGCACGTAGCTACCCATCTGCGCGAGCAGCACGATGAGCGCGACCTGCCGCATCAGCGTGGACTTGCCCGCCATGTTGGGGCCGGTGACGAGCCAGAGCCGCCCGGCGCCGAGATCCAGGCAGGTGTCGTTGGGGACGAAGCGGTCCTTTGCCGCGTATTGTTCGACCACCGGGTGGCGACCGTCCGCGATGTCGATGACGTCTTCGTCATCGACATCGGGCTTCACGTAGTCGTTCTGGTGGGCGAGCTCGGCGAGCGCCGCCGCCACGTCCCACTCCGCGAGGCGCCGCGCGAGGGCGCGGACGCGCTCGCCCGCGGCGCGAGCCCTGCTCGTGAGCTCCTCGAAGACGGCGCGCTCGAGCTCGAGGGCGCGCCCCTCCGCCGACTCGATGTCGGCGGCGAGCTGATCGAGCCGATCGTTTGTGTAGCGCTCGCCCCCGGCGACGGTCTGCTTGCGGCGCCAGGCGGTCGGGACCTTGCCCAGGTGGCTCTTGGTGACCTCGATGTACCAGCCGAAGACGCGCGTGTACTTCACGCGGAGGCTGGGCGCGCCGGTGGCTTGCCTGAGCTCCGCTTCCAGCGCGACCACGAGCTCGGTGCCGTTCTTCTGGAGCTCGCGCGCGCGGTCGAGCTCGGGGTCGTAGCCGTCCCGGACGAAGCCGCCGTCCTTGTCGGTCGGCGGCGGACGCTCGACGAGCGCTCGCGACAGGAGCTCGGCCAGCTCGGGCACCACGTCGGTCTGGTCCCAGCCGAGAGCGGACCTCTCGCTAGCCGGCAGGCTCTCGACGGCGGCGCGGGCGCGCGGCGCCGCCGCGAGGCCGTCGCGCAGGGCGCCGAGATCACGAGGCGTCGCCTCGCCCAGCGCGACGCGCACGGCGAGCCGCTCGAGATCGCTCGCGTCGCCGAGCGCAGCGCGCAGCTCAGCGCGCGAACGGGCATGGAGCACGAAGAGCTCGACCTCCGCCTGGCGGGCTCGGATGGCGCGCACCGCGACCAGCGGCGCGAGAAGGCGCTGGCGCAGGAGGCGCGCGCCGAAGGGCGTCACGGTCCGGTCGATCGTGTCGAGCAGCGTCCCCTTCTTGCCGCCGTCGGTCGCGCGGACCAGCTCGAGGTGAGCCTGCGCCGTCTCGTCCACCAGCATCGCTTGGTCCGACTCGAGCCGCGCGACCCGCGTGATGGGCAGGCGCTCGCGCGGGTTGCAGGCCGCGGCGAAGGCGAGCACACGCGCGATCGCGCGCCGCGTGATCGGCTCCTGCGATCGGCTGGCGTCCTTCGCCAGCTCGGCGCCGAGCAGCTCGGCGATCGTCTCGTCCGCCGGACGAGACGGCCCCGGCTCTGCGCGGAGCGTCGCGAGCGGGAGCACGTGGCGGAGCGTGGGCGTGAGGTCGTGGGCCTCGGGCGCGAGGAGCAGCTCGCGCGGCGAGGCCCCCGCGAGCTCCGCCACCAGGCGGGTCGGATCGGCGGCGCGCGCGGCGAAGAGCTCGCCGGTCGAGAGGTCGAGCAGCGCGACCCCGAACGAGCCCGCGTCAGCCTCGACCGCGCCCAGGAAGTGGTTCTCGCGCGCCTCGAGCTGGCCGTCGTGCGTCACCAGCCCCGGCGTGATCACCCGCACGACCGAGCGCGGGACGATGCCCTTCGTCTTGGCCGGATCCGCCATCTGCTCGCAGATGGCGACCTTGTGCCCCGCCGCGAGGAGCTTCGCCACGTAACCGTGCGCCGAGTGGTGCGGCACGCCGGCCATCGGCTCGTCGTCCGGATTCTCTCGGTTCCGGCTGGTCAGCGTGATGCCGAGGACCTTCGACGCGATGACCGCGTCCTCGTGGAACATCTCGTAGAAGTCGCCGAGCCGGAAGAAGATGATGGCGTCCGGGTAGGCCGACTTCGCCTCCGCGAACTGCTTCATCACCGGCGTCACCCGCGGCTCTTTCGCCTTGGCTCCCGCTTCACGCCGTGAGGGGGGCTGGGGGGGTGACGACGCAGCCATACGGTTCCCGGAAGGACGCGGGCTCAGGGCCCGCGGAGGGTCAGAAGAACTGGGAGATGTCGCCGTTCAGATCGGCCGGCGCGACCAGCAGGCCCTCGAGGCCGCCGTCCGTGATCAGCAGATCGTCCGTCGCGCGCGAGTAGACCAGCGCCTGGGGCTGGACGTAGGGCCGGTCGTCGTTGGTGAGCACGCCCCGGAGCGGGATGAAGGAGCCCTGTGTGGTGAAGCGGAACGACATGTCGCGCTCGAGCGCGCCGTCGGTCTGCTCGATCTGGAACCGGAAGAGGATGCCGCTGTAGAGCTCGCCCGTACGCGCGCGCGACTTGCGCAGCGCGAGGCGCGGGTCACACGAAGGACGGCACACGCCCGAGACGGGGTCGGCGATGACGGCGTGGTCGAAGCCCGAGCTCGAGCCGACCACCGTCCACTCGTCGCCCGGGCGGATCTCGTATTCGACGAGCGTCGGAAAGCAGCACTCGAACAGGTCGTCGGTCACGCCGCTGGGCGCCGCGAGCTCGAGCTTGTCGTCTCGCGCCTCGACGACGCGGAGATCGCGGCTGGGCGTGGGCGACTCCTCGTCGCCGAAGATCGCACGGCACTGCTCGAACCCACACGACGCGCCGTCCCAGTAGGTGGCGTCCTGGGAGGCGAGCGCCTGGGAGACGTGGACGCGATCCGCCAGTCGGACGGCCGCGGCGTCGAGCGCGGCTCCCGAGAGGCCTTGCGCCTGGAGCTCCTCGCGGACCGCGCCCTCCGACTGCACGCCGCCGGCGCAGAAGCCGGCGCTCTCGTCGATGAGCTCGCGGTCGAAGCTATCGAGCCGGAGATCGCCCCGGTTGCCGGAGAACGAGGGCAGCGCGCCCTGGTAGGTGATCGCGACCTCCTGGTCCTGCACGTGCACACGCGGCTCACCCAGGTTGAAGACGAGCGTGTTGCGCGGCCCTTGATCGTCGACGACCGTGCCGTCTTCGGGGATGCTGACGAGCTCCCCACCGACCGCCAAGACGCCGCTGCCGCCGGCCCGCATCCGGATGCCGGAGGAGATGACGGTACCGTCGTCAAGAGAGAGGACAGGATAGGTGAGCACACCCGGGACGTGCCGCCCGGTGTCCTCGTTGCTGAGCAGGAACACCCCCGAGCGGGGCGAGTGCGGCTGCACGACGTTGCAGGACGGCTCCCCGGTGGCGAAGGCGCCGCCGCTCGATTGGCAGGCCCCCGCCTCGCCGGGGCCGCGGCAGGGCGCGTCGTAGTCCTCGATGTCGATCGTGGCGATCTGGCCCGAGCCGAGCGCGACCATCGCGAAGATGCCGCGCATCTCGTAGGGGCCGGCGCCGTCCTCGTAGTCGCCCGACGTCCGGTACTGCACGCCGTCCCCACACGTCTCCTTGGAAGGGTCGCAGGTGGGGTCGCAGAGGGTGCCGAAGGCCGCGATGCCGCCGGAGTCCGTGCTCCGCGGGGCGTCACGGCTCACGATTGCGATGTCCGTCGGGGCCGCCGCGAAGCGGACACGGTCCGGCGGCTGCAGGGGGTTCTGCGCGGCGTTGGGCCGGCGGAGCGGCAGGACGTCCGCGGCGTCTTTCGAGACGTCGAAAACCATGACGCTCTTGTCATCGATATCGACCGCGTAGAGGTATCGCTTGAGGCTGGGCGAGACCTCGGGGCTCACGGCGATCGCGCTCGTGACCACGACCCGGGACGGGTCCTCGAAGGAGACCGGCGCGAGCGCCTCGAGCTCCTGGGGGTTGCACGGATCCGTCGTGTCGAGCACGTGGATGAGCGGCGCCGTGAGGTCGCCGATGTAGAGCCGGTCCGCCGCGAGCGCCACGCCGGCGGGCGTCGACACGTAAGCCGTGTTGGCGCGCACCTGGGGCAGCTCGGGGACGGCACACCCAGGCTGCTGCTCGATGGCGAACTCCGCGTCGCTCACCTCGGGCGGGGTGTTCGTGAGCGCGACCTCCGCTTCGACCACGCAGGGGTCGAAGGTGCCGGGCGCGGCGTCGAGGACCGACTGCGCGTCGATCACCGCGACGGTGCCCTTGCGCGGCAGGGTCACGTAGAGCTTCTGCCGGCCGAGACCTTCTCCGTCGATGTTGCGCAGCTCGGACGTCGAGACGTCCGTGTAGGTCGTGTCGGCGCAGGAGAGTCGGACCTGACCGTTCTGGGGCGGGTCGGCCACGATGACCATCTGGCCGGGCACGTCGTCGAGGCGGCAGCCGGGCCAGCTGGAGAGCGTGGGCGGAGCGGCATCACACCGCTCCGAGGCTGCACCGTCCGGATCGGACTCGCAGGGCCGCAAGAGCTCACCGGGGAGCGCGTAGATGCCGGGCTGGCGCA
The DNA here is from genome assembly GCA_016794345.1 of Myxococcales bacterium. Classification (GTDB taxonomy): domain Bacteria; phylum Myxococcota_A; class Polyangia; order Polyangiales; family Polyangiaceae; genus Xiheicaenibacterium; species Xiheicaenibacterium phototrophicum. The sequence continues at coordinate 95,677 of JAEUKE010000204.1, forward strand.
CGTCGGCCGAGGTGACGAACGCGCTCGTTCCCTTCTCCGTCGCGACGATGCTCGTCGGCTGCGCGCCGACGGGGAGCGGCGTCTCGCCCGGCGTCGACGTGTCTTGATCGAGGACCTGGTCCACCTCGGTGCTGAGGTCGATGACGGCGACCTCGCCACGCTGCTCGAGCGTGATGAGGGCGTAGAGGTGCGGCACGGTGCCGTCCGTGCCGTAGTCCCTCGGGGAATCGTAGAGGAGGCTCGTGCAGTCCGAGAGGGGGCGAAACGCCGAGCCTCCGCCCGGCGCGCCGAGGCAGACGAGCGCGACCTGGCCGGTACGCTCGAGCGAGCGGACCTCCGCCGTGGTGGCGTCCCCGGTGCAGCTCGCCGCGAAGGCCGCGGCGAGCGACAGGCACGCGCCCGACGCGAGCAGGTGGAGCTTTCGGCGGCTCATCACTGCTCCTCCCGGGGCGGCGTCGGCGGGCCGAGCGAGACGAGGACCGTGCCGTACGTCTCGCGCCTCATGTCGAGGTCGATCACGCTGATGTAAGAGTCGGTGAAGTTGCCCACGTAGAGGTGGCTCCGGAGGGCGCCAGTCTGATCGAGGCCGGTGTCGAATGCCATTCCGAAGGGGCCGCGGCCGGTGCGAATCGTGCTGGTCTCCACGCGGCGCAGGCGCGGGTCGTAGCTGGTGATGTAGCGCGAGTCGAACGAGACGATGAAGACACGCGGCTCGAGCTCGCCCTGCAGGTTGATGACGTTTCCGAGCGACACCCCGCTCGGGCCGATGGGCAGCGGCACGATCTCGTCGAGGCTGACGCGCTCGTCCACGCTGGTGACGATGCCGTCCGTCGACGCGACGGTGGACTCGATCGTCCCGACCATCAGGGCCGAAGGTGTGCGCGTCGCCGCGTAGAAGCGCAGCGGGAAGTCCTCCACGCACCGGCGCAGGCCGTCGATGTCGGTCGGGTCGGTCAGCGCCTCGCAGGCGTCGCGCTCGGTCGAGTCGATGGCCATGCCGCGTGTGTCCGAGCCCTCGCCCTGGAGCGTGACGAGCGTCGTTCCGCCGCGAACGAGGAAAGGCCGCGGTGGGCTCGAGCCCTCGTCGTCTTCGTAGCGAATGACGGAGAGGACCGGCGCGGTGTTGTGGCTGATGACGAAGCCTGGCCGGTAGGTGATTGTGGCCTGCGCAGCCCGCACCAGCTGAGGCGGCGGGATGGTGACGACGGAAGTCGGACCGGTGTCGAGATCACGCAGCGTGAACTCGAGCGTGGGCCACGGCAGCGCCGCGGCCGCAGCCCAGCGGTTCACGATGAGGCTCGCCGCGTCCTCCGTCTGGTGGGGCACGACGAGCGCGTCGCCGGCGACGATGGGGGCGGCGGCGATGCCGCTCGGCTCGGTCGGCATGGTGAGCCCACGCAAGCTGCTCACCGCGCTCTCGCCGATGCGGTGACCGACGTTGCACCGCCTGTCGTCGCCGCTGGCCCCGCACTCGAGGCAAAACGCTTCGCCGCAGGGGGAGACCGGCGCGCTCGGGTCGCGATCGTCGACCACGTCGAAGTAGGTGACGCTCGGGTCGCCTCGAACGGCGGCGAAGAGCCGCAGGCCCGAGCCGTCCTGGCGAGGGAGCAGGGTCATCGCGCTTGTGAAGGCGCCGACCGTCACGAACTTCCGCACGAAGGGCGTGTAGGCGATGGGCGCGCACGCTCCCGGATAGAGGAAGTCGTCCGCGTTCGGCGTGGAGCCGATCGCAGAGCAGGCTTGCTCGCGCGAGCCGTCCGAGGCGAGCGTGTCGGCCACGGCCGCGGCGAGGCTGCGTGTGCCGAGCTGGCCCTCCACGTCGGCCACGTTGATGACCTGGACGGTGCCGCCGTTGTACTGGAGATCGAAATCGCTGTTGGCGACGTAGAGCGACGTGCGGCCGGGCGACAGCGCCAGCGCAGTGGGGAAGTAGAGCGACTCGGTCGGAGGGACGAGGCCGTCGCTTCCTGTGAAGCAGCCCGCGGCGACGGCGCTCGCGCCGGCGAGGCACGCCCCGGCGAGGGCGTAAGAACGGGCTCTCGTCATGGCCGGGACACTAGTCAGGGCGCCCCCTTCTGGCAACCGGCTGCGGAGGGGCGCGCCCAAGGCCGCGCGGAGCGTCGCCGGGTCCCAGCTGCTAACCTCCCGCGCGTGCGGATCGGGATCCTCGCGCTCGCCAGCCACCTCGCACTGCCCCTGGGCTGCGGTCAGCGCGACGCCGAGGGCTCCCCGCTGTCCTCCGCGTCGGCGTCGAGCACGACCCCGACGATCCCCGCCGGGGTCGCGCCCCCCTTGCCCACCGCGGCCTCGGCGGTCGTGGCGCCGGCGGCCTCCGCCCGCCCCGCCCCGCCGAGGAGCCGCACCGGCGCGAGCTGCGCGCCTTGCCTGAGCCACGCGCGCCCGTTCGACGCCCGGAGCGAGGCCGCGCTCGCGCGCTGCCTCCCGCTCAAGACGGGCCAGGCCAAGGCGTCGACCCGATGTGGGGAGGAGGGCCGCGCCCTCGAAGACCCGAGCCGCCTGCTCGACGCGGTCCCCGCGCTCGACGAGCCGACGATCGAGCGCGTTCGCCGGGTGGCGGCCAAGGGCAAGGCTCTCGGCCGGAACCCTCGCGCCTTCGGGGTCGTCGGCGACAGCATCTCCGTTGCGTACGAATTCCTGACGCCCCTGTCATCTTCCCGCGACCGGCCCCTCGCCCTCGACCCGTGGGCCGCGGAGCAGCTCGCCCTCCCCGGGGGCGGCACCGTGATCGACTGGTTCCGCGGGCAGCCGGTCGAGATCGCGCAGCGCTCGGGCAAGGACGCGCGCGACTCGTTCGCGGCCTACCGCGCGGCGCTCGTCGGGGCGCGCGCCTCCTGGCCCCAGAGCGAGGGCTTCGCGCCGCTGCGTGAGCTCGAGACCCGCGTCAGCCCCGCCGTCGCCGTGGTCACCTTCGGCGCCAACGACGCCGCGTTCCGCGAGGCGCCGCCCGAAGCGCTCGCCGACGAATACGAGAAGGCGACGCTCGGCCTGGTCGAGGCGCTCGAGGCCCGAGGGATGGTCGTCGTCCTCTCGAACGAGATGCGCCACGGCGACCAGCCTGGGCGCAAGGCCTGCCCTGGCGAGGGCGCCGGCTCGAGCGACTGGCAGGTCGCCGTCGCGCAGAACGCGACCACGGCGCGGGCGGCCGAGCTCGCGTGCCGGGAGCACCTGCCGTTCATCGACCTCAGGCACGCCCTCGACGGCTCGACGAATTTCGGCCTCGGGCCGGACGCGGTGCACCTCTCGTCACACCGCCAGGGCGCCGCGCTCTTCACCAAGGAGGGGCTCGACTGCGGCTACAACGTCCGGAACTTCGTCACGCTCCTGGCGCTCGCGCGGGTCGTTCCGCACCTCGCGAACGTCTACGACTCGTCGAGCCAGTAGGCGCCGCCCTTCGCGCGCATCCGGAGGACGACCGGCCCGCCCTCGCCCACCAGGAACACGGCGAACGCCCCCTCGGGCGGCGACTCGACGACGCCCCCGTCGAGCTTCTCGAGCTCGCCGGGCGACTTCAACCGCTCGACGAGGCGCAGCAGCGGGACGGCGGAGATCGACGGCTCCGCCGCGCCGGTCAGCGCGCGCGAAGGATCGAACGGCGTCCGCTCGCGCGCGGCGAGCGCGAGCAGGTCGGCGTACAGGGCGACGCGGTCGGGGACACGCGCGAGCAGCTCCTTGGCGAGGCCCCCCGGAGACAGACCCTCCGGCCGCGACGCGATCGTCGCGCCGTGTCTCGCCAGGATGGCGCGGACGTCCGCGCGCGCGGCGCGCCTCTTGGCGTCGAGCTCACCAGGCCTCTCCGTGCTCTCGATGGCGAGGTCCACGATCAGATCGGCCAGCCAGACGTCGCGGGTCTCGGGCCAGACGCTCGCGAGCAGCGCCTCGTGGTCGCCCGCGGAGAGGGCCTTGCGCGCCGAGGCGACGAGCGCGTCCGGTGAGGGCGCGCCGGCCTCCGCCGCTCGCGCTGCCTCGGATCGAGGGGCCGACGGCGCCGGCGCTGTACGCCCAGCGCGATCGCTTGGAGCACCATACCTCTCGTCGCCGCACCCCGCGGGCTCGTCACAGGCCGCGCTCACGAGGAGCACCAGCAAGAGCAGTCGCACCTCCCCCCTCGCTCTGGCGAGGGGGGCTGGGGGGAGTGAAGCGACAGCCCGACACCTTCGGGAGGGGAGCGCCTGACCCAGTCTCCACCCGGTCATCGTCCCGACGACGCGTCAGAACGCGCGCTTCGCGTCACTCGGGCAGTTCGGGTGCTTGAGGAGCGCGTTACGCAGGTGGACCTGACGCTTGACGATGTTCTGCTTCAGGAAGTGGTGGATGACCGAGGGGGGCGTCGCGGCGAAGCGGCAGAACTGCTGCACGAGCATGAGCGACACCAGCGGCCTCGCGCAGATGAGCGCCGCGGTCTTGCTGTCGATCGACAACCCTGACAGCGCTGTCAGCGCGCGACCCTCCGTGCGCCAGATGAGCTCGAGCCGATCTTCCGGGTCGGTGACCGCGAACTTGTTCCGGAGTAGGGCGCGGGAGCTCTGCCTCGTCCGGTCGGACGCGTCTCGATCGAGCGTGACCTTGTAGATCTCGAGGAGGCGCTTCGACAGGAGCATCTTGCGGAGCAACGTCTCGCTGACCATCGGGTTGCGGATGAAGCGACGCTGCACCTGCGGATCACGGAGGAACTCGTTGCGCTGGCCGATGATCTCGAGGCCGACCGCCGTGCGGTGGTGGAACGCCGCGAAGCGCGCGTGCTCGTTCGAGATGTTCACGTTCTGCCAGAGCGGCCGGATGACCTGCGGGTCCTTGTCGAAGCAGAGCGCGTAGAGCTCCTTGCCGGAGCCGGTCGTCGCGATCTTCGCGCGCTCGTCGAGCGGCAGGAGCGACAGGACGTTCTCGTAGTAGGCGAGCAGCGTCTTGACGCTGAAGCCTTCATTGCCCTCTTGTCCGCCGACGACGTCCTCGTCTCCGGGCGCGTCGTCCCGAGGCTCGGTCTCGTCCTCCGCGCCCGCCTGGTCGTCCTGCGAGGCCTGGGCCTGGACCGTGCTCTCCTCGGGCTTGACCTCGGGCCGCTTCGCGGCCTTCGCCTCGCTCTCGGGCACCCCCGATCCGTCGTCGACGATCGTGGTCTCCGTGTCCGGAGCCTCGGTGTCCGGCGCAGCCTCGAGCTCCTCGGTCTTCGCGCGCTCGAGCGGAGGCGTGTGGCTCTTGAGCTTGGAGTCGTCGTCGGAGACGAACGCCTCGAGCTCCAGCTCGAGGAGCGTGCGCTCACGATCACGGGGAGCAGGCTCGTCGCGTTCGGGCTCGAGCGCCAGCACCGGCCTTCCGCTCGACGGAGGCGGGACGAGGACCTCGAGCGGAGGAGCCGGCGGGGGCGGAGGCTCCGGGATCTTCGGAGGCTCAGGCGGGGGCGGAGGCTCCGGGATCTTCGGAGGCTCGGGCGGCTTCGGGATCTTCGGAGGCTCGGGCGGCTTCGGCGGCTCGGGCGCGCGCGCGGCGAGATCGCTCCCGGGCCCCGACTCCGCCTCTTCGTCGAGCACGCCGCGCGTCTTGAGCGTCTCGACGATCTTCTCGACGCGCCACTCGCTCAGGCCGGTGCGCTCGGCCATCTCCTCGAGAGGGGCCGTCGCGTCGTAGTTGATGAGGACGAGCGTCTCTTCCGACGTGAGCGCGATGGGCTCGTTCGCCACCAAGGAGCGCGCCGACTCGGGCACCGGCTCGGCCATGGGGATCGTCGGCGGCGGGGCCGACGGTGGCGCGACGGGCGGCGGCGGGGGCACCGAAGCAACGAGAGACTTGCTCGGAGGCGCCCAGTCCGGCTTCTGCGTCACCCACGAGAACATGGATGCCACCGCGCTCTTGCCAGGGGAGGCCGGGCTCGGGTCCGACGAGGGAGCGACCTCGGGGCTCGCGACCTCGGCCACGGGTTGCGGCGGGGCGGCCGCGGGGGTCACCGGCGGCGTGATGGAGCGCGCGGGCTTGGCGGCGAGCGAAGGTTGGCGCGGCGGTGAAGCGGGTGGCTGCGAGGTCGTGCCGTCGGACTGGGCCCGCACCCAGCTCTGCGCCGACGTCTTGCGCGTGGGCTTCTCCGCGGGAGCCGCCGCGGGCGCAGGAGACGACGGCTTCGGCAGCTCGAGCGCCTCGCGCATCTCCTGAGGCACCTCGATCTCGAGCGTGGGGGACATCCCCTCGACATCGGGCTCGTCGGCAGGCGGAGGCGGCGGAGGCGCGGGCGGCGCGGGCGGCTTCGGCTCGGCCTTCGCGCCCTTGCCCTTGGGCATCTGGACGGTCGGCTGACGCCGCATGGCCGGCGTCATCGGGGCCGGCGTCGCCCCGAGCGCCGCGATCGGCGTGGGGACGCCCATCAGCGGAGTCGGAGGATCGAGCTGTTCGTCGCGACCGCGCTCGGCGGGCGGCAAGCGGCTGCGATCGGGGGCCCGCTGCGGGGCGCCGGCCCCTCGGGCGGGCTGCTCGAGCAGCTGCGTGTTGTTGCGCGGCCGAGGCCTGGCGGGCTGCGGCTCCGGACGCCGCGGTCTCGCGCGCCGCGTCGTCCCGGGATAGATGCGACGCCCCTGCGCGCGACCGCTGTCGACGGTCTCCGTCTCCTGACGCTCCTCCTCCTCACGCTGGCGCACCAGGTCGAGCAGATCGCGGGCAGAGAGGATTTTGCTCATGATGGATCTCCGGGCGCTTGCCCGGAGAGACGTCGCAGAGACAGAGTCAGCGCGAGAATAACGAGAACTCCGCCGCCCGGGGCGCCTAAATCGACACGGGCGATCGAGCCGCCCTCACTTGCCGAGCGCCGCCTTGAGGGCAGCCCGGAGCGCGGCCTCGTCGGCGGGCGCGGCGTTCGACGACAGATCTTGCTTGAGCTTCTCGCAGGAAGAAAACTCGGCCACGGTGATCTCGCTCTCGGGTGGCTCGCGAAAAGGCACCGAAGGCTTGGCCAGATCGACCTTGCCGACCCACGGCACGAGGGTGGTCGGCGACGCGCCGGGCTTGGCCACCGTTGCCACGAGCGCACACCCCGACTGCTTCTTCGTCACCACGGCGCTGACCGTCACGGCGCGGCAGCCGTCGGGTCGCGGGCAGACTCGCTCCGGCTCCGGCCGCCTGTCGACCTCGGCTCCGAGCTCGGTCGCGAGGGCAGCGAGCCGGCCCTGCGCTAGCGAGGCGATCTCCTTCAGGTCCGCCTCCTCCGAGCGGGGCACGATGCGCGGCCAGAGCACCACCACCCCGCCCTCTTGACCGACGGACTTCGAGATCTCGGGCGCGTTCTGGCTGCCCGCGTAGTGCACGCCCGTCCGCTTGCCGCCGAGCTTCGCCTCTTGCTCCTCGGGCGGGAGGTTCTGTGGAAGCGTGGAGGTCGTGCACCCGACCAGGGTCGAGAAGAAGGCCGAGACGAAGACGACGAGGTGCGCTCTCACGCGGAAGAACGTACCGCACCTCTCACGTGCGCTGCTACGATACGACACGCATGCGATGCCTCTTCTTCGTCGGCCTGGCTGCGCTCGCCGGCTGTGACTCGGAGGCGGCGACCGACGGCACCGGGGCTGCGGGCCAAGGCGGCGCCGGGGGCGGCACCAGCCTGCAGCCCGTTGTGACCGAGCTGTTCCCGGCTGCGGCGCCCCTCCCCGGCGAGACCGAGTGCAAGGTCGTCATCACCGAGAACCTTCCCAGCTTCGGGGCGAACCACGAGCCGGTCTGCACACCGCTCACGTATCCGACGAACCCACCTTCGAGCGGCGACCACTGGCCGATCTGGGCGGAGTTCCGAAGCTACACGTTGCCCGTCCCTCGACAGATGTACGTGCACAACCTCGAGCACGGTGCGGTGGTCATGGCCTATTCATGCGGCGCGGATTGCCCGGAGGCTCCCCTCGCCTTCGAAGAAGCAGCCGACACCTTCGGGGTCGACCCGCTCTGCGCCGCGAAGCCGAACGGGGCCGAGCGGTCGCGGGTCATCATCACGCCAGACCCCCTGCTCGACGAGCCCATCGGAATCGCCGCGTGGCGCGCCACCTACGTCGCGACCTGCATCGATCCGCCCAGCATCCTCGCGTTCTTGGAGGACCACTACGCGAAGGGTCCAGAGAACCTCTGCACGGAAGGCAAAGACCCGAACGACCCGATCACCGGCGTCACGGCCTGCGACGATCAGTGACGCGCGCTCGCGCGAACGCGAGCAGCATCCGCTCCCCGTGTGGTCCTCGCATCGACTCGATCGCCACCTCGAGGGAGAAGGCGGGCGCAGGCTCGTTCAAGTGGAGGATGGCGAGGGCACCCCCCTTGCCGTCGAGCTCGAGCGCGACCTCCTGGAAGGCGACGTACCGCTTCATGACCGGGTCGATGGCCTTGTAGATCGCCTCCTTCACGGCGAAGGTCTCGCGAACGAGCCGGTCGCGCGCGACCGGCTCGAGGCCGGCGAGGCGCGCCTGCTCCTCCTCCCGCAGCACGCGCCGGCCGATATCCACCCGGAGGGGCGCGTCGGTCTCGAGATCGACGCCGACGTGCTCGCCCTCGACCGAACGGGCGGCCACCGCGACCGCGACGTCGTCCTTGTGGCTGATGGAGCCGGTGACGCCATCGGGGAGGGTCGGGCCGCCTCGACCGGTGGCGAGCAGCGGCGTCGCGGGCGCGCCGACCCTGTCGAGGGCGCGGCGGAGCGCGACACGTCCGCCGACGAAGCTCGCGATGCGGCGCGGCCCCATCGGGAGGGTGAGCTCGCGCTCGGCGGGCGAGAGCAGACCGAGGTCGACCTCGCCCTGCAACGACGCGACGACGAGCCACCCGAACGGCGTCTCGCGTTCCTCGCGGATCAAAGCGCGCTCCCGTGTAGGATTCGCCCGTGCCGCAGCAGCGCGTGACAGACACCGAGCAGGCGCCGCCGAGCGTCCGGATGGACTTGCCCCACGAGCCGCCGCGCGGGGCCTCTCCGGGCACGCTGCGCATCGAGAGCGACGAACGCCCCCATCTCTACCTGATGGACTTCTCGGAGGGTCACCTTCACGAGCACGCGCTCTCTTCGGTCGACGAGTGTATCCCGTACATCGACAAAGACGGCCTAACCTGGCTCGATATCCGCGGCATCGGTCATCTCGAGACGTTCCAGCGGCTCGGTGAGATCTTCGGGATTCACCCGCTGGCGCTCGAGGACATGGTGAACGTCCCGCAGCGGCCCAAAGCAGACGTCTACAAGGACCAGCAGCTCATCATCACCCGCATGGTGAGCATCCACGAGGGCAAGCTCTACAGCGAGCAGATGTCGATCCTCTTCGGCAAGGGCTTCGTCATCACCGTCCAGGAGGAGCGCGAGGTCGACTGCCTCGACCCGCTCCGCACGCGCATCCGCTCGGGACGCGGGTCCATCCGCAAGCTCGGGACGGACTACGTCGCCTACGCCCTGCTCGACAGCGTCATCGACGGCTTCTTCCCGGTGCTCGAGCACTTCGGCGAGCACATCGACGAGCTCGAGCTCCGCGTGCTCTCGCAGAAGGGCGTGAGCTCGAACGAGATCTTCGCCACCAAGCGCGAGCTCCTCCAGCTCCGCCGGGCGGTGTGGCCGCAGCGCGACCTGCTCGCGCAGCTGCTCCGCGACGACTTCCCCCTCATCCAGGCCGAGACGCGCATCTACCTGCGCGACACGTACGACCACGCCGTCCAGATCATGGATATGGTCGAGACCTTCCGCGAGATCGCCTCGAGCCTCATGGACCTGCTCATGACCATCGTCTCCAACCGCCTCAACGAGACCATGAAGGTCCTGACAGTCGTGTCATCCATATTCATGCCCATGACGTTCATCGCCGGGATCTACGGGATGAACTTCAACCCCGAGGCCTCTCCCTGGAACATGCCCGAGCTCAACTGGTCCTGGGGTTACCCGTTCTCCTTCCTCCTCATGGCGATCTCCGCGGGATCGCTCCTGCTCTACTACCGGTCGCGCGGCCTCATCGGCACCAAGACGGACGCGTACGCGAAGGTCCGCCGCGCGGTGAAGAGGACCGCGCGCGCCGCCCCGCACCTGCTCGGCTGACGCCGCGACCTCAGACGCGCACGGGCGCCGAGCGGACCGGCCGGACCGCGAGCAGCCGCGCGGCGAAGATGCCGCCGAGCAGGCCGAACGCGTGGCCCTCCCAGGAGATCCCGGGGTTGCCGGGCAGCACGCCCCACAGCGCGCCGCCGTAGAGGAAAAACACCGCGGCCGACCCGAGGATGGTCCAGAACCTTCGCTCGAAGACGCCGAGGAAGAGCAGATACCCGAGGTAGCCGAAGACGAGGATGCTCGCGCCGATGTGCACGCTGTTGGCGCCCCCGATGAGCCAGGTGCCGAGGCCGCCGACGAGCCCGGAGATGAGCGAGACGTAGAGGAGATCCCGCTTGCGGCGCAGCATGATGAAAAAGCCCAGCACGATGAGCGGGATGGTGTTGGCCATCAGGTGGCCGAAGCCGCCGTGCAGGAAGGGCGCGGCGAGGACGCCGAGGAGACCTTCGGCCGACCGCGGCTGGATCCCGTAGCGGTCGAGGCCACCGCGGAAGAGCACGTTGTCGACGCCTTCGGTCACCCACATCGACCCGACGAACCCGCCGAGGATCGCGCCCTGGGTCTTGATCTCGCTGACGAAGGCGAGGCGAGAATCGGTGGGGCGCGAGAGGGACCGATCGGCCATGGGCTTCAGTATGGTGTCGCCCCGCGCGTTTCGCAAAGGCACCTCGCCGGCCGCGCGGGCTCCCGGTGTAGAGTCGCGCACATGGTGAGGCTCCTCTTCGTCTGCCTCGGCAACATCTGCCGTTCGCCCACGGCCGAGGGCGTCATGGGCAAGATCATCCTGGACCGAGGCTGGGAGAGCCGCGTGCACATCGACAGCGCGGGGACCGGCGACTACCACGTGGGCGAGCTCGCCGACCTGCGGGCGCGCCGTGCCGCGAAGCGTCGAGGGATCGATCTCGTCCACCGGGCGCGCCAGGTCGCCGCCTCGGATTTCGAGCGCTTCGACTACCTCCTGGCGATGGACGGCTCGAACCTCAAGAACCTCGAGCGGCGCGCGCCGGGCGGCGCGCGAGCCAGGCTCCTGTTGCTCCGGTCCTTCGACCAGAGCGCACCGCACGGCGCCGAGGTGCCCGACCCCTACGACGGCGACGACGACGACTTCGAGGACGTGCTCGACATCTGCGAGCGTGCCTGCCACGGCCTCGCCGCGCACATCGCGCGGGAGCACCTCGGGAGTGAGTAAGCTGGACGACCCCGAGCTCCGCGCCTCGATCGAGCGCGCCGTCGGGGCGCGTGTGGCGCGGTGCGCGCGCGCAGCCGGCGGCGACATCAACGAGGCGTACCGGCTCGAGCTCGAGGACGGCAGGCGCGTCTTCGTGAAGACGAACGCGACCCTCCCGCCCGCCGCCTTCCAGGCCGAGGCGGTGGGCCTCGCCTGGCTGGCCGAGGCGGAGGCCGTGAGCGTCCCGCGTGTGATCGCGGTGGCAGACGAGCCGCCTGGTTATTTGGTGCTTCAAGCGATCGAGGTCGGCCCGAAGACCCCCGCGGCCGAAGAGCGCCTCGGCCACGAGCTGGCCGCCCTGCACAGGAGCGGCGCCCCCTCCTTTGGCCTCGCCGCGGCGAGCTGGCTCGCGACGTTGCCGCAGGACAACTCACCCGAGGCGGATTGGCCCACCTTCTATCGCGCCCGCCGGCTCACCCCGCTCCTCGAGCGCGCGGCCGCACGCGGGCTGGTCGGTCGGACGCTCCGCGCGAGGTTCGACCGCCTCTTCGACCGCCTCCCGTCCCTCGTCGGCCCCGACGAGCCACCGTCCCGCTTGCACGGCGACCTCTGGGGCGGCAACTGGCTCGCCGACTCGGCGGGTGTCCCGTACGTCATCGACCCGGCGGTGTACGGAGGACACCGCGAGATCGACCTGGGGATGATGCGCCTCTTCGGCGGCTTCGGCCGCCGCGTGTTCGATGCCTACGAGGAGAGCTTCCCGCTCGCGCCTGGGGCGGCCGAGCGCGTGAGCCTCAACCAGCTCTACCCCCTCCTCGCGCACGTCGTGCTCTTCGGCGCGGGCTACCTCGGCCAGCTCGAGGACGCCCTCGACGACAGCCTCCGTCTCGCTTGATCCGAGCGTCGCGCGGCTGGCGCAGACCTTGCGCTCGTTTGTCCCACCGAACCCCTTGCCCGCCCCGATGCTCGGCTCGAAGATGCGGCCCGTGCCGACCGATGCCGCAAGCGCCGACACGAGCGCGCCCGTCGTCCTGACGCGAGCCGCGATCGACGAGCTCTTCGCCGCCCTCACCCGCGACGGCTTCCGCGTCATCGGGCCGCGCGTACGAGGCGGCGCAGTCGTCCACGAGGACATCTCGACCACCGACGATCTGCCCGTCGGCCTCGGTGAGGCTCAGGAGGCAGGCACCTACAAGCTGGTCCGCCGGGGCGACGACGCGCTCTTCGGCTATTCGGTCGCGTCGCAGTCGTTCAAGCAGCACCTCTTCGCGCCGCGCGTCCAGCTGGTGAAGCTCCGCAAGAAGGGCGCGGGCTTCGAGGTCGACCCGCCTCCCTCGCCCGGCCCGAAGCTCGCCTTCGTCGGCGCCCGCGCGTGCGACATCGCCGCCATCGCCGTGCAAGACCGCACGCTCCTCCACGGGCCGAGCCCCGATCCGGACTACGCGTCGCGGCGCGCTGACATCTTCGTCATCGCCGTGCAGTGCGGTCAGGCAGGCGGCACGTGCTTCTGTGCCTCGATGGGCACCGGACCGAAGGCGACGTCGGGCTTCGACATCGCGCTCACGGAGCTCTTCGAGCCGCACCGATTCCTGGCGGAGGCAGGCACGGATCGGGGAGCCCGAGCGCTGGCCACGATCCAGACGGCGACCGCGTCCGCGGCCGACACCGAGGCCGCCGAGGCCACGGTCGAGGCCACCGCCCGCTCCATGGGCCGCGCGCTCGACGCGACCGACGTCCGCGAGGTCCTCTTCGAGAACCTCGAGCACCCGCGCTGGGACGAGGTCGCCACCCGCTGCCTTTCATGCACGAGCTGCACCCTGGTCTGCCCGACGTGTTTCTGCTCCACCGTGGAGGACACGACCGACCTCGCCGGCGAGACGGCCGAGCGCTGGAGGCGCTGGGACTCGTGTTTCACGCTCGACCACTCGTACCTGCACGGCGGAAGCGTCCGCGCCAGCACGCGCTCGCGGTACAGGCAGTGGCTCACCCACAAGCTCGCGAGCTGGATCGACCAGTTCGGCACCTCGGGCTGCGTCGGCTGCGGCCGGTGTATCACCTGGTGCCCGGTCGGCATCGATATCACGGAGGAGGTCCGCGCGATCCGCGGGGCCTCGAAACCCGACGGCGGAGGCGACTCGACATGACGACGGCCCGAGAACGAAGCTCCTTGAAGCAGCACCCCATCGCGGCCGAGCTGACCGACGCGCAGGTGGACAAGCTCGCCTCGAAGGCGCGCTCCGAGCACCTCGCCAAAGGCACCGTCATCTTCCGGGAGGGCCGGCCCGCCGACGCGCTCTACCTCGTCGTGGGCGGCCGAATCGTGCTCGAGGAGCAGATCCCCGGCCGCGGCAAGGTCCAGCTCGAGGAGCTCGGCCCGGGCGATATCCTCGGCCTGTCCTGGCTGTTCCCCAAGAGCTCCTGGGTGCTCGACGCCCGCGCGGCGGACGAGACGGACGTGCTCGTGCTCGACGCCGACTGGGTCCACGCCAACATGAACGAGGACGCCGCGCTCGGGCTCTCCCTGTCGAAGCACATCATCCACCAGCTCTACCGCCGCCTCGAGCGCGTGCGGCTTCAGCGCCACGACGTCTACCGGAGCGCTCCGTGACGAGCTTGGCCGCGCTCCCGCTCGCGCCTCGGCCCGCGCGCGTCGTCGGCGTCCGGCGCGAGTCGCACGACGTCGTCACGCTGACGATCGAGGCGAGCCTGCCACCGCCCTCGCCCGGCCAGTTCAACATGCTCTACGCCTTCGGCGTGGGTGAGGCGCCGATCTCGACGAGCGGAGACTCGACCGCGGCCGGTCCGCTCGTGCACACGATCAAGGCGGTCGGCGCGGTGACGCGCGCCCTCTGCGCGCTCGGCCCCGACACGACGTTGGGCGTACGCGGTCCCTTCGGCACGGCGTGGCCCCTCGCCGAGGCCGCGGGCGGGGATCTGCTCGTCGTCGCCGGCGGGCTCGGGCTCGCGCCGCTCAGACCCGTCGTCTACCACGCCCTCGCCCGCCGCGATGATTACGGGCTCGTCACGCTCGCCGCGGGCGCGAGAACGCCGGCCGACCTGCTCTACAAGGGCGAGCTCGCCGCGTGGGCCGACCGCGGCATCTCGGTGCTGAGGACGGTCGATCGCGCGACGGCGGGCTGGGACGGCCGCGTCGGCGTGGTCCCGGCTCTCCTCACCGAGGCGCCGATCTCCGAGCGCACGGTGGCCCTCGTGTGCGGCCCGGAGGTGATGATGCGCTACGCGGTGCGGGAGCTCGGCCGGCGCGGCTTGCCCGACGATCGGATCTGGGTCTCGCTCGAGCGGAACATGAAGTGCGCCGTCGGGCTCTGCGGGCACTGCCAATTCGGGCCGAGCTTCGTCTGCAAAGACGGACCGGTGTTCCGATACGATCGAGTCCGGGCTCTCTTTTCCATCGCGGAGGTCTGACGTGAGCGCGCCTCGCCCCAAGCTCGCCGTCTTCAAGCTCGCGTCGTGCGACGGTTGCCAGCTGAGCCTGCTCGATCTCGAGGACCACCTCCTCGCGCTGGCCGGCGCGGTGGACATCGCCTACTTCAAGGAGGCGACGAGCCGAGAGTCGGAGGGCCCGTTCGACATCACCCTCATCGACGGCTCGATCACGACGGAGCACGACGCCGCGCAGATCCGCGACATCCGGAGCCGCTCGAAGATCCTCGTCGTGCTCGGCGCGTGCGCCACGTTCGGCGGCATCCAGGCCCTGCGAAACTTCGCCGACGTGCGCGAGTACACGAAGCTGGTCTACGCCAAGCCCGAGTACATCCGCACGCTCGAGCGATCGACCGGCGTGGCCGAGCACGTCCCGGTGGACTTTGAGCTCCGCGGCTGCCCGCCCAACAAACACCAGCTCCTCGAGGTTGTGAGCGCGCTCTTGAACGGCCGCAAGCCCAACGTCGCGAGCCACAGCGTCTGCGTCGAGTGCAAGCTCCGCGGCAACGTCTGCGTCATGGTCACCGGCACGCCTTGCCTCGGCCCCGTCACCCACGCAGGGTGCGGCGCGCTCTGCCCGACCTACGATCGGGGCTGCTACGGCTGCTTCGGCCCCAAAGAAGACCCCAACACGGCCTCGCTCGCGGCGGCCCTCGCGGAGCGCGGCGTGCCCGACGTGGACATCAAGCGCCTCTACCGCTCCTTCACCGGGAACGCGCCGGCGTTCCGAGCCGAGAGCGAGAAACATGACTGACAAACGCACGATCGCCGTCTCCTACCTGGCGCGGGTGGAGGGCGAGGGCTCGCTCCGCATCGAGCTCGAGGGCGACAAGGCAACCTCGGTGGAGCTCGGCATCTTCGAGCCGCCTCGCTTCTTCGAGGCGCTGCTCCGCGGCCGCTCGTTCCGCGAGGCGCCGGACATCACCTCGCGCATCTGCGGGATCTGCCCGGTCGCCTACCAGTTCAGCGCTTGCCACGCGATGGAGAGCGCGCTCGGCCTGTCGGTGACGGGCCAGCTGCGCGAGCTGCGCCGCCTGCTCTACACAGGCGAGTGGATCGAGAGCCACGCGCTGCACGTCTTCCTCCTGCACGCGCCGGACTTCCTCGGCTTTCCGGACGCGATCGCCATGGCGAAGGAGCACGGCGACTGGGTGAGCAAGGGGCTGCGGATCAAGAAGGCGGGCAACTCCATCGTCGAGGTGCTCGGAGGCCGCGAGATCCACCCGATCAACGTCCGGGTGGGCGGCTTCTACCGCGCCCCGTCGCGAGCGGAGCTGGACGCGCTCTTGCCGGAGCTCCGCGCCGTCGCCGGCCTCACGGCCGAGTGCCTCGAGTGGGCCGCGTCCTTCTCGTTCCCGGCGCTCGAGCGCGACTACGAGCTCGTCGCGCTCAGGCACCCGACGGAGTACCCCTTCTGCGAGGGCCGCGTCGCCTCGACCAAGGGCCTCGACATCGACGTCGCCGAGTTCGAAGACAATTTCGTGGAGGAGCACGTCGCCTACTCGAACGCGCTCCGAGCGCACATCCGCGGGCGCGGCAACTACCTCTGCGGTCCCCTCGCCCGCTTCGCGTTGAACGCCGATCGGCTCTCCGACCCCGTGCGGGAGCTCGCCGAAAAGGCCGGTCTGCGCGCGCCCTGCCACAACCCCTTCAAGAGCATCCTCGTGCGGCTCGTCGAGACGGCCCACGCGATCGAGGAGGCGATCCGGATCATCGAGGCATACCGGCAGCCGACCGCGGCGGCGATCGAGCCCACCCTTCGCGCCGCGCGCGGCTTCGGGGCGACGGAGGCGCCGCGTGGTCTGCTCTACCATCGCTACGATCTCGCCGCGGACGGCACGATCGAGTCTGCCCAGATCGTGCCGCCCACGTCGCAGAACCAGGCCTCCATCGAGGCCGACCTCCTCGATCTCGCGCCCGAGCTCGTGCGCTTGCCGCTCCCCGAGGCGACCCACCTAGCCGAGCAGGCGGTCCGCAACCACGACCCTTGCATCTCCTGTGCGACGCATTTCCTCACGCTGAAGATCGAGCGCGCGTGACGCGCCGGCGGATCATCGTCGGGCTCGGCCAGCGCGCCGCCGGGGACGACGGTGTGGGCCCCGCCGTGGTGGACGCGCTCCGCGCCGGGCCGTTGCCTGCAGGCGTGGAGGCCTTCTGCCTGACGCAGCCGGTGGAGCTCGTGCCGCTGCTTCGCGAGGGCGCCACCCTGATCCTGGTCGACGCGCTCGTCGGCTCGCCAGCCGGCGCCGTGCTCGTCCTCGATCCCGAGAACCTCTCCCCCGCACCGCAGGACCCGGCGTCGTCCCATGGCTTCGGCGTCGCCCAAGCCGTGGAGCTCGCGCGCGCGCTGTCGCCGGGAGACTGTGGGCCCGTCCGCGTCGTCGCGATCACCATCCCCAGGCCCGAGCGCTACCGGATCGGCCTCTCGCCCGCCGTGGAGGCGGCGGTGCCGGAGGCGGCCACGCGCGCGCTCGCCCTCCTCGCCGCGAGCGAGGAGGGCTGACAGAATCGTCCTCGTTCCAGCGCCGCGCGCTGGCAGCGCGCTCAGCGCGTCCGGCGCCGCCGAACGAGCGCGGCGAGCCCGAGCAGGGCCAGCGCCACGGCGGAGCGGCTCTCGCCCTCCGTCCCGGCGGCGCGGCAGTCGCAGCCGTCGTCGACGTCGTCGTCGACCATGCCGTCGCCGCCGCCCGAGCCTCCGGCGCCGGTCGTGCTGGTCGTCGTTCCGCCACCGGAGGTCGACGACGAGCTCGAGGTGGTCGTGGTGACCGGATCGCTCGAGGTCGTGACGCTCAAGGCGAGCGACGGGCAGCCCCGGTTCATGATCAGGAAGAAGTACTCGGCGCTCGGGTCGAATGCCGCGCCGTCGATGACGAGCTCGCCGGAGGCGGCGTCGACGTCCGCCTGCAGGTCGAAGTCCACCGGCGTGGGCAGGCTGAAGCCACCGCCGCCGCTGAGCCCGACGTGCTGGCCCTTGCGCGCGTAGATCGAGAACTGCGGCGCGCCGCTGCCCATCGTCGGCGTCGCGTCGACCTGGAACCGCAGCACGGAGGAGGAGGCGTCGGGCTGATGGGAGAAGTGGAACAGGCCCTGGAACTGGAAGTCCTGGGACTGGAGGGCCGCGCAGCTCGCGCCGAAGAGCTGACCCAGGAGGTCGAGGCCGAGGACGTTGATCGTCTTGCTCTCGCCTGCGTCGAGCGGGATGACGTGGTCACATTCGTCGAGGCCGCGCTCGGCGACCAGCTCCTGGATCTGGCTGACCTGCATCGCGTTCAGCTGACCGTCGGTCTCGAGCTCCTGCGCCGTCGTGATCAGGCCTCGACCGAGATCGCCGAAGCTCGCGCCGCCCGTGGGCAGCGTGCTGACGGCACCCCACACCACCTGATCGCCGAGCTGCTTGCCGAGCAGCTCGCGCACGCTCCAGGCGAGGCTCCCGGCGATCTCGCCGTCCTCGTGGACCTCCCCCATGATGTCCTCGGGGCACTTCTTGCTGGTGTCGGTCAGGTCGCGGAGCCCGCCGAGGGACTGCAGCGACGCCTCCCCGAGCTCGGCGTCGTCGTTGTCGCTGCAAGCGAGGTAGTCGGCGATCCCTTCGTCGATGCTGCCCGAGTGCGGCGAGAGGCCGTATTCGTTGAAGAAGAGCTGGCTCATGTTGTAGCCGATGGCGTTGTCCGTCAGGTAGTGGCCGAACTCGTGCTTGAAGACGTCGGAGTCGTAGGCGAAGTCGTTCTGGCTGCCCTGCCCGATGGCGATCAGGTTCGGCGCAGCGAAGGTGCCGTCTTGCCCCATCGGAGAGAAGAAGGCGTTGTCGAGCGGCTGGCCGTCCTCGAGCGCGTTGGCAACGGCCGTGAGCTTCCAGCTCGGCTGGTCGATGCTCACGCCGAGGTGCGATGCGAACGTCTTCATGCTGGTGATGTGGTGGTAGAGGTTCACCTGCGCGAAGGCGTCGGTCGGGTCGGTCGCCAGCGCCGGCGGGTCGTAGAGGAAGTCTTGGCCCGAGCTCGGCACCAGCGTCTGCTCGAGCTCGAAGCCACCCTGCGACGTTCCGCCGGCGTAGTTCGTCACCGTGAGCAGCCCGCCCCAGCCATTCAGGTGGATCGGGTCGGACGCCACGTCGAGCTCGATCAGCTCCACGTCCGCCGGCGTGGGCGTCTCGAGCGAGTTCATCGTGTACACGCGGCCGAGCGCGTGCACCGCGAGGGATCGCTGCGCGAAGAGCTCGCCGGTATGGGCGTCGACCCAATACCGGCTGCCGCCTGGAGCGTCGCGGACGTCGAGCTGCCAGAGCAACGCCCCGGCGCCCAGCGGCGAGACCACCAGCGAAGCCCGCTCGGCCACCATGGGCGAGCCGAAGATGGCCCCGAGAGCAGCAGCGGCGTCCGAAGCCGAGAGCGTCGGCACCGTCGAGACGGTCAGGTCGCGCGCGACGGAGAGGACGAGACCGCTCACGTCGCCGGAGCGCCCGACCCGCACGACCGCGCCTTTGCCGAGCACGGGGACGCCGTCCACCGACTGCTGCAGACGGACGATGGAGCGTCCGTCCGCGGTCGAGATCTCTTTGTCCTCCAACCACTCGATCGCGACGGCGTCGAGCTCGGCGGCGCGCTCGTCGAGGTAGGCGCGAGCCTTCGCGCGCGCCCCGATCTCGGCGCGGACGCGCGCGCTCGGGGAGCCGGCGAGCCACTCGGGCTCGGCCGCGGTCGCGGTCACGGGGGCAAGGGCGGCGACGAGGACAAACGCTGCTGTGAGGGCGCGGCTTCGCATGAGGGACCTCGATCGGGTGAGGGAGGACGAGCGCGCGCAGCTTACCGGCGGACGGCCGAGCGACCGTCAACGAAGTAACGATCGGGGACCCTCCGGCGGGCGGATTTGAGGAGCCTTGAGGTGGGCCGAGCGCGTCAGAAGCCGACGCGGCGCATGACGAATCGCGGCAAGGCGCGGATCGTCGCCATGATGGGCCCCCAAGCGGCCGGCGCGTAAACGACCGGTTTTCCCTTGTCGATCGCAGCGAGCACACGCTCCGCCACGTCCTCCGGCTCGCCAGCAAAAGGCGGCGCCTTGAGGCCGGCGGTCATACCGGTCTTCACGAAGCCTGGCTTGACCGTGACCACCCGGAGGCCGGTCGCCCGGTACTTGTGATCCAGCCCCTCGAGGTAGTGCGTCAGCCCGGCCTTCGCGGCGCCGTAGAGGACGACCGGCTTCCGGCCGCGCTCCCCGGCCACCGAGGAGAAGACGCAGAGCGTCCCGCCGCCGCGGGCAAGCAAGCGCCGCCGCGCCTCCTCGCAGAAGAGCACCGTGCCTGTGAAGTCCACGTGAAGGACGCGCTCCGCGAGCGCCGCGTCTTGCTCGAGAGCGTCCTGCGTCGCGAAGAGACCGCCGGTCACCACGACCACGTCGAGCCCGCCGAGGGCAGCCTCCGCTTCGGCGAGGGCAGGCGCGAAGGTCTCGGCGCGCGCGAGGTCGCAGGCCGCGAAGCCGGCCGGGGCTGCACCATCCACCCCGAGATCCGCGGCGCTCTTCTTCAGATCATCCGCGTCGCGGCCGAGGAGGAAGAGCACGTCGCCGCGCGCGGCCATCTTGCGGGCCAGGGCCCGGCCCATTCCCTTTGTTGCGCCAACGAAAGCGACCTTCACGTCGTCTCCCTTACTCCGTGTCGTGGCTCGGAAAAAGCGCGGCGTCGCACTCTCTTCGCGCCGCCCGCGCACCAGATGCGCGCCCCGAGCCCGCGCGGCGGCGCGCCGCCAATTTTTGCGTGGCCCTGCCCTTGCAGTGCTGCCGGACGCGCATCGCTGCGCCGGAGGGAACCATGAACAAGACACTCATCCGCTCCTACGCTGTCGGCTCGGAGGGCGATCTGAACGTCGTCGGCTATGGGCCCGACGGCAAGCGAACCGACATCTCGAAGCTCTACGAGGACATCCCGCGCAACCGACACATGATGCGCCCCGACGCGTACCTCGACGTCTTCCGCTACGAAGACGGCGATCTCACCTGGTCCGGAACGCCGAACGGCCACGAGGCCGCCAACGCGGTCACGTGGAAGGTGCTGCTCGACGCGTTCGTCCAGGATCTCACCGCCGGCGAAGGAACGCCGCGCGCCTTCTGAGATCGACTGACCGAGCGGGGTGAAGGCCCCGCTCGGCGCGCGGCCCGAGAGCTCAGGCCGGGTCACCGAAGAGCCGCACGGACTGCGCGCTGCGGATGCGGCGCTTCGGGTCCCACTTGTCGCGCGCGGCCAGGAACGCTGGAAGGCGACGCTTCTCCATCTCGCGGAAGTGCTCGGGCCTGGTGAACGAGTCCTTCGCGAGGTAGATGCGGCCGCCCTCTTCGATGACCTTCTCGTTCAAGGCGTCGACGAGAGCCTGCGTGTCGTCGCGGACGGCGATGTCGAGGGCGATGCTCGTCCCCTTCATCGGGAACGAGAGGAGGCCTCGGTTCTCCGGCCCGCAGTCCTTGATGACGCAGAGGAAAGACGCACCGCCGCGCCGCGTGAGGATGTCGAGGACTCGCCGCGCGGCCCCGCGCCCCGCCGACTCGGGGAGCACACACTGGTACTGCGTGAAGCCGCGCGGACCGTACATGCGGTTCCACTCGCGGATCATGTCGAGCGGATAGAAGAACGTCTGCCAGTGCACGATCCCGCGCATCTCGCGGGGCAGGTGCTTCCAGTAGAACGCGAAGTTGAAGGCGCTGATCGAGAAGCGATTGAGCACGAAGCTCGGCAGCTCGAAGGGCATCGTGATGCGCGGGAGCGGCTTCGGGTAGCGCTTGGGCGCGCGCTCGGGATCGGCCCAGTTGCCCGCCATGAGGATGCCGCGGCCCATGTTCTTTCCGCGTGAGAGGCAGTCGATCCAGCCCATCGTCATGGGGAACTTCGACGCGGCGTCTTTCAGCGAGTCGATGTACGTGTCGATGTCGTCGACGCGCTTCGTCTCCTGCCAGATCCAGGGCGAGCGCACGGCCTGCATGCGGATGTCGACCTCCAGGATGTGACCGGTGAGGCCCATGCCGCCGACCGTCGCCCAGAACAGATCTTCGTTCTCTCCGTCGGGCTCGGCGACGACGACGCGGCCGTCCGCAAGCCGCATCTTCAAGCGCGTGACGTGCTCGCCGAAGCAGCCGTCGACGTGATGGCTCTTGCCGTGGACGTCCGCCGCGACTGCGCCGCCCATCGTGACGAACTGCGTGCCGGGCGTCACCGGGACGAAGTAGCCGCGCGGCAAGAGGCGCAGGTTCAGCTGCTCGATCGAGACGCCCGCCTCGGCCCGCAGGATGCCGCTCGACTCGTCGAAGCCGAGGATGCGGTCGGCCAGAACGGTGGTCGCGACCTCGGGGTGGCCGACCGGAGGCAAGGCGCTGTCCCCGTACGAGCGGCCCAGGCCGCGGCAGAGCACGGCTCCGTCCGTCAGGCGCTCGAGATCCTCGGAGAGCTTCTGTGTGCCGGGTGCCGGAATCCGGCCCCAGCCGGAGAGGGTTTCCATGGGCGATCGACAGGGGAACCTGGGCCAGGAGCGGGCTCGGGTCAAGGAAACGCGCGTGGAGACTCGGAGGAGGCACGAGGGAGGTTTTCCCCATGACGTGGATCGGTTCGTGCGAGCCTTCGCGGC
Organism: Myxococcales bacterium; assembly: GCA_016794345.1. Taxonomy (GTDB): domain Bacteria; phylum Myxococcota_A; class Polyangia; order Polyangiales; family Polyangiaceae; genus Xiheicaenibacterium; species Xiheicaenibacterium phototrophicum. The sequence goes on from JAEUKE010000204.1 coordinate 117,944, forward strand.
ATGGCCCAGCCGAACCGCCTCGCCGACGAGACGAGCCCGTATCTGCTCCAGCACGCCCAGAACCCCGTCGCGTGGTTCCCGTGGGGCAAAGAGGCGCTCGACAAGGCGCAGGCGGAGGGCAAGCCGATCTTCCTGAGCATCGGCTACGCGGCCTGCCACTGGTGCCACGTGATGGAGCGGGAGAGCTTCGAGGACGAGGAAGTGGCGCGCGTACTCAATGACAACTTCGTCAGTATCAAGGTCGACCGCGAGGAGCGGCCGGACATCGACGCGCTCTACATGACAGCGACGGTGGCCATGAGCGGCAGCGGCGGCTGGCCCATGAGCGTGTTCCTCACGCCGGAGCAGAAGCCGTTTTTCGCCGGGACCTACTTCCCCAAGTCCTCGCGGTACGGGCGCCCCGGCTTCCTCCAGCTCCTGCAGAAGATCGCCGAGGTCTGGCGGAAGGACCCCGAGTCCCTCGCGCTCCAGGCCGAGGAGCTCGTGGGCGCGGTCCGCAACGAAGCCGCGAAGGAGTCCCCCCGCGGCGTGGAGATGGAGGCCGAAGAACGCGCCATCGGGCAGCTCGCGCGCTCGTTCGACCCGGAGTGGGGCGGGTTCGGGCAGGCGCCGAAGTTCCCCTCCCCCGCCGCGCTCTCCCTGCTCCTCAGGCACCACGCGCGGACCGGCGACCAGACCTCGCTCACGATGGTCGAGACGACCCTCGACCGCATGGCGCGCGGCGGCATGTACGACCACGTCGGCGGCGGCTTCGCCCGCTACTCCACGGACGAGAGGTGGCACGTCCCCCACTTCGAGAAGATGCTCTACGACAACGCGCAGCTCGCGCGCGTCTACGTGGAGGCGTGGCAGCTCACCGGAGAGGAGCGGCACCGCGCCGTCGCCGCCGAGACGCTCGACTATGTCATCCGCGAGATGCAGGGCCCACACGGCGGCTACTTCAGCGCGACGGACGCGGACAGCGAGGGCGTGGAGGGCAAGTTCTTCGTCTGGTCGCGCGCGGAGATCGACGCCCTCCTCGGCGAGGACGCGGCGGCCTTCGCAGCCCTCTTCGACGTCACGGCCGAGGGCAACTGGGAGCACACGAACGTGCTCTGGCAGCCGCGGCCGCCGGTGGAGGTCGCACGGGAGCTCGGCAAGTCGACCGCCGATCTCGACGCGCTCGTCGCTCGAGCCAAGCGTGTCCTCTGCGACGCGCGCCAGAAGCGCGTGCCACCGCTCTGCGACGACAAGGTGCTCGCGTCGTGGAACGGGCTGATGATCGGGACCATGGCCTTCGCCGGTCGCGCCCTCGGCGAGCGCCGCTACGTCGAGAGCGCCACCCGGGCGGCGCGCCTGGTGCTCGAGAGGCTCACCCGCCCCGACGGCGGGCTCTACCGGACCTTCCGCGCGGACAAGGCGCACATCGACGGCTTTTTGGAGGACTACGCCTTCCTGGCCGACGCCCTCGTCGATCTGTTCGAGGCGACGGGGGAGCGCGTCCACCTCTCCGACTCGCTCCGCCTGGCCGAGCGGCTCGTGCTCGACTTCTCGGGCGACGACGACGAAGGCTTCTTCACGACCGCGCGCACGGGAGAGTCGCTCGTCGTCCGCATGCGCGAAGGACAGGACGGCGCGACGCCGAGCGCGAACGCCGTGGCCGCGCGCGCGCTCGTCCGCCTCGCCGCGCACACCGAGCGCACGGATCTCCGTGAAGCAGCCGAGCGCGCGATCCGGGCGCACGGGCGCGGCATCGCGAGGCAGCCACGCGCGTTCCTGGTCTCGCTCGAGGTCGTGAGCCGCACCGTCTCGCCACCCGTCGAGGTCGCGTTGGTCGGCCGGGGAAAGGACGCTTCCTTCGCCGCCCTCGAAGCCGCCCTCGGTCGGCGCTTCGTCCCGTGGCTCGTGCTCGCGAAGCTCGATCCGGACGAGGCCGAGCGGTCGCTGCCCCACCCCCTCCTCGCGGGGAAGGGCCTCGTGAACGATGCGGCGGCGGCCTACGTGTGCCGCGACTACGCCTGCTCGCTTCCGGTCACGTCCGCCGCCGATCTCGAGCGCGAGCTCGACCTGGCCCTCACGCGGACGGGCGCCGAGCGCGGCGCCGGCCTCGCCGTGTCCGCGGCGGCCGGGTACGCCACCGCCGAAGGAGCCGCGGGGCTGCTCTCGAGGCTCGGCGTCGGAGACGAGCTGCGGGCCTCGCTCGACGGGGTGCCGGTCCACCGCGCCGGCGTCCACGTGAAGAGCTACCGCGAGGCCGAAGCCACCGCGCTCACGCTCGCGGCCGTGAGCCGCGGGCGCAACCTCCTCGCGTTCGACCCCGAGCGCGCCGACGCGATCGGGGACGCGATCGGCAGGCTCGGAGAGAACGACGTCCACCGAGCCGCGCTCTACCTCGTGCTCATCCTCGGCGAGGGGATGGACGCGAGCGCCCGCAGCGTGGCGTCGGCCCTGGCGCGTGCGCGGATCGCCGCCGCGGATCTGGTCCTCGTGCACGCGACGGGCGCCTCCGTCGAGGGCTCGCTGTCGGCCGCGCGAGAGCTCGCCGCCGCCGGGCTCGCGAGACACGCGGGGCTCGTCTTGGACGCGCCGCTCGAGCCGACCGCTCTCACGGCATGGCCCCGGGCCGAGGGCGCCGTGAGGTTCGTGGCCGCGCCGCTGAACCTGCTCGAGGGTGACGCCGCGTCGGCCTCCGCCCTCGCCGAGCGGGGGTGGACCTTCCTGGCCAGCCGGCCCCTCGACGCCCGCGCAGGTGACAGAACCGTCAGCTTCGTGGATCCGTCGAGCCTGGTCGAGCCGCCGCCCGGCGCGCCCCTCGCCGCCGCGCTCGCGGAGCTCGCGAGGCTCGAGGACGAATACCGCAAGACCATCGCCGTGCACCTGCGCGCCGAGGGCGCCGAGATCGATCCGAGCGAGCTCTTGACGTGGTCGAAGGAGCTCGCCCGGGCCGAGGCCGCGCTCGACGATCTGGCCGAGGTCGAGGCGTTCGTCGCGCAGTCCGTCGCGCCGGCCGTCGGCGCTCAGCTCGGGGCGCTCTCGCAGATCGGCGGCCCCCTGGCGCAGACCGTCGCCTCCTTGCGCGATCGGTACGCGCAGGCGGTCGAGCGCGGTGTCGAGGGCCTCGCCCGGAAGGTCGCGGGGCGGCAGGCAGCGCTCGCCCGCGCCGCGGCGAAGGCGGCGTCGACCGCAGATCCGTCGCGCCTCGGCGCCGTCGCGCTCGGCGCGCTCTTCTCGCTTCGCGGCGTGACCGCCGCGCTCGCGTCGCATCGGCGAGCCGAGGAGCTGCCGCCGTCGGTCGAGTGGGACCCGGCCGAGTTCGACGCCGTCTCCGCGGCGGTGCGCGCGGCGTTGCTCCGATCTTGAGGGCCAGCGCGCGCTGGAGGCTCCCGGCCTCACCTCACGAGAACAAGAGCGCAATCTTGCCGAAGTGCCCGCCGGCCTCCATCAGCGCGAGCGCCTCGCGTGCCTCGGTCCACCCGAACGTGTGACCCACGACCGGCCGCAGGCCGGTCTGCTCGATGGCGCGGCACATGCGTGAGAAGCCTTCCTTGTGCCCGACGAAGACTCCCTGGAGCCGGACGTTGCGCATGAGGATGGGCATGACGTTTACCTCGGTCGCGGCCCCCGCCAGGACACCGATCACGGCGACGATCCCGCCGGGGCGCACCGCGCGGAGCGACTCGCCGAGCGTGCCGGCGCCGCCGACCTCCACCACGACGTCGACGCCCCGGCCGCCGCTCAGGTCGACCGCCTTTTTCCCCCAAGCCGGCGTGTGTTTGTAGTTGACAGTCTCGTCAGCGCCGAGCTCGCGAGCCCGCGCGAGCTTCTCGTCGCTCGAGCTGGTCACGACGACGCGAGCGCCCATCGCCTTGGCGATCTGCAGCGCGGCGATGGCCACGCCTCCGGTGCCTTGAACGAGCACCGTCTGCCCTGCAGCGAGGCCACCTTGCTCGACCAGCGCGCTCCACGCAGTGAGGTAGGCGCAGGGGAGCGTCGCCGCCTCGACGTCGCTCAGGTGCACGGGCGCCTTGACGACGTTCTCGGCCCGCAGGGTCATCTCCTCGCGCAGGACGCCGTCGAGCGGTCCGCCGAGGGTCGTCCCGAGCTTCTCCTTCGTGGGCTCCCCCGCGTGCCAGCCCTGAACGAAGAGCGGACAGACCCGGTCGCCGATCGAGAGGCCGACCCCGTAGCCCTTCTCCACGACCTCCGCCACGCAGTCGGAGAGCGGGACGAGCGGGAGCGCCTGCTTCGGGTTGTACTCCCCGCGCACCATCCGGAGGTCGCGGTAGTTCACGCTCGCGGCGCGGACGCGGACGACGATCTCCCCGGGCCCCGGCGCGACACGGTCGCGCTCGCGGAGCAGGAGGTTCTCGAGCCCGAAGCTCCCTTCGATCACCATCGCCCGATACGAAGCCGTCATGATCGTCTCCTCGCCGCGCTGCCCGCGGCGACCACGGAATAGCAGGACCGTCGCCGAGGAAGGGAGGCGCGCGCGGCGACCGGACTTTTGGTCCGGCCGCTTAACCTTCACAAGGTCCCGGGATGGCGGAGGAAAGTCCGCCGAAGGGCCTCTGGATCTGCCTACATGGCTAGCGCCGGATCCACTGCGAGTGCCCAGTGATTTGCACACATCGGAGCCTTCGTTCGGTTGGCCGATTTTTGAGGCACGGCGAGCGAGGACCTGTTGGCATGCCCCATGCTGAGGTGAAGCATGTGCGCATGACTCCTTCTTCCTTCGTGGCGATCGTCGCAGCGTGCGGAGCGGCCGTGGCTGCGAGCGCGACAGGCTGCGGGAACGAGCCGCCCCCCCTCGTCGCGGGTGGCGGCAACGGAGAGGGTGCCGGGACCTCCTCCGGTGATGGCGGCAGCGGCGGCGTCTTCGTCGACAACGGCAAGGAGCTCTGGGCGGGCATCGAGGCCGAGATGATCACGGCCTGCGGGTCCTGCCACGACGCTGGCGGCATCGGGGACGCGCCCTTCCTCGCCGGCCCCGACCGCTACAAGAGCGTGCTCTCGTGGCCGGGCGTCGTCACGGTCGACCCCGCCGAGAGCCTCTTCGTGACGTACGCCGTGGCCGGCGGCGGCCACAGCGGAACGAACTTCGACACGATCCCGGGCGACCTCTTCGACCGTGTGAAGGCGTGGCTTGCGGCCGAGTCGACGGCCATCGGCACGACGCCGCCGGACGACTCCCCCCACGTCGACCCGTTCACGCCCATCATCGGCTTCAACGCCGTCTACCTCACGCCCATCGACCCGGCTCTCTCCGGCGTGGCCATCACGTTCACCGCCGAGGAGCTCACGGCCTCGTCACTCAAGCTCTCCCAGCTCACCGTCCACACGACGTCGAAGACCGGCGTGCACATCGCGCACCCGATCTTCGCGGTCTACCCGAAGGGCGGCACCGCCGAGATCGACCCGGTCGACAGCTTCGCGGGGCTCGACACCTACTTCCCTGAGTCGACGAGCGAGGCGCTCGGGACCGGCACGCTCATCCTCACGAACTGGCAGCCGGAGGCGAAGCTCGGCCTCGGCTTCGAGACCTGCTCGGCCTGGACCGAGGGCGGCGGCGACGGTGGCGGCGGTGGGGGCGCGACCGGCGCCTGCAACGCCCTCGACGAGTTCGTGACGAACGCCGTGCCCCAGCTCCAGGCGCGCTGCGAGAACTGCCACGGCGGCAACAACGGCCAGGCCACCGCGGCCCTCGACATGAGCGATCTCGGCTCCAACAACGCAGCGGCCTGCGGTCAGGTGAAGAACCGCATCAACACCACCACGCCGGCGCAGAGCCAAGTCTTCATCACCACCGACCCGAACGGCAACGCTGGGCACCCCTACAAGTTCGGCGGCGACGACAACCTGTACAACGATTTCCGTAACGACCTGACGATCTGGATCCAGGCGGAGTGAGCCAGAAAGGCTAAACGATCCATGCGAGCGACGACGATCACCATTCTGTCACTCACCATGCTGCTCGCAGCATGCGAAGAAGAGCCGGGCAAGCTCGGCATTGCAGGCAAGGACGCCGACGGCGGCGACCAGACGGGCGAGGACGTCGACGGCGACGGCACGCCCGACGGGACCGACCCCTCTGTCGCCGACGATCCGGTCCTCTCGGCCCGTGTCGTGGACTACAACGAGGCGCTCCGGACGGCCTCCCTCAAGCTCGTCCGGCGCCTGCCGACGCTCGACCAGATCCGCAAGGTCGAGCGCGCCGCGGACAAGCGCACGGCCTACGTGGAGGAGCTCGACGCGATGCTCGAGAGCCCCGCGTTCGCCTCGCGCATGGTCAAGTTCTGGCGCGACACGATGCGCGTCGGCGGCACCGACTTCGACACCGCCCCGACGCTCGCCGCCAAGCTCATGATCGAGGGCGGCGACTTCTCCGACATCTTCACCCTCTCGACCGGGAACTGCCCGACCTTCGACGCCGACACCGGCACCTTCGCCCCCGGCGATTGCCAGAGCGGCGCGCCCGGCGAGGCCGGCGTCCTGACGGATCCGTCGGTCATGCGGCAGTTCTACGGCAACATGGCCTTCCGCCGCACCCGCTGGGTCCAGGAGGTCTTCTTCTGCTCCAAGTTCCCCGCCGAGGTGACCGACTCGCCGACCCAGAAGGAAGGCAAGGACTACACGTCACCCTGGGCCTTCGAGTCGATCGCGAGCGACCCGATCAACTTCCAGGACCTCTCGAGCGTCGTCTGCGCGAACTGCCACACGACGATGAACCACATCGCGCCCCTCTTCGCGAACTTCGACGCGGACGGCATGTGGCAGAACAACATCGCGGTCATGACGCCGCTCGCGCCCGAGCCCGTCCCGACCGAGCTCTCGCACTGGCTCCAGCCCGGCGAGACCACCGCGTGGCGGCACGGCCAGGAGGTCGCCGACCTCCCGGCGCTCGGCGCCGTCCTCGCGGAGGACCCGGGCTTCAGCGAGTGCATGGTCGCCCGCATGTGGAACTGGGCGATGTCGAAGGAAGACATCATCACGGACCTCGCGACGGTGCCTTATTCGGTGCTCGAGCCACACGTGCTCGACTTCGACGCGGAGCGCGACCTGAAGAAGACCCTCCGCACGATCATGACGAGCGACGACTTCGTGAGCTTCTGAGGAGCCGAGGACAAAACGATGAAAAAGACAATCCTGTTCTCTTTCTCGGCGCTCCTGCTCGGCGCCACCGCGTGCGCGGGAGATCCGCCGACCACGCTCCTGGAGAAGCCGCACAAGGAGCCGGGCGAGACCGTGGGTGACTCGGTCGACAAGCCCGGCGGCAAGCCGGAGGACGCCGTCGCCGAGGGCAATACCTACGATCACATGAACTCGCTCGGCGCCGACGACGCCCGCGACCCGCTCGAGATCGCAGCGCAGCACGAGGAAGAGGGCTCGCCCGAGGTCAGGGCCCGCCTGCACTCGTGCCAGAAGCTCCAGATCACGGCCATCCGCAACATCCTGGTGGACTTCGGCGTCGACCTCGAGGCCACCGGCGACCCCGACACCGCCGGCGAGCTGCTCGCGAACGGCGGCACGGCCCTCGGTCAGGCGAACTACGCGGCGCGCATGGGCGAGGACCTCGTCTGGACGGCCGCCGGTGCCGCCAAGCAGTTCGACATCTTCGTCCAGGCGGCGCCCGAGATCATCGCGGCCATGCCGACCCTCGCTCAGTGCCAGAAGGACGGCGCGGGCGTCGAGATGTTCGACGTCTCGGGCGACGGCACGGACGTGAGCTGCAACGAAGACGCGGTCACCTGCCTCATCGGCCGGCCCGCGACCGCCGACCACCTCGCGATCTGCAAGAGCCTGATCACGAGCGCGTCGACCTTGGAGAACGGCCAGAACATCGCGGTGGCGACGCTCCTGTCCGCTGCCCATTCTTGCGAGTGAAAGGGAGACCGACCATGTCAATCGACACCCTCAAGAACTTGAATGGCCGCTCCCGCAGGCGCTTCCTCCGCTGGGCCGGAGCCGCGGGCGCTCTGCTCGCCCTCGACCGCGCGCGCTTCCTCGACGCCCTCTCGGGCAGCGCGGGCACGGCCATGGCCGACGAGGCGAGCTGCGCGCTCACGATGAAGTCGTTCCACCTCGTCGCCGGTGACGGCGGCTTCGCGTGGTTCCAGCTGCTCTGGCCGCACAACGAGATCGCGACCGCGAACAACGCGAACTTCGCGTTCCACGCGCCCGGCCAGGCGGTAAAGGCGACCGACACCGACAAGGACTTCCACTACGGGCCTGAGGCGCCGTGGCGCGACTTCGACAAGACGAAGCGCGTGACCGCGTTCATGTCGGGCACCAACCAGACGCACACGCCCACCCCGGGCTCGGCCGCCACGCTCGGCAACAACCAGAGCATGTTGGCCGTCGCCGCCTCCATCCAGCGCACCACGCCGTCGCTCTTGCCGGTCATCGGCATCACCCCGGTGAACTTCGGCACCGCCGCCGGCGCGCCCGCGCTCACCACGGTCGACAGCCCCGACGGCATGGTGGAGCTCTTCAACAGCGCGGCCTCGCGCGCCATCCTCGAGATCCCCGAGGACGCGGCCCTCTACGACGCCTACTACAAGGCGCTGCTCGGTCTGAACAAGGCCGCCGGTCGCCCGACGCAGCTCCGCGGTCTCCGCGTCGGCAAGCAGGCAGCCGGTTTCCTCGGCCAGAACCTTGCGGCCCAGCTCCAGGCCACGCCCGCCGACCTCACGCGCTACGGCATCGACGGCGGCACGCCCAACAAGCTCCGCGACATCGCCAAGGCCTGCATCATCGCGGTCAAGGCCTTCAAGCTGAACCTCACGCAGTCGGTCATCGCCCCCGCCATGCGCGACGATCCCCACGGCGCGTTCGGCGACATGCAGAACCTCCAGTCGACGATCAGCAGCCTCGGCAAGATCCTCGACGAGTTCATGAACGACCTGGCCGCGACGCCCGACCCGTCGTGCTCGGCCCGGACGCTCGCCGACAACGTCGTCTTCACCGTCCACGGCGACACCCCGAAGGACCCGCGCGACCGCAGCGGCTGGCCGGACGGAACGCCGGGCAACTCGAACTGGCTCTACGCGATGGGCAACGGCTTCATCAAGACCGGCTGGTTCGGCGGTGTGCGCGCCAACGGCAACACGGACGTCTTCGATCCGACGACCGGCAACACCGTCGCCAACGGCAGCTCGGCCACCACCGCGGCGCCCGCCGGCGCGGCGGTCGCGTACGCCATCGCCAAGGGCGACATGCGCCGCGTGCAGGACTTCTACACGGGCCCGGCCATCGACGGCCTCGTGAACGTCGACCCGCTGCAGTGAGCTGCTGAAGCAGCCGGCCTCGGGGCGCAGCCCTCCCGAAATGGGAGGGCTGCGGCCTTTTGTGCGGCCGAAGCGCGCGACGGAGCGGTCGCGTCGACCGCTCGGTCTGGGTATCCTCGCGCCATGCGGCAGAGCCTCCTCCTCGGGTCCGTCACCGGCGCGATCGCGCTGTTCCTGTCGCGGGACGCGCGCGCGACCGTCTACGAGATCACGCCCGCGGACGACCTCGATGCCTCGATCGCCGCGCTCCTCCCCGGTGACGAGCTCGTCCTCGGCGGCGGGACGTACACGCTGAACGGGTTCTTCGAGATCGGCGTCTCGGGCGCAGACGGCCAGCCGATCGTCATCCGCAACAAAGACGGCGAAGTCCCCGTCATCACCCAGCAGGCCGCCCAGAACATCGTCAACGTCGCGGGCGCGTACATCACCTTGCGCGGAATCGAGTTCACGGCCGGCGACCGCGGCATCCGCATCCAGAACAGCTACGTCACCGTGGAGGACTGCCACGTGCACGACACGGGGGCGAACGCGATCAGCGCCAACGACGGCGGGGTCGACTACGCGGGCATCGTCCTCCGGCGGAATCACATCCACGACACGGGCGGCGTTGGCGAGGGCATGTACCTCGGCTGCAACGACAACGGCTGTCAGTTCCACGACGCCGTCATCGAGAACAACTGGATTCACGATACGAACGGCCCCACCGTCGACCAGGGCGACGGCATCGAGATCAAGGAGGGCAGCTACGGCAACGTGGTCCGCGACAACGTCATCCACGACACCGGCTACCCGTGCATCATCACCTACAGCACCGTGGGCAACGGCGCGCCAAACGTCGTGGAGCGGAACGTGATGTGGGGCTGCGGCGATCACGGCATCCAGTCCGCCGCGGACGTCGTCATCCGCAACAACATCATCCTGGGCGCCAACGCCGACGGCATCCGCAACCAGCCACACCAGGCAGGCGATCCGCAGAACATCGAGATCGTCCACAACACCGTGCTGAAGGCGGGCGGCGACGCGATCCGGTCGGATGGCATCGTCGGGTCCGTCCTCATCGCCAACAACGCCATCTACGCGCAGAGCGGCAACGCCATCCGCGTAGCGGGGGATCTCGGCGCGGTCACCGTCGCAGGCAACGTCGGCACCGGCTCGCTCCAGGGTATCTCCAGCGGCTTCGCGGCGACCGGCTCGCTCTCGGACTTCGTCGCTGCGAGCTTCTCCGGCGCGCCCCCGAACGACGTCTTCCCCGCCGCGGGCTCGATGCTCCTCGGCGCGGGCGACGCCGCGCACGTCGCGACCGACGACTTCAACGGCACGCCCCGCAGCGGCCAGGCCGACGCCGGCGCCTACAAATTCGACGCCGCCGGCAACCCCGGCTGGACCATCGGCCCCGGCTTCAAGGATGCACCCGCCGGCCAGGGTGGCGGCGGCGAAGGCGGCAGCGGTACGGGCGCCGGCGCCACGACCGGATCCGGCGCGGGCGCCGGAACGACGGGCTCGGGCGCAGGCGCGACGGGCTCGGGCGCGGGCGGCGGCGACGGCGCGACCGACGGCGGAGAGGACGACGGCTGCGGCTGCGTCACCGCCAGCCATTCCGCCTCGACGAACGCGCTATCGATCGCCGCCCTCCTCGGCGCGGTGGCGGCGCTCTTCAGGCGCGCCT
>JAEUKE010000206.1 GCA_016794345.1 Myxococcales bacterium
GCGCTGCCGCGCCCCTGACAGAGGATGCGTCGTCGCCGCGCCATTTCGACGATGTCCCAGACGCTCAGGAAATACGGCGCCACCGCCAGGCGCTCGATGAGCGCGAGCTCCTTGTCACATTGGGCACGCACCCCGGACGGGACGCCGCCGGGGTAGCGGCGCGCCAGGCCCTCGGCGGTGAGCCGGACAAGGAGCTCGTCGGGCGTCTCTCCGCTCGTGCAGAGCTTCTCGCTCGGGAAATGATACCGGAGCTCGCCGAAGGAGAACGTGAGCGACTCGGCCACCTCCCCCGCGCGGTCCACCCAGCCGGGCCGGTCGCGGAAGATCGCGCGCATCTGCTTCTCCGACCGCAAGCGCGCCTCCGCGTTGGAGACGAGCGCTCGCCCCGCGCGCTCGAGGGTCGTCTTCTCGCGGATGCACTGCACGACGTCAGCGACGGCGCGGCGCGACGGGTGGTGAAAGAGCGGCCGCCCCGTCGCGAAGATCTCACAATCGAACGCTCGTGCAAGCACGTCGGCCAGCTCGGTGCGCTGCGCGTCGAGGCCGTCGAGGCGCCGGTAGGCGGCCACATGGACGTGGCCCGCAAACGCCTCGAGGACGGCTGACCAGTCTGGGTCCCAGCCCGCCGGGCTCGGCGCTCCGCCGCGGAGCTCCGCGAGGAGGGGCATGTCGGTCGGCACGACGAGGTCGAGCCCCGCGCTCGTCTCGGCCAGCGTCTTCAGGAGGACGCCCGCCGTCCCCTTCTCGTGCTGCGCGTGCCCGATCGTGAGGAGCCGGCAAATGCTGCGGTAGCCGCCGTGGTCGCGGGCAAGCACAACAACCGTGCGTGGTCCGCGAGGGAGCGGCGCGCCGTTTGCTGCCTCGAGCGTGAGCTCCGCGCCCGAGACGAGCTTCGCGCCGGCGGCGCGTGACTCGCGGTAGGCGCGGACCAGACCGTAGATGCCGTCCCTGTCGGCGATGCCGATGGCCGAGAGGCCGAGCTCGGCCGCCGCCCGCACGAGCTCCTCCGGGTGCGAGGCGCCCTCCAGAAAGGAGAAGTTGGACTTGGCGCAGAGCTCTGCGAACACGCGGCCTTTGCGTGTATCCTACCCAACGGGCCATCGCGGCGCACACGCGCTCGAGCTGCTCATGAATCGCTCACTGTTGCTCGGGGGATAGGTGGGGTAGCCTGCGGCGTACGTGTCTTCGAGGGTCGGGGCCCCCTCCCCGCCGACATTCTGCCGACCATGCGCATCCTGTCTTCGTCCTCCTTCCGCCGCTTCTTCGTCGCCTTCGCGGGCGCCGCCATCCTCTCCGTCGCGACCCCGGCCCAGGCAGACAACGCCGCCGCCGCGCAGGTCCTCTACGAGCGCGCGATGGAGCTGATGCAGGCCAAGAACTACGACGAAGCCTGCCTGAAGCTCGAAGAGGTGACGCGGCTCGTCCCCGAGGGGCTCGGCGCGAAGCTCACGTTGGCCGAGTGTTACGAGGCCGACGGCCGCCTGGCGAGCGCGTGGCTCCAGTACAGCCTCGTCTCTTCCGCGGCGGCGCGCGCCGGGCAAGGCGATCGCGAGCGACTCGCGACGGAGAAAGCTGCGGCGCTGAAGCCGAAGCTCGCGAAGCTGACGATCAAGGTCCCCGCGGCGGTCAAGGCGATGCCCGAGCTCGCGATCAAGCGCGGCGGCGTCCCCGTCGGCGCGGCTCAGTTCGACGAGCCGATCCCGATCGACGTCGGCGCACACCTCGTCGAGGCGACGGCGCACGGCAAGAAGCCGTGGAAGCTCGAGGCGAAGATCCCCGCGGACGGCGCGGAGCTCGTGGTCGAGGTCCCGATCCTGGAGGACGATCCGACGGCCCGCCTGACCGATCCGCCCCAGTCGCCCGGCCCCGCCGCGGAGAGCGGGCGCCCCGCGTGGCTCTTGCCCGCCGGGATCGCCGTCGGGGGCGTGGGGGTCGCCGCGCTCGCCGTCGGCGGCGTGCTCGGTGGTCTCGCCATGGGCAAGTCGAGCGAGGCGACGGACGCTTGCCCGGACGGTCGCTGCTCGGCGGAAGGCAACACACTCGCCAAAGACGCGGGCACGTTCGCAGACGCAGCGACCGGGCTCTTCATCGGCGGCGGTGTGCTCGCCGCCGGCGGCATCCTCATGATCGCGTTCGCCCCCTGGGATGACGACGCGAAGCCCGCAGAGGGTGCAGACACCGCCCGCCTGCGCCTCCGCCCCTCCGCGGGCCCGGGGGACATCGGCCTCGGCCTCACGGCAGAATTCTGAGCCACGCCTCGTAGCCCTTCGGAACGCCATGCAACCGACTCCCCCCGCGATCCCCGTCCAGATTGGCGACGTGCTCCTCGGCAAATACGTCGTCGAGAAGGTCATCGGCGCGGGTGGCATGGGGGTCGTCGTCGCCGTTCGCCACCGCGAGCTCGGCGAGCTCTACGCGATGAAGTTCATGCTCCCCGCCGCGCTGGCCAACGACCAGGCGGTGGAACGCTTCGTCCGCGAGGCGAGGGCAGCGGCCAAGCTGAAGAGCGAGCACGTCGCCAGCGTTACCGACGTCGGCCGGCTCGAGTCGGGGTCGCCCTACATGGTCATGGAGCACCTCACCGGGCAAGACCTCGAGCAGGTCGTGGAGAAGTCCGGCGTGATGGCCCCCACGGTCGCCGCGACCTACGTCATGCAAGCCTGTGACGCCATCGCCGAGGCGCACGACGCCGGCATCGTCCACCGCGACTTGAAGCCCGCGAACCTGTTCTTGACCAAGCGACCGAGCGGGAGCCCCTGCATCAAGGTGCTCGACTTCGGGATCTCGAAGTCGGTGAACCCCGACGAGCAGGCGAACTCCATGACGCGGACGACCGCCATCATGGGCTCGCCCTATTACATGTCGCCCGAGCAGATGCGCTCGTCGAAGAACGTCGACGCCCGCACCGACATCTGGGCGCTCGGCGTCATCCTCTACCAGCTCACGACGGGCCGCGTTCCTTTCCCCGGCGACACGATCACGGAGGTCTGCGCGGGCGTGCTCTCGGAGGAGCTGGCCCCGCTCACGCCGATCTTCCCCAACATCAGCCCCGAGTTCGAGGCCATCATCCGCCGCTGCCTCGCGAAGCGCCCGGAGCATCGCTTCCAATCGGCGCGCGAGCTGCAGCACGCGCTGGCCGCCGTCGCTGGCGTGTCGCCCGGCACGAGCGGCCTCGATCTTCCCCGGCCCGTGGTCACCATGGCGATGCAAGCGCCGCCTGCCGCCAACATCGGGCCGACGCAAGCGGGCGCACCGGCTCCCCACGCGCCGGCGCCCCACCTCGGGCTCGCGCCGGGCGCCCTGCCCGGGCAAGCCGCGCAGGGTCCCGGCGCCACGCAAGCCGGTTGGGGCACCACGCAGGCGCGGCCGAAGTCGAGCTCGCCGGTCGCGGCGCTCGCGCTCGTCGGAGCGCTCCTGCTCGGAGGTGGTGCCGGCGGGTACTACTACTTCTTCATGAGGGCGCCGGCAGCGACGAACGCCTCCTCCAGCGCGCCCTCCTCCGAGCCCGAAGCGCCCGCCCAGACCGCGACCGCGGTCGCGGCGCCCTCGACGGAAGCTCCCGCGCAGGCAGAGCCGGAGCCGACCGGCGCGACCAGCGCGGAGCAAGAGCCGTCGGCCGCACCCTCCGCGGCCGACACCTCGCAGCCGATCGCCGAGCACCCCGCCGGACACCCGAAGACAAAGACGCCGGCGGGCACGAAGACCGCGACGCCGACCACGAAGTCGACATCCGCGCCGGTGGCCCAGCCGACCTCGAAGCCCACGGGGGCGCCGACCGGCCACGGCATCCTCTGAGCCGTCTTTTTCTGACAATTCTGTCATCCTTTCCACCCTTGCAACGAACTTCCAGCATGCGAGCTCCCCTCAGGCGCCCTCTCCGAGCCCTCTTCGCCCTCCTCGCCGTCGCCGCCCCCGTCGTCGGCTGCCGACAGGTCCTCGATATCCCCGAGCCGGTCGAGTGCGGATCCGACGACGCGTGCAACACGCCCGACGACCCGTGTATCGCCGGTGAGTGTGTGGACGGTGCCTGCGCCTACTCGCTCCGTCCGGCGGGCACGGTGATCGACGAGGCTGAGCCCTTCGACTGCAAGAGCAACGTCTGCGACGGCAACGGAGAGGTCGTCGTGGCGATCGTCCCGGAGGACGTCGCGGCCGACTCGACCCCGGGCGACTGCCTCGCCCCCGCCTGCGACGCGAGCGGCAACGCCGTGCAAGCTCCCGCCGAAGACGCGCCGCCCGACACCGTCGCGGGCGACTGCAGCGTCCCGGCCTGCGACGGCCAGGGCAACGTCACGACCGCACCGGACGACGGAGACCTCCCCAACATGGGCGACACGCCGGGCGACTGCGTGAGCCCGGCTTGTGAGAACGGCGCGGTCGTCGAGGCGCCGAACGACACCGACGCGCCGACCGACGACATGGCGGGCGACTGCATGAGCCCGTCGTGTGACGCCGGCAACGTGGTCCAGGTCGTCAACACGGAGGACACGCCGGCCATCGACATCGACGGCGACTGCCTGGCGCCGACCTGTGACGCCGGCGGAACGCTCACGCCCGACGACATGGATCTGCCGACCTCCGGGTGCGGCAGCTGCTCGGGCGGCGTCGTCGTGCCCTGGGCGGAAGCGGGCATGGCCTGTTACACGGGCCCGAGCGGCACCCAGAACGTCGGCGTCTGCGTCGGCGGCACCTGGGCCTGCGAGAACAACGTCCAGGTGTGCAGCGGCGAGCAGACGCCCACGCAAGAGGCGTGTGGACCGGGCGCGTCGGGCATCAACGAGGACTGCGACGCGCAGACCGACGAAGAGGGCCCGGGCTGCAACTGCATGCTCGGCCAGACGCAGTCTTGTTACACCGGTCCAGGCGGCACGCTCAACGTCGGCATCTGTCAGGCCGGCACCAGCACCTGCCAGGCGACGATGATGGGCAACCAATACGGCGCCTGCGTCGGGGACGTCGTGCCGCAGGCGTGCGACTCCTGCCTCGTCTCCGGCGACCAGGACTGCTCGGGGTCTTCGGCCACCTGCACCGGCGACCACGTCTGGAGCAAAGACGTGGGCGAGACGGGCTCCGACGTCGGCTACGACGTCCTCCAGCTACCCAACGGCGAGATCCTCGCCGCGGGCACCTTCAACAACTCCATCACGTCGGGCACCACGGTGACCAGCGACGGCGGGATCGACGGCATCCTGCTCCGCTTCGACGACGAGGGGAACGCGATCAACGCGAAGGACTTCGGGGGAGCCGGGACGGACATCGCGAGGGAGCTCGTCCTCCTCGACGACGGCTACCTCCTCATGGGCTCGCTGGGCGATGGCTCCTCGGAGAACTTCGGCTCGGGCGCGACCCTCACGGGAGTCGGAACGGACGGCTACCTGGTCAAGTTCAACAGCAGCCACCAGGTCGTCTGGAAGAAGCTCGTCGGCGGCACCACGAACGACTCCATCAGCGCCGTCGTCCGCATGCCCGACAACGGCATCGCGATCGCGGGCCAGTTCACCGGCACGATCAACCTCGGCGGCTCCAACCTCACGAGCCTCGGCTTCGACGACATCTTCGTGGCGCGCTTCGACGCGGCGGGCAACCACGTGTGGAGCAAGCGGTTCGGCACGAACATGCAGAACAACGTCAGCGATCTCGCGGTCGCCCCGAACGGCGATCTCGTCATCGTCGGCGATCTCGGGACGAGCATGTCGTTCGGCGGGCCGACAATCAACGTCGCCGGCGGCGTCGACGGCTACGTCGTCCGGATGGATCAGAACGGCAACCACCTGTGGACGCGAGCGATCCAGTCCGCGGGCAACGAATACGCCCAGGAGGCGGTCATCCTCTCGGACGGCGCCGTGTGGGTAGGAGGGAAGTTCGACACGGCGGTCGACCTCAACGGCACGGCCGGCACGGAGATCAGCCCCACGGCGACCGGATACGACATCCTCACCGTCAAGTACGACGCGGCTGGCACCTACCTCACGTCGAAGGCGGTCAACGGCACGTCGGACGTCAACGTGAGGGGGATGGCCGTCGGCGCGGACAACGGCGTCATTCTCACCGGCGGCTACACCGGCACGCTCTTCCTCTACACGATCTCGTTGGCCTCGCAGGGCTCGACGGACATGTTCATCTACAAGATCAACCCGAACTCCGGGAACACGATCTGGTGGAAGAAGCCGGGCGACACCGGCGGCGACTACCTCTACGGCGTGAACGTGGGGACGTGTGGCGACGTCTTCTTCACGGGCTACTTCAACAACGCCGTCAACTTCGGCGGCGGTGCCCTGCCCAACCAAGGCGGAAACGACATCGCCGTCGTGAAGCTCCGCCAGTAGCGCGGGCACCCAGCGCCGGACCGACTCGAGCGATGAGCCCCCTCTCCGAGCTCGGCGTCATCGTCGGTCCGACGCGCTACCTGGACCCGAAGACGCAGTCGGTTCACCATTCGCTCGACCTTGTCGATCTGGACGCGCCCGCGGAAGGCGGGCGTCGGCCCACGAACCGGATGGTGCTGTCGTTTTTCGCGCACGGCTTCGCGCCGAGCCCCGCCCGCCCGTGGCAAGCCGCCTTGTTCGAGAAGCGCGGGCCCGGCGGCGCGTACGTCGATCTCGCGTCGAACACGGTCATCTCGACAATCGCGCCCATGAGCGGGCACGCGTTTTATGGGCACGGAACGTTCACGCGCTCGGGTGACGCGCTCCTGGCCGTCGAGATGAGCCTAGACACCAGGGACGGCACCATTTCGGTGCGCGACCCCAGCGACTTCACCGTGCTCGATCGATTCCCGACGTACGGCGCGGCGCCGCACGATTGTCACCTCGTGGAAGACGGCGCGGTGCTCGCGATCACGAATGGCGGCGGCCCCACCGGCGACCCCCGCGCGCCCTCGGTGACCTTCGTCGACGTGGCGACGCGCGCGCTCCTCGAGCGCTTCGAGGTCGACGACCCCGCGATCAACGCCGGACACGTCGCCATGACGGGCGCGCGCGCGTTTGCGCTCGTCTCCGCGCCGCGCGACGGCTTGCCCGAGGACACGAGCCTCGGCGGCGTGAGCCTGCGACTGCCGGGCGCGAAGCTCGTCAAGCGCCGGACGCCGCCGCAGGTGACGAGGCGGTTCGTCGGGGAGTCGCTCAGCGTGTGTGTGCACGAGCCTTCGCGCACCGTCCTCGCCACCCATCCCTACGGAAACGTCGCGACCCTCTGGAGCCTGGAGACCGGCTCGATCCTCGCCGCCATCGATCTCCCGTCCCCGCGCGGGGTCACGTTGACGCTCGACGGCCGGTTCTTCGCCGTCTCGGCCGGCGCACAGGCAGGGCTGCTCCTCTTCGAGGCCAGCCCGTTCAAGCTCGCGCCGAATGGCGACCCCACGCTCGGTCGCTTCGGCGGCTCACACGTGTACACGTGGCGCAAATGCGCCGCGCCGAGCTGAGCCGCCCGACTCCCGTCAGCGCCTCGGCAACACGCCGTCGAATCGTTGGACGCCGATCTCGAGCGGCGGATACTTCTCCGCCAACCGGCTGAGCTGACCGCGGAAGACGAGCGTCTTGTCGGGCTGCTCCAGGAGGAGGGAGACGAGGTATTGGGCGACGCCGAGCACCTCCGCGACGTCGGCATCGGACCGCCCGGCGCGAGCCATGTCACGCGCCTGGAGGAGCACGCCGTGCAGGGCATAAAGAGCGTGAACGTGTTTGCCGGCTCGGACCATCGTTTCCTCTCCTCCTGAGCTTCGCGCCGTCATTCCCACCACCCTTGAAGGCTCGTCTCCCCCGTGACCCGATCCACGTAGACCCACCCCTCCGCCTTGCTCGCGCCCGCGAGCGACACGCGGAAGTAATCGCGAGAGCAGGGCGCGTTCGACCACCAAGCCACGCAATCCATACGCCGGTCGAACACGATCTTCTCGACCACGAACGCGTCGCGACCGATGACGACGGTCTCGCCGGAGGAGAGCGGCCGGGCCGAGAGCACGAGCGGCTCCGGCAGGAGGCGCACCGGCTCTCCCGGCTCGACGTGGTCCAATGGCAACACGGCCTGTCCGGCCTTGGCCGCGGTGACGCCGACGAGTCGCGTCCGCCGTTCGGGCCGGTGGTCGTCCACCACCGAGAGGACGCCCACGCGCTCGGTCCCGATCTCGGCCGAGAGCTCCGAGAGGAGCGCCGGCAAAGCATCGGGCGAGACGCTGACGTCCCGCGACAGGTCGAGCTGGATCTCCGGCGCGCGTGTGATGCGCGAGAGCGCGATGGCGATACGCACCGCGGGCGCCGCGAGCTCCAGCCGCTCGATCTTCGCTTTGACCGCGCGGAAGAGGTCGTCCGTGTGGGAGAGCGGCGCCGGAAGATCGACGAAGATGCGCTCCGTGGGCTCCGCGCCGATGGCGCCAGACGGCGTGAGCCGGAAGATGGCGCGGTCGTAGGCGACCTCCATGTCGATGCGGCCCGTGGCCTGACGTCGGCCGACGAGGCGCGCCGAGAGCTTGGAGACCACGTTGCGGAGCGCGAAGACGAGCTGCGGCGCGGTCTCGACGCCGTCGTCGAAGCCCACCTCTTCGACGAGCACCTCGGGCGGGGCATAAGGGACGAGCGGCCGCGGGTCCTCCCCTTCGAGCCAGGCGAGGAGCTCGAACGGCGGAGGCATCGACTCGCGCTCGGCCTTCGTGAAAGCCTCGAGCCGCGCGACGAGCTGCGCGCGATCGAGCTTCGCGAGATCGGCCACGGTGCGCACGCCGAGCCGATCGAAATAAGCGCCGAGCCCCTCCGGCAAAGGAAGGGCCGACAGCGGCAGCCGGAGCACCGCCGCCTTGTCTTGGCCGGGCGGGGAGACGCGCGGCACGCCGTCGAAATGGGCGAAGCGCGCGAACGACCGCGCGAGGTTCGGTCCGCCGGCGATGGCTACGCGCGCGCGGTGCCCGAGGACGGCGACGCGCGACTCGATCTCGTCCAGGAGGGCGGCCTCTCCTCCGAAGAGGTGCGCGGCGCCCGTCACGTCCACCCAGACGGTGTCGAGCGGGGGCGCGTGTGAGGAGATGGAGACCGTCACGCCGAACTCCATGGCCACCTCGGCCACCGAGCCGAGGGCGCGGACGAGCGCGCGGCACGAGAGGCGCTCGAAGCGCAGATCCGCCGCGCGGGCCATCGCCTCGGCCACGCGCATGCCGGGGCGGACACCGGCGGCGCGCGCGCGCTCACACACGGCGCCGACCTCGGCAGCGGCCGACGTATCCCCGTCTTCTTCCTCCGAGAAGACGACGGCGAGCGGCGAGCGGCTCGGCTCGCGCTCCGCCACGACGAGCTCACACGCCAGCCGAGGGAGGACGATGGCAGCGACGCGCGTGCTCATCGGACGGCCACCAGCGCAGGCGGCGCGACGCGGCCGTACCTGTCCTTCGCGACCCGGACCTGGACGAGCCCGGGCCCCCTTCGATCGAGCTCGAGCCGCAGCGCGACCGGCAGGGGCATGGACCGACGCGCGAGCACGTCGGTCATGACAATGACAGATGTGTCAGTATTTTCGACCGCCAGGGCGACACGTCGGACGACGGTGCCCCATCTGTCGAGGCTCACGCCCAGCGGCTCCACCCCCGCGTCCACCCCGGGGGCGGCCACGGTGTCGACGGCGATGACGCCGAAGACGCGGCTCTCCGCGAGGCGGACGAGGACCCGCGCGATGGCCGAGGGCGGAGGGCGCACGACGAGCAGGCGCTCCGGATCGAC
This sequence comes from Myxococcales bacterium, assembly GCA_016794345.1. Taxonomy (GTDB): domain Bacteria; phylum Myxococcota_A; class Polyangia; order Polyangiales; family Polyangiaceae; genus Xiheicaenibacterium; species Xiheicaenibacterium phototrophicum. The sequence goes on from JAEUKE010000206.1 coordinate 9,702, forward strand.
CCCGTGTGCGAGGACGGCAGGCGCGTGCAGCGTGGACCACGGATCGACGAACGCGCACCACGCGCCGCCCACCCAGCTCTGCTTCGAGACCGGCCCGCCGCGCAGGCGCGCCTCCGCTTGGGCGGAGGCGCACGCGCGGAGCGCGACCGTCGTCGCGCTCCCGAGCGCGCGAGGCGACGCCAACTCCACCACGACGCCGCGAGGGAGCCCGCCGTCTGGGAGGGCTTCGCCCAGGAAGAGCGGGAGAACCTTCGCTCGATCCGTCGAGCCGAGCTTGAGCTTCGGGTGGAGAGCCTGGAGCGTGGCCGGGAGCGCCATACTGAACAAAAAGACAGTAACCCTTCCCTCGTGCGATGGCAAAGCGCGCGTGAGAAATTGAGCGCCGCCGGGGCCACACGCTCGGCAGCTCCGAAGAAACGCAGAAATTGGGTCTTCCGAACCAGCGCCGCATCCACCTCGTCCGCCATGGAGAGGTCGAGAACCCGAAGGGGATCCACTACGGACGCATCCCAGGCTTCTCGCTCAGCAGCTCCGGACGCGAGCAGGCTCGGGCGGCCGGAAAGTACCTGCGCGACCACACGACCGACGCCCGCATCGTCTCGAGCCCGCTCGAGCGAGCCCAGGAGACGGCCGCGCTGATCGCCGACGAGCTCGGCGAGCGTCTCGCCCAGGACATCGAGACGGACGTGCGTTTGACCGAAGCTGGCAGCTGGCGTCAGGGCCTACCTCGCGCGTTCGAGGCGCGAACGTACCTCGCGCGCGCGCTGGACCTCGCTGGTCGGCCGAAAGACGAGCCCCCGCCGGAGATCGCCCGCCGGATGCAGACCGCGGTCTCGGACGTTCTCGACGCCATGGAGAGCCAGCGCGAAGCCGTCTTCGTCTCGCACCAGACACCGATCCGGCTCCTCTGCGTGGCGGTCGAGCACGCCGGCAAGATCACGCCCCGCTTCTTCCCGTGGCTCTACTTCCGCACGCGCTGCCACCCCGGCTCGGTGACGACGCTCGTGTTCGAGGGCGCCTCGTTCCGGGGGCTCGAATATTGGGAGCCCACGTGAAGGGACTGCTGCCGCTCGTCTGCCTCCTCGGCTGCAGCCCCGCGGACCCTCCCGGGACGATCGCGTCCAGCGCGGCGAACCATGACAGAGCTGTTGCTTCCGCGATCGCCGAAGCGGCTGCGCCTCGGCCCTCGACGCCGGCCGACGCCGCCCCGAGCGCCGCCCCGACAGAGCCCCCCTGCCCCGCCGGCTTCCGGTGCGACGCAAAGGTCCCCGCCGACGCCGCGATCGATCTCATCCTCGTCGAGAAACGCGCGCACCGTCTTTCTCTCGTCGCCGGAGACGCGGTCGCCAAGACGTATTCGGTCGCGCTCGGGTCGGGCGGCATGGGCCAGAAAGGCTACGAAGGAGACAAGATCACGCCGATGGGACGCTATACGGTGACCGCCGTCATCAAGAACACGAAGTGGCACACGTACCTCGCGCTCGACTACCCCGGCCCGGAGGACGTCTCGCGCTACGAGGCGCTCGTCGCCAAGGGCGAGGCCCCTTCGCGCGTCGGCGCGGGCTCGGGCATCGCCATCCACGGCAGGCGCGCCGACATGGTCGACGGCGTCCACAAGCTCGTCGATTGGACGCTCGGCTGCGTCTCCCTCGACAACCCCGAGATCGACGAGGTCGCGAGCCGCGTGAAAAAAGGGACGGCGGTATGGATCCGCGAGTGAGCCGCCGAGTCTGTCCGCTCGGCATCGGCGCGCTCGCGGCGTGTCTCGCTGCTTGCGCCTCTCCGCCACGTTCGAACGACGCGCAGCCGATCCCGACGGTGACGGCGAGCCCCGACGGAGACGCGCGTGCGCCGGCCGCGATCCCCGCGTCGGCCGCCCCATCCGCGGCGCCTGCGCCCGCGGCGTCCGCCTCCGCTTACGTGGCGCCGCCTCGCGACGGCGCGCCCGGCTCGACGCGCGGGACGATCTCGTGCGGCAGCGCCCGCTGTAAAGCGCCCGCGCAGGCGTGTGTCTTCACGGAAGCAGGCGAGTGGACCTGCGTCGACGCAACCTCCGTCACCGAGACAGGGATGCGCTGCGACGACGGGCTCGACTGCCCGAGGGGCGAGACCTGCTGCGTGCGGTGGGACCAATATTCTCCCAGCTCCGCCTGCGTCGCGCGCGCAGACGTCTCGCAGAGCTGCCGGGCCGAGCTCTGCGAGCCCGACGGCGCGAAGTGCCCAGCAGGGACCACGTGTGAGGCCGCCCCTGCGCATGGCGGCACGTGTGAAGCTCCCAAAGGTCCCGCCACCTGCACAGGCGGCAAGCGCTGCGCGAAAGACAAGCCGATCTGCGCCCTCACGAAAGGAGGTCCGGCGTGTGTCGCCGTCGGAACGCCCGAGCACGCGGCCGTGCCCGGTGAGAGCCGCTTCACGTGTACGAAGCAGAGCGACTGCCACGGGGACGAGGCCTGCTCGTACGTCTTCGGCGAGATCGAGCACGACGTCGGGACGTTCTGCAGCAGATACTCCCCAGCCTACATGGGCAGCCTGGTCTGCGACCCGAGCGACAAGACGATGTGCGGACCAGGAAAGGGCTGCGTCTGCGAGCCTGGAGGCCGCCCCGAGCTCCCGTGGCTGGGCGTCGTCTCCTGGCGCTGAAGAGGCCCATCGACCGCTGCTCTGGTATGCTCCCTACCGTGACCTTCCACGCGGGGCAGCTCATCGCTGGACGCTACCGGCTCGTCGAGCCGTTGGCGCATGGCGGGATGGGCGCCATCTGGAGGGCCCATCACGAGCAGCTCGACGCCCCCGTCGCGGTGAAGCTGATGACCACCGCGCTCGACGCCGCGCTCCTGGCGCGCTTCGAGCGTGAAGCGAAGGCGTGCGCGCGCATGAACAGCCCACACGTCGTCCGCGTGCACGACTACGGGACCGAGGATCGAATCCCGTTCATGGTAATGGAGCTTCTCACCGGAGAGGACCTCTCGGTGCGGCTCAAGCGCGTGGGCCGCCTGACCGTCGCGGAGCTCTTGCCCGTCGCGTTCCAGATCTCCAAGGGCCTCACCGTGGCGCACGACGCGGGCATCATCCACCGCGATCTGAAGCCCGCGAACGTGTTCATCACGACGAGCGGTCGCGAGGAGATCGTCAAGCTGCTCGACTTCGGGATCGCTCGCGAGACCGAGGCACGGCTCGTCGACGATCACACGACGACCGGCATCGTCCTCGGCTCGCCGCACCACATGAGCCCGGAGCAGGCGGCCGGGATCGAGGTCGATCTTCGGACCGATCTCTGGTCCTTCGGCGTCCTGCTCTACCAGGCGCTCACCGGGGCGCGCCCGTTCCGCGGCGAGTCGCTGTCCGCCATCGTCTACGCCATCGCGACGGAGACGCCGGCGCCGCCCTCGCAGATCGATCCGAGCCTCCCGCCCGGCCTCGACGCGTTCTTCGAACGCGCCCTGGCGCGCAGGCGTGACCACCGCTTCACGTCGGCGGACGAGATGACGCGCGCGTTCTTCGAGAGCGTCGGCCAGACCGCCAGCAGCTTCGACGAGAGCTCACCCAGCATGAGGATGGCGCGCTCGGCCGCGGCGCGCGCGTCCCTGTCGGGTTACCCGCCGGCTCCCGCGCGGAGCTCGCAGACGCCGCCGCCGCTGCCCCAGCCGGTCGCCATCGTCGCGCCTGCCGAGATCCCGAGCAGCCCCACGCTCGCCACGGCCTCGCAGTCGCTGAGCGTCGCGCCGGCGGACAACCCGTTCCAGCAGGCATCCCGCAAGCGCCAGAAGCTCCTCGCCTGGGGCGGCGCCGGCGCAGCCGCGCTCACGCTCCTCGTCGTGCTGGGCCTCCGCTTCATGACGCAATCGTCATCATTGCAGACTGCGGGCTCGTCTTCGGCGGTGGCCCCCGAGGCTCCCGCGGCCAGCCCCGTCCCCACGGATGCTCGGACCGCGAAGCCCGAGCCCGCGAGCTCGACCAGCGCAGGCGCGTCCGCTTCGGCGGCCCCGACGCAGGCCCCCGCGACCCAGTCTTCCTCGACGACAAAAGCGCCAAAGCCCGCGCAACCCGTCAAGCCGAGCGGCGACTGCCCGAGCGGCAAGGTCCGCGACGGCTTCACGGGGCTCTGCGTCTCGCCCCGCTGACTGGCGCGTCCGCGCCGGTCAGGGACCGACGACGCGGTTCCGGCCCGACTGCTTGGCCTGGTAGAGGCGCGCGTCCGCGGCCCCGAGCAACGCGGCTCGGTCCGCAGGCATCCCCATTTCGGCGAGCGACGCGACGCCCGCGCTCGACGTGATGCGGATGAGGTGGCCCTCGAAGGGGATGGCGGTCGCTTCGACCGCGCGCCGGAGCCGCTCCGCGAGCTCGATCGCCTGCGCGACGGGCGTGCCGCGAAGCAAGATCACGAACTCCTCCCCGCCGTAGCGCGCGAGCACGTCCTCGACGCGCATGCTGCTGCCGAAGAGCGCTGCAACGGCGCGGAGCACCGCGTCTCCGCCGAGGTGGCCGTAGGTGTCGTTCACCTTCTTGAAATGATCGACGTCGATCATCACGATCGAGAGCGGCGCGCCATGCCGTGCCGCGTAGGCGAGCTCGGTGACGAGGCGCTCCTCGAGGTGCTTGCGGTTGTAGATCCCGGTCAGCCCGTCGAGGATGGCCGCCTCGTACACGCGGCGCAGCGCGCGCTCCTCCTCCTCGTCCACCAGAGCGAAGCGCAGGAGCGTGCTCGACCCGAGCTGCACGCGATCACCGTTGCGCAGCGCCTCCGCCTTCGTCAGCCGCACGTTGTTGACGAAGGTGCCGTTGCGCGAGCCGTCGTCCCGGATGACGTATTCGGCGCCCACGCGCATGACGCGGGCGTGTTGCCGCGAGAGGCTCGCGTCATCGAACGAGTAGGTGCACTCGGGCGCGCGCCCCAGGACGACCATTTCTCCCGCCGGAAGACGCAGGACCTTGCCGGTGTCGAGCCCGCTCGCGATGGTGAAGATGCCGTTGCGGCGCACCGCGATCGGCTCGACGTCCACGATGTTGGTCTCGGCGACGCTCGGGGGTTTCGGGTCTTCGGGCAAGGGGATGATGATAACCGGAGAGGCGGAGCCCGGGGGGGTCTCAACCGCGCGCGCCCCGCCTTCGCCGCAACGTGAGGCCGACGAGCAGCGCCCCGAAGAGCGCGGCCTTCCCCGAGCCTCGAGCGGGGAGCGCACATCCGCACCCATCCGCCTCGCCGGGCGGGACGTCTTGGCCGCCCGCGCCTCCTCCGCCTTGTGTGGCGCCTCCGGTCCCAGGTGGGGAGCCTCCCGCGCCGGCGCCTCCCGCGCCCGACCCGGTCGAGCTCGTGGTGCTGGGCTCGCAAGTCCCCCCGACGCACGTCCCGCCCTCACAAGGTGAGCCGTCCGGCTTCACCGGCTCGGTGCAGAGACCCGTCGCCGCTTCACACGCGCCGTCCTCGTGACAGGAGTCGATCGCCCCACACGAGAGCGCGACCCCCATACACGCGCCAGCCATACAGGCGTCCGCCGTCGTGCAGAGGTCCCCGTCGTCGCACGGCGCGCCGTCGGAGCCCGGCCCCGCGCACGGACCGAGCACCGTGCCCCAGCTCGCCTCGCCGACCAGAATGGGTGCCGCGCCCGGCAACGCGCGGTTGTGATCCCAGAGCGCCCAGATGGTGTCGCCCCAGGCCGACAGGGCGGAGAAGAACGGATCTGTCTGGATGATGTAGGCGTTCGCTTCCCCCGACGGAGAGGGAGAGGCCAGCGTCGTCGCGGCGCCGTTGATCTCGTCGCGGAGGAACTCGACGTACTCACGGCTGGTCGTCTGATAGAAGAGCCGAACCGCGACACCGTCCGCGCCGGCGGGGACGGTGAGCGACACCGCGTCGTACCCACCTGCGTATTCGGCGGCGGAGAAGTACGCGGGTGAGGGCGCTCCGCCCCAGACCGGCTCGGCCATCCGCGCGGCAGCCTCGTCGATGCGAAAGCCCTTTGGCGGGACGCGGTTGTCCTTGGTGCGGCTGGTCGCGAGCGCCATGTGGAACGTGTGCGCCTCACCCGTGAGCGCGCTCTGCGACGTGACCTCGTAGACGAGATCGTCGCGGTGCTCCTCCGTCGGCAAGAGGGGCGGGCTGCTCTGCGCTTCGCTCGCCGGCAGACCGCGGAGAGTGTCCGCGAGGTAGTCGTACGGGTTGATCTGCCTCGCGATTGTGCCCGCGTCGTACACGACGACGTTCACGAACATCCGCCGGCCCTCCGGGTAGCCGCTCGGCAGCTTGTGGCCCGTCTGGTTCTTGATGCGGAAAGAAAGCGCGCCGGTCGCCGCGTCGTAGTCGAGCGCCTCGACCGCGGCCCCTTGCGCGAGCGTGGCCTCCGCGCGAGCGGCTCCGTCGAGCAGCGCGTCCGCGTCGAGCCCCAGCCCCGCCGTCAGGTTCAGCGTCAGTACCCCCGGCCCCTGCGCGAGGAGCTGCTCGTTGACAGGATCGTAGTTGGGCGAGCCGATCCTGGTGCTCGCCAGGATGCGCGGAATCCAGGCGTTCGCCCCGGTGAGATCGTGACGCGACACGCCGCTCTTCGGATGCTCGACGCTGTCGGTCGGACGCAGCACGCCCTGCGGGAGGTTGCAGGCCTTGCCCGTCGCGTCCGACATATGACAGTCCTGACAGGTCGCGACGAGGTTGCCGGGCCGCGAGGTCTCGAAGACCGATGGGTCGTAAGGGCCCTCCCCCGGCGCGCCGGCACCGACCGCGTAGTCGCTCAGCATGAACTCCGAGAACGTCCGCTCGACGTGGCCGTACGCGTGCGCAGGCTGCGTCTCGGTGGGGAGCTCGGTCGTCCCATCGCCCGGCGGCGTCCCGGCAAACGCGAGGTTCGCGAGCACCGGGTTGGACACGTCGTGGCAGGTCGCGCAGAAGTGCCGGCTCTTGTGGAGCCGGCTGTACCGGGCCGCGTGCGGAGCGTCCGCGTCGGCGAAGCTGGCGCGAAAGGCGGGGTCGCCGGAGATGACGTATTGGCCCGAAGCGGCCTCGGTGTAGCCGGGCGAGACCGGCGCAAACGTGGCCGCACCGTAAAAGGGCTTGCCGCTGAAGAAGTCGATCGTCTGCGTATCGACGCGGTCCTGCTGGAGCGTGAGCGCCGCCGCGTCGTCCGACGGCGTGACACTCTGCCCGCTCTCGTCCCAGAAGCCGACCCAGTCGTCTCCCTCCGTGAGGCCCGCGTAGGTGGCCTCGGCGAACGGATCGACCATCGTGTGACAGGTGGCGCAGTGCACGCCGTCGAAGTCGGTGTTCATCAGGAACGAGCCGTTCGGCGGCTCGGAGCGCCCCTCGACCCAACCCTCCGGCGCGTGGCAGCGGATGCACAGATCGCCGGCGTTCGGCCGACCGATCGCCCAGATCGAGTCCTGCATGGCGACCGTCGTCGCGGCCCAGAACAGCGGGTCGCGCGCGGACTGCGCCATCATCGAGCCGCTCCAGAGGTAGTGAGGCTCGATCGCAGGGTCGTACGCCGCGTGGCAGACCTGGCAGGTCGTGGGGCTCGCGATCGTGCGGCCGTCCGAAGGCTGCGTCCCAGGCATCCTCAGGAGCGGGTCGCTCGCGGTCGGCAGCGGAGTCCACGCCTGGGCCAAGGCAGCAGCCGACACCACGGAGACCGCGAGGAGCGCACCGGTCGCGCGCAAGGGCGCGCGGTGTCGCGAGGGAAGGCGGGCCATGCGGCCCGCGATCAAGGACCGTGCCGGGAGAAGCCCGCGGCGAAAACACCTGCTCGGCGCGCTCCGTCGACGAAGGCGCTGCGCCCGAGCTCGCAGCGCCTGCGCCAACCAGGCTAAAGCGGTGTTCGGTTGCCGTGATCGAGTTTGCCGCGGAAAGGGCTCCCTTGGGTGAGAGCCCTTTCCGCGGCAAACAAGCCCCCCCTCTGCACCCGCCGCTCGATCGTCAATGGCGAGGGTCGGTCAAGGCAACCGACCCTCGCTGTAGCCCGGGAAGCGGAGGATCTCTTCCGGCGTAAGAAGATGGCCCCCTGAGCGTTGAAGCATCGGCCATGGTCCCTCAGACGAGCCGTCGCACGGAGAAGGTCGGTGTCGCGCTCGGCGTGGCAGCCAGCGTCTCGTTCGTCGCCGCGGTGACCACCGCCGCCTCCTATCTCTGGGCGGAGACGGCGCCCCTGCCCTTGCTGCTCGTCCTCGCCGTGGCCGTCGCGGTGCGCGCTCGCCTGGACGACAGAGCGAGGCTGGCGCTGATGGGCGCCCTCGTCACCGCGGCGACCGTCCCCTCGCTCGCGGCGGTCTTCGGCTTGTCCGACGCCATCGTCTACTCCCACTGGCGCTGCGGCACCGGGGACATCGCGGCCCTCTTCGTCCTCCCGTTTTTCGCTGGCTTCCTGACCTTCGCCGGAACCCTCGTCTCCTGGGCCCTCGCGAAGCCGCTCGTCGGCCTGCGGCGGATCGTCGGCCTGCGGCGGCTCGCGCCGGTCATGGCGCTGCCCGCCGTCTTGGTAGGAGCGCTGCTCGTCGGCGCCGCCGCGGCCACGACCCTGAAGCCGACCCCGGACGAGTGGCTCGCGTCGCTGCCGACAGTCGGCGTCATCCCGGACGCACCGAAAGACGCGCTCTGCTTCCCGCTGCCTCCGTTCGTCTACCCCGAGGCCAAGGAAGTCTCGGTCCCCAACCGATGCACCGTTGGCACCACGACGATCGCGGGGCACGAGGTGGAGCGGCAGTGCCCGCTTACCCCCCACGGCGACATGGGCTGCGACGTCCGGATAGACGGAGACTTCGCCAGCGGCTTCGACCGATTGAGCGTGCGCGAGATCGAGCTGCGCAGCGCGGGCGCCTCGCGCACGGTGCTGTTCGCGAACGGCAGCCCCATCGGCGCGATCGAGGCCGGCAAGCGCGGCCTTCGTGACGTCACCCTGCGCGACGTCGCCGGCGAGATCGACACCGCCAAACACTTCCTGCCGGCCGCGGTGCTCGGCCTGCTGCTGGCCTTCGTGATGTCGTTCGCCTCCGCGCGGAGCCTCTTCGCGCGCCGCACGCTGGGGGGCTTCGAGGACGCCACGCTCGACGAGAGCGGCTGGCTCCAGCTCGGGGACGGCCGAGCGATCCGAGCGAGCGTCGCCGCGCTGCCCCCGCCAGGGCTCGTCCACGTTTCGGGCCTACCCGGCGCCCAGGACTACCGAGACGTCCACGGCTCGGCGCTCCGCGTGCGGGGTGGCACGCTGGCCGCCGCCCGCGACGCCTGCGAGCGAGAGGCTCGCGCCCTCGCGACCGCCACCCTGGTCGCGACGCTCCTCGGGCTCGGGCCGCTCCTCTTCGCGCTCTTCACCGGGCACGTCTCGCTCGGCTGACACTTCGCCCGGCCGGACCGCGAGAGCTGCGGTCTCGCGCGTTTCGCGATACCTTCTCCTCGATGCGTGTCGCCCCGCTCGCTGCGGCGCTGCTGCTCTCGATCTCTTCGCTCGGCGCGTCGGTCGCGCAGGCGCAGAGCACCGCCGAGGACCGCGCCGTCGAGCTCGCGCATCGAGGGCGCGAGTACTTCAACCAGGGCCGGTTCCAGGACGCCCTCGCAGCCTTCGAGCAAGCCGAGACCCTGGCTAGCTCACCCGTCCTCGGTCTCTACATCGCGCGCAGCCACCGCAACCTCGGCCACCTCGTCGCGGCCCGGGACCACTACCACAAGGTCATCGACACCGAGCTCCCGAAGACGGCCCCCGAGCCGTTCCGCGCCGCGAAGAGCGACGCCGAGAAGGACCTCGACGCCCTGCTCCCGCGAATCCCCCGCGTGACCATCGAGCTCGTCCCGGCGTCCCCGGGAGCGACGCTCGTGGTGGACGGAGCGGAGGTCTCGGCGAACGGTCCCTACGATCTCGACCCAGGCGCACACGAGGTCGTCGTCCGCGAGGGCGACGCCGAGCGCGCACGAAAGCGTTTCGTGCTTCAGGAGGGCGACAAAGCGGCGAACGTCCGCGTCGACCTGGCGCCGAGCGGTCGCGCGGATGACGTCAGCGAGCCCGCGCCCGCGTCGTCCGAAGGCTCGCTCGTCCCCGGCTTCGTCGTCCTCGGCGCCGGAGCCGCCGGCCTCCTCGTCGGCGCGATCACCGGCGGGCTCGCCGTCTCGGCCGAGAGCGACCTCGCCGAGTCTTGCCCGGGCTCCGTCTGTCCGCCCGAGAAACGAGGTGATCTCGACAGCGCGAACACCCTCGCGCTCACCTCGACGGTGAGCTTCATCGTCGGAGGCGCCATCGCGGCGACCGGCGTCGTCCTGCTCATCGTCCGTCCGGGCGGCAGCGACGAGCCCACCTCGCCGGCGGTCTCGTTGCGCCTCTCGCCCGGCTGGCTCGGCGTGTCGGGCACGTTCTGACCTGCCTCAGGGCACCATCTCACACAGATAGCCCAAGGAGTCGTAGCAGTAGTAGTCGTGCACCGCCGGGAAGGCCTCGGCGATCATCGCGCAGTCCTGCGCGTGAGCCTCCGTCATGCCGAGCTCGTCATCCGGCTCGATCGGGCCTTCCCACAGCGCAGGATCGAAAACACTTCCGTCATGATACGTCCAGCCGCTGGCGAGCTCGGTGGCCGCCGTGGACTGGTAGACGCCGATGCGCACCGGCGAGCCGTACCCGGCGATCATGGACAACATCGCGTTGAGCTGCTCGAGGCTCTTGGGCATCGCGGGGACGAACCCCTCACCGCAGTGCATGTCCTCGACCGTCGTCGGGAACTGGCAGAAGCGGTAGGTCATCCCCGCGAGGTCCGCATCGGTGCACGAACACGCGCCCTGGTCGTCGGCGACGCCGTTGCAGTCGTCGTCGAGCCCGTTGCACACCTCGTCCGCGGGCGCCGGCTCACACGCTCCGCCCGCCACGCCGCAGTCCCAGGTCCCGACGCAGCCGCCCGGGAGCGCACACGGCTCACCGGATCGACATTCGTCGGCGATCTCCTCGCAGGCGATGAAGTTGGCGAACCCGTTGCAAGACGCGTCGTGTACGCCGACATATTCGCTCGCGGACGAGAGGATGAACCCACACTCCTCGCCTCCGTCCTCGATGAAGTTCGGATCGCCGAAGTCGTCGGGCTGCCCCGATTCCCAGGGGATGGGCATCCCCGTCCGCGCCCACGCCCAGCCCGCGTCGAGATCGATCATGCTCAGCGCCTGGGCGAGCCCCAGCGCGGCCGCCTCGTCGACCGGCACGAGCTGACCGAGGAAGTCTCGCTCCTCGAGCGACTGGAAGACGACGATCCGCATGCCCCCTGGGCACGCGCCCACGTCCACCGGGCAGAGAGCGTAGTGGCGCCCTTCGAAAAGCGCCCAGGTGCAGCCGCTGCACCCTTCCCCGACCTCCGTCACGGGCTCGTCGGCGACGCCGTCACAGTCGTCGTCGAGGCCGTTGCAGGTCTCCTGCTCCGCGACACACGGCGCCCCGCCGCTCCCGCCCAACCCCGTCGACGTGCTCGCGGTCACGTCCCCGGTCGTCGTCGTCGAGGTGGTGGCGGCGCCTCCGGCGCCGTCCACCGTGTAGTCGGCGAGCCCGATGATGTCGGCGCATCCGGCTAGGCCGATCAGGAACGCGAGGGCACCGGCGCGGCCAGGCATGAGCCGCCAGTCTATCGCCAACCTCCGTGCGGTTGCACCCCCCCGGGGGGATCAACGAGGAGTGAGGCTCAGCGAGAGGTGCCTCGCGATGACGGCGTCGAGCGCCTGATCCGCCGTGAGCGACGCGGCCTTGGCGATGTGCTCGAGCCGCTCGATGGAGGGAGGAGAGAGGTAGACACACTGATCGACCCAGTGGCCGACGAGCTGCGTGGAGAACGACTCGCCCGCCTCCTGGATCTCCACGACCTGATTGAAGCCGGCGTCTTCGATGTCGTTCGGCCGACCTCGCGGGAGGCCGATGTCCGGCGGGAGGAGCTCCAAATCCAGGCGCGCGCCCGGCAACCCGAGCAGACGCTCGACCACGAGCCCCATCGGCAGATCGGAGCAATAGGCCAGGGTCGCGAGCACCTCGCGAAACCGCACGGCCATCCGAAAGGCCACGAGGACGCGCCCCATGGCGGTGCTGCCCTCGAGATCGGGACGGCGCGAGGCGATCACACGGACGACGCGCCACGGCTCTTCGCCGGGCTGCTGCGTCTGGACGTCTTGTCGGCCGAACCGGACCCGTCGGCCTTTCGGGACGTGGATGACTTCGTCGCTCATCGAACGGCCCAAGCCTACGACGACGCGGTCCTTTCCGAGAAGCCCGCTTCGCGCACGGCCGGGATCAGCCTTCCGCGAGCATCCAGGCACAGGAGCGGTATCGGTCCCACGCGTCGGGCAGGATCGTAACGACAGGGCCGGCGACGTCCCCGCGGGCCGCCACGCGCAGCGCCGCTGCAACGTTGGTTCCCGCCGACCCACCGACGAGCAGGCCTTCTTCACGGATGAGCCGCCGCGCGGTCGAGAAGGACTCCTCGTCCGAGATGCGCTCGACGCCGTCGATCACGTCGCGATGAAGGTTCGCAGGCGGCTCGCTCGATCCGATGCCCTCGACCGCGTACGCCGCGCTCGGGCAGAGCGAGCCGTGCTCGACCCAATCGGCGAGCGACGAGCCGACCGGATCGGCGAGGATGATCTTCACGCCGGGCACCGACGCGCGGAGACAGCGACCGACGCCGCTCAGCGTTCCTCCGGTGCCCGCGCCGACGACAAACGCGCCCACGCGCCCGCCTGTCTGCTCCAGGATCTCGCGGCCTGTCGACCGCTCGTGGACGGCGACGTTGGCGGGGTTCTTGAACTGGTCGGTGAGATACCAGCCGTTCTCCTGGGCGAGCCGCCGCGCGACCTGCTGGAAGTTGTCGGCGCTCGAGGGCGGGGCGTTCGGCGTGATGACGACGCGTGCCCCGAGCGCCGTGAGGCTCCGGCGCTTGTCCACGCTCATCTTCTCCGGCATCACGCAGACGAGCCGATAACCGCGGAGCGCGGCCACGATGGCGAGGCCGACGCCCGTGTTGCCGGCCGTCGCCTCGATCAACGTCATCCCGGGGCGGAGGAGCCCTCGCTCTTCCGCGTCGAGCACGATGGCCTTGGCGATGCGGTCCTTGATGCTGCCGCCCGGGTTCAGGTGCTCACACTTCGCCAGGACCGGAGCGCCCAGACCCCGGGCGAGGGCGAGCGCGACGAGCGGGGTGTCACCGATGCAATCGAGGGCGGTCTTCCTCACGGCTCACCGGAGCGGCGACGACCTGCGCCGGCCCTGGATCGGCCGAATCGCGCCGATCGGCTGCGCGCCGAGCTGGGGCGCAGCCGCCCGCGTGAGACGCGCTTCGAGGGCCTCGAGCTTGTCGAGGACGCGGTCGAGCGGCGCGCTCGAGAGCGCCGGGGCCGGCGCCGCAGCGCCGAGCCGCTCCTCGAGAGCAGCGAGGCGCCTTTCGATCGCGTCGAGGCGATCGTTGGCCCGCTGCTCGAACGAAAACAAGCTCGAGAGCCCGATGCCGGTCGGGATCGCGAGGGCCTCGAACAGCTCCTTGGCGCCGCTCTGCCCTTGCGCGGACAGGAGCAGGGCTCGGACCATGTCGCTGTGATCCGCCGTTTGTTCCGCGGGAGCGGGACCTGCCTCGGGCGTGGCGCGACCGGTGGGCTTCGGGGTGCCCGACTGGTTCGACCCGACGAGCTCGAACACCTTGCCGTTGCCGAAAACCTGCCGCGTCCCCGAGGTATGGGACAGGAACATGACGCGGTACGTCCCCTCGCCCCACCGCTTCCGGATGAGCGCGACCGAGAGGTCGGCGATGCCGAACTCCTGCTGCGCGACGCCGTCGCGACCGGCGAAGGTGCACCACTCCCAGGCGTAGTCGCCGCGCTTGCGGATGCTCCAGTGCGTCGCCCCCCGCGGAATCCGGCCGAACACCGGCGTCTCGTTTCGCACCATGGTCCCATTGTACGCGCGACCATCCATATCGATCCCATGAATTTGCCATGACGGATGTCGCGAGCTCCGCCGAGACCGCTCGTTCGCGGGCGCGGGCGGGAATGAATGAACCCCAGCAACGCGGCGTTGTCTCTCTGGCAGATCCTGGAGCTCCCCGACGCGGGCTATGCTTGAGCGCGGAGTCAGCAGCGTGCGAAGACCGTTCTGGCAGACGCCCCTCGCGATCGGGGGGAGCCTCGCCGTCGTCATGGCCGTCATGGCCGACCTCGCCCTATCCGGTCGGGCCTCGGGCGAGCTCGCGCTGTTTCTGGGACGTTTCCATCCGCTCGTCGTCCATCTGCCGATCGGGATCCTCGTCGCCGTCGCCGCGGCGGAGGGAGCGAGCCTCGTGCCCAGCCTCCGCGAGCGCGTCGACCGCGCGACCGGCCTCGTCCTCCCGATCGTGGTGGCCAGCGCGGTCGCCTCCTTCGTCGTCGGGCACCTCCTCGCCGGAGGAGGCGGGTTTCCGTCCAAGCTCGTCCTCTGGCACAGGCGCCTGACGCTGATCGCCATCATGGGGTCCGGCGCGACGCTCGTCGCCTGGGGCGCTTACGAGAGGCTCACGTCCCCCTCGAGGAGGCTCGCCTACCGCGGCCTCCTGGCCCTGACGCTCGCCGCGCTCGGAGTCGGAGCACACTACGGCGGGAGCATCACGCGCGGCGAAGGGTACCTCACGAAGTACGCGCCCGAGCCGATCCGCCGGTGGCTGGAGCCCCAGTCGGAGGCCGAGCTCGCGCCGCCGGCGAAGGCGCCCGAGCCAGGACGGGAGCCACTCGTCTGGGACGACCTCGTCCTGCCGATCATGCAGCAACGCTGCGTCGAGTGTCATGGCCCCGAGACGGTCAAGGCGAGCCTGCGCCTCGACTCGCTCGAAGGGCTGGAGAAGGGTGGCGAAAACGGACCTGTCATGATCAAGGGCGCGGGCGACAAGAGCTCCCTCGTCACGCGCATGCGCCTGCCCGAAGCAGACGACGAGCACATGCCCCCCGAAGGCCGTGAAGGACCATCCGCGGAGGAGATCGCGCTGGTCTCCTGGTGGATCGATCGCGGCGCGAGCGGCACGCTCCGGGTGCGCGACGCGCTCGCGCCGGAGTCGACGCGCGCCGTCCTGTCGAAGGCGGTGTCGGCCGAGCCCGCTCCCTCCGCCTCGACCCCGACCCCGACCCCGGTCTCGATCCCGAGCGCCGAGCCCAGCGCCGAGCCCAGCGCCGAGCCGCCGGCCCAGGGTGGCGTCCTTTCGCCGCCCGACGCCACAACCGGCTCCGTCTATGGCGACTACGTCGCTCCCGTGCTCACGGCGAAGTGCACGAAATGCCACGGCGAGGCCAAGCAGAAGGGCAAGCTCCGCGTCGACTCGATCGACGCGATCCTCCGCGGCGGGAAAGAGGGGCCGGCCGCCGTCGCGGGCTCCTCGGGCAAGAGCAGCCTCCTTTCACGCACGAAGCTGCCGCTCTCCGATCCCGAGCACATGCCGCCCCCGAAGGAGCCGCAGCTCACCGACAAGGAGCTCGCCCTCATCGCGTTCTGGATCGATCACGGCGCGAAGGCGGACCTGTCGGCCTCGGAGCTGCCGGCCGGTCTCCGCGGCGCCGCGCCCGCGCAGGCGAACGTCCCGCGGACGCCGCCGGCGAGCGCCACGACCTCCCCCTCCGCGTCGTCTGCTCCCGCGGCCTCGTCGGCCCCCACCGTGACCGCGCCGCCGACCACCCTGCCCCCCGAGCTCGACCTGTACCGCGACGTGGCCCACCCCATCCTCGTCGCGAAGTGCGCGGGCTGCCACGGCGAAGAACAAGACTCGGGCGACCTCCGCGTGGATCTCCCCGACAAGCTCCTCGAGGGCGGCGAGAGCGGCCCTGCGATCGTCGCCGGCTCGCCGGACAAGAGCCTGCTCCTCGCACGCGTCCACCTCCCGCTCGACGACTCGGACCACATGCCGCCCGACGGCGAGCCGCAGCCGACAAAGGCCGAGTTGGAGGCGCTGCGTTACTGGATCGAGAAAGGCGCAAAGACCAAGATGCCCATCTCGACCGCCGGGCTCTCACCTGACGTTATCGTCATGCTCGCCGAGGCGCTGCCCCGGACGGTGGCGCCGCAGGTGACGCCGCTGCCCTCCGCGACCGCGCCGCCCACCGCGCCCCCCTCGGGGACGGTCGCGCCGCCGGCCTCCTCGGCGTCGCCCCGGCCCGAGCCTCCGCCCCAGGGCCCCCCGCCCACCGCACCGGGCGGATGCGCAGGCTGCTCCCTCGCGAGCAGCGACGGTCGGTTGGCGCCGCTCGCCCTCGTCGCCGTTGTCGTACTCTGGCTCCGGCGACGCACGCGGCCGAGTTGCTGAGACGGTCGGCCCGGTCCGGGTGTATGCTCCTGGCATCGTGAGCGGCAGCCTGTCCAGCGCCCCGGCCCCGCGTCACAAGACGCCCGAGCCCTCGCCCTTCGTCGGGCGAAAGGTGGAGCTGGGTCTGCTCTCCCGCCGCATGAACGAGTGTCGCCTCGTCACGCTCGTCGGTCCCTCGGGCTCGGGGAAGACGAGGCTCGCCAGACGCTTCGCGGCGAAGCACGCGACCGGGTTCACGCAGACGGGCGGCGTCTGGTTCGTCGAGCTCCGCGGCGCGCCCGACGTCGAGTCCGCTCGCCTGCGCATCGCCGCCGCCCTCGACATCGCGAGCGAAGGACGTTTCACCGGCCCGGTGGGCAAGACGGCCGTCCTCCGCGCCGCGGACGCGCTCGGCCGCGCCCTTCTCGTGCTCGACAACGCGGAGCACCTGCTACCAGGCCTCGGCGACGAGATCATCGATCTGCTCGACGCCGCCTCGCGGTTGCACGTGCTCGTCACCAGCCGCAACGAGCTCGGCTTGCTCGGCGAAGAGATCCTCGATCTCGGACCGCTCGACGACGGAGGCGGCGACGACGCGCTCGATCTCTTCCTGGCACGCCTCACCGCGCGGAACGTCGGCTTTCGCGCCAGCGTGGAGGACCGCGCCGCCATCAAGGAGGTCATCCGCCGGGTGGGCGGGCTGCCGCTCACGGTGGAGCTCTGCGCGGCTTCGCTCGGCGCGCCGGAGGCGCTGGCTTACGCCGGCGTCTCGTTCCCGGTCCTACACGACCCCGGCGCCGCGGCGCTCTGGGCGTTCTCCCGGCTGCCCCCTCTCTTGCGCGACGTCCTCGCGCAGTGCTCGGTGTTCCGCGGGAGCTTCGATCTCCGGGCGGCCGCCAAGGTCGTCGATCTGCCGCGACGCCACGGGGAAGCGGCCGTGGTGGTCGCGCTCTCCGATCTCGTCGGGCGCTTCCTGGTCCAGGAGGACACGATGCGCGGGCGCTTCGCTCTCTGCGAGTCGATCCGCGTCTTGGCCGAGAGCGCGCGCGAGGCACGCGCGCGCCGCGCGGAGGCGCAGCTCCGACACGCCGAGCTCTTCGCCGACGTCGCGACCTCCGCGGAGACCTCGATGGAGGCCCTCGCGCTCGTGCGCGACGACCTCGACGCGGCGCTCGGCTACGCTCACGCGGCCGAGCGCGCCGACCTGGTCATCAGGCTCGCGATCGGCATCGACCGCGTGTCGCGGGGCAGCGGTCTCACCGCGCGCCAGCTCGCGGTGCTGGACGCTGGCCTCGAGCGATCACCCGGGGACGCGCGGCTCGTCGGGCGCGCGCTCGGGGTCCGAGCCGCCGCGCTCCGCGGCGTCGGTCGAATGGAGGAGGCCGCCAAGGACGCGCGCGTCGCGCTCTCGCTCTCTCGAGAAGCTGGCGACGACCGCCACGCGGTGGAGATGCTGCTCGCCGTCGGTACCGCCGAGTTTCAGCTCGGGGAGCTGGGGAGCGCGCTCGCCCGGTTCGACGTGGCCGCTTTCGAGGCCCGCGCGCTCGAGCTCTTCGACCTCGAGTCGACCGCCCTGCAACAGGTCGGCAGCGTGCGCGCCTCCATGGGAGACGCGGCCGCGGCGCGCCAGTATTACCAGTCTGCCCTCGGGCTGGCAGAGCACCACGGCGACGAGCTCGGCGAGATGCGCGCCTGCGCGGGGCTCGGGTCCTTCTTCCTCGAGCACGAGGAGCACGAGCAATCGGAGGACTTCTACGAGCGCGCGCTCACCATCGCGGACCGCGCAGGCGCCAAGCGCACCTACCGCATCGTGCTCGGTTACCTCGGCATCCTCTACTTGCACCGGGGCGACCTGCACGACGCGGAGAGCCTGCTCGCACGCGCGGCGCAGCTCTCCCGAGACGTCGGCGACGTCCGCGTCGAAGGGATCTTCGAGGGCATGCGAGGCGCCGTGCTGGCCGAGCTGGATCGCACGAGCGAGTCGGCGCGGGCCTTTGCCCTCGCCGATCGGCTCCTCGATCCGAGCCCGTTCTTCCGCGAGGTCGTGCGCATTGCACGCGGTCAGCTCGATCTCGCGCAAGCTCGCCTGGCCAAGAGGCAGGGGCTCCTCGCGGACGAGCAAGCCCACCTGCGCGCCGCTCGCTTCCGGCTCGCCGCCGCGCGAGCGCCCGGTCGTGGCGACGAGGCGCCCATCGTCACGCGCTCCGACGACGCGCGCATGGCCGTCGCGCGGCTGGTGCGTGCGCTCGGCCGGTATCCGAACGCCTGAGCGCCGCGCGCTTCAGCTGTGCGCGCGGCGAAGCGGCGCGGCGGCTCGTGTTTGCTCCGGGACCTCCTCACGGGGCGCCCCACGCATCTCCTCCTCGAAGAGCGCCTGCATCTCCGCGCCGAGGCGCGAGAGCTCTTCTTGCCCGAGCTCTCTCTCCACGGCGGGGAAAAGCTCGCCTTCGGTAGCCTTCATGGCACGACGAGCTGCATCGCCTGTGGTGAGCGACCGGAGCGAGCCGGAAGCCTGGCAGCGCCGCGCCGCGCGACCTACTCCGCTGCGACCTCGCGCCGGCCCTCTTCGAGCAGCGCGACGCGCGCCTTCCGCCGGGTCTCGTAGAGGCCTAGCGCCCAGACCGGGAAGTAGCTCTTGTAGAGCGTGTATTCGAGCAGCGCCGTCTGGAAGAAGATGCCGGCAGGGCTCTGCCGCTCCCACTCGCCGCTCCCGAGCTGAGTGCGCGCCAGGAAGCGCGCCGCGCGCTCCAGCACGTCCCACTCCGGATCCTGAGCCTCGAGCAGCGCGGTGAGCGCCCAGGCCGTTTGGATGACCTGGCCTTCTTCGGCCTCCACGTATTGCGTCGTGCCCAGCGCGTGCCGCTCGCCCCAGCTGCCGTCGGGGCGCTGGTGCGCCTTCAGCCATGCACAGGCCTTGCGCACGTACGGATCGTAGGGCGGCACACCCGCCGCGAGCATGCCGCGGATGCCGAACATGGTCCCGTAGATGTAGTGGACGCCCCAGACGCCCGGCCACTGCCCGTCGGGGAGCTGGAGCCGGCGAAGGTGAGCGAGGGCGCGCGCGATCGCGTCGGGGATGCCGGCGAGCTCGGGGCTCCGGAGCAAGTGCGGCCGCTCGTGCGAGATCTTGACCAGCGCGGCGACACACGAGGCCGTGCACTCCACGTAGCCGTTCTCCGTCATCGAGTCGCCGAACATCTCGGCGGGGTTCAGCCACTCGAGCGAGAACGGCGCGCGCGGAGCCTCGTAGCTGCCGAAGCCGCCGTTCTTTCCCTGGCAGCGTAGGATGAATGCGGCGGCCATGGAGACGTCATCGTCCGTCGGGCCGCCGTTCACGTCGGCCTCGAGCCGGCCGAGCATCGCCTCCGCCGTGCAATCCGACACGGGCCAACCGTGCCAACCCCAGGAGAACGGGTAGCCACCCTTCGGGTCGAGCCTGTGGTGCGCCGCGAAGTCGGGGAAGGTCTCGCGGATCTGCTGCGAGAACAGGAAGCCGTCGGCCTTCGCGATCGGTGCCTCGACGTCCACGTGGCCTCGCGCGGCCACGAGCGCCTGGATGGCGAAGCCGGTGTCCCAGATCGCCGAGCGGGCGCCGGTCACGCGGGCTCCGTCCTTGTCGTCTTCCCAGAGCCAGCCGTCGAAGCGCTCGATCGCGCGGAGCGCGTCCGCGTCCGTGCGGTCGGCCGCCCACAGCGAGAGGATGTTCAAGAGCCCGCTGACCGGCGAGATCGACGTGTGGCTCGAGCTCTTGAGCTCCCACCGGATCGACTCGCGCATCTTCGCGAGCGCGGCGGCGCGGCCCATCTTGTTGCGGACCTTGTCGACGATTCGAAGAACCTCGTAGCTCGCCTTGAGCGCGGAGCTCGGCTCCTCGTAGAGGTCCTCCTTGCGGAGCTGGTGGCGAGCCGCCTCGAAGTCCACCCGATCGAAGCCCTGCGGGTAGAGCTCCGCGCGGAGCTCCTCGATGACCGGGCTCACCGGAGCCTGGAAGCGCTCGCCGTAGAGCGTCGCCATCGAGAGGTAGATGAGCCGCGTGTGGCAGTAGTAGCGCGAGGGGTGGATCGGCAGCGCGCGCGGCAACATCCACAGCTCGGGGATGACGGGGTTCACGCCCTCCCACTTGTAGAGGTTGACCAGCGCCAGCCAGAACTTGCCCCAGGACGGGATCGCCTGCACCCCGCCTTCGCGGGCGAAGAACGCCTTCGCTCGAGCGAGCAGCGGGTCGGTCGAGGCGACGCCGAGCACGCGGGCTGCGGCGTAGACGAGCGTCGTCACGAAGAGCGAGGGCGGCGTGACCTCCGAGAGGCCCCAGAGGCCCTCCGGGAGGCGCGTGCGCTCGAAGTGGAGCAACAGGCGCCGCTTGCGCGTCTCGTCGATGGTGACGCCCATGATGTGGCACGCGAGCACGTATTGGGCCGCGAGCATCGCGCACCAGATCGTCTCGCCCTCCCACGAGCCGTCCTGGTCTTGCAGGGCGAGGAGGGCGCGTGTGCCGCGCTCGAGTGCCTGCGCAGGATCATAACGGTCCTGTCCCGTTCTCGCCGCGTGGCCCGCGACGCTCGGGAGCTCCACCACGTCCGCCTTTGCGGCGGCCGCCCGCAGCGCGCCGGCGTAGCCTTCGTCCGACTGACGCGGCGGGTCCTTCGAAGGCAGCTCCTTGGAGGGGCGGGCCTCGGTCAGCCGCAGCGCGCCGGTGATGAGCCAGCGGATGCGCGAGCCGAGCTCGGAGGAGATCTCCTTCACGTGGCCCCACTGCGAGGTCTCGAAGCCCTGGCGCGTGAGCTTCTGGGCGGCGAGGCCGAGCGCCTTGAGGAACGAGTTGCCGAAGAGCGCGGGGTTGGTCTCACGACAGGCGAGGAAGCGCATCGTGCGGAGCCGCTCGGTCGGGCTCTCGCGCCAGAGGTCGTAGATGGCGTTGCGGATCTCGATCACCTCGTCGTGTGTGTCGGCGAAGACCTCGTAGAGGGCGACGGCGAGCATCTCGGGAACCCGGCTCTTCACGATGCGCTCGCGGCGGTAAGCCGCGAAGCTCGAGGCGTTCGCGAGGGCGAGCGCATCCTGAAAGCCGAGGGTCATGCCGAGCGCGGTGAGGGGGTGATGGTGCCCGACCGCGTCACCCACGAGCGCGAGGCCCGGGCGCCCGAACTGCACGCGCGAGCGCGTCTGGTTCGTCGCCCAGGTGATCTCTCCGGAGACGAGCGCCCGGCGGAAGGCGGGGCGCAGCGGCTCGGGCATCGCCGGCGCGTAGCTCTCGTAGAGGACCGCCTCCTTGTCGCGCGTCGTGCGGAGCGAGAGCGGGACGTCGAGGCAGACGCGGATGTGATCGGACGAGATGCGGTAGATGAGGATGGGCCCGGGCGCGCCGAGCGCGACGTGCCCGTATCCCTCGAAGGGCACCTCGCAGTCCTCGAGCAAGAGCCCCGCCATGCGCGAGTAGGTGCCGACGCTCGAGCCGATACCGAGCGCGGCGTGGGCGATGCTCGCGCGGCCCGAAGCGGCGACGATCTGGTCGGCGAAGATCGTGCGCGCCGAGCCGGACCGCGGCTGGAACGTGAGGTTCTGCCCCGCGATGCGCGTGGCCTTGGCGTTTTCGATGTACTCGATGCCGGGGTGGCCCGTCGCGTGGCCGCGGATGATCTCCACGAGCCGCTCGTGGTGGATGCCGTAGCCGAAGCTCCCCGCCTCGTACGGCAGAACGATCGGGCGCGACCCGTCGTCCGGATAGACGACGAACCCGCGGCCGGTGGAGTAGGGCCGCTCGGGCTCGAGGTCGATCCCGACCTCCTGCAGCGCCTCGACTGCGGGCGGGTGGAGCCACTCGCCGGCGAGCCGACCGCTCGCCTTCGGGTTGGCCTCGAGCAAAAGAACGCTGGCCCCCTTCCGCGCGAACGCGAGCGCGGTCACACAACCCACCGGCCCCGCGCCGATGATTGCCACGTCGTAGGACTTCAGATCGTTCCGCATGTGTTTGCGACCTCGAGCCGAGTTGATTTCTTAATAAGCAACGCGTGGACGCACGACCGCCCTACTCGGCGGCCTCGTCGCTCTCCGAGCGGGCCTCGCGGTTCAGCGAGCCTTTGACGAGCTTCTTGGCGGCCTCACGCTCCAGGTGCTGCTCCCACTTCTTGATTGTGAGCGCCTGGAAGGCGTGCACGGCCGGGGAGATCTCGGCGAACGGCTGGTCCCAGTGTTTGTTCCAGCCGGCCTGCTCCGCCTCGACCGCGACGCCGTCTTCACCGAGCAAGGGCGTGATCTGGATCCGGTTCGCGATCTTGATGATCGGCTCCATGAGGAACCGCGGCACCGAGAGGGGCGTTCCCGGCACCTTGAAGTTCTTGAAGTGGAACAGGAAGAAGCCCTTGGTCGTCTGCTCGTCGATGGGGAGGCAGATGAGCCAGTGTTTGATCTGGTTGTCCGTGTTGGACCACTGGTACGGATACTCGTAGCCGAGCTCCATCGAGTTCGTGTTGATGCGGCCGCGGTCGATGAATTTGGACGCGAGGCCGCCGTAGCCGACCTTGGTGTCGTACGAGACGAACACGCCACGCTCGTTCGTCTCCAGCTTGGTGAGCTTGGAGTCGGCGAAGGGCTTCCACTTGCGGTGGAGGAACTCGTGGGTGAAGTCGCTCACGTTCTCGAGGATCATCGAGTGGTGCGCCTTCCAGGTGACCTCGATGGGCACGCAAGCCCAGCGGTCCGGCCCCTCCAGATCCGGGATGTGCGGCATCGGGACCTTGTCCGCGTTCTCGGCGTCGCCGAAGAAGACCCAAACGAGGCCATAGCGCTCGCGGATGGGGTACGGCCGGATGCGGCACTGCGGCATCTTCATGCCGAAGAGCTCGTGCGGGACGTCCGCCAGGGCGCCGGAGGGATCCATCGCCCAGCCGTGGTACTGGCAGCGGAGCTTATCGCCCTCGACGAGCCCGATGGAGAGCGGGAGGTGTCGGTGGGGGCACCTGTCCTCCAGCGCGTGCACGGCGCCGCGGTCGTCGCGGTAGACGGCGACGTGTGTGCCCCAGAACGTGGCGCGGGTGACCTGACCGGGCTGGAGGTTCTTCGAGAGGGCGACGGCGTACCAGTAGTTCGGGTCGAGACCCGCGGCGCGCGCCTTCTGCCTTTTGTTCTTCGATTCGGTGAAGCTCGGAGGCATCGTCATGCGGCTGCTCCCTCGCGGTCGGAGGAGGATCGTTCTGCTACTGCGTGCGGAACCCCCCCGGGCTTGGCGTTGAGGCCCGGGCCGCTGGGCGCCAGACCTCGCCGCGCAAAGTGAGCGTACGCTTCGTGGATGGCGGAGCGGATCTCGGTCGGCTTGTAGCCGAGCTCGCGCTGCGCCTTGGACGTGTCGGCCTTGCGCTGCATGTTGAGCAGGCGCACCGCGGCGGGCGTGAAGCGCTGCGGGACGTCCGGGAAGAAGGTGGAGAGCACGAAGGTGGAGACCTGCGCCATCGTCTTCATGAGCGGCACCGGGACGCGGAAGCGCGGACGCGCGCGGCCGGTGACCTCCTCGAAGATGTCCATCAGCTCGTCCACGGTCGCGAACTGGGTCGAGAGGATGTAGCGCTGGCCCGTCCGGCCGCGCTCCATCGCGAGCACGTGGCCATCGACCAGATCCTTCACGTTGACGAAATCGAAGCCGCCGGGCGGGTAGCCGCGGAGCTTGCCGTGCGCGAAGTCGAGCAGGGTGCGGCCCATGCGGCTCGGCTTGTAGTCCCACGGGCCGAGGACGGCGCAGCTCGTCGCGACGAGCGCATCGACGCCCTCGACGCACGCCTTCAGCACCTCGTGCTCGACGAGCGACTTCGTCCGCCCGTAAGGGAGGTGCTCGGTGAACGGGTAAAAGGGCTGCGACTCGTCGCTGATCTTGGACGGGTCGTCGAGATCGTAGCCGACGGCGGAGAGCGAGCCCGTGACGACCGTGCGCGTGACGCCGGTGTCGCCCGCGGAGCGGAGGACGTTGGCGGTACCGATGACGTTGCAGTCATACAGGTCGCGGAGGTCCTGAGGGCTGCCGGAGAGCGTCGAGACGCGCGCGGCGACGTGGAACACGTTGTTGCTACCGCGGACGGCGCGCTCCACCGCGCCGGCGTCGCGAAGATCGCCGTAGACCCGCTCGACCTTCTTGCCGGTGTCTTGCTCGAGCGCGTCGATCGCCTCGTCGTGGGAGCGATCGCGGAGCAGGACGCGGACGTCGTGGCCGTCGGACAAGAGGCGGAACACGAGGTTTGCGCCGACGTGGCCCGCTGCGCCCGTGACGAGGATCTTTCCGCCGAGCTCACGGCGCGGCTGGAGACCGGGGGACTGCTTCTTCTGGCTCATGGGACCTTCCGGGAGAGCGGGGGCGCTGCGTGACGGCACGGCGGACGGAGGGACGACCGACTCGAGCGTGGCGGTCGGGCGCTGGGGGCGGCCGGCGACGCCGGCGCGTGATCGATCGAAGAGCGCCAAGAGCGCGGCGTCACTCTCGGCGGCGGGCACGGTGCAGGACCCCACGGCGGCTTCGAACACGGCCATCACGAAGGCGCGGGACACCGCCGGTGCCCGGCCGGGGCGCAGCGCGTCCTCCCCGAGCTCCACCTCGCGCAGGGTCCCCAGCGCGAGGGCGAGCGGCACGGCACAGAAGAGGCGGATCTGCGCGCCCGCCGGATCGACCGGCCAGAGCAGCGTGTACTCCTCGGCGCGCCCGAGGTGCTCGCGGGCGCGGCTCGAGAGCGCGCGCAGGAGCGCGAGCGCCTTCGGCCGCTCGGGCCCGTCGAGCACGCGGCTCGAGATGGGCGCGGCCTCCTCCGAGCCGATCGACAGGTCGAGGCCGTAGGCCTTCGCCGTGCCGACCGGCAGGAAGCAGTCGCCTCGGACCGCGTCCTCCGCGACGTCTTTCAGGATGTTCACGAGCTGCAGCCCGAGGCCGAAGCTCACGGCGCGCGCCTCGAGCTCGCGGCGAGCCTTGCCGTCGACCGAGCACGAGAGGACGAACAGATCCGTCAGGAGCTCACCGACCGTGCCCGCGACGTAGTAGCAGTAGCGCTCGAGATCGGGGACGTCCCGGAGGCGCAGCCCGCCTTCTTCGTCCGCGCGGATCGAGTACTCGCGCATGCCCTTGGACATCTCGGCGACGCGCGGCAGGATGGCGCGGCGCTGCACCTCGGGGAGGGCAGCAAACGCGCGGAACACGGAGGCGGCGCCCCCGCAGAGCTCCGCCTCGAGCTGGGTCGGCCCGAGCCCGTGCATCTGCGCGCGCTCCTCGAAGCTCGGCCCGGCCGTCAGGTCGCCGGCGGCCGCGGCAGCGAGCGCTTGATCGAACGCGTCGAACAGGGCCTGGCGGTCCGCCGGGGGCAAGCGACGGTCGTCCTCCACCGTGTCCACCACGCGGCAGAGCAGGTACGAGATGCACACCGCGTCCCGCAGATCGGGCGGCAGGTTCTGGATCGAGAGCGCAAACGTCCTCGAGACGCCCGGGAGCATCCGGTCGCAGAACGCCCTGTCCTTCAAGGGACAGGCGTGGCCTGCGCGAGGCGCGAACCCAGACGGCGGCCCACAGGAATCGGCCTGATCATCCATCCCGCACCCCCATTACCTCGAAACGCCCAGGTAGGGAAACCCTCGAGACGTGCGAAAGATCCTTCGCATCTCGACCCCTTGCCGCCTTCGCATGCCCCGTTTACGCCCCGTCATCCCAACCGGTTTTATCCGAGGCAAGACCATGTTCCGAAGAGTCCTCATCGCCAACCGTGGAGAGATCGCCTGCCGTATCCAACGGACGTGCCATCGCCTCGGTATCGAGACCGTGGCCGTGTACTCCGACGCCGACAGCGGCGCGCCCCACGTGCGCGCGGCCACGGTCGCCGTCCGGATCGGTCCCGCGCCGGTGAAGGAGAGCTACCTCGACGTCGCCGCCATCCTCCGCGCAGCGAAGGAGACAGGGGCCGACGCGATCCATCCGGGATACGGGCTGCTCAGCGAGAAGCAGGAATTCGCCGCCGCCGTCCGCGACGCCGGGCTCACCTTCATCGGCCCGCCGAACACGTGCCTCGACGCCTTCGGCGACAAGATCAAGGCCCGAGACGTCGCGCGCCGAGCCGGAGCGCTGCCTCCGCCGGGCACCGACGGTCCGATCGCGGTCGATGACGAAGCCGTCCTCCTGAGCGAGGCCGAGCGCATCGGCTTCCCGCTCCTGGTCAAGGCAGCCGGCGGCGGCGGCGGCATCGGCATGCAGATCGTGGAAGAGGCGAGCAAGCTCGCCCGCGCC
This sequence comes from Myxococcales bacterium, assembly GCA_016794345.1. Classification (GTDB taxonomy): domain Bacteria; phylum Myxococcota_A; class Polyangia; order Polyangiales; family Polyangiaceae; genus Xiheicaenibacterium; species Xiheicaenibacterium phototrophicum. Next base: position 36,163 of record JAEUKE010000206.1, read on the forward strand.
GCCAAGACCTGCTCCGACCGCGGCGCGTCCGCGTTCGGAGATCCGCGCGTCTACATGGAGCGCTACATCGCCTCGCCGAAACACATCGAGGTCCAGGTCCTCTGCGACGCCCACGGGCAGGCGGTCGCGCTCGGCGAGCGCGAGTGCAGCCTGCAGCGGCGGCACCAGAAGATCATCGAAGAGAGCCCCTCCCCCGCCCCCTTCTTCCAGGGAGAGGCAGGCGCGGCCAAGCGGGCCTGGCTGTGGGACGTGGCGCTCAAGGTCGTGACCAGCGTCGGCTACCAGGGCGCGGGCACCGTCGAGTTCGTCGCCAGCCAGTCCGGTGACATCTACTTCCTCGAGGTGAACGCGCGCCTGCAGGTGGAGCACTGCGTGACCGAGATGGTCACCGGAATCGATCTGGTGGAGCAGCAGCTCCGCGTCGCCGCCGGCGAGAGGCTCGCGCCGGAGGTGCTCGCCCCGACGCGGAAGGGACACAGCGTCGAAGCGCGCGTCTACGCGGAGAACCCGCTGAAGATGTTCGCCCCGCAGCCCGGCAAGCTCGCGAAGCTCCGTTGGCCGGCCGCCTCGAGCGATCTGCGCATCGAGACCGGCGTCGAAGAGGGGGGCGAGGTCACGCCCCACTACGATCCGATGATCGCGAAGGTGGTCGCGTGGGGCGAGGACCGCCGCGCGGCCCTCTCACGGCTCGATCAGGCGCTCGGCGCGACCGAGCTCGAGCTCGTCGGCGCGGCGGGCCCTGCGGCGACGAACATCGACTTCTTGCGCAAGCTCATCGAAGCGGACGAGGTGGGCGGCGGCGCCTACGACACGTCCTTCGCGGAGAAGCTCGCCAAGAGCCTGAAGAAATAGGCAACAGAGGGCGGCTGCCCTCTGTCTTTCAGCCACACCCGGTTCCTTGATCTTCCGGAGAACCGGCGTGGCCTCGCGGCTCCGAAGTCGTGAACCAAGACAGCACCTTCGACCTCCGAGGCGCATCCGTTCGCCCTCAAGCAGGGGACTTGAACGCGCCGTGTTGTCGTGGGCCGACGGCGAGGTAGGCCGAGGCGAAGACGGCCGCGAACACCAGCGTCACCCCGACCGCCTGGGGGTGACGCGTGGGCGAAAGCAACGGCGCCATCGTGTGCGAGACGAGCTCCGACGGGCTGGTAAGAAAATCCCAGCTGTTGAAGCGCCCGAAGCGCCCGAGCCAGATCCCGAAGCCCGACGCGAGGGACGCGGCCATCACCAATCCGAGCGCCGCGACCTTGCCGACCGCTGCGCGCACCGCGGTCTCGACGCGCGAGAGCGCCCCCACACCGAGGGTGAGCCCGGCGAGCGCGGCTGCCCCGAGGAGCGCGACATCGAACCAGTAGGGAACCCCCTGGCGCGCCCGGAGGTGCACGAGATCGGTCACCAGGTACGGCGCGTTCGGCAGGAAGAGCAGCCACGGGACCCCCACCGCGACGGCGAAGAGCCAGCGCCGAGCCTCGATCGCAAACGCGAGCGGTTTCGCGAGAAAGAATGGCACAGCGGCGAGGAACAGGTTCCAGGCGAGGAAGGTGAACGCCATCTTTCCGGACGCGAGGACGCGCGCGGCGAGCAGGAGAACAGTGAGAACGGCGGGCGCAAGCGGCGCAACGGATAGGAAGTGCCGGGTCACGCCACACCATGGCCAGCGCAGAGTGGCGAGGTTGCGGCCGGGATGTGGAGATTCAGAGGAGAAGCGCCTCGACGCGACAGCAAGGCGCTGTCGGTCGATCTCAAGGAGCTGGCTGTTCCGGCCTATCCTCATCCGGATCACAGTGCGGGCCGAGCTCGGAGAGCGCGGTGGACGGACTGCCGTAGAAGAGAATCATCTGGCTCGTCCTTCTCAGGCCTGGATAGGTGCGGAGGTCCACCGCCACCCAGCCGTTCTCGAACAGCCGCGCCCCCAGCTCGGCACCGAGAACTTGAATCGTCTCGTCTCGCCCTTTGCCCCAATGTCGGGCAAGAGCGCCCATGACCGCCTCGTCGTCGCCGGGCTCGCTCACGGGAATGCAGGTGTAGCCCGCCTCCCACGTCGTCGTGCCGCGCTGCTCGCGATAGCTGAAGAAGCCGAAGTCGTCACGCCCCACATGCAAGCGTGTCGGCCTGAGCATGCGCTGCACGTTCCCTTCCGACCGCATCCCGCCGAGGAGCTCCGGCAGGTCGCTCAGCGGGGTAACTTTGAAGAGCTCCACGTTGCCGCTCGGCCACGCAACGAGGTAGGCCTTCGGACCGATGGCGAGGTGGAGGCGCTCGCGGCCGTCGCGGAAGACGACCGAGGGGACCTTCGCCAGCGTCTCGAAGAGCGCTGCAGGGTCACGCGACACCGTGATCGAGACCCAACTGAGCCGCTGGTCCTTGCGAGTCACGTAGATCGAGCCCTCACGAGGATGCCGGAAGCTGCAGGCATCCCCGCTCCAGCCGTCGCGCTCGCACCACGAGAAGGCCTCCGCCTCGCACTCCCCTGCGTCACACTCGCGCAGCTTGTCGGCGAGGGAGGGAGCGTGGCGCGCCACGGCCTCGAGCCAGTCGACAGGAGTGCTCTGGTTTGCGGGTGCGTCTGCCGCGCGAGTCGCGGTCGTCGTCGACGGAGGCTTCGACGACGAGCTGTGTGCTGCGCAGCCCACGAGCGCGAGGAGCAACACGAAGCGTTTCGACTTCCTTGGGGGATGGGGCTCCGGCACTGACGCCTCGTAGGTTTCCTGATGGACGTTGTCTGGTCAACGGGCGCTGCATTGTCGCTGCGGAGTCCGTGCTGCGGCCGCGCAGCCGAGCCGCCGCGATTGACGAAAACCCGCGCCGCTTATTTCATGGGCAAGTGTTCTTTCCTTCCCTTCTCCACCGGCGACGACTCTCGCTCGTCTCCCTCCTTGTCACGCTCACGAGCGCGACCTCTGCGCTCGCCTCTCCGACGCCGGCTTCGTCGCCCGCGACGGCCCGGGCCGCCTCTTTCCTCGCCGACCACGCGACCCAGCTCGGGCTCGATGCCGTCGAGCTCGAGCCTCGGCACGAGCTCCGAGGCGCCGGCGGCCTGACGGTCGTCCGGCTGGGTCAGACCCTCGACGGCATCCGCGTCCGGGGGCGCGAGGTGATCGTCCACGTGACCTCCGACGACCGCGTCGCGCGTGTCCTCGCGCACGTCGACCGTGATCTGACGAGGAGCACCGTCCCCGTCGTCTCCCTCGCCGAGGCGCAAGCTCGCCTGCTCCGCGCGACCGGCCACCTCGCCGCCGGCGCGGAGCTGGTTGTCGATGCGGCGCGCGGGGGCGCCCTCGTCTGGGAGCTCGACGCCTGGGATCACATGGGGCCCGGCCGCTGGTTCGTCGACGCGGACACGGGCGAGCTGTCCGGTCCCGTCTCCCTCGCTCTCCATGCGCAGGGTCGCGTCTACGCGATGAACCCGCTCGACACGCCGAGCCCGGTCGACGTACCCCTCGCGAGCCTGGACGTCGCGGCCGACCCCATTCGTCTGAGCTCTGCAGACGGTATCGTCATTCTCGCTGACTACGTCAGCGGGGATCTCTCCGACGCGGTGCTCGAGCAGACGTTGGGGCCCAGCGGCGGGGAAGACTTCCTCTACGACCCGCCGGCGACCCCCTTGGACCCGGACGACGCCTTCGCGCAGGTGAACGCGTTCCATCACCTGGAGCGCATGCGGCAGCTCGGCGCGGCGCTGGGGCTGCCGGTCGGCGCTCCCTCGTGGCAGATCGTCGTCGTCACGAACTTCCATGACGACGGCGCTCCGCTCGACAACGCCATGTTCGCGCCCGTGGCGCTGGCGGGCCCCATCACCGCGCCGAACACGATGTTGATCGGGCAAGGGACGCTCACGGACTTCGCTTACGACGCCGACGTCGTGCTGCACGAGGCCGGGCACTACTTCACGCGGAATGCCGTCGGCTACAACGCGGGCTACTACCACTACACCGAACAGGGTCGCTCCCCGCACTCGGCGTCGGTCGACGAGGGCATCGCCGACTACCTGGCTTGCACGGAGAACGACGACCCCGAGGTCGGGGAGGCCGCGCTCGCTCCTCTCGGAGCGCTCCGCGACCTGGAGGACACCTCCAAGCGCTGCCCCGACGACATGTTGGGCGAGCCCCACGCCGACGGCGAGATCGTCGGGAGCTTCAGCTGGAGCCTGCGCGCGTTGCTCGGCCGAGCGCGGGCGGACGAGCTCGTCTGGGCCGCCGTCGCGGCGCTCCCCGAGGGCGCGACCCTGGGCGAATACGGTCGCGCGGTCCTGGCCGCCTGCGACGACATGGTCGCGAGCGGCACGATGACCGCGGCCGAGCGCGCCGAGATCGCCGGGCTCGAGGCGGCGCGCGGGCTCGACGAATGCGATCAGGTCATCCCGCTCGAGCCGGGCGAGACGAGGGTCGAGCTCACCTATGGGCTGACCGAGATCGGCGCGGCGGCTGGCTACACCTGCGCCGAGCTCCAGGACCTCTTCTTCACGCAGCAGGCCCTCTTCCAGCTCTCACGCAAGACCGACGCCGCCGACACCACCCTGCGCTTCGAGATCGGCGCCGAGGCCATCGGCGCCGGCAGCCCGCAGTTCACGGTCTACCTGCGGAAGGACGCGCCCGTCGGATACGAAGGCGACATCTTCGATCTGGACCCGGTCCTCTTCGACCAAAAGCTCGACGTAAGCGGCCCGATCGGCGAGATCGTCCTCACCGGGACCGACTTCGAGCCGGGCGCGGAGTACTTCGTCGTGCTCGAGAACCGCGGGTGCCCTCGCATCCGCTTCTCGGTCACCGCGGAGACCGATTCACCCGGAACGACGTCGAGCTCGAGCTCGACCTCGACGTCCGGCGGGTCGACCACGTCGGGCGGCTCGGCGCCCGCCACCTCGTCGAGCTCCGGAACCGGCGGCGAAGGGGGCGAAGGAGGCGCGGCCGCGGAGCCCCCCGAGGAAGACGACGGCTGCAGCTGCCGGACGACCGCTGCTCCTGGCCATGACCGCACCGTCATGATGCTCGGGCTCGCCCTCGCCGCGGTAGGCGCCGCGGCGCGGCGCCTACCGCGACGACGAGCGCGCAGCCGGCGCGCGCCGTGATCGGCGCCTCCAGCGAGCCGCCATCGCGCCCGCCACCACCAGCCAGGCGCCGCCCAGGCGAGGCGTGCCTCGTTCGATCGCGCAGTCGCAGCCGCCGCTCGGGGAGTAGCCGACGGCGACGGGCTCCGGCGACGGATCGTCCGACTGCCCCTGGATGGCCACCACGAAGGACGCAGCGTTGTCGGCCTCGTCGGACTCGCAGCCGAGGTCGCTCGTCGCGGCCCCTTCGAGCGAGACCGTGGCGCCGGCGGCGCCGCGGACCGTCGCCTTGACCTCGGCGGTCGCGCTCGCGGCGAGATCGCCCAGCGAGCACGTGATCGCGCCTGCCGTGCAGGTCCCCGCGCTCGTCGACACCGAGACGATCTCGCCGCCGGACACCGTCCCCGTCAGCTGGACGTCGCTCGCCGGCTCCGAGCCGTTCGTGACGGTGAAGACGATCTCCGCGGACTCGGACGCGGCGATCGTGGCCGGCCCCGCGGCGGCGAGGGAGAGGTTGCCCGGGGCCTTCGGCGCGAGGCTGACGATCTCCCACTGCTGGCCGGGCGCGTTCGTGTGCTCCAGGAGCAAGACCTCGAGCGGATCGCCCGAGGTGAGCGCGCCGGGCGCGAGGTCGACCGTGAGCGGCTCACCCGGCAGGAAGAGCGGCGTGCCGTCCAGGCCGAAGCGAGCCGTATCGAGGAGGAGCGCGTTCGCGTCGAAGCGCCCTTCGAGCGAGTCGGCGCCGACGACGAGCAGATCGGGGCGCTCGGCGCCGATGCGCCAATCGAAAGCCGGGCTCGCGTCATCCAGCCCCAGCGCCGCCAGGTTGACCGGGATGACGAGGACGGTCGAGTTGAAGGGATAGGTGTGGGCGACGTCCGGGAGCACGACGTTCACCGGGATGCGTTCGCCTCGCTCACCCGTCGCGAGGGAGTAGGGGCTGGCCACGAGCGCGTCGCGGAACGGCCCGTCCGGGTTCCGCGCTTCGACGCGGATCTCGAAGTCGTCCCCCATGAGCCCATCCGCGTCGATGCGCAGCGTGAGGACGCTGAGCGGACCACGCGCCGGGGTGGACCACGGGCCCTCCACGGCGACGCCGAAATAGGCGAACGCGTCGGCGAAGGTCTCCGCGGTCGCGAGGTTCGTCGCGACGCCGACGGCGCGGAGGTCCGTCATCGCCACGTTCGGATCGCTCGCGGAGCGCGGATCCGCGTCGTCCGCTGCGGAGAGCTGGAACGCGGTGATGACAGGCGCTGGGTGCGCACCTTCCCCCTCGCGGGCCAACGTGATCGGCTCGCCGGGCGCCGGCGGCTCGTCACAGGCCGATGGCTGCACGACACGCTCCGCCGAGGCGGCGCGAACACTCCCGGTGTACGGGAGGACGGCGTCGCCGGTCGCCCACGACATCCGCACGCGCCCCGTCGCCTGGTTCAGGAAGTGCCGCGCCTGAGGCGACTGCTGGCCCTGTACGGCCGGCGTCCCCGGGTCCGGACCGGCGTCGCCGAGCAACGCAGGGTCGAACGAGAGGGTGACTGTCGCCGTCGCGGTCGCGCCGGGGCTGACGTCGATCTCCGCGGGCGCGACCGAGACCACCACGCCGGGCAGCGAGAAGGTCGACTCGACGTCGAGCGTGACCGTCTTTGCGGTGGCGCCGTGGTTCTCGAGCTCGAAGTCGCGGACGATCGTCTGCGGCGTCGACGCGATCGTCGAACCGAAGGAGATCCCGACCTCCCCGCTGGCGGCGTCGAACGCGGCGGTGAACGTGGACCCGACCGCGCGGGCCACGTCGACCCGGCCGGCGCCGATCACGGTCGTCGTGTAGGCGTTGCCGGAGAAGTCGGCGAGCGGGACCGCGGCGTTCATCAGCAGCGCTTTGACCTCCAACGGCCCGAGCTCCGGCTTCGCCTGCCGGACGAGCGCGGCCGCGCCGGCGACGACCGGCGACGCCATGCTGGTCCCCTGGTTGGGGATGGGCTCGGTCCCGGTGCCCACGCCGGCCGAGTCGATGGCCGCGCCGGGCGCGCTGATCTCCGGCTTGAGGCGTCCGTCGATGGCGCTCGGCCCGCGCGAGCTGAAGCCGGCGAGGAGCTCGGCGCCAGGACCGGTGTACGGGTCGGCCGGGTCGAGCGACACCGTCAGCGGGCCCATCGCGAGCGCGGCCACGAGCGCGGCGCCGTCGGCCTGCGTCACCATCACGCCGGGCACGGGCGACGTGCCAGGCGGCCCGCTCATCGCGAAGGGCAGCTGCGCCGGCTCGTTGTTCACGATGACAACGCCGATCGCACCCGCCGCGACGGCGTTCGCAAACTTGTCGATGAACGGACAGACGCCGCGGTCGACGAGGGCGATCGCGCCCGGCATCGCCGCCGCGTTGAGGAACGGCTCGCAGCCGAGCGGCGGGTCGCTCGCGACGAGCGGCGCCGTGATGGGACCGGTCGACACCAGCGACGCGGTGAACATCGCCTCCGCGGCGGGGTACGCGGCCACGGCGGAGGCCGGCGCGGTCACACGGAGGTTCACGAGATCGTTGTCGACGCTCGCTCCGACGGACAGCACCTCCGGAAAGGAGGCGGGCGAGCCCAACGCGAAGAAGCTCTGGCCGTCGTTTCCGGCCGCGGCGACGACGAGCGTGCCGACGGCGGCCAGCTCCGAGATCATGTCGCCGGTGACCTGCGATCCGAGCGCAAACGAGCTGCCGAGCGACCCGTTCACCACGTCGAGCCGGTCGTCGAAGCTGCCGTCGTCGTTTGGGTCGGCCGCGCGGTCGAGCGCCGAGGTGAGGAAGGTCGTCGCGCCCTCGCAGCCGAAGATCTTCAGCGCGTAGAGGCTGGCGAGCGGCGCGACGCCGGGCCCCACGCGAAAGGCCGACGGGTCGATCGTCGCCTCGTACGGCCCGAGGAACGTCGCCCCGGCCGCGGTCACGCCGGTCCCCGCGGCGATGCCGGCGACGTGGGTGCCGTGGCCGCCCGAGATCTGCTCGCCCACCAGGGTCGTGCAGTCGAGCGGATCCGGGTCGGGGCTCGCGCCCACGCCGAGCCCGGGGTTGTACGCGTCTCCGACGAAGTCGAAGCCGCCGATGACCTTCGAGGTGGGGAAGCTGCCTGGCTCGAGGACGGTCGGGTCGTTCGCTTGATAAGCGGCGCTCGTGCCCGCGCCCGAGAAGTCCGCGTGGGTGTAGTCGATGCCCGAATCGACGATGCCGATCCTGATCCCTTCCCCCTTGAGGCCGGGGACCTGCGCCCAGACGGCCGGCGCGCCCACGGTCGGCACGGCCGAGAGGAGCGAGCGCTCGAGGACCGGGACACGCTCCACGCGGGCGACGCCGGGGAGCTTGGCGAGCCGGAGCGCCGTCGCGTCGTCGGCGGCGACCTGGAGCACGTTGGCGAGGCGCGTGAGGCGCGCGACGACTCTCGCGCCCTCCGCCGCGATCAGCGGCTCGAGCGCGGCTTGTTCGGCCTCGATCTCGAGGAGGCGCTTCCTGGTCGCGTCGGCCCCGGCTCCCGTGCGGACGTCGACGCCCGCGGGCAAGCTCTTGACCGCGGCAGGCCCCGTGAGCACGACGAAATATTCGGCTGCGTACGAGGGCGTCGTGCGACCGAGCGGCGCCACTGCCTCCTCGGAGCGCGAGGTCGAGGCGGGCTCCCCACACGCGGAGAGCAGCCCGAAAGAACAGCCGAGGAGAATCGTGCTTCGCCGCATGGATGACGGCGGGGCTCATAAGCCAGTTGAGACGGCGCGAGAACGGGCGGCGACCGAGGCTCAGTCGGCCACGAGCGCCATGAGGCCTGCGCCGACCTCGGGATCGTCGAGCGACTCGAGCGGAAAGCCGAGCGTGACGACCCGTCCGCCGGCCGATGTCTCGACCGTGACGCAGGCCGATCCCGCCTGCCCACCCAGGTAGCGGAGACAGCTCGATCCGGCGCCCGCAGGCGAGAGGACGTCCGCGAAGTCGACCTCGTGCCTCCCCAGCTTGGAGAACCGCGCGACAGCGAGCCCCGTGATCTCGACGTCGTCCGGCCCCACGAAGCAGCTCGCCGCGTCGTCACCCTGGTATTCGACGCCGAGCACGTCCCGCGCGAACGCCGCGTCTTCGGCGTCACCCTCCGCGATCAGATCGAACGCGATCTCCGCGCCCGAGACGAAGAGCCGGCCACCGGCATCGATGAAGGCGCGGACCTGCTCCTGCTCGGCTCCGGAGAAGGTCTCGTGCGCGCTGGACTCGCGCCCCAGGCCCCACATGACAGATCCGTATCCTTCGAGGGAGACCTCGCCCGACTCCACGAGCCCGTGGGACGCGCTCTCGAACGGCCCCGCGATGGCGACCGCGTGCGCGACGACCGCGTCGTCACCCCAGCCGAGCGGGTTCTCCGCGACGGGGCCCGCGGCGTAGCGCTCGCTGCCATCGACGTAGAGGCTGCGCGGAGCGCCGTCCGTCACGCGGACGCCGAGGACGTTCGACGGTACGCTCTCGCCGGCCGGCCCGACGGCCGTGACGCGCACATAGAGCTCTCCGTCGAACGTGAAGGTCCGGTGCGACGTGGCGTGCACGTAGCGCGCGTCCTCGCGGTTCCAGGTGCGGCCGTCGGCGCTGCGCCAGATCAGGTAGCCGTCCGCGCCGTCCACGGCTCCGAGCTCCACGAGCGCGGTCTGCCCGTTGCCGTCGTCGGCGAGGCGGTAGAGCGCGGGCGCTTCGGGGACGCCGCTCTCCTGCTTTCGATCCGCCGCGAGCGCGGTCACCGCCGCATCGAGCGCGGCGCGGGCCGACGTCGAGCTCGCGACGTCGTTCGCGAGGAACGACGCGAGATAACGCTGCCCGTCGTGGCGGTGGAAGAGGACGCCGCTCAGCGCCACGACGCCGGTGAGCGTGCCGGTCTTGCCCCAGAACCGCCCGACCGTGTCGGGGCCGGTCATGCGGCTCGCGATGGTGCCGCGCACCCCGGAGACCGCCATCGATCCGACGTAGGCCGGCCACTCGGCTCGGCCGGACAGGGCGGAGAAGAGGTCGACGATGTGGCGAGGCGTCGCGCGGTTGGAGTGCGAGAGGCCCGAGCCGTCGTTGAGGTCGAGCCCCGCGTGTGCGACGCCGAGATCGTCGAGCACACCCTCGATCTCCTGGAAACCGGCCGCGTAGGTGCTGTCGCCGCTCCCGACGAAGCCGAGGTGATGAAGAGCCAGATCCGCCATCTCGTTGTGACTCGGGACGTTGATCGCATGGGCGATGACGTCCATCGACGCGCTCGGCGCGACGAGCAACAGCTCGGCCCCGGCGGGCGGGTCGAACCCCGTCGCGGTCGTCGCGCCGCCGCTGACCGAGATTCCCGCGGCGACCAGGGCCTGCCGGAAGGCCGTGGCCGCTTGCGAGCGCTCGGTCGGGAAATCGATCGTGCCCAGCGAGTCGCCTTCGTAGAGAAACTCGCCTTTGGCGACGACGTTGCCGGAGACCGCAGTGACGCCCTGCTGCTTCAAGCGGGCCGCGATGGCGTCGAACGCTTGCCGCGCGCCGTCCCCGAACCACGGCGTGGTCGACGGGTCGTGCTCCGCGAGGAGGACGAGATCCCCAGCGACGACGCCGGCGTCGACCGAGGCTGCGTAGACGCCCGCGGTCGGTCGGCCGGCCTCGCCCGACATCACGAGCGAGGCCGCGGTGGTGAAGAGCTTCGTGTTCGAGGCCGGCTTGCGCGGCGTGTCGGGGTTCTTCTCGTAGACGAGCTGGCCGGAGTCGAGCCCGACGATCAGCGCGGAGTACGTCGCGGTCGCCGACCCGAGCGCGTCGTCGATATCGGCTCGCAGCGACGCGAGCTCGTCGTCGGTGAAGGGGGTCGGGGCGGGCGGCGCCTCGTACGGGTCCTCCTCGGCTGGGACGCTCCCGCCCGAGCCCTGGCCCGCGCCTGCGCCAGAGGTCGTGCTCGGCCCTCCCCCCTCGGCCGTGCCCCCGCCGAACGTGTCGCCCCCTTCCCCGCCCGCGCCCAGAGGGTCGGCCCCGCCGCAGGCGAGGAGGGGCAGCGCGATCGAGACCACGCCGAGGAGCAAACGGAGCCTGAGCATCGGCGCGCGCACTGGCAAAGAGCGCACCAGGCAAGAAACCGCGGGGGAACGGGGAGCCCGGTGCAGGCTGGATCATTGGTTCCCCTGGTCGGAGCTGCCAGCCTGGGCGCGCCTACACCCTGGGCGCACCGGAGACGATCCTGCTCAAGACGAACCGCATGGCGGCTTTCGCCTCGCGGAGGTCGGCGCCGGCTGCGACGTCAAGCGCGGCGCGATCGAAGGCGGAGGAGAGCAACGACCCGAGCCGGTCGAGGGAGACCCCCCGAGGCTTGTGCATGACCGCGCCGATGCCCGCCCGAAGGGTTCGCGCAGAGGAGGACTCGTCGATGCCGCGCATCACCTGCACACCCAGGACCGCAGGGCCGTCGAGGAGCAGCAGGCGCGTCCGCCCCGGCACGGTCATCGCGTCGAGGTAGGCGTCGCTGCCGACCAGCAGCGCGTCGAGCGGGTCCTCGACCGCGCTCGTGGCGGCTTCGATCTCTGCGGCGACCGCCCGCGCCTCCTCCTCGACGACGGCGAGAAACAACGCTCGTTTGTCCGCAAAGTGATGGTAGAGCGCGCCGCGCGTGATGCGCGCTCGACCGACGATGTTCGGCGTCGAGGTCTCGGCGTAGCCGTGTTGAACGAAGAGGTGTCGCGCCGCCGCCATCAGGGCGCGCGTCGTCGTCTCGGAGCGCTGCTGGTTCGTGCGGGCCCCCGACCTCGGCCTGGTTGCATACATACAGCCTGTATGTTACCCAACCAAATACATACAGCCTGTATGTTTCCGAAGGAGTTCCCATGCGAGCGAACAGCTTCTATCCGGTGCTGATGACCGACCGCCTCGCCGAGACGGTGGCGTTCTACAGAGACCACTTCGCGTTCCGGCCGCTCTTCGAGAGCGATTGGTACGTGCACCTGCAATCGAGCGAGGACGAGTCGGTCAACCTGGCCATCCTGGATCGATCGCACGTGACGGTCCCCGCGTCGCTTCGCGGTCGATCGGCGTCCGGCGTGCTGCTCAACTTCGAGGTCGACGATCCGGACGCCGTCCACGCGCGCCTCGCGGCGGCGGGGCTTCCGATCCTGGTCGCTCTCCGGGACGAGGCGTTCGGACAACGTCACTTCATCACGGCTGATCCGAACGGGGTCATGATCGACGTCATCAAGCCGATCCCCCCCAGCGCCGAGTACGCGGCGCAATACGCCGCCGAAGGGCTGCCCACGCCCTACACCGAGGACCGAATGCCCTGATTCGGTCCTCGGCCAGGAGTTACGACCGCCGGATGCAGAGAGAAGGCCTGGCGCCGCGGGAGCGACCCCTCACCCCTTGGGGGTCGCGGAAGCGGCGCGCGGTCATCGCATCCGAATCGCGGTGTAG
>JAEUKE010000019.1 GCA_016794345.1 Myxococcales bacterium
GGGCGCCGCGACGAGGGCGGCGCTGGCATCGAGGACAGCCGCCGGGCCGACTGCCGCATCGCCTGGATCGCCTGGCGACGGCGGACGGGCTGGGCCTGCTTGGGGATGTCGGCGCGGCTCGCGGGCCCGCGTGTGGCGCGCAGCCAGAGCACCTTCTGCCGCAGCTCCTCCCGGCCTGCGTCGGCGCGGACCAGCTTCGCCAGCCACTGCGCCAGCTCCGCGCACGTGATGCGGCGCCTGTCGGGTGAGGGCTCGAGCGCCGCGTCGATCGCCGCGACGAGCTCGCGCGGTAGGTCCGGCCGCAGCTCGCCGAGCGGGGTCAGACGAGAGCCGTCGGTCGGCGGCTCCTGCCCGCCGAGCAGGCTCCACAGGAGCACGCCGAAGCCGTAGACGTCGCTGCGGACCGTGGCGCGCTCGCCCCGTGCTTGCTCCGGCGACATGTAGCCCGGCGTGCCCTTGACGGTGCCCGCGATGGAATCCGGCGTTCGGCCGAGGATCTTGCCGAGCCCGAAGCCGGCGAGCCGCGCTTGCCCATCCCATCCGATGAGCACGTTCTCGGGCTTGATGTCGCGGTGGATGACGGGCGACAGGTTGCCGTCCTCGTCGGTCGAGGCGTGGGCGTGGGCGAGCGCCGCGGCGACCTGACCGCCCAGGTAGAAGACGGCGGCGTCGCCCAAGCGCTGCTTCCGCCGCGCGAGGTGCGACAGAAGTCGATCGAGGCTCGCGCCCTCCACTTGCTCGAGCACGAGGACGAGCCGCCGCTCGTGCTCGAAGAAGTCGAACATCCGGACCACGCCGGGGTGATTCAGGCGCGCGCAGATCGCGGCCTCTCGCGCCAGCTCCTCCCCGAAGCGCGCGTCGTCGTCGAGCGCGAACCGGACCATCTTGAGGTTCACGTTGCGCGCGAAACCGAGCGGTCCCTCGGCGCGCGCGACGTAGACGTCGGCCGGACCCGTGCGGCCGACGTACTTCACGACCTGGTAGGTGCCGATCTTCTCGGGGACCGGCTCAGCGGGAAACATGCCAGCCGTAGGATACGTGAGCGCTGTCCGAGACTGCCAAGAACGCCGTCACGTGGGCGCCATCTAAGTGCGCGTCATGGCGCGCATGTGGGCGCATTGTTCCGGCCTTCAGCGAGCCGCCCTTGACTTCCCCTTCGCACGCGAATACTTCGTGTGCGAAATATATCGGGTCGCCATGTCACTCCCGCTGTCCGAAGAGGCCAAGGTCGAGGTCGACGCGATCGTCGAGACGATCATCTACCTCTACACAGAGTCGCGCCGCCTGACGAAGCAGGCAGCCCGGGAGCTCGGCCTCACCGGGCCGCAGCTCACCGTCATCAAGCTGCTCGAGACGTTCGGGGACCTCTCGCTGTCCTCGCTGTCGGAGCGCATTCGCGCCCAGAACAGCACGGTGACCGGGATCATCGATCGCATGGAGCGCGAGGGGTTGGTCTCGCGGGAGCGATCGACGTCGGACCGGCGCGTCGTCTACATCCGCCTCACGCCGAAGGGCTCTGAGCTGGCGAAGAGCATCGCGGTCGAGCCGATGGAGATCATGCGGGGCGTGCTCGGGGCGCTCAACCGGGAGGACTCGCGCGACCTCTTGCGCATCCTCGGCAAGCTGCAGAAGCGCGTGCGGACGCTCGTGAAAGAGCGCGAGCCCGCGGGGGCCTCGGACGAGAAAAAGAAAGCGGTGGGTGAGCCATGAGCAAACAGCGAACGACTTTCACCGGCAAGCCGCGTCCGAGCGACGGGCGCGACCCCGACCTCTGCGTGGTCACGTGCGCGCTGACCGGCGTGCTCGCGAGCCGCAAGCAGAACCCGGGCATCCCCTACACGCCGGCCGAGATCGCGGACGAGGCGAAGCGCGCGTACGACGCGGGGGCGGCGGTCGTGCACATCCACGCGCGAAACGACGACGGCTCGCCGACGTTCAACCCGGCCGTGTTCGCCAGGATCAAGGAAGAGGTGCGCAGCCGCTGCCCCATCATCCTGAACTTCTCCACTGGCACGATCATGGACGACGTCTCCGAGCAGACGACGATCATCCGCGAGAGCAAGCCGGAGATCGCGGCCCTCAACATGGGGACCATGAACTATTCGAAGTACTCGCAGAGCCGAAAGGCCTTCGACTTCGACATGATCTTCCCCAACAGGTACGAGAAGATCGTCGCGCTCCTCAAGGCCATGAACGAGGCCGGCGTGAAGCCCGAGCTCGAGTGCTTCGACACGGGGCACACGAACGGCGTCTGGCCGCTCCTCGACATGGGCCTGCTCGTCCCGCCGCTCCAGTTCTCGTTCATCGTGAACGTGCTCGGCGGCATCCCGGGCACGGTCGAGTCGCTCCAGCTGCAGACCCAGATCGCCCGCGACCTCCCGGGCAAGCCCGCGTTCGAGTGGGAGGTCATCGGCATCAGCCACGGCCACTGGCGCATGATGGCCGCCGCGCTCGCGCTCGGTGGCAACGTGCGAACCGGGCTCGAAGATCACCTCTATCTGCCGAGCGGAGAGATGGCGACCTCGAACGGCCAGATGGTGGACGTGCTCGTGCGCATGGTGCGCGACACCGGGCGGACGCCCGCGACGGTGGAGCAGGCCCGCGCCATCCTCGGCCTCCGGAGCGGCGCGTGACCGAGAGGAGGGGCTACCAGCGCCTGGTCGTGTCGCGCGAAGGACCGCGCGCGACGCTCGCGCTCTCCAACCCGGCGCGCAAGAACGCGATCGGCCCGGTGATGGTCAACGAGCTCCTCTGGGCCCTGGAGGACGCGGTCAATGACGAAAACGTCAGGGTCGTCGTGATCACCGGCGCCGGCGACGCGTTCTGCGCCGGCGGGGACTTCGCCCAGATGACCGGCGGCGCGGACGGCCCGGCGCTGCCGCCGAAGGGCGACTACGCCGACCTGCTGCTCGCGCTCGTGCGCTGCCCGAAGCCGCTGGTCGCTCGGGTGAACGGCCCGGCGATGGGCGGCGGCCTCGGCATCGTGGCCGCCTGCCATTTCGCCGTCGCGGTCGACACGGCCAAGCTGGGCACGCCCGAGGTCAACGTGGGCCTCTTCCCCATGATGATCATGGCCGTGCTCGCGCGGCTCGTCCCCCGGCGCCGCCTCCTCGAGATGATGCTCTTCGGCGAGAAGCTGACCGCCGCCGAGGCGAAGGAAGCGAACATCGTCGGGCGTGTCGTGCCGGCCGGCGAGCTCGACGGCGCCGTGGCGGAGCTCGAGGCGAAGATCGTCTCCAAGAGCCCGATGACGCTCAGGCTCGGCCTCGAGGCGTTTGCGGCGCAGGACGACCTCGACCTCGCGACCGCGTTGCCGATGCTGCGCGAGCGGCTCGGCGCCTGCTTGGGCACCGAAGATGCGCGCGAGGGGCTGATGGCGTTCCTGGAGAAGCGCACGCCGGTCTGGAAGGGCCGCTGACCGTCTGGAGGATGCGAGATGGACATGCGCGAGCTGGTGAAGGACCTCGAAGCACGCCGGGCTCTCGCCCGGCAGATGGGCGGCGAGGACAAGATCAAGAAGCAACACGACCGAGGCAAGCTCACCGCCCGTGAGCGGATGGCGGCGTTCTTCGACGACGGCGTCTTCTTCGAGGTCGGGATGCACGGCACCCAGATGGGCCTCGCCGCCGGGCCCGACGGCAAGGACCGCCCCGCGGCGGACGCCGTCGTCTGCGGCTTCGGCAAGGTGGACGGCCGCATGGTCTGCTGCGCCTCGTACGACTTCACCGTCAAGGGCGGCAGCATCGGACAGACGGGCGAGGAGAAGGTCACGCGGCTGCGCCAGATGGCGCTTCGCGGTCGATGGCCCATCGTCTGGTTCATCGACTCGGCTGGCGCCCGCATCGATCCGGGCTCGACCCATCCCGACACCGTCAGCCTCTTCGCCGGCTCCGGGCACCTCTTCCGCGAGCAGGTCCACATGAGCGGCGTCGTGCCGCAGGTCGCCGCCATGGTGGGGCCGGGCGCGGCGGGCACGGCGTACATCCCTGGCCTCGCCGACTTCGTCCCCATGGTGAAGGACGTCGGGTCCCTGGCGCTCGGCGGGCCGCCGCTCGTGAAGGCGATGACCGGCGAGGACATCTCCGAGCAAGACCTCGGCGGCTCGAAGATCCACACGCAGAAGAGCGGGGTGGGCGACGTGGAGGTCGCAAACGACGAGGCGTGTATCCAGATGGTGAAGCGCTACCTCTCGTTTTTCCCGTCGAGCTGCGAGGACTCACCGCCGGAGCTGCCGGTGACCGATCCGATCGATCGGCGCGAGGAGTCGCTGCTCGACCTGCTCCCCGAGAACCCGCGCCGCGCGTACGACATGTACAAGCTCATCGCGGCGATCGTCGATCACGGCGAGTGGCTCGACCTCAAGCCGAAGTGGGCGAAGAGCATCATCACCTGCCTGGCTCGCATCGGCGGAAAGCCGGTCGGCATCGTCGCCAACCAGCCGAATCACATGGGCGGCATCCTCGACGTGGACTCAGCGGACAAGGCCGCGCGGTTCATGCAGATCTGCGACGCCTTCAACATCCCGCTCGTCTTCCTGCAAGACGTGCCCGGCTTCATGATCGGCTCGAAGGTCGAGCACGACGGCATCATCCGGCACGGCGCCAAGATGCTGCACGTCATGGCCGCCGCGACCGTCCCGAAGATCTCGGTCGTCGTGCGAAAGGCCTACGGCGCCGGGTATTACGTCATGTGCGGCCGAGCCTACGAGCCGGACCTCCTCGTCGCCTGGCCGACCGGCGAGATCTCCGTGATGGGTCCCGATGGAATGGTCGGCATCGCGTCGCGCAAGCTCTTCGGCGACACGCCGCCGCCCCCCGAGGTCAAGCAGGGCATCATCCAGCAGATCCAGCAGTACATCGACATCTACAAGGTCGCGGGCTGGGGCTTTGTGGACGACGTCATCGATCCGCGGGACACACGCAAGGCGATCGCCTGGGGCCTCGAGCTGGCGCGGCACAAACACCTCGAGAGACCCGGCAAGAAGCGCGGCATCATGCCGGTGTGACCGGCTGTAACGGGTGGGCCCGCGCAAGCCCCACCCGATGGATGCCGGTATCGCACCTAGTTGTCCGGGAATGAGCGGCGCTCGTTGACGTCAGAGGGATGAAAGCGAGACCATCACGCGTAACGTCCATTCGGCGCGAGGAGAGGAAAGACCATGGCCACTTTTGCGACGCGTATCCCGGAGAATGCCGACCAGCTGCACGAGCACCTGACCAAGCTGTTCGAGGGGCGCACCCACATCCGCAGCGTGAACGTGAACCCGACGACGCGCGCCATCGAGGTCGATCTCGATTGGACGGCGAACAACATCGGCGGCGTCGAGGACTTCGCGCTCCCGCTCAAGGCCGACAAGATGGCGGAAGCTGGGCAACACGTGGCGACGCTCCGCCGGGAGTTCGACGCCGGACACGCGCCGGAGCGCGACATCGCTCAGCGTCTGTTCCAGTGCATTCGCACGCGCGGATCGAACTGAGCTGACGGCCTCGTCCGCCGGCCTTCCTTCTCCGGGCGCGGAGCTTCGAGCTCCGCGCCGACTCGTCGCCCTCCCGCACCGCGCCCCTTCGGCGCTGCGCTCGGAGGGCGCCGTCATTTCCGCGCGGGCGGCGGAGGGGGCGCGGGCTATCGTTCGGGCGTGTCGGTCCGATCGAGCGTCGCGCCCTGCTCGGTCCGAACCGCGCCGGGGCGCGGGGGCCCGTCGTAGTAGCTGCCGCTCGCCGTCGCCAGGCGGACCAGCGCGGACTGCCGAGCGAGCGCGTCGGCCACGTAGGGGTCGACCTCGAGGCCTTCGCCTCGCACGTTGGGATCGAGCTTGGTGGTGACGCGGTAGAGCCCCGGCCGGAGGAACACGGCGTCCCGGGGGCACACCTCGGCGAGCAGGATGGGCACCCGAACCGTCTGGCCTGGCCTCAGGTCTTGCATCATCTCGATCGGGATGGCGTGCGGCGCGTGTTGCCCGGAGCACTCGACCGTCGAGCGCACGCTCCCGTCGGGCGCGAGCTCCTCGACGAAAAACGTCAGCATGCGCCCTCGGACGAGCGTCGCGAGCTGCCGGCGACCTTCGTTCACCGCGCGGATCGTCAGGGTGATGTCGCGGGGCGACGAAGCGTCTTCGAAGCGGTCCACGAAGATGTCGAGCTGGGCGACGTTGCGGTCCACTGCTTCGTAAGCGCCCAGCGCCGGCGGACCGCTCTCGGAACCCTCCCGCTCCATCATCGGCAAGGTGTCGAGCGCGCCGCCGTGTCCGACCGAAGCGGCGAGCGCGGCGGGCAGCTCGATCTCGTCCGCCTTGATCGTGCGGACCGGCGCCCGCTCCTCCGGACGATCGATGCCTTGCGCGGCGTAAGGGCCCTTGGCGCCGTAGCCCGCGAAGCCAAACGTCGGCTTGACCTTCGTGCCTCCGGCGAGCGCGTCGGTCGCCGCGCCGAAGCAGAGCAGGCGCGGATCGAAGACCTCTTCGTAGCTCTCGCCCGGCTCGAGGTAGAGCTCGCGCTTGGCCGGGAACGACGAGGGGCGCATGGCCTTGGGCGCCGCGCACTTGTGCGTGCGCTTCACGCCCTTGGTGCTGGCGAGCGCCAGCTCGAGCGAGAGCAGCCGCACGTCCGCCGGGACGCGCACGGCGCGGTCTCCCGTGTTGACGAGGCGCAGCTTCCACGGCGGATCCGGCGAGGTCGCCTCGATGCTGAGCGCGATCGGCACGGGCTCTTTGGCCTTGGCGGCCCCTGGCTTCGCGGGCTTGGGCGCCGGCGCCTTCACCTCGGGAGCCGGCGCTTTCTCGGGTGCGGGGGCCTTCTCGGGAGCGCTCGGCTGCGGCTCCTCCGCCGAAGCAGAAGAGGCGGCGAGCGCCACGCCGAGCGCAAGGAGAGCTGCGGGGTAGGCAAAACCCATGTTTCGGACCAAGGTGTAGCTGAGATGACGCGCGCGCTCTACCCTTCCGCCCCCATGAAGGGGCTTTACGCCATCGCCGACCTGACGGCGCTCGATTCCCGGGGGCTCGACCCGGTGGCGTTTGCGGGGGCGGTCCTCGATGGCGGCGCCGCGCTCCTGCAGCTCCGAGCGAAGAAGCAGGAGGCGAAGCGCGTGCTCGGGCTCCTCCGGTCGCTCCGGCCGCTCTGCGCCGAGCGCGGGGTCGCGCTCGTGGCCAACGACCGGATCGATCTCGCGTTTCTCGCTCGCTGCGACGTGGTCCACGTCGGTCAGGACGATCCCGACCCCGAAGACGTCCGGGCGCTCGCGGACGCGGCGGGCCAGCCGATCAAGATCGGGATCTCCACACACGACGAGGAGCAGGCCGAGCGTGCAGCGCGGAGGCCGGTGGACTACGTCGCGGTCGGCCCCGTGCTCGGAACCGCGACGAAAGAGAACCCCGATCCCGTCCTCGGCATCGCCAGGGCCCGCGCCATCGCGGACCGCGTGAAGGCCGTCCGCGACGTGCCGCTCGTGGCGATAGGAGGGATCGACGCGCGCGCTGCGTCGGAGCTCGCCGGCGCCTTCGACGCCGTGGCGGTCGTCGCGGCGCTCTTGCCCGGCGAGGGGGAAGGTCTGTCGGACGTGCCCCGGCGCGCCCGCGAGATCGTGGAGGCCTTGGCTCGATGAGCTTCCTCCTGCTGGCGACCGCGGTGGCCGTGGCGGCCGGCGCCGCGGGGGCGTTCATCGCTCGCCGCTCGGCGGCCTCCAAAGAACCTGCGCCGCCTGTCCCGGCCGCGCCGCCGGTCGCCCCGCCGCCAGCCGGCCTCGAGTCGCTCCCGGTCACGCTGGGCGACGTCGTCAGCATCGACACGCCGGCCGCTCGCGAAGAGCGCTGGCTCGAAGGTGTCATCGTGGCTCGCGAGGGCAAGGAGATCGTGGGCGCCGTCTTCGTCGCGCCGGAGGGCCGCGACGTGCAGGCGGTCGCGGCGTTCGCGCCTCCCCGCAAGCAGATCGCCTGGCTCTCCCCGGCCGACGTCGCGGGGTTGAGCCTCGGCGGCGCCGAGCTCCCGAGCACGCTCGAGATCGGCGGGGCCCCCATGCGACGTCGAGCGCGGCTGCCGGTCTCGCTCGAGCGCGCCGGGCGGGGCGCGCCGGCGGTCGACTCGCAGGCCATCTGGGCCGAATACGAGGCCGCGGGCCGCGCCGTCACCATCATCCTCCAGCTGAGCGGCCGTACGCTCGCCTGGTCGGGCCTCCTCTGTGATCCGGGTGAATACGAGCGAATGGGGAGCGGCGACGCAGCATGACGAACGCGGACGAGTCGCGCGAGATCCTCGCCGAAGTTCGTGGCCTCTTCGAGGCAGCGTTCGCCTGGGGCAGCTGGGGCCGGTTGCTCGTGTCTCTGTCGCCCGATCCGCGGGGAAAGCTCGTCGTGGACGACGTGCTCGTCGAGGAGATCCTCGGCGACGAGGACGAGCTGGACCGGGCGTTCCGGAGCGCGGAGGCGCAGGCCTGTCTGGCGGCGCTCGCCGAAGCGGTGCTCGCGCTCTGCCTGTTGCAGGACGTCCCCGCGGACAGGGTGACCGGCGGCACCTTCGTCCAGACACACGGCGGCGAGCTGGGCTTCCTGCCGGGCCTCGTCCGTGCGCCGAGCCCCAGCCTCGACACGCGCCGCGACGAGCTCCTCGACCGGCTCAAGGCGAAAAACGCGGTGCTCGAGGAGCGCTACGGGATCGGCGCGGGCGCGCTCGTCGCCGCAGACATGGCGGACGGGAGCGTGGAGATCAAGAAGGGCGGCGTCCCGGTCGCCGTGGGCGAGCAGGTCGTGATCGGCTCGTTTGCGACCGTCGACCGCGCGTGGGTCTGGGGCGCGCACAACCCGTCGCTCGAGCCGGCCGCTCGTGCGCGCTCGGCCAAGCTCCTGGACGAGCTCGCGGACCGATCGCCGTGGGAGATCTCCACGGCCGCCTTCGCGACGGACCAGGCGACCGCCTGGCTGCTCGCCGCGCTCGTCGCCGACGAGCACGGCCTCGAAGGGGTCGCCAAGGTGAACGCCGGCGCCGAAGGCTTCGTCCTCCTCGGGCTCCTCGCCCTCTCGCCGGCTGCTGTGGCCTGAATACCCATGCCCGTCCTCTCTGCGCGCGGAATCGGAAAGACCCGGGGCTCGATCGCCCTCTTCGAAGACGTCTCGCTCACCATCGCGCGTGGCGAGAAGGTCGGCTTGCTCGGCGTCAACGGCGCGGGGAAGTCCACCCTGCTGCGCATCCTGGCCGGTCTGGATGTGCCTGACGGTGGTGTCATCGATAGACGACGCGACGCGAGCTTCGAGTACCTGGCGCAGGAGCCGGAGCTCGAGGCAGGGCTCACCGCGCACGAGATCGTCACCAAGGGCCTCGCCGCCTGGTCGGCGGCGACCGAGCGGTACGCCGAGGTGACGCGTCGGATCGAGAGCGGGGACGCCGAGGCGGTGCACGAGCAACAGACGCTGGCCGAGGAGATCGAGCGCCTCGGCGGCTGGTCGCGCGGCCACGTGGTCGACGACGTCCTCGGCCGGCTCGGGATCACGAACGTCGATCAGCGCGTCGACACGATGAGCGGCGGTGAGCGGCGGCGGGTCGCGCTCGCGCGGCTGCTCGTCGCCCGCCCCACGCTCGCCATCCTGGACGAGCCGACGAACCACCTCGACGCCGACACCATCGCCTGGCTCGAAGAGCACCTCGCGGACGAGTTCCCGGGCGCGGTCCTGATGGTGACACACGACCGGTACGTCCTCGACGCCGTCTGCGAGCGGATCGTCGAGCTCGATCGGGGGCGGCTCGTCGAGTACAAAGGCGGCTACGTCGACTTCCTCTCGCAGAAGGAGGAGCGCCTCGCGCACGAGGAGCGGACGGAGCAGAATCGCCTGAACATCCTCCGGCGAGAGAAGGCCTGGCTGCTCCGCGGCGCCAAGGCGCGGACGACCAAGCAGAAGGCCCGCATCAAGCGCGCAGAGGCGCTGATGGCGAACGAGCCCGTGAAGGCGGGGCCGAGCGTCGACCTGGAGGGGCTGGGTGTCTCGGCGCCCCGCACCGGGCGGACCATCCTCGATCTGACGCGGCTCCGGGTGGAGGTGGCCGGGCGGCCGCTGGTCAAGGACCTCACGCTGCACCTCTGCGCCGGCGACAGGATCGGGATCGTCGGACCCAACGGCGCGGGCAAGACCTCGCTGCTCCGCGTCGTCACAGGGGACCTGACCCCGGCGGCCGGCGAGGTCGTCCAGGGCGTCCAGACGAAGATCGCCCTCTTCGATCAGGCCCGCGCCGCGCTGACGGACGAATGGACGATCCTCGAGAACGTCGCCGAGCGTGAGGGCGCCCACCGGTCGGGCCCCGGCGTGGTCACCATCGGCGATCAGACGATGGAGATGCGGAGCTACCTCGAGCATTTCCTGTTCGACTCACACAAACAGCGGCAGACGGTCGGCTCGCTCTCGGGGGGCGAACGCGCCCGCGTCGCGCTCGCCAAGATCCTGAAGAGCGGCGCGAACCTGCTGCTCCTCGACGAGCCCACCAACGACCTCGACACCCAGACGCTCGGCGCGCTCGAGGAGCTCCTGGAGTCGTGGCCGGGCGCGGTGATCGTGGTCTCCCACGATCGCTGGTTCCTCGATCGCGTCGCGACGTCGATCCTCGCGTTCGAAGGTGACGGAGCCGTCATTCACTATCCCGGCAACTACACGATGTATCGTGTGCTCAAGGAGAAGGCGGAGAGGGAGCGCGCCGCCTCGCCCGAGCGGGCGCCGGCCGCGGCGCCCGCCGCGCCTGCCGCGCGCACGGAGGCTCCCAAGAAGGGGCTCAGCTACGCGGAGCGCCTGGAGCTCGAGACAATCCTCGACAAGATCTCGGCGGCGGAGGAGCGGGCCGGCGCGCTCGAGTCGACGCTCGCCGATCCGGCGTTCTACACGGAGCGCGCCGCGGAGGCCGGTCAGGTCCGCGCGGATCTGGAGGCGGCGCAGGCCGAGGTCGCCCGCCTGATCGCGCGATGGGAGGACCTGGAGGCGCGGAAGGACGTGAAGAAGTGACGCGCTCGTCAGGGTGACGAATCCGTCACGTCTTCCTCTTCGATCCCTGCGATGGGGTAGCGAACGAACTCGACCCCGCCCTGAGGGCGCGCGACGAACGTGAGCTTTACGACCTCGCGCTTCACACACGCGGCCGCATCGCGCGAGTAGCCCGCGCCCAGCCTCACGTCGGAGACGGCCCCGCTCGGCTCGACCGCGAGCTCCACGTCGAGCGGCTTCGTCGACGGGGCGCCGCGCTCCGCGGCGCGGCGAACGCAAACGACGACAGCCTTGAGCACACGCTCCTCGGAAGCCGAGAGCGGGCCCGACGTCTCGAAGACGGGCTCGTCCGTGTCCGCGGGCGGGGCGGGGAAGGCGGGAGCCGGCGGCGACGAAGACGCGGCGGTCGCTGTGGCGGGCACGGGCGCGGAGCGGACGGGCACGGGCTGGGCGACGCTCGAAGGCGGCGCTCCGCCTGAGGACGATGGGGCGGCGGCCAAAACGGGGGCCGCGTCCGGGCGCGCGTCTGGGGGCGTGGCCGAGCACCCGAACAGGCTGACGGCCACCAAGGTGATCGCGGTCCGCACGAGCGAGGTTGGATGCGCGGCTCGCGCGCTTTGTGCAGCGTGGCTCACGCGTTCGAGCGGGACCGAAGCGCGGCGCCGGCGCCGACGCGGTGGAGCGAGAGCGCCAGGTCCGTGAGGACGTGTGCGGGCGCGGCGTTCGCCATCTCCAGGTTCTCGGTCGCCTTCATCACCAGCTCGTAGCCACGGGCCAGCGCAAACGCCGCGTCGGGCGAGGCGGCGCGCGCGACGGCGGAGAGGTGGGCGGCGAGATCGAAGAGACGGTCGCGCATGACGCGCCTGTCGGTGTCGGCAGACTCCGCCAGCTTGACGGCCGCGCCGGCGGTCCCCTCCGCCGACGCCGCGGTCAGCGCGCGCAGGAACGCGGCGCGTGACTCCGCGCGCTCCGGCTCGGCGAGATCGAGCGCGCGTTCGACGCTGCCCTCGGCGAGAGCGACGACCTCCCCGAGGAGGGGCTCGGCGATCCCGCGCTCGGTGAGGAGGTCACGCAGGACCGGCTCGGGAAGCGCGCCGAAGCGGACCAACATGCTGCGCGACCGGATCGTCGGCAGGAGCTTCTCGGGGCGCGACGTGAGGAGGATGAAGTGGGTCGCAGGACGAGGCTCCTCCAGGGTCTTCAGGAGGGCGTTTGCGGCTTGCGGTGTGAGCTCGTCGGCGCGCCGGAAGAGGAACACCCGCGCACGCCCCTCGGCTGGCGCAAACGAGACGTGTCCGAGCACGATCCGGCGGATCTGTTCGACGCTCACGCCCGACTTTTCGTCGCGCCCGATGATGGAGTCCGGGTACAGGCCTTGCTCCACCACGATGAGATCCGGGTGGAGCGGGACGAACGGAGGCCTGTCCGAAATGGTGACGGCTCGCCGGCACGCGCCGCACACACCGCAACCCAGCGGGTCCCCCTCCGTGCAGAGCAGCGCCTGGGCCAGGGCAAAGGCCGCGAGCTCTTTGCCGACGCCAGCCGGACCTTCGAACCGATACGCGTGATGGACGCGCTTCGACGCGAGCGCCCGCTCGAGCGTCTCTCGAGCCGTCTGCTGCCCGCGCAGATCGCGCAGGGTCACTTGCGCCTCGCGGCCTTCTTCTTGGCGGGCGCGACCTTCTTCTTTGCGGGCGCAGCCTTCTTCTTTGCGGGCGCAGCCTTCTTCTTTGCGGGCGCGGCCTTCTTCTTCGTGGGCGCAGCCTTCTTCTTTGCGGGCGCGGCCTTCTTCTTTGTGGGCGCAGCCTTCTTCTTTGCGGTTGCGGGCGCGGCCTTCTTCTTTGTGGGCTCAGCTTCTCGCGGAGTCGTCAGCTCGTCCGTCTCCCCGCGCAGGGTCGAAACGAGCGTCCGCACGAGGTCGTCGAGCCCGTCTTTCGTGGCCGCGCTGACCAGTCGAAGCCGGACACCCTTCTTGGCGAAGCGCGCAGCCAGCTTCTCGTGTGCCTCCCGCACCTCCGGCAGATCGGCCTTGGAGAGCGCGACCACCTCGGGGCGCTTCCCCAGCTCCGGGCTGAACGTCTCGAGCTCCTTGCGGAGGGCGAGGTAGTCCGCGAGCGGGTCGCGGCCGTCCGCGTGGTCGAGCGTGACCAGGTGCAAGAGCGCGCGCGTGCGCTCGACGTGTTTCAGGAACTCGATGCCGAGCCCCACGCCCTCGCTCGCGCCCGGGATGAGGCCGGGGATGTCGGCGATGACGAAGCTCGTCCCGCCGAGACGCGGGCCGCCCCCGACCGCCACGACACCCAGCGACGGGACGAGGGTCGTGAAGGGATAGTCCGCGATCTTCGGTCGAGCGGCGCTGAGCGACGCGACCATCGTGCTCTTGCCCACGTTCGGGAAGCCGAGCAGGCCGACGTCCGCCATGACCTTCAGCTCCAGCCGGAGGCTCCGTTGCTCGCCGGGCTCACCTTTCTCCGCCCGCCTCGGGGCGCGGTCGAAGGGGGTGGCGAAGTGGATGTTGCCGCGGCCGCCACGGCCGCCGCGCACCACGACGAGGCGCTGCCCGTCCTCGGTGAGATCGCCGAGCAGCTCGCCGGTCTCGTCGTCGATCACCTGCGTTCCGAGCGGGACCCGAACGACGGCGTCTTCGCCGGCTCGGCCGTAGCAGTCGCTCCCTTGCCCGTGTCCGCCGCGTTCGCCGCGGATCGTGTGTTGGTAAGCGACGTCCTGGAGCGAGGACAGCCCGCTCGCGGCGACGAGGACGACGTCCCCGCCACGGCCGCCGTCGCCGCCCGAGGGACCACCAAACGGGCGGAACCGCTCGCGTCGGAACGCGACGACGCCGTTGCCGCCGTCGCCGGCGATGGCACGCATGCGGCACTGGTCGACAAAGCGCATCTCGACTCCGCTTTACCACACTCGACAGCTGGGACGGGCGGCACCATAGAGCGAGTCGTGCCTCCGCGGATTCTCGTCATCGACGACAACCTCGATCTGGCCGAGAGCGTCCGGGAGGTCCTCTTGGGGTCCCCCGACCTGGCCCCGGTCGAGGTCACGGTCGCGCACGACGCCGCGACGGGGCTGGACCTGACGAAGGCGCGCCCGTTCGACGTGGCCATCGTCGACGTGAAGCTCCCCGGCGCCTCGGGCCTCGATCTCATCGCGCCGCTCCGATCCACGGATCCGCCCTCGGAGGTCATCCTGCTCACGGGCAATGCGACGGTCGAGAGCGCCATCCGCGCGCTCCGGCTCGGCGCGTCGGGGTTCGTCCTCAAGTCGTTCCGCCCGGAGGAGCTGGTCGCCACGGTCCGGCAGTCGCTGCAGACGGCTGCGCTCCGGCGCGAGCGTGAGAAATACGAGCGGCGCTACCAGGCGCTCGTCAACGCAGCGGACGTCTTCCTCGTCGGGATCGACGCGGGCGGCCAGGTCGTCTTCTTCGACCCGAAGCTCGCCGAGATGCTCGGCGTCCCCGACGCCGATCCGGTCGGCGTCCGCTTCGTCGAGCGCTGGGTCGACGAGGCGGATCGTCGGCGCTTCGAGGCCGCCCACGCCGCGGCGCTCCGAGGTGAGCCGGCGACCCAGTTCGAGGTCGGCATGGTGGACGTGGAGGGCGCGGTGCGCACGGTCCGGTGGCACCTCTGGGCCGTCCGCGAGGACGCGCCGGGCTTGCCGGATCATGTCTACGCCATCGGTGTCGACATCACCGCGCGCCGCGCGCTGGAGAGGCGCGCGGCGAACGCGGAGGCGCTCAACGCCATGGCCCCGCTCGCCCTCGGCCTGGCCCACGAGATAAGAAACCCGCTGAACGCGGCTGTCCTGGAGCTGCACCTCCTCGGCCGCTCCATCGAGCGAATCGACGACACCGCGGTGCGCGATCCGATGCGCCGGCGGGTCGACGTGGTGGTCTCCGAGATCAAGCGCCTCGAGCGGCTCCTGACGGAGTTCCTCGAGCTCGCGCGGCCGCGCGAGCAGAAGCGCGAGCCGGTGGACGTCGCGCGTGTCGTCGGGGACGTGCTCGAGCTCGAGACCGAGGCCGTCTTGCGTTGCCGGGTCGAGCTCACGCGCGACCTCTCGCCTGGCTGTCTCGTCCTGGGGGACGTGGAGAAGCTCAAGCAGGTCGTCCTCAACCTGGTGGTGAACGCGCTCGACGTCATGTCGGAGGGCGGCGCGCTCCGCGCCGCGGTCACTCAAGATGACAAGTCGGTCATCTTGAGCATCGCAGACACCGGCAAGGGCATCGACCCGCGCATCCGCGCGGAGGTGTTCGACCCGTTTTTCACGACGAAGCCCGCCGGGACCGGCCTCGGTCTGGCCATCGTGCGGAAGATCGTCGAGCAACACGGCGGCCGAGTCTCGCTCTCCTCCTCGCCGGGCGAAGGGACCACGGTCAGCGTCATCTTGCCGGCCCACGGGAGCGGCGGAGAGCGGGGCGTCTGACGCTCCGCCCCCCCAATGAGCTCGACCCCCCTCACGGGTGAGGGGGGTCGGGCGGGTGAGATGGTATCGGCCTCTCGAGAGGCGCGACTTTGTGGTGCGGGGCTGCGTCAGCCGACGAGCCGCGAGGGCGGCTTCAACGGCAGGCCGGGCTTGGAGCCGGGCGCGGACGGAATGGCCTTCGGGATGAGCTCGCCCTCGAGCGCGCTGATCGCGGAAAACACGCGATCCATTCCGAAGTCGAGCGCGGCCTCCTTCTGGAAGATCTGCGGGACCTTCATCAGCTTGAGGCAGGTCATCTTGCCGAGATCGATCTCGCGCTCGATGAAGGCCTCGAAGGAGCCGAAGCCCTTCGCCTGGAAGAGCTCGCGCTGCTGGATGTCCGCCAGGAGCTGGCCGATCTCGTAGAAGCCCTTCTCGAGGCGCTTGCGGAGCGTCCGGATCTTCTGGGTCTGCGCGTGGAGCTCGGCGATCTTCTGCTTGATCTCTTCGGCGCCGGAGGGCGTCCGGATCGTGGCGCGAGCGCTGCCCGGCGGGGCCGGCTCTGCCGCTCGGGCACGAGCCTCGGCGGCATGTTTGGCGGCGTGACGCGCTGCCCAGGGGGCCGCTCCGCGGAGGCCGAGCTTTCGCTTGGGGTTGAGCGGAGGCAGCGGCGGGAGGCTCGAGCTTCCCGCGCTCGCACCCTTCGCGTCCTTGGCGGGCTCGGGCTTGCCGCCCTTCTTCTTGGCGGGAGCGGCCTTCGCCTTGGCCGCCGCCTTCTTCGGATCTTTGCCAGTTTTCGCCTTCGCCATCGATTTCTCTTCCAATCCGCAACCCCTCGGGGTGCGAACCATCGCCCACGAGCATGGGCCCCAGGCCCCGGGCTTTCGCACCCCCCTCTGCAAGAGATCGGGTGCGATGTCGCCTTCCGAGTCGGTGCGACGACTTAGCAAATCAAGTGGCCCATCGTCCAGTGCGCTGCGCGAGAAATCCTTCCCATTGTGCTACTGTCGGCCCCGCCTCGGTCGGTCCGGTCGCCTGCCCCAACTGCCCCGCGATGCCCCCCTCGTCCGACGACCGCTCCTCGCCGCGCCCCCCCGAAGACGCCGGCGACACGCGGTCCCGCGCCCGGGCTGGGCGGATCGCCGTCGTGGTGAACGGCAACGCGCAGAGCGTCAGCGACGAGGTCATCTCCACGCTCGACCAGATCCTCGACGCCGGAGACCTCTATATTTCCAGGCGAATCGAGGACGCCGACGCGATCGCGACGAACCTCCTCGACCGGGGCTACGACACCATCCTGACCGGGGGAGGAGACGGGACGTTCACCGTGGTGGTCACCTCGGTCGTCCGCGAAGCCGAGCGGAGGGCTCGCGCGACCTCGGGCGGAGCGCCCCAGCGCCTGCCCCGCTTCGGCCTGCTCCGGCTGGGCACGGGGAACTCGCTGGCCTGGGTGGTCGGGGCGAGCGTCACCGGCCGGCGGGGGCCTCGCGTGGCCAAGGCCCTCTCGGCGGACATCGCGCGGCTGCGCGCCGACGCCGGCAGCCGCCTGCTGCCCCTCGTGGAGGCCGAAGGAATCCTGTCGCCCTTCTGCGGCTTCGGCGTGGATGCGACCGTGCTGCGCGACTACAACGCCACGAAGAAGGCCATCGCGCGCGGCCCCCTGAAACACGTGCTCCCGGGCATCACGGCCTACGGGATCGCGGCCGTCACGCGGACCTTGCCGTCTTACCTGCTGCGTCCGGCATCCCATTGCCGCATCACCAACAGGGGCGGCGACGCCTGGCGCATCGGCGAGCGGGGCGCCACGGTCGGTCCGCCCATCCGCGCCGGCAAGGTGCTCTACGAGGGACCGGCGACCATCGCCGCGGTCGCGACGATCCCCTACTACGGCTTCGGCTTTCGCATGTTCCCGTACGCGGAGGAGCGCGCCGGCAAGATGCAGCTGCGCGTCTCGACCGTCCGGACCTTCTCGTTCGTGAAGCACTTCCCCGAGATCTGGCGCGGGGAGTACTACAACCCCCAGGAGCTCTTCGACTTCTTCGTCGACGAGGTGGAGGTCGAGATGGATCCGCCGACGAGCTTCCAGGTCGGGGGCGACGTGCTCGGTGAGCGCTCCCGGGTTCACGCGCGCCTCCACGCGCCCATCCCGGTGGTCGACTTCTACGCCCCGCCTCGCGGTGAGTGACCGCTCAGCGGCTGGCGATCTTGTTCTCGGTGCAGAGCGCCCAGAACGTCGTCGTCGCCTTGTCGCCGAACGACTTCTCGAAGTCCGTGATGCGGGCGAGGACCGTGGCGGTGCGGTGCCCCTTCATCTGCTCGGGGTGCTTGCGGCCCTGGTCGAGGTACGCGCGGACGAACAAGCTTTTGTCGGTCTTGGGCAGAGCCCGCACGTTGCGGACCCACTTGGCGAACGCCTTGGGCTCGAGCAGGTACTGCTCGACGTTGGAGACGTAGAAGACCCCGACCGACTTGCCTTCGCTCTGCAGGTAGCTCGCGAGCTGAGGCAGGGCGTGGTCGCCCGCGAAGTCGCCGACGATCGGGACCACACGTCCCTCTCGCTGCATCGTCTGGACGAAGCGGAAGTCGTCCTCGGACGCCAGGAAGCTCCCTGATTTGTCAGAGGGGCTCCGCGTCTGGAGGATCTCCCGGAGGGTGGGATAAGCGCGGCCGTTCTTCTCGTGGAGCTCGAAGCGAATCGCGAGCTGATCCTCGAAGAAGGCGTGGTGCATCTTCTTCATCGCCGCCTCGTCCTCCTTCGTGAGCTTGACGCCCCAGGTGCGCACCAGCTTCATGAGCGCGTCGTGTGCGGCGGTGAACGTGGCCTCGCTCGCGTCGCCGGTGGTCGCCGCGGCGAACACGGCGTCGACGCTCGCGTCGGCTGCGTTGGTCTTCTCGGTGTCGTGTGCCCGTCCGAGGAGGAGCGCCACGAAGTGCGCGCGAGACTCCGCCGACTCGAACGCCGCGCGGTAGAGCAGGTGCAGCAGCGTGTTCGCGCGGCGGATGTCGACGACGAACGCCATGCTGGGGCGCGCCCGCGCGATGTAGGAGAAGTTCTGCTCGGGGCCGACCCCCAGGTACACGCTTCCAGCGGGCGCCTCGGACTGGAGCTCGTCGGCGATCTGGAGGTAGCTCGTCTCGTTCGTGATGAGGTTGTCGGAGAAGAAATACGTGTCCGGCTCCGACAGATCGTTCACCAGGTCGGAGAAGCGTTTTGCCTCCGCCTCTGCCGCACGTTTCGCCGACGCCGAGGGCGCGGCGTCGGCCGCCGAGGGCGGCGCCGCCGGCGGCGCGGACGTCTGGGCGCTCGAGCGGGCGAGCGACGTGGAGCCCTCGGTCGCTGGTGGGGTCGGCGTGCAAGCGGGGCCGAGCCCGAGCGAGAGCGCGAGCGCCAACGACGAGGTGATCAGCGATCGTCCGAGCAGCGTCATGTCTGCGGAAACGCTAGCTCGCGGAGGGCCATTCCGCCCGGTTGGGCGGGCGGCCGAGCGTGCTACGCTCACTTCGCACATGCGGGCTCGGCACCTCTTTCGCTCTGCGGCGCTCGCGATCGCCCTCGGCGCGGTCGGGGGCCCAAGCCCGGCCCACGCGTTCGTCTGGCCCAACGTCCCCGAGCGGATCGAGAAGCAACTCGGCTCCGCCGACCCCGCGGAGCGCAGGCTCGCCGCGCAGGAGCTCTCCCGCTTGCCGGCGGCGCTCGCCAAGCCCCTCATCCTCAAGGCCCTGGCCGACGAGGACGTCGAGGTCCGTGTCTTCGCCTCGGCCGTGGCGGTCCGGATCAAGCTGGAGGGGGCGGGGGACCTCGTGACCCCCTGGCTCGTCGAGCCCGACGCGCGGGTCCGGCTGGCCGCTTGTGAGGTCATTCGCGTCTCGCCCAGCGATCGCGCCGTGGCCGCGCTCGGCCGTGTCCTCGCCGACCCCTCGAAGGACGTTCGACTCTCCGCCGCGCGCGCGATGGGTCGGTCCACCTCGACGGAGGCGCCGGGGCTCTTGCTCGGTCACCTCGACGACAACGCGCCCGACGTCCGGCAAGAGGTCGCTGTCGCGCTGGGCCGGCTGGGAGACGCGCGCGCGGTGCTACCGCTCGTCGGCAAGGTCCAGGACACCGACCAGGGGGTGCGCCGCGTGGTCGCCCGCGCGCTCGGGGAGCTCGGCGACATGCGCGCGACGAGCGCGCTCGTGCTCGCGCTGAACGACTCCTCGCTCGAGGTCCGCGTCGAAGCCGCGCTCGCGCTCGGTCGCCTCGGCGGAGACGAGGCGATCCTCGCGCTCGCGCCGCACGCGCAAGCCGCGGGCGATGGCACGAAGGGCTCACCGTCCTCCGAGTCGGCGCACGCGATGCGGCAGGCAGCCTTGCGCGCGCTGGGCCGCATCGGGTCGCCCCGCGCGATCGACCTGCTCGTCGCCGCGCTCTCGGGCGACAAGCCGGACGCTGCGCGAACGCCGGCGCGTGATTCCCTGATCTCGGTCGGGCCGCGCGCGGTGAAGCCGCTCGTGGCCTTCCTGGCCGGCTCGCCGTCGACCGACGCGGCTGTCGGCGCCGTCCAGGCGCTGGGCGCGATCGGGGATCCGTCCGCGTCCCAGCCGATCGTCCGCGGGATGCAGCGCGGCGTGGTCCCGGTCTCGGCGGGCCTCTCCGCGCTGGCCGATCTCGGCTCGAGCGACGCGCTGCCCGCCGTGCTCGAGCTCGTCGCCGGGCAAGCGACGTCGGTCAGGCTCGAGGCGATCCGCGCTGCTCGCGAGCTGCTCGACCCGACGCGGCCCGACGGGCGCGCTGTCGATCCCCTGGTCGATGCGCTCTCGGAGCCGGGGCTGACGATCGAAGAGCGCGCGGGGATGCTGGAGCTCCTCGGTCGCGCCGGCTCACCACGCGGCGCGGCGACGCTCCTCGCACACGCGGGCGACAAACAGACGTCGGTTCGCCGTGCCGTCCTCGCCGCGTTGGGCAACCTGAGCGAGGGCTCGGCCGCCATCGACGCGAAGCTCGTCGCGGCGCTCGACGACGATCTCGGCACGGTCCGGACGGAAGCGGCCGTGGCGCTCTCGCGCGTCGGCACGGAGGCCGCCGCCCCGCTGCTCCTCGACCGCCTGCTCAAGTCGGCCGAGCAGGATCGCGCCGCGGTCGGCCTCGCGCTCTCCGGTGTGCTCGGGAAGAGCGCCGACGCCGGCCTCGCGAAGCGCGTCGGCAAGGCCGTCGACGCCGCGCCTTCTTCGGCGCGCGACGCCTTGATCGAGGGGCTTGGCCGGATGCGCACCGCCGCCAGCCTGGAGGAGCTCGGGCGGCTCGCGTCGGGCGCGGTCGACGACAAGAGGAAGGTCGCCGAGTCGCTCGCCGGACAAGGTGAGCGAGCGCGGAAGCTCACCGTCCAGATGGCGAGCGATCCCGACGCAGGGGTTCGCGCCAACGCCGCGTGGACGTTGGGCTTCGTCGGCGACGCCGAGGCCGGCAAGCTGCTCGGCAACCTCCTGCGCGATCCCGACGCCGCCGTCGCCGGCAACGCCGCGGCCGCGCTGGGCCGGCTCGCGCGATCCCTTCAGAAGGCGGACCTGGCGTCGGGCCTCTGCAAGGCCCTCTCCGACCCGAGGCCTTACGTGCGCGCGAACGCGCTCGCGGGCCTGGACCTGGCCGGGCACGACTGCGGGGGCGATCCCGAGGCCAAGCTCCTCGCGGACGATCCCTCCGACGTGGTGCGCGCCGCTGCGGCAAGGCACCTTCACCGGCTCGCTGCGAAGCAGCCCGCAGCGGTCCGCGCGCTCCGTCGTTGTGTCGGCGAAGAGCGCGTGCACCGCGTTGCGCGAACCTGTGAGTCGATGGACGGCAACAAGGGCGGCGCTCGCACATTCCCCCTCGTGGTGTTCGTCGTCCCGGACGGCGGGGCCGAG
This sequence comes from Myxococcales bacterium, assembly GCA_016794345.1. GTDB lineage: Bacteria > Myxococcota_A > Polyangia > Polyangiales > Polyangiaceae > Xiheicaenibacterium > Xiheicaenibacterium phototrophicum. The sequence goes on from JAEUKE010000019.1 coordinate 21,242, forward strand.
CCGAAGGGGCGCGCTCCGTTTGCCCTCGTCCTTCCGGATGGGACGATGCGCCTCGGGCTCGCCGACCGTCGTGGAGCGGTGTTCGAGGCCCAGGTGCCGGAGGGCGACGTCGAGCTGGCCGTGCCCGCGCCGCTCGCCCTCAGCCGGCCCTGAGGTAACGAGCTCGAGATCGCTTCGGAATCGAAACGAAGCTCCCGAGTCGGAACTTTCTTCTCCCAAGGACGTCACAAACGCGCTGTCCTAGGCGACACGGGGGAACGGTCGCGGTCCGCTCCCTCGAATCGCGATTTTCTCCGCAAAACCCGTCCTTCTCCGTCGCTACCCCTTGGGAAGCGGCCCCCCACCCGAGGCGTAATAGGTAGGCCATGCGCAAACCCTCCCGGTCGACTCTTCCCTCCGTCGCGCTCGTTCTGACCACCCTTGGCCTCGCGGCCGCGGCAGGGTGCAGCGCTGGGCCGGGTGACGCCGGACCGAAGGCGGCTTCGAACGCCTCGCACCCGCTAGCGGGGAGCTGCGAGGCGGGTGCGAGCGGTCTCAAGCCCATCGGCAACCTGAAGCAGTCGAACCCGGTCGCCCTCGGCACGTTCTCCGAAGGTCCGCTCGCCGGCAAGACCATCGCTTTCGTCGCCGACGAGGACGACAAGAGCGTGCTCGTCGTCGACGTCGACGCGAAGAAGCAGATCTCCAGCAAGAAGCTCGAGGCGGCTCCGGGTCAGGTCATGATCCTGGCGGACGGGCGGCTGCTCGTCAGCGTGCGCGGGTCGAGCGAGGTCGTCGTGATCCACGCCGCCACCGACGGCACGCTGGCGGCTGGCTGCGCGGTCGAGACGTCGGCCGAGCCCGTCGCGCTCGCGGTCACGCCGGACGACGCGACCCTCCTGGTGACCTCGGGTTGGGGCCGCTCGCTCGAGTCGTTCGAGACCACGAAGCTCACCAAGAAGGCCAAGATCGATCTCCCGCGCGAGCCGCGTCAGGTCGTCGTCGACGACGACGGCAAATACGCCTACGTGTCACACGCGGTCGGCGGCAAGACGAGCGTCGTCGATCTCGGCGCGATGAAGGCCCAGCAGCCCATCGCGTTCCTCGTGAACCCGAACCTCGCGAACGAGGCCGAGCAAGACCGTCCCTTCAGCCTGGCCTCGGCCGTCAACGGCGCCGTCGGTCAGGGCGAGACGCCGATCCCCGGCCGGTTCGGCACGAAGATGGGATGCCAGGGCTTCCCGATGGTCAAGTCGGTCGAGCCCAAGGGCCGCATCCTCGCGCCTCAGATCCTCGTTGATCCCGGCGACCCGGAGAACCGCGCGCAGGGCTACGGCGACGGGAATCAGCCGACCGAGGTTGCTAACGTTGCCGTCATCGACTCGGGCACGCGCCGCCTCGTGAACGCTTCGGTGGGCAGCGTCCCCGATCAGCGTTTCTTCGGCGGTTCGCGCGAGCCCGCCGCCGGCGAGTGCCTCTTGCCGCGCTCCGCCGCTGTGGACGACGCGACGAGCACCGTCCTCGTGACGTGCCTCGGCATCGACTCCGTCGTCGCCTACGACGCCGCGAGCGCCAACCCCGTCAGCATCGAGAAGGCCCGCTGGGACGTCGGGTCCGGCCCCACCGGTATCGCGGTGGACGGACCGAAGCGCCGCGCCGTCGTGTGGTCGCAGTTCGAGCGGTCGATGGAGATCATCGCGCTCGACGACAAGCCCGAGGACACCAAGGGCAAGAAACACGATCGCGTCGCCATCAACTCCATGACCGAGCCGCTCCCTCTCGCGTTCGTGCTGGGGCGCCAGATCTTCCACGCGGTGGGCGACGCACGTATCTCCAACGATGGTCGGGCATGTGCGAGCTGCCACCCGGACGGTCGCGACGACGCCATCACCTGGGCGACGCCCGAAGGTCCCCGACGCTCGATCATGTTGGCCGGGCGCATCGCCGGCACGGAGCCGCTCGCCTGGAACGGCACCAGCAAGGACCTGCGCGATCACCTCGGGCACACCTTCGAGCGCCTGAACGGTCAGGGCCTGCGCAACGTCGAGCTCGAGGCGCTCGTGGCGTACCTGGAGTCGATGCCGGCGCCGCCCAAGGCCGCCGCGGACAACCCCACCCTCGTCGCGAAGGGCAAGGAGATCTTCCACTCCGAGAAGGCCGAGTGCGGCACTTGCCATCACGAGGGCGGCACGGACAACAAGGTCCACGATCTCGGGTCGAAGGCGAAGGCCGACCGCAAGCCGAGCTTCAACACTCCCGCGCTCTCTTACCTCGCCGGCCGCGGTCAGTTCTTCCACGACGGGCGCTTCGAGTCGATCCGCGACCTCCTCGTCCAGTCCGACGGGATGATGGGCCACACCAAGCACCTCAAGCCCGAGGAGATGGACGCGCTCGAGGCCTATCTCCGGACGCTGTGACACCGAGGAGAGCCGCCATGAACAAACACGTCACCCGCGCTGCCGGTCTCGCCCTCGCGCTCGCCGCCGTCGCCGTCCCCGGCGTCAGCGCGGCCGGTCAAGCGTCGCCCACGTCGCTCATCGACAAGCTGCCCAAGTCCGCCAAGCTGGCGCTTCCCACCTCGGTGAGCTCGATGCCCAAGAGCATCCCCGCGACGGAGAAGGTGGAGGGGTTCTTCACCGAGATCCCGGAGCACCTGAAGCGGCAGCCTGACAATTACAAGTATGTCATGATCTCGGGCTCCAAGGAGCAGGCGGAGGCGCGCAACCGCGGCGCGCAGCTGCCCGGCGCGCCGACGTGTTTCACGGCCTCCTACCCGAGCGGAGGGACCGAGGTGAACTGGTCGGGCAGCCTCAGCCAGAGCACCACGGTCCAGAACTACGCCAAGCAGAACTACGGCTACGGCGGCCAATACGGCAGCGTTCAGCTCGTCCGGAGCGAGCGCGTGGTCAAGGAGACCGCCGACAAGCTCTCCTACGAGGTGAAGGTCGCGTACGTCGACGCCGAGACGCTGGGCGTCCGGCTGGTCTCCAGCAGCACGACCGAGTTTTCGCTGGTGAAGGAGCTGCCGGGGAAGCTCAAGGTCTGGGGAACGAAGGCCGACGACCAGGTGACGTTCCTGGTTCGTCGCGAGAAACACGAAAAGGAGCGGTTCCACTTCGGGGCGCTGACCGTCATGGTGAACGGCTCGCACTCCACCTCGAGCTCGGAAGGCTGCCCCGTCACCTTCAACCTGAAGACCGGCAAGGGCGTCGCGGTCAGCGCGGTCGTCCAGACCGAGACGGTCCTCGAGATCAAGGGCGTGAACGACGACGAGTCGGAGAAGCCAGGCGTCTTGTCGCTGCACGGGGCGCTGCCGGCGTTCGGTCAGAACGAGGCGCGTGTGCGGCCGGTGCGCATCGGGTTCTCGAGCACCTGGATGAGCAAAGACACGAAGCCCGTCGTGACGGTCTCACACGGCTGGGCCGGCAAAGAGCGCACGCAGCCGATCTGAGCTCGTCGGCTCTCCCGGTTGCGATCCGGCAGGGGCTCCTCAGAAGAGGAGCCCCTCGGTCACGCAGATCCGGTAGGCGAGCAGCACTCCGAGGAGCACGCTGGCGCACCCCGCGAGCGGCACGAGCCGCCGGGTGAAGCGCCCGAATCGCGCGCTCGCCATCACGAACGGAAGCGAGAGCAGGGCGGTCACGAGCGCCATCCCGACCATGGTGCCGACGCCGAAAAGCCCGAGGTAGGCGACGCCGAGGGCCGCGCCCTCGACCTGCGACAGCACCGCGAGCGCGACGCCCGCGCTGCCCGCCAGGCCGTGGACAAGACCGATCGCCACCGCGCGCAGCCCGTCCCGCGGCGCGGGATGCGGGTGCCCGTGTGTTTCATGCCGGATCCGCAGGAGCGCTCGAAGGCCTAGCGCGACGAGCATCATCGCGACACCGAGCTCGAGCGAGAGCGCGAGCTTCTCCGGGACGGCCAGGCGGAAGAGGACGATCGCGCCGCCGACCAACACGACCATCATCGTGTGCCCGAGGCCCCAGAGCGCCCCGGCCCAGGCGGCGCTACGGAGACGCTTCCGCTCGGCCACCACCGTGGACATGGCTGCGACGTGATCGGCGTCCGTGGCATGGGTCATGCCGAGGATGAATCCGAGGGAAAGGACTGGCAGGACGCTCATCGTGCGATCCGGGGACCGGGCTCGAACGTAGATGGTAGCACGTCGGCTGTGGCGCGTGCTACTGGTTCGCTCGGTTGTGCCATGCGGTCTCCTTCACTCCTTGTCTTGCCGGCCCTCGTCGCGACCCTGAGCGCCGGGCGAAGCGCGTGGGGAGAGCCCGACGCCGCACCGGCGCCGGAGAGCGCGCCGGCGGAGGCCGGCGAGGACGAGGCGGTCAAGACCGTGCGGGTGCAGGGCCAGAAGCGGGCGGGCTCTGCCAGCGAGACCGTGGTCGAGCGGGACGTGGTCGGCGCTGCGCCCCATCGAACGGCGAGCGACACCTTGGCGCTCGTCCCGGGCGTGGCGGTGACGCAGCACAGCGGGCAGGGCAAGGCTCACCAGATCTTCTTTCGCGGCTTCGACGCCTCTCACGGGCAAGACGTGGAGATCTGGGTCGGAGGGGCTCCCGTCAACGAGGTGAGCAACCTGCACGGGCAGGGCTACGCGGACCTTCACTTCGTGATGCCCGAGATCATCGATCGCATCGAGAGCTCTCCCGGCAACTACGACGTGAGGCAAGGTGACTTCGCCGTCGCCGGGACGATGCGCTTCAAGCTCGGCTACGACGAGCCGGGGTTCACCGCCTCTGGCACGGCGGGGATGTTCGGGGAGCGCCGGCTCTTCTTTGCTTACGCACCGCCGAGCGGAGACGGCGAGACGTTTGCGGCCGTGGAGGCTCAAGCGTCCAACGGCTTCGGAGACTCGCGCGCTGCGCGGCGCATCTCCGCGGTCGGGCAGCTCGGCCTCGAGCTCGGGGACGTCGCGCATCTGCGAATCCTGTCGTCTTTCTATGCTGCGCGGTTCGACTCGGCCGGCGTCCTCTTGCTCGAGGACGTGCGCTCCGAGCGCGTCGACCCGTTCTCCACCTACGACCCCAAGCAGGGAGGGGACTCCGTGCGGGCGCAGGTCGTCGCGGAGATCCAGCAGGCGGGTGGGGAGGAGACGAGGGACCGCTGGTCGCTCGCCCCGTTCTTCGTCGCCCGCACGATGAAGCTGCGCCACGACTTCACGGGCTACCTCGTCGACCCGGACAGCGGCGACAACACCCAGCAGCGAAACGAGGCGAAGACGGTCGGCGCGACAGGCTCGTACTCGCGAAGGTTCGACTGGCTCTCCCCCCGAGACGAGGTGTCGATCGGCATCTCTGCCCGGAGCGATTGGATCGATCAGGAGCAGGTCCGACTCTCGCGCGTCGACGATCGAACAACGTCCCGCCTGGTCGACGCGGAGGTCCGTGCATCGAACGTCGCGGGGTGGGTCGAGAGCGAGCTCACGGCCTGGAACCGGCTGCGAATGCGCGCGGGCTTTCGCGCCGACGGCCTCTTCTACTCGGCGCTGGACCGCCTCGACGAGGACGCCGGCGTCGAGCGCAGCTCGCTCGGTTTTCACCTCGGACCGAAGGCGCTCGTCGACGTCATGGCGGTGCCAGGGCTGAACTTCCTCGCGAGCTTCGGCACCGGCTTTCGCTCGCCTCAGGCCCGGAGCCTCGCGGACGGCGAGAAGACGCCGTTCACGGAGGTGATCTCCTTCGAGGGCGGGGCGCGCGGCACGGTCGGTCCCGAGCTCATGGTGAAAGCCGCAGTGTTTCACACGCGTCTGTCGAAGGACCTCGTGTTCGACGAGGTCGTCGCGCGGAACGAGCCGACGCCGCCCACCGCGCGCACCGGGTTCACGTTGGACGTCACCTCGCGCCCCGCGCCGTGGCTCGTCAGCGCCACCAGCGTCACGTTCACGCGCGCGGTCTTCACCGAGAGTGACGCCGAGCGCGCGGAGGGTGATCTGCTCCCGTACGCCCCGCAGGTCGTCGCCCGGAGCGACATCGCCTTCGAGCCTCGCCTCGCGACCTTGCTCAATCGCGCTCTGGTCCTCAAGGCCGGGGCGGGCTTGAGCTACCTGGGCGCGCGGCCGCTGCCCTTCTCGGAGATCGGCAACGACATCTTCCTCGTCGACGCGACGGTAGGGCTCCGCTGGAAAGAAGTGGAGCTTCGAGCGGATGTCTTCAACCTGCTCGATGCGCGCTGGTTCGACGGCCAGTTCTCCTATGCCTCCAACTTCGACCGAGGCGCATCCCCGAACCTCGTGCCGCAGACACACGTCACCGTCGGCGCCCCCTTCACCCTGCTCGGTACCGCATCGGTCTATCTCTGAGGAGCTCGTCATGCGTCGAACGTTCCTTCGCACAATCGGGTCTGCCGCGCTCGGAGCCGGCCTCTCTGCGGTCGCGACCGCCGGCTCGGCCTTCTTGGCCGCCTGCGTCGGCACCGAAGAGGACGGCGACTCGACGACGGGCAAACGCGTGACGCTCGCGACGCAGGTCGAGCTGAGGAGCGGGACGTCTTTCACCAACGCGCTCGGGTGGGCGTTCACCCTGACCAAGGTGCAGATCTCGTCGGGCGCGCTCTATTATTTCGACGGCGAGCCGCTCGAGTCGGTCGCGCGCGCACCGTCGCCGTCTCCGGCGAGCTCGTTTTTTCTCGGCGTCGCGCACGCGCACCCGGGGCACTACAAGGAGGGCAACGCCAAGGGCGAGATGCTCGAAGCGGCGAGCTACGATCTCGTCGAGGGGCCCGCGACGCTCGGGACCGGCGAGGGGGTCAGCGGCGTGTTTCGGTCCGCTCGGTTCACCTACCAGAGCCCGGCGGCCGGTGCGCTCGCCTCCCAGATGGGCTCCGCCGTGGCCATCGTCGAGGGCTCGGCCACCAAAGATGGCGTGACGAAGACCTTCCGCCTGGTCGCCCTCCTGGAAGACGTGCTCGACGCCGAGGGGGAGCCGGTGCTCGAGGGCTGCGTCTTCGACGAGGTGGACGTCGAGGCTGACGGCACCGTCGTCGTGAAGATCGATCCCGCCGTCTGGCTGGACCAGGCCGAGCTCGGAGGCCTCCCCGATGGAGCGGCCCCCGCCGAGGTTCCGCGGGGCGACGTTGTCCACCTCGCCTTCGCGCGGGGCCTGAAGAAGTCCACCGCGTGTCACTTCAGTTTCGCTTGAGAGCGAGTCTTTTATGAAAACAAATCTGTCATTTGCTGTTGGTGTCGGTCTGTCGCTCTTCTGCGCCTCCTGCGACGATGAGGCAGGCTCCGGGAGCGTGGCCTTCACGAGCTGGGGCGAGGAGTACATCGAGGAGGAGATCCCCGCGGACGTCTTCGAGGACGGCTACGCGGTCAAGTACTCCAAGTTCTTGGTCCTCGTCGGCGACATCCGCGTCGCGGACGAGGCGGGCGAGGTCGCCGCACAGGACGAGAGCTTCTACCTCGTGAACCACGTCGAGCCGGGCGTGAAGGACATCGCGACGTTCGACGGGCTCGCCGCCGGAAACTACACCCTGGTGAGCTACCAGACCTCACCCGCGACCCGCGAAGCCATCAAGCTCGTGGGCAGCGTGACCGCGGCCGACGCCGACTTGATGGCGCAGAACCAGTACCACGCGTACGTGGAGGGGACGATCACGAAGGGTGCTGTCTCGAAGACCTTCAAGTGGGGCTTCAGCGAGCCCACGCTCCTCGACGAGTGCGAGGGAGAGCGCGACGGCAAGCTGACGCCGGGCGTCGTCGTGACCGAAGGCGGAACGGACGCCGTCGAGCTGACGATCCACGGTGACCATTTCTTCTACGACGACCTGCAGTCGGCTGACGCAGTCGTCCGAGCGGAAGCGATCGTCGACGCGGACGCGAACATGGACGGCGTCGTCGAGCTGTCGGAGCTCGACGCGGTTCAGCTGACGAGCTTGCCCGCCGACCAGTACGGGACCGGCGGTGCGTCGGACGTGAACAACCTCGGCAACTTCGTCCGGTTCCTCTCCCGCACGCTGGGTCACTACCGCGGCGAGGGGGAGTGTTTCGTGAAGAACCCCGAGTGAGAGGCGTGGCCGGCTGGCCTCGCGCTCGCGCTCGATCCGCCTGCCAGGTGCGCTACGCTCGCGCCGCATGCCGCTCGCCACCGGAGACCACGTCGGTCGCTATCGCGTCGAGGCCCAGCTGGGCAAAGGGGGGATGGGCGAGGTCTACCGCGCGCTCGACACGGAGCTCGGGCGCGAGGTCGCGCTGAAGGTCATCGCCGACAAGCCCGACGACGCGGCCGCTCTGCGCTTCAAGCGTGAGGCGCAGGCAGCTTCGAGGCTCCACCACCCCAACGTCGCGACGGTGTTCGACGTGGGCGTCCACGAGGGCTCGCCGTACCTGGTCATGGAGCTGCTCGACGGCAGTCCGCTCCGCCGGTTCGTCGGCGACCCGTCCGTCTCGTCGAGCGATCGCCTCGGCTGGTTGCTCGACGTCGCCAGCGCGCTCGAGGCTGCACACGACGCCGGCCTCGTCCATCGCGACGTCAAGCCGGACAACGTCATCGTCACCGAGTCGGGGCAGGCGAAGCTCGTCGATTTCGGGATCGCTCGTGCGGCGCCGGCTCCCGTCGATCCGTCCGCGCCCACCGCGATGGCAGAGGTCGCGCTGACACGTGACGGTACCGTCATCGGGACCCCGGCCTACATGGCGCCCGAGCAGCTCCGCGGAGAGCCTGTCGACACACGCGCCGATCAGTTCGCCTGGGGCGTGACCGCCTTCGAGCTGCTCTCGGGGAAGCTCCCGTGGGGAGCAGCCTCGAGCGCGTTTGCGGTCGCGGCGAAGATCATGAACGAAGACGCGCGTGACGTCCGTGAGCTGGCGGGCGCGGTCGACGAAGGCGTCGCGGACGTCGTGAAGCGCGCGCTGGCGCGTGCGCCCGGCGACCGCTTCTCGTCGATGAAGGAGCTTCGCGAGGCCCTCTCCTCCGCCGCCTCCGGGCCGGCGCGCGAAGAGCCGCACGCGGGATCGGCCAGGGCGCCGGCGAAGCGCCGCCCGAGCGCGTGGCCGGTGCTCGTCGGCGCCGGGGTCGTGCTCGCCCTCGGCACCTGGATGCTCGTGGGCCTCCTCGACAGCGCCCGTGCGCAGCACAAAAGCGTCGCGACGGCCGGCGCGCCGATCCTCGGCCTCTCGGACAAGGCGACGCGCGAGCGGGAAGCGGCGCTGCACACGCTGGTGCCCAAGACCGCCGCGCCTGCGCGAGGGTCGAGCGCCGCGAGCACGCCGGGCACGCCCCCGGCCTCCGCGAGCGCGGACGTGCGTCGTTGCGAGGAGGCGACTGCGGGCTGCGACGAAGGGAGCTTCGGGTGGTGCACGCCGGATGGGAAACGAGCCGTCTGCTGTGGCAAGGGGCTCGTCGGCAACGCCGCAGGCCGGTGCGAGTGCGCCCCCGGCGGGACGCTCGACGGGAAGCTGATCGAAGGCGGGTGCAAGCGCGGGCCCGACGACCCGGCGACGCCGCTCCGGAAGCTCCTCGAGGCGCGGCGTGGCGAGCTCCAGGCTTGTTACGACGAGGCCTTGGCGCGCACGCCCAAGCTTGCCGGCAGCTTGAAGCTGAGCTTCCGGCTCTCCCCGTCGGGGCACGCCTACGGCGTCACGCTCACCGGGGCCACGATCCCCGACTCGGGCCTGCAAGAT
>JAEUKE010000216.1 GCA_016794345.1 Myxococcales bacterium
ATCGACATCAGCGCCGGCGGCGACATCACCATCTCCGGCGGCTCGGTGAAGATCAAGGCGGGCTCGATCGAGCTCGAGGCGGGCTCGATCAAGATCGCCGGTGGCTCAACCGATATCACCGGCGGCGTGGTGAAGGTGAACTGACGTGGACCCGCTGACCGTTGCAGCGCGCAGGCTCATCCGGGCGCACGAGGCGGCGTGGGATCCTCCTCCCGGTGTCGATCGCCGCTCGCCCCAGGTGCTCCGGCTCGACGGTGCCCCGGAGGATCGCGCCGATATCGTGAAGACATTGCGCCTCCTCGAATGGCAGCCGGAGAGCCGCCGCCCCTTCGTCATCGTCGAGGCTCCGTTCGCCGACGAAGCCAGCTTTCTGGCTGCCACAATCGACAAGCTCACCTCTGACGTCGCCGCCGTCGACAAGGGCCTCGCGGAAGACGGCGTCACGCGCGGCGCCCCGCCCGACAAGCCCAGCCTCGTCGACCCGGCCTCGGTCCTCGCTTTCGCCGAGCGCTGCGCAACCCACCTCGCCGACGCGCTCGAAGGCCTCGTCCTCGTCCTCGCGCCGAAGTTGGTCATCAATCCGGAAGGCTTCACCACGCTCGCGCGTGCCTGGCTCAGCCTCCGTCGCGGTGCGTCCGCGCTCCGCGTCGACATCCTCGCGCCCACCGTCGACGCGCTCGCCACCGCCATCCCTGTGGCGGTCCGGTTCGAGCTCGACCGCAAGGCGCTCTTCGACCATCTCAAGGAGCTCGGCCCCAAGCCCTCGCAGGGCCCGCGCGACGAGAGCGCGCCCAAGCTCTCCCCCGAGCGCCGCGCCGCTATCGAGAAGGAGCTCGGACAGCCGCTCGTCTCCTTCGACGCCGGCCGCACCCTCAAGGCCCTGATGATGGACGGCACCCGAGCGCTGAACGAGGGCCGCGCGAAGGAGGCCATTCGCAAGATGCGCGCGGCACGCATGCTCTGTGAGTCCACCGGCCTCGTGCGGGAGGGCCTCTTCGTCACCATCGGGCTCGGCACGGCCTACGTCGTGGCCAAGAACCTCAAGGCCGCCGAGGCCTGTTACGAGCATGCCCGCAAGCGCGCCGCCGAGCTCGAGCTCTGCCCGCTCGAGGTCCAGGCCTGCTTCGGCCTCGCGCAGCTCCGGATCATGCAGCTCCGCCGCGCCGAAGCTCGCCCCGCCTTCGAGCGAATCGTCGAGCTCGAGCCGCAAGGCTCCCCGCTCCGCGCCGAAGCTCAGCGCCAGCTCGGGGGAGGTGCCGCGTGACCGCCGCCAAGTTCGGCGATCCGGTCCTCGGGATCGACATCCACGCGGTCACGCCACCCCCGCCGGCGCCACCGGCGCCAACACCGCTCCCCCATCCGTTCTGCGGCGTCATCTTCGATCCGATCGGCGCGGCGGTAGGCGCCGCAATGGGCGCCGTGTTCGGCGGCGGCGGTGCCGTCCTCGTCAACGGCATGCCCACCGGCAACACCGGCACGGAGGTGAAAGGGGTCCCGCACATCCCCACGCCACCCGGCGTCGCGCCTCATCCCTCCGACGCTCCCACCGCCAACGAAGGCACCCTCGTCACAGGCTCGAAGACGGTCGACTTCGCAGGCTCCAGCCAGAGCCGCGAGCTCTCCAGCGTGATGAGCTGCAACTATCCAATCAACCTGCCGACCAGCGTTTGCATGCCCGTCCCCCTCGGCGCGCCGGTCCTCATTGGCGGCCCCGAGGCGGTCGACTTCGCGGCTGCCGCCACCCAGGCTGTTCGAACGAAATGGGTGAGCAGCAAGCTCCACGCCGCCACGGGCGCCGCGCAAGGCAGCAAGCGAAGCAAGTTCATCTGCTTCCTCACCGGTCACCCGGTCGACGTCACCACCGGCGAGCTCCTCGCCGAGCACGTCGACGCCGAGCTGCCCGGCATCATCCCCCTCGTCTTCGAGCGCAACTACCGCAGCCGCGAGACCGAGCCCGGCCTCCTCGG
>JAEUKE010000142.1 GCA_016794345.1 Myxococcales bacterium
CCGTGCACCCCGGCTCCGTTGAAGCGCCTCCGCCTGTTGTTGCGCGCGGCTGCCTCAGCCCGCCTTGCGCCTGCGTCGCAATCCGATGGCGAGCAGCAGCCCGACGCCCGTGAAGGCGCGCGGGTCGAACGAATCGCCCGCGGTGACGAACGCGCAGCCGCAGCCGTCGTCGGCGGAGGTGTCGTCATCCCCGCCGCCTTCGCCGCCCTTGCCACCGCTTCCCCCTCCACCCCCGGCCGCCGCGCCGGAGCCGCCGTCGCCAGACGAGCTGCCGCCAGCTCCGCCGTTGCCGCCAGCACCACCTGCACCGGTCCCCACCTCGCAGGCACCGTTCGTACAGAGCCCAGGTCCGTCCGCGCTCTCGCACGGCGTGCCGTTGGGCACGTTGCCGTGGGTGCAGCCGCTCGCCGAGTCGCAATCGTCGGTCGTGCAGGTGTTCAGATCGTCGCAGTCGAGCGCCACACCCGGGCCACACGCGGCGATCTCGTCACCGAAGGCCATGCACTGGTTCTGCACGGTGCAGGCGTCGCCGTCGTCGCAAGGTGTGCCCAGGAGCGCCTCGTGCACGCAGAAGTTGGTCGGGTCGGCGGAGTCGCAGTTGTCCTTCGTGCATTCGTTGCCGTCGTTGCAGTCCGGGCCGCCGGCGCCCGCGAGGCATGCGCCGCCTTGGCACGTGTCGCCCTCGGAGCAGACGCTCCCGTCCTCGCACGAGGCTCCGTCGGTGACGTTCGCGACCACACAGCCCGTCGCCGGGTCGCAGGTCTCCGAGGTGCATTCGTTTCCGTCGTCGCAATCGACAGGGCTGCCGGCGGCGCATGTGCCTATCAGGCACGTGTCGGTGACGGTACACACGCTGCCGTCACTGCAGGTGTTGCCGGTCGTCCCGGAGCACGTGCCGTCGACCGCAGCGCCGGCGGCGACGCTGCAGGCCTGGCAGTCGTTCGCGGCGCTCCCGCCGCACGCGGTGTTGCAGCACACCCCGTCGGCGCAGAAGCCCGAGGCGCACTCCGACGCAGCCGCGCAGGGGTCGCCGTTCGTCTTCTTCAGCGTGAAGACGTACGCCGAGCCTCGCTGTTGGTCGTCGTAGATGGCGCCCACGAGCGCCGTGTCGCCCGACAGCGCAACCGAGTATCCGAACTCGTCGCTCGGCGCGCCATCACTCGCCGTGAGCTTCGCCTGCTGCGTCCATACGGCCCCCGCGCGCACGAACGCGTACGCCGAGCCTCGCTGTTGGTCGTCGTAGATGGCGCCCACGAGCGCCGTGTCGCCCGACAGCGCAACCGAGTGTCCGAACTCGTCGCTCGGCGCGCCATCGCTCGCCGTGAGCTTCGCCTGCTGCGTCCATACGGCCCCCGCGCGCACGAAGACGTACGCCGAGCCTTGCCAGCCGTTGTCCACGAAGGCGCCCACGAGCGCCGTGTCGCCCGACAGCGCGACCGAGTGGCCGAAGTTAGCGCTCGTGCCATCGCTCGCCGTGAGCTTCGCCTGCTGCGTCCACACGGGCACGCCGAGCACCGTGGCGCGCACGAAGACGTACGCCGAGCCCTGGTTCACGTCATCGTGGCTGGCGCCCACGAGCGCCGTGTCGCCCGACAGCGTGACCGACTGGCCGAACTCGTCGTACGAGGCGGCATCGGTCGCCGTGAGCTTCGCCTGCTGCGCCCATACGGCCCCCGCGCGGAAGAAGACGTACGCCGAGCCTTGGTTGGTGTTGGCGCCGACGTCGTCCGAGTGGGCGCCCACGAGCGCCGTGTCGCCCGACAGCGCGACCGCGTCGCCGAACCGATCGCTCGGCGCGCCATCGCCCGCCGTGAGCTTCGCCTGCTGCGTCCATACGGCCCCCGCGCGGACGAAGACGTACGCCGAGCCTTGGTTGGTGTTGGCGCCGACGTCGTCCAAGTGGGCGCCCACGAGCGCCGTGTCGCCCGACAGCGCGACAGAGACGCCGAACAGGTCGCCCGGCGCGCCGTCGCTCGCCGTGAGCTTCGCCTGCTGCGTCCATACGGCCCCCGCGCGCACGAAGACGTACGCCGAGCCTTGCTCGCCGTTGGCGCCGACGTCGTCCGAGTAGGCGCCCACGAGCGCCGTGTCGGCCGAGATCGCGACCGAGATGCCGAGCTGGTCGGACGTCGCCCCGTCGCTTGCCGTGAGCTTCGCCTCTTCGACCCACACCAGCGGGTCGACCACCACCGGGTAGGCTGCGCCCGTCGCGTCCACCAGGAGGCGCACCGCGCCGTCGAGCCGCTCCATTCGAGCGGGCAGAGCCTTGCCGGCGGCGTCCCACGCCGCCAGCTCGCCGTACGTGAAGCGTGCGCCGGTCGCGTCGCTCACGAGCAGCAGTTCCCCCTCGCGCCGGCCCGCTTCGACGCGCGCGCCGCGCACCGCGACATCGAGCTGGAGCTCCCCCTCGCAGCCCCATGGCTTTTCGATGGTGAACCCCTGCTCGAGCCCTAGCGGTCCCGTCAGGTACCACGCTTGGACGGCGCGGCCCCCTTGGATCGGGTGCAGGTAGCTCGCCTGGTTCTGCGTGGCGTCGGGCTCGGTGTCGATTACGCCGCGCGCCGCGCCGGCGCAGCCCGCTCGCTCGAGGCCCAGCCCGAGCTCCACCTCGTCGCCGCCGAGCGTGAGCGCTGCGCCGTTCTTGTCGAACCGCGCGCGGCGCCGCATCGTCGCGAGATTGGCCTCGTAGGCGCGAGCCCCCTCGAGGTCGTAAGCCAGGTCGAGGGCGTAGCCGGGGCCAGCCTCCCGCTGCACCGCCCCGATGACCGCTGCGCGCAGGGAAGGCGGCGCGTCGGAGAGCGCGTGTGACGGGGCTTCGCTCCGCTCCCCGAGCGCGGTGGGCGTCGCCATTGGAGTGGGAGGACTCTCCGTTGGCTCGGCGCAGCTCGCCCCCGCCAGCGCGACTGCACCCACCATCGCCTCGTGAAGGAACCTTCGCCTCATGGCCGCATGTCTCCGAAAGCTGTTTCGAATGGTGCGGGCAAGGGCCTGCCGAGGCCCCCCGCCGCCGTCAGGCCACCACGGCCGCGCTCAAGGTTGGTCCAGGTCGAACTGGACGGAGCACGTCACATGATTGTCCTGGTGGATGTCGCACTTCTTGATGCGTGAGTCTCGAGCGTTCTCCTGCTCGACGAAGTAGATGTGCTCCTGCTTCGCGTGGTCCTCGTGGGTCGGCCAGATGAGCACCCGCTGCGTGCAGCCAGGGGCCAGCGATAGCAGAGCCAGGAGGGCAGGCGTCGTCCTAGGTCTCATGGCAACCATGGCTACATCTCGCTCTCGACGCAGTTTGTCTCGCTGCCGTCGGGTTGGATGTCACAGACGACGATGGTGTGCTCGTCGGCGGAATGGACCCAATGGTACCAGACCTTGTTCGACGGGGTGTACCCGACGTGCAGGAGATTGGGTCCGCACCCAGCGGCCAAGAGCGCGAGCAGCGCCCCCACGCCGAGTAGGGTCAATGGCTTGAACGAGACCGTTCTGAATCTCATAGCCTGCTCCCGGTGGCATCGGCGGGGGGCTGGGCTGGGGTCGGCGCAGCCGGCTCCGCCGGTTTGGGTGGTGCAGCGGGAACCGCGGGCGAGTCCGGCTGTGGCGCGGGCGTGGCCGGTCGTGCCGGCTTGGGCGGCGCTTCCGGTGGCGGCAGGGCACCGGTCGGCTTGAAGCCCGACTTGCTCTGCTCGTAGTCGGTCTCGACGCAGCGGAAGCCGGCGCTCGTGCGATAGCAGTTCCAGACGGCCCACTCCTGCCATGCAGCGAAGAGGAAGAAGCGGGCGGTCAGCGTCTGGACCTTGTAGCTGTTGGCGTCGTTGTGGGCGACCACGTCGGTGATCTGGCGGCCCACGACGCAGCCGCTCAAGCTGGCCGCCAGAACCACGAGGCCCGCTGCCCGCGTGAGGTGGCGCATCACTCGAACTCCACTTCGTAGGTCTTGCAGTTCGTGAGCTCACCGGTCGGCGCTCGGTCGCACTCGCCGAGCCCGTACGCGGTCCCCTCCTGCACCGCGAAGACGAGCTTCCCCGGCTCCTGGCTGACGCATCGCTGTGCGCCGGGCGTCTTCACCGCGTAGTCCTGGATGAGCCGCGGGGCACAACCCGCGCTACCCAAGGCAACACAGAGCGCCGCCGCCGCGAGCGCCCCTCGGCGGATGCGAGCTGCGTGAACCATCGTGATCGATCCGTTCAGCACGAGCTCCTCCGGCGGCATGCGATCGTTGAGGTCATCGCGCATCGGCATCAGCAACCCCCGTTCCAGCAGGAGACCCCGGCCTGGCGGGCTCGCAAGAGCCCCAAACGTCAGGAGAATCGTTATCTACCCGCGCCGCGCTGCAAAGCTTGCCGCTGCAGCACAGTCGTCGCTGCGCAGACCCTTCGTGCGTCTCCGCGGTCGGAGCATGGCGGATTCAGCCACCGACGCCGGTGCAGAAGAACGAGCCCGCTGCGAGGCTGTCCGCGACACAGTGCATCTGCGGCGGACATTCGCTGTCGTTGCCTTCTCCCGAGCAGACGAGCGCGCAGCCACCAATGACCGAGCTCTCGCGCCAGCCCGCGGGACCGCAGCCGAGCTGATCTTGGTGCGCGTAGTCGACCGCGCAATACGCCGTCGCCCAGACAGTGCCTGCTGCGGGGCAGCCGAGGATGTCGAGCGGGCAATCGGCGTCGGCCGTGCACTCGACGAAGCAGGCTCCGGCCGTCGTCAACGAGCCGCCGAGCTCGTCGCAG
Source organism: Myxococcales bacterium (assembly GCA_016794345.1). Lineage (GTDB taxonomy): Bacteria > Myxococcota_A > Polyangia > Polyangiales > Polyangiaceae > Xiheicaenibacterium > Xiheicaenibacterium phototrophicum. Next base: position 4,719 of record JAEUKE010000142.1, read on the forward strand.
TAGCCGCCGTTCCAGATGCATCCTTCCTGGGCCACGCGCTCCGCCTCGCAATTCGTCGCCACGGCGTGGCCGTCGCTGCACGACCAGGCCGATTCGGAGCTCTGGCATTGCAATCCGGCGTCCCACTCGTCGCGGCAGTCCTCGGGCTGCGCCGCTTGCCGTGCCTCGCAGTCCTCTACACAGGCCTGACGGTCGGAGTCGGTGAGGTCGCAGCGAGAGACGGCGGCGCCACACGAGGTCTCGCAGAGGGCTGCGGAGCCCGCGCCTTGCCCCTCGGAGCGGCAGACGTCGTCCTCACAGACCAGTCCGTCGTCACAGGACCCACCGTCCGTGCACGGGCAGTCCTCGGACGCGACGGGGCAGTCGTCGCCGCCTCCGTTGCTCGTGCACGCCAGGAACATTGCCAGTGGCAGCCAGGAACCTCGCATCGAGACCTCCATCGTCGCCGCCAGCAACCAGTATGCCCTGCAGTTCTTTACCGGATTTGCGCCGTTCCGGTCGGCCGGCTTGATGCACCGCGTGCAGCTCCGCGCAACGGCAGCTGGTCGACGGCGCTCTTTGGACGAGACCTCCGCGTGAGCTCGGCGCTTTCGGCATCGTCAGGATCTGGCACGGGAAGTGGACAGGGCCCGATTCATGAAGACTTCAATGACCCGTCCGGCTTTCGTCTCCCTCTCTGCTGCGCTCGTGGTCGCCGCGGGCGGCTGCGCGGACCCGATCATTGGCGACTGGGAGGCTGAAGAGGAGAGCTTCGGCTGCGGAACCGACGACTTCTCCGTCGAGGACGACCTCAGCGGGAAGGGGACCCTCCACGTCGTGAACACCGAGGGCGCGTGCCTGGCGTGCGACTTCGATCTCGAGCTGGAGAGCAAGGGCGACGGCCAGTACGAGGGCACCATCGAGATGGATGAGTGCAGCTGCAACGGCGACAAGAAGTTCGATGTCGAGTGCGACCTCGCGGACAGCGGCGAGTCGATGGACTGCAAGATCACCGGCAGCGACTGCTTCCCCGAGGATGATCTCGAGTTCGACAAGGACAACTGACGCCGCACGGGCCTTCGTCATGAGCCAGGCTGCGTCGCGCACCCGCTCGGTCGTGCTCCTCGCAGAGGACGACGAGCCGACCCGAAGAATCCTGGCGCGTGAGCTCGGCAAGTACTGCGACGTCGTGGCCGTGGAGGACGGGCAGGCAGGCGTGGTTGCCGCACGGGCTCAGCGGTTCGACGTCGTCGTCACGGACTTCTCCATGCCTGGGCTCGACGGCATCGCGATGACTCAAGCCGTTCGCCGCCTCCCCGGAATGGAGGCGATCCCGGTGGTGCTGTTGACCTCCTCGACGGACAAACACGTCGATCTCGACGCCCTCAGGCTCGGTGCCCGCAGCATCCTGCACAAGCCGATCAGCCTCACGGCGCTCGGGGACATCGTGCGGCGCGCTCTTGCTCGAGCGTGACCCGTAAGCTGCGGTGACGGCGGGTTGCGGTCGTCGTGCTGGCCGGTCAGGGTTCGAGCGCTTGGCCCGTCGCTGCCGGCCCGCGGTGGCAGCAGGGAGCCATCGAGAGGTGCCGCCGAGTGAACGTCCTCTTCGTCTGTGGAAAGAACCGCCTCCGAAGCTCCGCGACAAGAGGGTGGTGTGCCTGGACATCCCGGACCGCTATGAGCTGATGGCCCCGGAGCTGGTGGCGCTGCTGACGGACGCCATTGTCCGCGACCCCGCGACAGGGTCAGTTTCGAATGCGCCCACAGCCCCGGGGGAATCCGAGGTGCGGGTGGTCGCGGGCGGACGGCGCGGCGGCCGCGAACGGCTTGGTGCTGCCGCCGCCGAAGAAGACAGAGACGCATCGGGGCGGGGCGGGCCGGGCCGTTGAAGCGCGAGCCGCCGATGCCAGGCGAGCGGCGCCCCGCTACGCGACTCCCCAGTTCGGCACGATGACCTCGCCGCCGCGGAGCGCGATCACCACCGTTGCGCGATCGCCCTCGAACACGATCTCCAGCGTCGCCCCCAAAGCGAGCGGGATCGACAGCTCGAGCATCGCGAGGTCCATCGGGCTGGCCGAGTCGCGCCGGACGTGCCGCATCTGAGCAAGGGTCTTGCGCACGGCCCCAAGTTGGGTCGCACCATCCGGGTGGGCAAGTGCGATGCAGCCTGTTCGATGGCACCAGACGCGCGCAAGCGCTGCAGATTTGGGCGGTGTCGGCACGTCATGCACCCGTCCTGCACGTTGTGCGTGCGTGGTGGAGGCGCCTCACGATTTCGTGTCACGCCGTCGTGAGTCGCCTCTCGAGCGTGGGAACAGGTACCAGCCGCCACACGGGGCCAGCGCGTTGCGGACCCCGGGACGGAGCCCGCCGAGCATCGGGGCTCCCACCCGGTGGCTGCATCTGGTTCAATGCAGCCATGGTGTGCATCGCTCAGGGGGAGGTGTCGATGCGGAAGGCGATGGCTCCGGGGGCGCTCGTGGCTCTCGTCGCCTGTGGTGCTTCGCAGTCGGCTGACCCTGCGAGCGGTGAGCGGCTCGCGGTGCTGGAGGCGGAGGTGGGGGCGATCAAGAAGGAGCTACACGAGGTTCGGTTGCGGACCGTGCCGGATTCCGGCTGGTCGCCGAAGCGTGCGGTATCGGCCGATTGGGCGGCGGCGCTCCGACCTCGATCGAGGCGAGCGGGATGATGACCGTGCTGAACAATATCGAGGGCGACGGGGTGCGGACCGTCGTGTTCGTCGTGCGACCAGGGGCGGACATGATCCCGGTGCCGGAGGAGCGCAAGTAGCTTGCTGCCTCCGTCCGAAGCCTCCGTACGAGATGCGGACCCTGGAGATGCGACACAGGTCGGCAGTTCGCTCGCGCTCCCTCTCGCTAGGCTTGCAACCATGTCTCGCATCCCGCTCGTTGCCTTCGCGGCGCTCGCGGTCGCGTGTTCCTCCGAAGCTGGCGGCTCGGGCGGCTCGGGCGGCGGCACGTCTTCGTCAGCGTCATCCTCGACGAAGGCGGCCACTTCGTCGACCTCGGGCTCGACGGCACAATCCACTGGGACCGGGGACGACCTCGAGGCAGCCTGTGCTCGTCGTGTCGCGCCCGATTGCGGGGCCCTTGTGTCTGGCTGCTGGCACCTCACCGGGTATTCGTTCGAGTCGAGGACGGGCGTGTGCACGGTGCCCGATGTCGACTGCTCGCGCGCGACGCCGATCGAGTACTGCGTGTTCTTTCCTCCGGATCAGGCCCGGTGGCAGCAGGAGCTGCTGAAGCAGCGCCAGGTCGGTACACAGATCGAGGTGCTGCACGTGCCGGCCCAGTCTTATGGCGTCTTGGACGACTGGGCGCCTTGTGAGCAGGCGCCGGCCTGCCCAGGGTGGGAGCACCTCTGACCGCTCCGCGCGAGCAGCGCCATCGCTGCGGGGGCGACGAGGAGCGCGGGACGCTCGCGCGGTGCGGGCGAGATCGAACTTGCGGCAACACGGCAGCCTGCCCGCGAGGCGACAAGGGTCGTCGGTTCGCGCGGAACCGGCGAGCTCTGTCGCATGCGGACTCGACCTCTGTCGCAACGCACGCGACGACGGTGGTGAAACGCGCCGAATTGCGCGCTCGGCGCAGGAACCGAGATGCCGACCGATGCGCTCCGGGATGCCTTCTCCGACGTGGACCTGGAGGCGCGGCTGAGCCGGTACCTCGCGGCCTCGTCTTATGCTCAGGAGCGCGTGGCATTCCCACAGCTCGATGTGGCGCGGCCAGCCGGTCGCGAGCTCAGCCCGGCCGAGGTGAGCCTTCACCTCGCGGAGCTCGAGCTGCAGTTCGGGCACGAGGAGCGGCAGGTGCGCGGCCGGCTCGAAGGGTTCGAGTCGGGCTATGGGTCGGAAGAGTCGGGGCTTCGTGCGATGAAGGTCCGGGCGGAGCTCCTGCGCGCGCAGCTTGCGGATGGCCCGCGCATCGCCCGCCATGTGCACGTGGCTCTCCAGGAGGATCCGAAGTCGCTCGACGCGCTTCGGGCCCTCGGCGTCGTGGCGCTCGAGCGCGAGGCCACCGGGGACGCTGCGGCTCATTCGGTGCGTGGCCTGCTCTCCCGGAAGGACCTTCGCCCGACGGAGCTATCCATTGTGGCGCGCGTGATGGTCGCCGCTGGCCGCCCGGGCACCGGGCTTCGTTATGCGAAGCGCGCCGTCGAGCTCGACCCGGCGCACTACCGCAGTCGCCTCGCGCTCGGCGAGGCGCTGCTCGAGCTCGGCGAGGTCGACGCCGCGCGGCGCTCGCTGCGGCGCGCGGCGAACCTGAACGGCCACGGTCAGCCGGCCCGCGCGCGCGAGATCTACGAGCTCGTCGAGCGGCTGGAGAAGGCGGAGCGCAAGGCACCCTGAGGCACGCGTCTTACGGCGTCGCGCCCCGCCCGTCACGCCTCCGTGGAGCACTCCGCTTCGTCGGCGGTCTGTGCGGCGTTGCTGGCCGACGACCCAGAGAGAATGGCGCGGCCGAGCACGAGCCCGATGACGGCGGCGCCGCCGCTCGCGACCAGGACGCCCAGCTTGGCGGCGGCGAGGAGCCGAGCGTCGGTGAAGGCGAGCTGGGCGATGAAGAGCGCCATGGTGAATCCGATGCCGGCGACGACGCCGAGGACGGCGAGGTGGCGGTAGGTCAGGCCAGCGGGCAGCGTGCCGATTCCGAGTCGCAGGGTGACCCAGCTCATCAGGAGGACGCCGAGCGGCTTGCCGACGACGAGACCGATCGCGACGGCGAAGAGGACCTGCCAGGCGCTCGTGTCGAGCGCGCCGCCGGACAAGGACACGCCTGCGTTGGCGAGCGCGAAGATCGGCATGATTCCGAACGCGACCCACGGATGAAGCGCCTCGATGAGGCTCTCGGCCGGCGACATGGCTTCGCGTCGCGCCACGTCGACGTGGCGCAGCGTCTCCGCGAGCTCATGAGACGAGAGAGAGCCGGCGGGGGCTTCGGCGAGATGATCGAGCTCACGCCTCACCCCGAGGAGGAAGCCATCGGGGCCGAGCCACGCCCGGATGGGGGTCACCAGACCGACGATGACGCCAGCGATTGTCGGATGAATGCCGGCTGCATAGGTGCCGGCCCAGGCCACGAGTGACGGGATAACGTAGGCGAGCTTCATTCGTACGCCGAGCCGCTGCATGGCGAATACGCCCGCGAAGCCCACCGCCGCGAGGAATAGCCCGCTCGTGTCGATGCCGGACGAATAGAACAGGGCGATGATGAGGATGGCGCCCAGGTCGTCGATCACGGCCAACGCAAGCAGAAGAACCCTGAGCGCAGCAGGGACACGCTTGCCGAGGAGCGTGAGGATTCCGACTGCGAACGCGATGTCGGTTGCCATAGGGACGCCCCACCCGGAGCGCGTGTGCGGCGCGCCGGCCAAGGCCAGGTAGAGCCCGGCGGGCGCCAGCATTCCACCGAGAGCGGCAGCTGCAGGGAGCGATGCACGGCGCCATTCCGATAGCTCGCCGTGGTGCAGCTCTCGACGGATCTCGAGGCCGACGACGAAGAAGAAGATGACCATCAGGCCGTCGTTCACGAACCATTCGAGGGAGCGCTCGAAATGATGTGCGCCGAGGCGAAAGCCGACGGGCGTGTGCCAGAGGCGCTGGTAGCTCTCGGCCCAGGGGGAGTTCGCCCACACCAGAGCGACGGCGGCGGCGAGCAGAAGCAGAATGCCGCTCGCTGCCTGGATGCGGAGGAAGCGCTCGAGGGGGCGGCCGGCGAGCCGCGTGAGGCGCAAGAGCGGCTCCCATGCCTCGGGCGGGGATGAGGGAAGCGGGCCAGAGCCCGGCCGTGTGTTCGAAGACATGCGCAAGTCCCTGCCGGTTCAACCGGCTGGGATGGCGGCCCGACCACCCGACGTCCTGCGGCGAGACCCTCGCCGCACCCTTTGAGCTCGAAGCTTCGGGATGGTGCCACACTCGGGAGCCCAGCGCGACAGTTCTCGCCACCTCCGTTCCGCTTGCGGGCTCGTCCCGTGCGAGAATGCATCGTGGCGTACCGCGACGACGAGGAGGCGCAGCGCGGGCGAGTGGCCGAGCTGGAGCGGGAGCTCGCAGAAGCCCGGGAGAAGATCGCCCGGCTCGAAGGGCGGTTCCCCGAACAGACGCCCCGGGAGGCGAGCCGACTCCTCGGCGTACCGCTGATGCTGGAGCGTGAGAAGGTGTTGCCTCTGGAGGTGAGCGAGGACGGCTTCGTGGCCATCGCGAACGCGCTCGAAGCGCGTCTACCGGGCGGAACCACCGCGCAGGTAGGGCGCATGCTCACGCATAAGAAGGGCGCCTACGAGCTGCGCGTCAGCCGCCTCGATGGTGGCAACACTCGCGTCCAGCTCAGGGGCGACTACAGGGCGGCGAAGCTGATGTTTCTGCTCGGCAGCCCCGGTCTGATGCTCATCACCGCCGTGCTGCTCGCCAGCGTCGGCACGGTGCTCGGACCGATCGGCACAGCGGTGGGCGCAGTGATGGGGATCGTGGCGGCGGTGCTCGGCTTTCGCTGGCTCGTGAGGCGCTCGCTGGTGCAGGACCAAAGGCTGCTCGAGGGTCTATTCGAGACCGCCGTCACACTTGCCTCCTCGCACGGAGCGAAGCTCGAGCCCACGCGCATCGTGGCGCAGGCGCGCGTTTCGGAGGAGTCTGCACAGATGGAGACCGAGGCCGCGGAGGAGGCGGCGCACCGTGACCAGGCTGGCTCGCCTCGACAGGCCTCGTCGAATCCGGGTAGGTTCGAGGGCTCGCGAAGGATTCGATGACGACATGAAGGTGGCGCTTCGCTTCGCGATCGCGGTGGTCCTGGTGATCACGGTCGTTCTCAGCGTGGGGGCGCTGCAGTGGTTCCGCCGCGAGGTCGGCTTGTTCGAGGAGGACGTGAGGCGCGACGCGCAGACAATGGGCCGAGCGCTGGCGCCGCTGGTCGCGGAGACGTGGGCGGAGGACGAGGTGCGCGCTCGACGAATGGTGGAGGGCGCGAACGAGCGGGAGCGTGTGTTGATTCGACTCGTGCTCTTCGACACCGACGCATCGGATCAGCCGCGCGTCCCGCGGGAGCAGCTGGGCGAGCTGTGGCGTGGGGCCAACGTGGTGGCCAAGGCCCAGGTGGACGGGGTGGAGAGCCTGGTCACCTACGTCCCGGTGGCGCTCCCGGGCGGCCGGCTCGCCGCCCTCGAGCTCGCGGAGTCCATGGAGCGTGAGCGGGACTACGTGCGCGGCACCTTGACCGGCGTCGTCTCGACGACGGCCCTGCTGATTCTGTTGACCGGCGCCGTCGCGATCGCCGTCGGGGTCGCGGTCGTGGGCAGGCCCATGAAGGCCCTCGTGGAGCACGCGCGGCGAATCGGCGCGGGGCAGATGAGCTCCCGCACGGGCGTCAGCCAACGCGACGAGATAGGCGAGCTCGCGACGGAGCTCGACGGGATGGCCGAGCGGCTCGAGCGGACGGAGCGGAGCCTCCGCGAGGAGGTCAAAGAGCGCGAGCGGGCGCTCGAGCAGCTGCGCCACGCCGACAAGCTCGCGACAATCGGGCGGCTCGCCTCCGGTGTCGCGCACGAGCTCGGCACGCCCCTCCAGGTGATCGGTGGCCACGCATCCATGTTGGCCGAGCCAGCCCTCCCCGAGAGCGAGCGGATCGAGAGCGTGCAGGAGATTCGCGCGCAGGCCAATCGGATGTCGAAGATCATCCGGGAGCTGCTCGACTTTGCGCGCCGGCCGGTGGCGCATCGTTCGCGCATCCTGGTCCACGGTTTGCTCGACCGCTGCGTCGGGATGCTGTCTCCAATGTTCCCGAAGGGCGGCTGCCGGATCACCGTCGACGTCGAGCCGGAAGATCTCGCCGTGCACGGTGACTCCGAGCATCTCGGGCAAGCCATCACGAACCTGCTGGTGAACGCCGTGCAGGCGATGCCGGAGGGGGGCGCCGTGCGAGTCGAGGCTCGCCTGGAAGACGTCGTGGCGAACGAGGCAGGGTGGGTCATCATCTCCGTGATGGACGAGGGCGTCGGCATGACGGCGGATGTTGCGGAGAGAGTGTTCGAGCCCTTCTTCACCACGAAAGATGTGGGGCAGGGGACCGGCCTGGGGCTCAGCGTCGTGCATGGAATCGTCACCGAGCACGGCGGCACGATCGGGCTCGATACCTCGCCCGGCTGCGGGACGACCTTCCGCCTGCGGCTCCCCGTCGGCGCGACGGAGCCCGCATGAAGGCGCAGGTGCTGTCGGTCGATGACGACCCGAGCGTCGGGTCGATGCTCAAGCGGGCGCTCGCGCCCTTCGACCTCGACGTCTCGTGCGTGACCGACCCTATCGCAGCGCTCGACGTGCTCGCGACGAAACACATCGACGTCGTCTTGACGGACCTCCGCATGGCTCGCCTCGACGGCGTCGACCTCTGCGAGCGCATCCGCGCTGCTTTTCCCGACGTGCCGGTGATCGTCGTGACCGCGTTCGGCAGCATGGAGAGCGCCGTCCGTGCGCTCCGCGCCGGTGCCTACGATTTCGTCACCAAGCCGGTCGACATCGAGATCATCGCGCGCGCCCTCCGGCGCGCAGTGGAGCACCGCTTCCTGAAGGGGGAGCTCTTGCGACTCCAGCGCGAGGCCGCATCGAGCGGCTCGCACGGCATCATCGGCGAGAGCGAAGGTGTCCAGACGGTCCTCGCGCTCATCGATCGTGTGGCCGACACCGACGTCACCGTCCTGCTCACGGGTGAGAGCGGAACGGGCAAGGAGCTCGTCGCTCGGGCGATCCATCTGAAGAGCAAGCGCGCCGAGCGGCCGCTCGTCGCCGTGAACTGTGCTGCGATTCCCGAGGCCCTCGTCGAGAGCGAGCTGTTCGGGCACGCGAGAGGGGCATTCACCGATGCGCAGCGTCCGCGGGCGGGGCTCATGGCGCGCGCACGCGGCGGCACGCTCTTCCTCGACGAGATCGCCGACATTCCGCTGGCCGTTCAGCCCAAGCTTCTGCGCGCGCTGCAGGAGCGCACCATCCGGCCCGTGGGGGCGGATGACGAGGAGCCGATCGACGTTCGCATCATCGCGGCCACACACGTGGATCTGGAAGAGGCGGTTCGATCCGGCCGCTTCCGAGAGGATCTGTTCTATCGGCTCGACGTGGTACGGATGGAGCTGCCTCCGCTGCGGGAGCGCGGTGGAGACGTGCTCCTGATCGCGCACCATTTCCTCGAGCGGTTCTCCTCGTCGATGGGGCGTGGCGTCCGTCGCTTCTCCGAGGCCGCCGCTGCCAGGCTCCGGTCGTACGCCTGGCCGGGCAACATCCGCGAGCTGGCGAATTGCGTCGAACGCGCCGTCACCCTCGCGAGGCTCGAGGAGATCACGGTCGACGATCTTCCACCACGCATCCGCCAGGCGAGCGTCGAATCGACCTTTTCGCTCCCCAGACAGCCCGAGGACGTGTTGCCACTGGAGGAGATCCAGCGCCGGTACGTGCTCGCCGCGGTGGAGGCGGCGGGCGGCAGCAAGGCCGAGGCGGCGCGGCTCCTGAACGTTGACCGGGCGACGCTCTACCGGTGGCTCGCCCGATACCAGCAGAGCGGCTGACGCAGGCTGCGACGGCCCCGGTGGAGCGTGTTGCAAATTTCAACACCGAGCGCCGCAATCGGCGCGGGCTGCGCCTGGCACGGGTGGTGCAGTATGCGCGCAGGGTCTTGACCGGCAGCGCCCTGTGTTCCCTCCCGAGGAGGGGCTCTGCCGGTCGAGCCCGGTCCATCGTCTCCTCCTCTGAACCCGCCAACGGCCACCCGGAACCCGTCGCCTCTTAGCTTACGGCCTCGGCCGTCCAATCCGAGATCGTTCCCGGGAGCGTCGGTATGGCGACAGGGCGTGCGCTGCAGATCTTGCTCGCAGAGGATGACGACGCAGCGCGCGCCCTCGTCGCGAAGGCGCTGCGGCGTCTGGGGCATCGCGTGACCGACGTGGCCACCGGGACCGAGCTGCGAGCCATGCTGGGCCTCGACTGCGGCGCCGCCTCGTTCGCCGCGGACGTTCTCATCGCCGACATCCGCATGCCCGGCGCGAGCGGTCTCAACATCCTCTACGAGCTGCACGCGCTCGGGGTCAGGCTGCCGGTGATCCTGATGAGCGCCATCGCCACCCAGGACGTCGTATCGTACGCGGAGCGCCTCGGGGCTCTGGCGGTCTTGCGCAAGCCGTTCGAGCTCGAGGTGCTTCCGGATCTGCTCGCGCGCGTCGAAGACTCTCGATGACCATGGAATGGCTGCGTCTCCTCGGCGGAGGCCTCTTGCTCTACTTTGGGGCGGAGTGGTTCGTGGGCGGAGCGTCGGCGCTCGCGCTCGCGCTCCGCGTTCCCCAGATCCTCGTAGGCCTCACCGTCGTCGCCTACGGGACCTCCGCTCCGGAGATCATCGTCGGGGTGGAGGCCGCAGGAGCCGGATACGGCGACGTCGCGATCGGCAACGTGGTGGGCTCGAACGTCGCAAACGTGGGGCTCATCCTCGGTGTCACCGCGCTCGTGTCGCCGCCGCGTGTGGACCCGGCGCTCCGCAGGCGGGAGCTGCCCGTCCTCGTCCTCAGCGCCGCGTCGCTCCCGCTCCTGTTTCTCGACGGCGTGTTGAGTCGCGTCGAGGCCTCCGGGCTGCTGGTGATCGCGCTCCTCTACACCTCATGGATGGTTCGAGCTGCCCGCGCTTCGGCGCAGGCGACCGCGCGGGTCGAGGTCGAGGTCACCGCCGAGGTGGCGGACGCCGCAGGCGCGCCGAAGTCGGGTAGCACGGTGCGGTCTGGCGCCATCGCCGCGGGGGGCCTCGTGGTCCTCCTGATCGGCGGCAGCCTCTTCGTCGATGGGGCGGTCTCCGTCGCGAAGTCGCTCGGGATGAGCGAGCGGCTCGTGGGTCTCACGATCGTGGCGGTCGGTACCTCGCTTCCGGAGCTCATCACCAGTACCATCGCTGCCCGCCGTGGTCACAGCGACATCGCGATCGGCAACGTGGTGGGCTCGAACATCTTCAACGTGCTCCTGTGTCTCGGCGCTGCCGGGCTCACCTCGCCGTTGCGCGCGCCTCTCGCAGACCTCTCCACCGATCTCGTCGCGCTCGGGGTGATAACCGTCCTCGCCGCGGCGTTCATTCGCACGGAGCGTCATGTCTCGCGGACCGAAGGACTCGTTGCGCTCGCGCTCTATGGCGGGTTCACGGTCCTCGTCATCGCGCGTGGCTGACGCGCGAGGGCGCGCGCCTCTTCGCCTCACTGCGTCACCGTACACTCGCCGCCACGGGCTGCTCGGGCCGCGTGAAGGCGACGGAGCCCCGCGCGGATGTGGCACCGCGCGTGCGATGGCATGGGGAAGGAGGCGAACGTGATTGTCAATCGATCGACAGGAAACCTGTCCACGCCTGCGTGGATCGCTATCGCGCTGAGCGTGATCGGCGCATTGAACTGGGGGCTCGTCGGGTTGTTCAAATTCGATCTGGTGGCCGCGATCTTCGGGCCGCTCTCGCCGATGGCGCGCGTGGTCTACGTCATCGTGGCGCTGGCAGGGCTGTTCCTGCTGTTCGCCGCGACTCAGCTGAAGCGCGAGGTGAGCGGCACCTCCATGGCGGAGCCGCTGCCGCGGCGAACGGTCCCCTGACCACGAACGCGCTCAGCGCGCTGGCGGGCGCCAGCGCGCCTGGAGCTCGGGGACGCGCCCCTGGGTGATGTAGGCGTCCAACCAGTCGCCCTGCGCGGTGGGAGACGCGCGGAAGCTCGCGAGCTCCTCGTGAGAGAACGGGAGCATGTCCCAGAGCTCCGTTCGGGGGGCGCCGGGGTGGTGCGCGACGGCCGCGGGCTCTGCGGCGATGTAGCCCATCGGGCAGAGGACTGCGCCTGCAATGGGTAGGGCCGCGTCCCCGAGAACCATTCGGTCGTTGGGGCGAATGGGGTGTGAGCCGTCGCCCCCGCGGATGGCGCCGATGATCCAGTTGACCCAGCCGTTCGCCCACGGGCCGAGCTCGAGCGAGGTGAGGACCACCTCGACGTGGAGGTTCTCGTCTTCGGGTGTGCCGCCGTTCTGGGGTCGATCGGCGAGACCATTCGAAATGGCGAGGCCGCTTTCGTCGGCACGGAGGCAATGCTCGATCGCGACGCCGTCTTGCGCGGGCATGTGATGGAGCGTATGGGGCCCGAGGATTTGGGCCAGGGCGCGGCGGCGCGCGAACCGGGAGGCGGCCGCCGCCGTGGCCGGTGTGGCGGGGAACCTGCTGGGCGAGACCCACAGACCGTCTCGGCGGCGTACGAGGACCACCTCGCCCAATGATTCGGTGGCGAACCGAGCGCCGGTCTCGAACCAGCGACCTTCCGCGACCATCTCGCGCTGGACCTCGCCCAAACAGTGGGCCGCCGTGCGGGTCTCGAGCTCGTCCGGCAATGCCATGGCGACGTCGGGCAGGCCGAAGATCCACATGCCGACCGACTCCAGCGTGGGGATGTCGGCGTCGTCGCGGACCTTGAGGAACGCGAAGAGCGGGAAGGGATAGCCACCCTCCTCGAGGTAGGGCCGAGCCATCTCCAGGAACATCCCCATCTCGAAGGTGGTGTGGTTCGCGTGGGGGAGCACGAGCGCGCTGGCGAGCGGCGCGAGTCGGACGAGCGAGTCGAGGAGCGAGCGCACCTTTCGGCTCGCGTTCGACTCGATCGTCGCGTGGGGATCGCCTGGCCCCATCATCCGTTCGACGGCCTCGCGCGCGGCGCGACGCACGTCTTCGGGCTGCGCGTGTTGCGAGATCTCGAGCTCGTTCGTTCCGCCGGTGATGTGGAGCTGGGCGGGGCCGAGCGGGAGCGGACCCTTCAGCAAGGCGCGATCGCAGAGCCTCTCGGGAAACGGAGCAGCCACCACACGACAAAGAAACCCACCCGGCAGGCTGATGCCGTCGCGCGTTTCCTCAGCCGGCACGCCCAGAGCACGAGCGCGCGACACGAAGTCGGACGCTGAGAGGGTCTCACGCAAGCTGAGGATGACCCAGGTCGGAAGCTGCATGGCCGCGGACCCTGGTGGTGCCGTAGCGCGCAGTCAAGGCGAGGAACCGGTCGGAGCAGAGGCGCCGAAATACTCGATCAGCGCGGCGCTGACCTTCTCGGGCGCGTCGTGCGCGACCCAGTGGGTGGCTTCCGGGATGTGGACGATGCGCGGCCCGGGGACGAGCTCACGGGGGGGAATGGTGAGCTCGGGTCCCAGGAACCGATCGCGGTCTCCCCAGATGATCATGACAGGCTTGTCGATGACGCGCGGCGGCGGGACGGCCCGGCGCATGGAGGCACGGTAGTAGTTGATGGGGCCAGCGGGCTGGCGAATGGCGGCGACGTTGCGCTCGATGACGTCGGCGGCGAGGCCGTCCTCCTCGAACATGGCGCGGATGCGGGCGAAGTCGTTCCGGGAGACGGCCCACTCGGGGAGCCACGGGAGCTGGAAGAAGAAGATGTACGCGCTGCGCCAGAGCTGCGCGGGACGGAACAGGCCGCGGGTGAGGGCGACGGGGTGCGCTGCGTTGAGGATGGCGAGGCGGCGGAGGCGCTCGGGGTAGGCGCTGGCGAAGTGCCACGCGACGGCGCCACCCCAGTCGTGGCCGGCGAGGAAGGCGTCTTCGCGGCCGAGCGCCTGGATGAGGCCGGCCACGTCTGCGGTGAGCTTGGGGACCGCGTAGGCGGAGATGCCCTCCGGCTTGTCCGACTCGTTGTAGCCGCGCATGTCGGGGGCGACGGCCCAGAAGCCGGCGTCGGCGAGCGCGCGGAGCTGCGTGTGGAAGGCCCACCAGTGCTCGGGGAAGCCGTGCAGGAGGACGGCGAGCGGCGCGTCCTCGAGCGAGCCAGCGGGCCGCGCCTCGGCGACGTGCAAGCGCACCTCGCCCACGTCGATCATCCGATGCAGGAAGCCGTCGTCCCGCAGCTCGGCGGACTCCTTGGTGACCCTCACGTGGTCGAAGCTACGTGAGAACGACGGAGGAACGCTAGAAGGTGCCCTTGAGCATCAGGTTGCCGGGGCCGGCGACGATCTCGGTCGTGGGCGCGGTCTCGCCTCGGTAGTTGCGGTTGAGGACCCAGACGGGGCGCTTGCTGACGGCGCCGCCGATGGTGAGGCCCAGGCCGAGGACCTGCGCGGTGCCGAACAGGGCGTAGCCGACGCGCCATTCGGTCTCGACGTTCTCCTGTGCGGCGATGACGAAGGGGCCCGCCAGCGGGACGAAGCCCCAGCCCCAGTCGCCGCTCGAGCCGCAGTAGTCCCAGGACCAGCAGCTGCTGCTGTCGGACATGAGCAGGGCGGACGAGCTGAGCGCGGAAGCCAGGTAGCCCGAGCCGAGGAGGACCACGCCGGGAATCCAGAGGTTCTTCCGGCTCTTCATCTCGACGTGGTAGCCGGGCGGGGGCGGCTCGCCCTCGCGCGCGGGGATCGTCTTACGGGGCTTGCCGCGGCGGCCCCGGGTCCAGGCGGGGGGCGTCTGGTCGTCCTCTTCGACGCTCTCCTCGACGACGACGACCTTCTTCTTCTTCTTTGCCTTCTTCTTCGGCGCGGGCGGCGGCGGAGCGGGCTCCTCTTCCACGGTCTCTTCGATCCAGCCCTCCTCCTCGTCGTCGTCGCCCTGGGCGAAGGCCGTCGCGGAGAGACCCATGCAGGCGGCGAAGGCCGCGTACCGAACGAAGCGCATGAACGGAGGATAACCAGGTTGGACGAGCCTGGGCGCCCGGAGCAGCTTCTCGCGGGCGCGGGGATCCTGCTCTATGGTTCGGCGATGGGAAGCACCGAGGACGTCGTCGTCCGTGCCATGACCAACGATCATGCGTTCCGTGTGGTCGCCGCGGCGACGACGCAGGCGGCCCGCGAGGTCGCGGCAAAACAACGAGTTACGGGCGAGGCGGCCAAGGCCCTCGCGGGCATCGCGACCGGGGCGGTCCTGCTCCGGGAGACCATGGCGCCCAACCTGCGTGTTCAGGGGATCCTGCGTGGCGCGGGCGGCAAAGGGACAATCGTGGGTGACTCCTTCCCGGACGGATCGGTCCGCGGGCTGGCTCAGCTCAAGGGGGACCGCTCCGCGTTTTCGCTCGGGCCGGGCTCGCTCATGCAGATGATGCGGACGATGGTCCGCGGTGGGGTGCAGCAGGGCATCGTCGACGTCGGGCAGGCCGGCGGCATCGGCGAGGCCATCACGGCCTACTTCCACGAGTCGGAGCAGCTCGTCTGCCTGGCTCGCGTCGGCTCGCGATGGAACGGCGACGAGCTGGTCGCGGCCGGCGGGTTCGTCGTCCAGCTCTTGCCGGAGGCGGAGCGCCCCGCGCACATGATCATGACGCAGCGGCTCGAGGACTTCCCGCCGATCGACGAGTGGCTCGAGAAGCCCGACTTCTCCGCCGATCTGCTCATCGGCGAGCTCTGCCTCGGCATGCCGTTCACGGAGCTGGCGCGGAGCCCGGTCTTCTTCTCGTGCCGGTGCGACGAGGCGGCCGTGCTCGCGAGCCTCTCCACGCTGGGGCACTCCGATCTGCAGGAGATGATCGACGACGGCAAAGGCCTCGAGATCGATTGCGACTACTGCGGCCGCGAGTACCTCATCGAGGTCGAGCGGCTGCGCGCCTTGCTCGAGAAGAGCTGACCAACCTCAGCCAGCGGTCCGCCGCAGCACGCTGCCGGTTGGCGGCTTGCTCGGCGGGCGCATCGCGTTGTGGCGGCCCTCGATGATGCCGCCCTCCGCGGTCATGCCAAGGACGAGGCCGGGCTCGGTGAAGAGCGCGACGATGGGCGCCTGCCAGCCTTCGTCGCGCCACATGAGATCCCAGCGGCCGAGCGGTGGCTCGACGCGGCCGGTGGAGTGCGCGGTGCGGTGGTGCATCCAGATGCTGCCGGCGCTCGCGCACCAGCCGCGACCAGACGCCTCCACCGAGGCGGCCGAGAGGTCGGGCTTGCCGGTGACGATCTCGTGGCGCACGCCAGCGGGGTAGGTCCACACCACCGCGCCGCTCGCCCCGACCGCGAGCCCGACCTGCGCGGTCGGCTCTGCGTCGGACGCGAGGAAGGCGCGGACGAGCGGCGTCTCGATGCGTTCGACGCTCCACTCGAGCGGCCGGTAGATGGCGGCATAGCCGCCGCCGTCTTTGGCGCGGCCGATGACGAGCCACTTCGCGTCCGCGATGCGCGACAGGCTGGTGACGGCGCCCACGTCGGGCAAGGGGAGGGGCTTGAGCCACCGCTTGGAGACCAGACAGCAGAGCTGCGACTCCCCCGAGTCCGCCACGCCGACGAGGACCGCGAGGTCTTCGAAGGTGCCCGAGAAGAGCTCGTAGCGGATGCCGGTGTTGGCGAACTGCCGCACGTCGCGCGGGCCCTCGCTCGAGTAGAGCGCAAACGTGCCCTCGTCCCCGCCGACGAGCCAGCGGCCCGGCGCGATGCGGCGCACGAAGCGGATGCGCGTCGGGTCCTTCATGCCCGCGTGTGACACGTCTTTCCAGTGTGAGCCGTTCCAGAAGGCGAGGCCCTCGTTGGTGGCGGCCATGCAGCGACCGTCGCCGTCCCACGACACGGCGCGGATGATCTTGTTGAAGGTGCCGGTGTGGCGGAGCGGTGTCCACGTCCACGCGACGAGCTGCGTGGTCTCCTCCGAGTCCTCCAGCTGGGCGCGGCGCTTCGCGACGAGCGAGAAGCGCTGCGGCTCCGATCGGAGCCAGGGGGCGATCATCATCGCGAGCGCGTCCGCGCGGCCGGGGCGGATCTCGGTCTTGCCCGCGGTGCCCACGGCGAGCGCGTAGTCGATCGCGCGGCACGCCTCGGGGTTCGCCCGCAGCTCCGGCGAGAGCCACGGCGACTCTCGGATGCTCCGCCGGTTGTTGGCGAGCGCCGCCATGAGCGCGTCCGCCGGTGATTTGACGTCGAAATAATCTGCGCCCGTGAGCACGAAATAAATGACCGCGGCCATGCTGAAGACGTCGCTCCAGCTGCCGACCGCCTTCGCGTCCATCGTGGCGAGCTCGGGCGCTGCATAGCCGAGCGTGCCGACGATGAAGCCGCCGAACGTCGCGGCCATGCCCGCCGGGCGCGCGACGCCGAAGTCCGCGATCTTGAAGATCTCGTCCTCCCCGAAGCCGCAGCAGAGGACGTTGTCCGGCTTGATGTCGCGGTGGATGACACCCACCTCGTGGACCGCGGACAGGCCGTTGCCGAGCGCCTCGACCAGGTTGGCCGCGCGCTGGCCGTCGAAGGCGTGGCCGGTCGTGCGCACGGCGTGCATGACGCGCTGGCTCAGGGTCGTGCCCTCGACGCCGCCGTGTACGTACTCGACGACGAGCCACGGCACGCGAAGGTCCACCCCGCGCGTGGTGATGGGGTAGGCGCCCGCGTCGATGAGCCGGACGACGAAGGGTGTGGGCGGCACGCGCTCGTTCAGGCGGCCGAGCGCGACGGCCTCCTTCGTGACGATCAGCTCCGCCGTCTTTCCCCATTGCTGGACGAACCACGGCTTGAGCATCTTCACGACCACGCCGCACTCGCCCTCGGGCGACACACGCATCGCGAAGAAGGCCACGCCCATCGCGCCCTCGCCGACCCGCGAGAGGATGCGGTAGATCGTGCCCGGTGAGGTCTCCGAGACGAGCTCGGCCCCGAGCATCAGCTCGAGATCGGGGTCGGTCGACGCGGGGAGGCTCGAGGACACGGCGGCTGATGGTACCTTACCGGCGCGCTGACAATCCCCGACAAAGAGGCGCCCCTTGTTGATCGTCCACGCAGCCGACATCCACCTCGACAGCCCGCTCGTCGGCCTGGAGAAATACGAGGGCTGCCCGGTCCAGCAGCTGCGGAGCGCGACCCGAGGCGCCCTCGAGGCGCTCGTGGCGACGGCGCTGGAGGAGCGCGCGGATCTCGTGCTCCTCGCCGGCGATCTCTACGACGGCGCCTGGAAGGACTACGCGACGGGCCTCTTCTTCGTGAAGCAGATGGCGCGCCTCCGTGAGGCGAACGTGCCGGTGGTGATGGTCCGAGGCAACCACGACGCGGAGAGCGAGATCACGAAGCGCCTGCGCCTGCCGGAGAACGTGAGCGACCTGTCGACGAGCGAGCCGCAGTCGGTCGTCTTCGAGTCGATCGGCGTCGCGGTTCACGGACAAGGCTTCGCGCGCCGCGACCTCACCGACGATCTCGCGCGTCGCTACCCGAGGCCGGCGGCGGGCGCCTTCAACATCGGCCTCCTGCACACGGCGCTCTGGGGTCGAGAAGGGCACGAGCCGTATGCGCCCACGAGCCTCGGCGTGTTGCAGGACAAGGGGTACGACTACTGGGCGCTCGGTCACGTCCACCGTCGCGAGGTCGTCTCACGCGAGCCTTACGTCGTGTTCCCCGGCAACCTGCAGGGCCGCCATGCGCGCGAGGCCGGACCGAAGGGAGCGACGTTCGTCACCGTCGAGTCCGGCAAGGTGCGCGGCGTCGAGCACCGCGCGGTGGACGTGGTGCGCTGGGCGGACCTGTCCGTCCGCGTCGTCGAGGAGGACGTGTTGGACGACGTGCTCGAGCGCGTCCAGGGCGCGCTCTCCGAGGCGGTCGGAGAGGCCGGCGATCGGCTCGTCGCCGCGCGGGTGACGCTCTTCGGTCGATCGCCCAAGGTCGCGCTGTGCAGTGAGAGCGCGGCGGCGCTGACGGCGGACGTGCGGGCCGCCGCGGTCGACGCGGCGGGTGAGCAGGCGTGGATCGGCTCGGTCCGCGTCCACGTGCGGCCGGCCATCGACGCCGACGCGCTCGCCGGCGGCGACGCGGCCGCGGCCGATCCGGTCGCCCACCTGGTCCGCTCGATCCGCGAGCTCTGTGCCGACGAGGGCGAGCTCCGCGCGCTCGCCGCCACGCTCGCCGACCTGGGGGACAAGCTGCCCGAGGAGCTGCGCCACGACCCGGCCGCAGCGTTCCTCGATGATCCGGAGGCGATGCGCGCCGTGCTCGCCGACGTGGAAGACCTGCTCGTGGCGCGCGTCGCGCTCGGGGACGAGCCGTGAAGATCCTGGACCTCCAGCTCCACGCGTTTGGGCCCTTCGAGGGCACGCGGCTTGATTTTTCGCGCGCCCCGGGGGCGCTCCAGGTCGTCTACGGGCCCAACGAGGCCGGCAAGAGCACCTGCCTGCGCGCGGTCGAGGCGCTCCTCTTCGGGTTCGAGCACACGACGCGCGACGCGCACTCCATCCCGACCGACAAGCTGAAGATCGGCGGCCGCCTCGCGGGGGATGGCGGCCGCGTGCTCGAGGTGGTCCGGCGCAAGCGGCTCAAGGCATCGCTCCGCGATCCTGACGACAACGTCATCGATGAGGAGGAGCTGCGCCGGCTCTTTCACGGCGTCGACAGACCGCTCTTTCGCGCGCTCTACGGGCTCGACCACGTCCGGTTGCGGGAGGGCGCGCGTGCCCTCCTGGACGCGCGCGGAGGCCTGGGGGAGAGCCTGTTCGAGGCCGGGCTGGCGGGCGCCGGGGTGGCGAAGCTCGCACAGTCGCTCCGGGCGGAGGCGGAGGCGCTCTGGGCGCCCACGGCGCGCAAGCGCCCGCTCGCCGAGGCGCTCAAGGCCTACCAGACCGCGAAGGTCGACGAGCGCCGGATGGCCACGACCGCCACCGCGTACCAGCTCCAGGAGGAAGCGATCGGCTTCGCGCGCGCGCGGCGCGAAGAGGCCGACGCGCTCGTGCGCGAGCTCGCGCTCGAGGAGCGGCGCCTCGAGCGCACCGTCGCCCTCGCGCCGCGGCTCAAGAGCCGCGCGGAGGCGCTGCGCGAGCGCGCGGAGCTGGGCGAGGTCGTGCTCCTCTCGGACGGAGCGCGCGCCGAGCGGGAGGCCGCGCTCGGCGCCCGCGCCGACGCCTCGCTCCGGCTCGCGCAAGCGGAGGCGCAGGCGGCCGCGCTGCGCGCGCAGCTCGGCGAGCTCGCCGAGATCAACCGCCCGGCGGACGAGACCATCACCGAGCTCGCCGCCGCGATCGGATCGGTGAAAC
Organism: Myxococcales bacterium; assembly: GCA_016794345.1. GTDB lineage: Bacteria > Myxococcota_A > Polyangia > Polyangiales > Polyangiaceae > Xiheicaenibacterium > Xiheicaenibacterium phototrophicum. Next base: position 24,657 of record JAEUKE010000142.1, read on the forward strand.
GCGACCTGCGCACGGCGCAGGCGCTGCGAGCGGAGCGCGCGCGGCTCGCGCCGGAGCGCGGCGAAGCCGAGCCGGCCGTGCGCGACGAGCTCGACCCGCGGGCGATCGTCGCGGCGGTGCGCGAGCGCGACGCGGCCGAGCTGCAGGTCGCCACCGCGGAGGGTGAGCTCGCGACCGCTCGGGCACAGCTGGCCGAGCTCGAGCACCGGCTCGGCGAGCCGGGGCCGCTCGCCGAGGGCCTGGCCGAGCTCGAAGGCGCAGTGGAGGCGGCCGCGCGCACGGCGGCGCGAGAGCAGGACGGCAAAGACGCCGAGCGACGCGAAGCGAAGAGCCGCGCGGCCCTCGCTCGCGCGCGGGCCGACCTCGGCGGGCTCGCCGCGGTCCCGGACGAGCGGCTCGCGAAGCTCGAGGTCCCGAACGAGCAGGAGATCGCGGTCTGGTCCAAGGAGATCGAGCGGTGCGCGGCGAGCGAACGCGCCCTCGTCGCCGAGCGTGTGAGCCTCGAGGTGCGCAGGAAGGGCCTCGAGCGTGACAGATCTGTCCTCTTGGCCCAGGGCGACGTGCCGACCGAGGCCGCGCTCGAGGCCGCGCGTCGCGTCCGGGACGAGAGCTTCACGCGCGCGGTGACGAGCGGCGCCGAGGCCGACGTGGAAGAGACGCGCGACCACATCCGCCAGGCGGACGCGATCGCCGATCGGCTCCGCCGCGAGATCGAGCGGGCCACGCGGCTCGCGGCCCTGGAGATCGAGCTCGCCGAGGTGCTCGCTCGAGGCGCTGCGATCGAGGGCGAGATCGAGGTGGCGACAAGGGCTGCGGGGGCCGCGCGCGCGGCCTGTGAAGCGCGGTTTCGCAGCGCGGGTGTGACGCCGCCGCCGTCGGTTGAGCTCGCGCCGGCCTGGATCGGGTCGCTGCGCGTCTGCCTCGATCTCGGGGCCGCGGCCGAGGAGGCCTCCTCGCTGGCGCGCCTGCACGCGGAAGAGGAGGAGCGCGCGGCGGGCCAGCTCGCCAGGCTCCTCGGGCGGCCCGCCGCCGAGGGGCTCGCGGTCGAGCTGGCGCGCGGACGCGCGGCCATCGAGGCGAAGCGCGACGCCGCGCGGCGCCGGGCGGCGGACGAAGAGGCGCGCGGGCGCGCCCGCCAGGCGGAGGCTCGGCTCGTGGGGGAGCTCGCGAAACACGAGCACCTCCAGCGGACCGCGCGCGAGCGCTGCCGCGCGCTGCTCGCGTCGCTCGAGCTCGCGGAGACGGCGCCGCTCGAGCTGGTCTCGGCGCGGCTCGCGTCGTGGCAGGCGGTGCGACAGCGCTCGACGCGCCTGTCGCAGATCGACGCCGAGCTCACCTCGCTCGAGCAGTCCGTGGCCGCGCTCGAGACCTCGGTCGCGCGCATCGCGGCGGGGGCTCTTCTTTCGCTGCCGGAGGGCGACGTGCTCGTGCGGGCGGAGGCCGCGCTCGCTGCGCTCGAGGAGGCGCGGCGCGCGTCGAGCGCGCGCGCCGACGTCGAGCGAGCCCTCGCCGAGCAGGTGCGTCGCGCCGACGAGGCGCGCGAGCGGCTCACGCAGGCGGAGGCCGCGCTGGCGGCGCTCGCGGCTCGCGCTTTGGTCCCCGTGGAGGGCCTGCCCGAGGCCGAGCGCAAGAGCGCGCGCGCGCAGGAGCTCGATCGGATCGTCCAGGCGGACGAGCAGACAATCGCCGCCCTCTCGGACGGCGTGCCCATCGCCGAGCTCGAGCAGCAGCTCGCGGGGGTCGATCTCGATCTCGCGGCCGAGCGCCTGGCCCAGATCGAAGAGGAGCGGGAGGAGGCCGATCGGCGCAAGGAGGCCGCGACCCAGGACATGCACACGAAGATCTTGGGCCTCGAGCGGTTCGACGAGTCACACGCGTTCGGCCACGCCCTCGCGGCCGAGCAACACCTGGCCCGCGCTCGGCCGCTCTTCGATCGCTACGTGAGGCTCCGGCTCGCGGCCACGCTGCTCGACCGGCAGATCGCGAGCTATAGCCGGCTCCACCAGGGCCCCATCCTCGCCCGCGCCTCGGCGCTCTTCGAACGACTGACCGAGGGCAGCTTCGAGGGGCTCAAGGTGGTGCTCGACGAGGTCGACAAGCCCGAGCTCGTCTGCATGCGCGGCGGGGACGAGGTCGGGGTGGACGCGCTCTCGGACGGCTCGCGCGACCAGCTCTACCTGGCGCTGCGGCTCGCGACGATCGAGCGCCACGCCGAGAGAGCCGAGGCGATGCCGCTCGTCCTCGACGACGTGCTCGTCCATTTCGACGACTCGCGCTCGCGCGCCGCGCTCGCGGCGCTCGCGGAGATCGCGTCCCGCGTGCAGGTGCTCCTCTTCACCCACCACGCGCGCGTGGTGGAGCTCGCCCGGCAGGCCGTTCCGGCGGAGCGGCTCGGGGTGGTCGAGCTGACCGCCGCGCGCGCGGCTGCTCGCGCGGAGTTGTGATAGTTTCCGCGGGCGATGACCAAGCGTCTTCTCTCATTCTCGGTGCTCTTCGTGGTCGCTTGCTCGGGTACCCAGACCCCGCCTGGCGGGAGCTCGGGCGCAGCGGGGGACGGCGGCAGCGCGCCGCAGGCCGGCACGACGACGGCGGGCGAGACGAGCTCGACGGCCGAGGCGACGGGCAGCACCAGCACCACCAGCAGCGGCGGCGCTTCGGCGACCACGGGCGGCGGAGCGGAGCCCACGCAGCCCACGCTCGCGCAGCTCGTGGCCAAGGGCGACGCGGCCGGCGGCGCGAAGCTCTACGAAGAGAACCACTGCAAGGGCTGCCACGGCACGCCGGACAAGCCCGGCAAGAAGTTCCCCAACGTGTTTGCGGCCGACTACACGGAAAAGAAGATCGACGACGCCTTCGCCATCATCAAGAAGGGCAAGAGCCCCATGCCCGGCTTCGGCGACAAGCTCGACGACAAGGCCATCGCGGATCTGGTGGCGTACTTCAAATCCAGCAAGAAATAGGGCGCTGGCTGCCCGTTTATTGGCCTCGGCCCGCCGCATTTGTCACTGTCGCTCCATGGTGACCGACCGACGAAAGCGCCGGGCCCTCTCGCCCGTGCTGGCGACCGAGCACTACCTGGAGGCCGAGCTGGAGCGTTGCGACGCGACGGCGCTCTTCCTGCTCGACGACGGTGAGGTGGTCGCCTCCATGGTCCGCGACGGCGAGCGGTTCGATCGCGAGGGCGCCCTGCGGCTCGCCATGGGCGTCACGCCTGACGATCGCGACCTCTACGCCCACGTGCTCGACGTCGCGGGCAAGTCGATGCTCTTTGCGTCGATCGGCGCACGCGTGCGGAGCGTCCGCGCCGTGGAGCGCTCGATCGATCGTATCTTCAAGGCGTGACGGATCGCCCCATCGAGGTCGGCTTCGGCGTCGTCGAAGGCTTCTACGGCCGCCCGTGGACCCACGAGGCGCGCCTGCGCATCGTGGAGGAGCTCGCGCGCGCCGGGCTCACCACCTACCTCTGGGCTCCCAAGAGCGACCCGACCCACCGAGCCGCGTGGGCCGAGCCCCTCGATCGCGACGCGCTGGCGGAGCTCGAGTACCTCGCGCTCCGCGCCGCCGACGCTGGGGTCACGCTCGTCCACGGCATCTCGCCGGCCGGCGCTGCTCGTCGCGCCGGGCTCCTGGGGCGGCGCTACCAGATCGACGAGGAGCGGCTCACGGCTTTGCGCGCCCGGGTCGACCGCGTGCGCGCGGCCGGCGTCGAGCGCTTCGCGCTGCTCTTCGACGACACCTGGCCCACGCTGCTCCCGGACGCCGCGACCTTCTCGCTCGGCCGCGCCCACGGCGATCTCGCGGCGGCGATCTCGAGCCTGGGGGTGCAGGTCCTGCTCGTCCCGGCGATCTACCACCGCCGCGCCACCGATCTCCGCTCGGGCGCGCTCGCGTACCTGCGCGGCATCGCGGCCGCGGTGGGGCGGAGCGTGCCGGTCGGCTGGACGGGGCCCAACGTCTTTTCGTCGTGGATCTCCGCGAGCGATCTCGAGGCGCTCGAGGGAGCGACGGGCCTTCGGCTGTTCGTCTGGAACAACGCGGTCGCAAACGACTGGCTCCCGCTGGCCACGAGCGTCTTCGGCCAGCGGCGTCAGACCGAGCGCCTGTCCGCGGGCCCGATCATGAACCTCTCGACCGACGTGCTCACGCGCTCGGCGGGCGTGCTCTTGAACGGCGCGCGCGAGGCCGAGGTGACACGTGTCGCGCTCCGCGCATTTGGCTCGCTCGTGCGCGATCCGAGCCACGTCGATCCCGAGGCCGCGTGGGCGTCGGCCATCCACGACGTCTTCGGCGACGCCGGGCCCGTCGTCCGCGAGGTCCTCGACCGGGTCCGCGGGCATCCGCTCTGCGCGCCACACGCACGCGACTGGACGCTGAGCGAGATGGTGCACGCGGCTCGGCGGGGTGAGGAGCGCGCGCGCCGCGCGCTCACGTCGGAGGCGACGCGCCTCGTTTCGCTCGAGGCGCGCCTGATCGAGGCGCTCGGCGACCATCCCGCGCTCCCCGAGCTCGGACCCACCGCGCGAGCCTTGGGCCGGACGGCGAGGCGGCTCCAGGCGTTCGCCAGCGGCGCGCCCGATCCGGAGCCGAGCGCGCGCGAGCCGTGGTCGACGGACCTCGACGACAGCCTCGCCGTGCTCCGCGCTGCGCCTGCCGGTAGGCGACGTCGCGCTGGTTAGCCGTGCGTCTATCGGCTAGGACTTGAGCTTCGTGATCAAGCGTACGTCGACTCCCACGCTTCGCCCGCGGCTCGCGCGGCTGTGTGGCGCAGGGCTCCTCTTGCTCGCCTCGTGTACGAGCCGGGAGGAGAAGGCGGTCGAGCTCGTGGAGGCCGTCGCGGACGTGTTCGACAAACACGGCGACGGCGACTGCGACAAGCTGGCCGACAAGCTCGACGCCCTCGTGAGCGCCCGCCCGGACGACTGGGCCGCCCTCGCCGAGAGCGACAAGACCGCCGACGCCCGCGCGAAGAGCGCCAAGTTCAAGAAGCGCATCGGAAACGCTGTGGATCGCATCGTCCAGAACGCCGGCAAGTGTGGGACGAACCCGCGGGTGACGGAGACGCTCCAGAAGATCCTGTGATGGGTGCGCCCGCTCGGACCGCGCTCACGGGCACGTGTCGCCGGTCGGCTCCGTCCCGGCGGCGCAAGGCGTGGGCGGCACCGGGGCGGGCGAGACGCCCCCGATCACGACGGGCTCGGACGTGAACGCCGTCCCGAACGAGATCGCGTCACAGGCCAAGGGCGAGTCGAAGCCGGGGCGGCCGTCGCGCAGACCACAGAGGATCGGCTTCACCGTGTCCTCGTAGAGCGGGTCGCCGCGGCAGAGGAGGGGCGCGCCGCCGGAGTCCAGCTCGGCGAGGCTACGAAACACGTCCGTCATGTTCCACAAGCCGCCCATCGTCCCCTCGACGAGGCGGTAGCTGCCGCCGTAGGGCTCCAGCCGCCCGGAGAAGATCGCGGAGGTGAGCCAGAGGTCGAGCCCGCCGGTGAGGGTGATGCGCAGCGGCTGCGTCGCCCCGAAGGTCCCCACGAGCACGCCGCCGCTCACGTACGCGACGTCCGACCGGACGAGCGCCTCGTCGGGGTTCGTGCTGGCCGCCGGCAGGTAGTCGGCGCGCATCGTCCAGATGTCCTGTCCGCTCCACTGGGGCGAAGCGCCGAGCGCGTTCGTGCCGTAGAACATGACGACGACCTCGTCATCGTCCGGCGTTCCGTTGTAGCCGGTGACCCGGGTGAGGATCGTCCAGGTGCCCGCGTCGATCGCGGCCTGCAGGCTGGTGGAGGTGATCGGCGAGGCGATGGCGGCGTCGAGCTGGCTCAAGAAGTGAGCGACCGCGTTGTCGCGGCCTCGCGGCGCGTCGCAGAGGGGCTCGCCAGGGGGGGTGCAGGTCTGGGCGGCGGGGCAGCTCGTGCAGCACGTACACGAGCGATCGAGATCGAAGCCCGGAGCGTTCGTCAGGTCCCGTTCGCCGATGTCGAACGTCCGCGTGGCCAGAGAAATGACGATGTTGTCTGTCTCAGCGCTCGTGCCCGGCACGGGAGCGGGCCAGCGCGCCGAGCACGGATCTTCGGTCCCGCCGCCGGCGCCGCCGGCGCCCTCCACCTTGTCGAAGGTCGGCAGGAAACACGCGCCGAGGAGCGCGATCAGGCAGCCCGCGAAGACCCCTCTCACGCGGCGCATCAGAAGAACCTCCACTCCAGCCTGGCGCTCCCCGGGCCGACGGAGATCGTCGGGACGCCGGTCTGCGCGTCCGCCGGCTTCGGCGCCAGCATGATCGCCGCCACCGCGCCGCCGGCGATCAGGGCGCCGGAGATCAAGGTGACCCCGGCTGTCCACCGGAGCGCGTCGTACGTCTCGACGTCCCCGTGCTCGGACGGCGCGCACTGCCGGCTCGGGCATTTGTCGGACAGGCCTCCTTTGAGCACCAGCGCGGGCACGCCGGTGCCGACCGCGGCCAGCAGGCAGAGGCCGCTCACGCCGACGCCGATCCAGCCGGCCAGGGCGATCGGGTGCATTCCGGGCGCCTCGTCTGCCCCCGCCGCACGCGGCTGTGTGAGCTCCAGCTCCAGGGTGGTGGTTTTGTCCGCCGCGGCGACGATCGAGCGCCGCGCCTGGGAGCCGTCCTTCCGGCGGCCCTCGATCACGTGCTCGCCGGGGTCGAGCACGAGCTCGCCCGTCAGCGGGATCTCGACGTCGCGCCCGTCCACCTGGAGCGCGGGCGGAGCCCCGGGGGGCGTGACGACGATGCGGATCTTCGGGACCCGCGGGCCGAGCCGGTCGAGCTCGCGCGCCCCCTCTGCTTTTGCGTTGCGTTGTTGCCAGGGCGTGGTCGGCTTGATCTCCGCGTCGGCGACGGCGCGGTATTTGCCGACGGCCTCCACCCAGCGGCCTAGCCGCTCGAGCGCGCGGCCGTGTTGCAACATGATCGTCGGCGCGGGCACGATCTTCTCGGCCGCCTCGAACTTCACGACCGCCCCGGCGAAGTCGTTGCCCTGAAAGAGGACGAGCCCCTCGTCAGCCAGCTTGGCGGCCTCGACCTTCTGTTCGTAGGTCGGCTCGCTGGCCTGCACTTCTTGCGCTCTCGCCTCAGCGGCGAAGAGCAACATGACGGTAACGAAAGCAAAGGCCTTCAGCATCGACCGGGTCGACCCCAGGCTACCGCCCTCCGTCGCCGCAGGCCAACGACGTGCCGTGTCTTGCTCTCTCTCCGAAATCGCCTAAGCTCTCCGGCTGAGCCTCGAGTGGGGGAGGCGAGTCGAGGAACGATGTCGGAGCCTAGGCGGAGGGGATCGGGGATGGATCCAGGCCGGATGGAGACCGCGGGGACGCGCTCGCCCGATCGCCTGGCCGAGTCGGGGGAGCTCGCGGCGAAGTGGACCACGCGCCTGCGGACGCCGATCACGTCCCCGCGAATCGCCGCCATGGCGGCGGACGCCGGGCTCTCCTGCCTGTTCTGGAGCATCGTTCAGAGCTCGGGGCTTCCGTTCGCGGAGCTCGCCCTCCCCGCCGGCACGGAGGAAGACGCGGTTCCCATCCAGCTGGGCACGTTCCGGATCGTGTCGGAATCGGAAGATCTGGCGCGCGCGGCCGCGGGCTTTCGCGCTCGCGCCATCAAGGAGTTTGCGCTCGCGCCGGGGCTCCCGCTCACCGTGCGCCTCTACCTGCCCTGGTTCTGCGTGTTGCCCAGCGTGGAGGCCCGAGGCGTGCCGTTCGCCGCGTCGCTGTCGCGATTCGGGCTGGCGCCCGGGCGCGTGATCGCGGAGCTCGCCGTCCCGGCGGACGGCGACACCGGCGCCGTCGTCGCGCAATCGGCGAAGCTGCGCGATATCGGTCTGCAGACCGCCCTCCGGGTGGAGGCGCTCACCGACCAGGCGTTCGCTTGCGCGCTCGACGTGGCTCCGGACTACGTCCACGTCGTCGAGGCGCCACGCTCGTTCGAGGCCGCGCGTGAGATGAAGGTCTTCCTGGACGGGGTGACCCGCAAGCGCTCGCGAACCATCGTGGGCAACGTCTCCGGCCCGGACGACGCGACACACGTCGACAGCCTCGGGGTGTCGCTCTTCTACGGGGACGCGATCGCAGCGCCGCGCTTTCTCTGCTGACGGCTGCTTGTTACAGGCCCCAGCGCTGAACCGGGCGCTGTTTCGGCGCGGTGCGCGGGGCCGACGCGGAGGCAGCCGGCGGTGCCGAGCTCGACGGTGACGCGGACGCGCTGGGCTCCTCGACGGTCGGTGCCGTCGGAGGCGCGGCGGGCGCGGCGGCGGCAGGGGGCGGGTCGACCCGACCGGCGGTCGCCGTGGGCTGCGCTGCCGCGGCAGGCTCGCCGCGCGTCACCTCGCGGAGCGTCATGACGACGAGGATGGCCGTCGTCGCGGCGAGCGCGCCGAGGATCGCGTAGGTCATCATCGGCCGCTTCTTCTGCGGCCAGTCGATCGGTACGGGGATGAGGCTCACCGGCCGCCCTTCGGGGCCGACCGTGACGGCCCAGGGCGCCACCGAGAGATCGGGAGCGAGCGACCTCGTCAGCTCGTCGGCGAGCTCGCGCGCGGTCGCGAAGCGCTGTGAAGGGTCGGGGTGTGTCGCGCGGAGGAACCAGTCGGCGAAGCCCGGCGGCAGATCGGCGTCGCGCGCGGCGGTGCCTAGCGTGGAGCCGACGATCTGCGCGAACAGCTCTGCCATCGTCGTCGCGCGGTAAGGCAACCGGCCCGTCAGGCACTCGAACGTGACGATCGCCATCGCCCACAGGTCGGCGCGCGCGTCGACCGCGTGTGTCCCGAGCACTTGCTCGCGGCTCAGGTAGGCGGGCGTCCCGACCACGACGCCTTGTTGTGTCATGTTGCCGACGGCGAGCTCGCTCTTCGCGATCCCGAAGTCGAGCACCTTCGCGACCTCCCCTTGCTCCGTCCGGGCGAGGAACACGTTCTCGGGCTTGAGATCGCGGTGCACGATGCCGATCGCGTGGGCCTGCGCGATGCCTTGCGCGACGTGCCGCATGAGGATGGCCGTCTCGGCGGGCGCGAGCTTCCGCTTCCGTCGAAGGCGCGCCGCGAGCGTCTCGCCTTCGAGCAGCTCCATCGCGATGTACGAGACGGAGCCCTCCTGTCCATGATCGAAGATGCGCACCACGAACGGGCTGACGATCGCGGCGGCGGCCTTGGCCTCGACGAGCAGCCGCTGCGTCGTCTCTGCGGGGCGATCGACGAGGTTGACGAGCTTGATCGCCAGGCGCGAGTCGAGCGACGTGTGGCGCGCCCGCCAGACTTCCCCCATGGCGCCCCGACCGAGCATCTGCTCGAGGAGGTAGCGACCCGCTACCACGTGTCCGGGCCGACCAACGAGGGTCTCCACGTCGCCCAGCTTATCGCTCTCAGGCGCGCTCGTCAGGTGAACGGCGAGAGATCACCCCGCGGGCAGTCATGTGTTCATGGCTAAGCGGGGTCCCGGGCCGGCAGCGTAGATGCGCTCACCCTGTCTCCCAATCCTGCCCCGCGGACGACCTCCCGAACGTCGAACCGCTCGGCGCCGAGCGCGCGACCGAGGAGATCGAAGGTCAGACGAGCGTCCAGCCGTGCCGAGCACGTGAAGTAGTCGACGGCCATGAACCCGTGCTCGGGCCAGGTGTGCAGCGCAACGTGACTCTCCGCGACCACGATCACGCCCGTCACCCCGTGCGGATCGAAGACCTCGAAATGATCGCTCAGGATCGTCGCGCCGGAGCGGGCTACCGCGTCGAGCAGCAGGGCTCGGAGCTTCGTCGCGTCGTTCAGGTCGTCGAAGGAGCAGCCGTAGTAGTCCGCGAAATGGTGATGCCCGACTCCCTTCATTTCGCGCGCTGCTCCGGCTCGAGGAGGTCGAATCCTACTCGAGGGCGGAGCCCTCGCAAGCTTCACGGCTCCTTCGCCACCTCGACGTGGAAGCGCCGGAGCACCGCCAGCACCCTGTCGACCGCGCGCTCCTCACCTCGGCACAAGCGCACGCTCGTACCGTCTCGCAGGGTGAGCACCAGCCAGAGGGGCGCCTCCTCGTCGTTCGAGGTCTCGCGGCGGACGATCGCGTCGCCGAGCGGCGCCGTGCGCGTGGAGCCGGACAGGGGAGCGAGCGTCAACGTCTCCGCCTCGAAATCCAGGATCGCGCGGCCCAGCTCGCTGCGCCTCCGCTTCGCCCAACGTCGCGCGCCGAAGGCCGCGATGACCCAGAAGACCGCGAAGATGGCGACGGGGGCGGGCGCGGCGCGTACGACGACCAACACGCCGACGACGCCCGCGACCACGAACGCGAAGAGCGTCACGTAACGGACCGCCAGGTCGAAGCTCGTGGCTTCGCAGCGCGTCGCAAGCACGAAGGGCTCGGCGAACGTCACCCGCGCTTCACGGGCGACGAGCAAGGACCGGCCGCCCTCCTCGGCGGCGGCGAAGCGCTCGTCGAAGCCAGGACGCTCCTCGATCACACGTCGGTCACGACGCCGGACAGATCCGCGCCGTCCAGCGTGACGGCCGTGAGATCGATCCCGACGAGCTTGGCGCCGACGAGCGAGGCGCGGTTGAACCGCGCCTCCGAGAGATCTGCGCCGGTCAGCGTCGCGCTCCTGAGCGACGCTTTCGTGAAGCTCGCGCCGACGAGCCGGGCACCTTCGAGGGACGCGCCGTCGAGGACGGCCCGATCCCAGATCGAGTCGTCGGCGTGCGCATGATCGAACCTGGCCCGACCGAGCACGGCACCGTCGAAGCGCGCGCCTCGGAGCGAAGCACGACAGAACCGCGCGCCCTCCGCCGAGATCTCGTACGCGCGGAGCTCCGGCAAGAGCGCGCCGTCCAGGCTGGCTTCGTCGAGCTGCGCCTCGGTGAAGTCGGCGCCGTCCAGCGTGGCGCCCTGCATGCTCGCGCGGTCGAGCCGGGCGCGACAGAAGATGGTGCGCAGCCCGGAAGACTGGTCGATCACGGCGCCCGTGAGATCGGCCGTGGTCAGGTTCGCGTCCGTCAGGAAGGTGCGTCGCAGCTTCGCGCCGGCGAGCTTGGCCCCCACGAAATTCGTCCGCTCGAGGATCGCGTCGTCGAAGTCCGCCTCCGTCGCGTCGGCGCCCTCGAACGAGGCGCCCGAGAGATCGGCCCCGCGCATCCTCGAGCCGTGAAGCTTCGTGCGATCGAAGCGACAGGCTGCGAGTCGCTGCCCGGAGAGGTCGAAGCCCGACAGGTCGAGGTCGGACAGATCGAGGCCGGCCAGGCTCTCGCCCTCACGGATGCGGCGCTCCACTTCCAGCCGCGTCTCGCCCTCGTGGACAGGCGGCGCCTTCGCCGCGACCTGCGCGAAAGCGGGAGCCTCTCCTCGAAGCGTGGGCCGGCCCATGTCGTCGTCGTCCACGTGGACGATCTGCGGCGGCGACTCCGGAACCTGGACGCCCTGCGGCGCGGGCTGTGAGGAGGCGGTCGTCTCGGACGCGAGCTTCAGGAGCAGATCGGGGATCGGGAGCTGCGCCGTGGGCTGCTCGTCCGCCTGCATGATCGCGCGTGCTTGCTCCGTCGCTTCGACCCGCGCCGTCGGAGGCGGCGGCTCGGAGGCCGACTTGCCATCGGCTTCGCCGAGCCCGCGGATCGTCGTCTTCGACGAGCGCATCCCGGGCCCCGGGCTCGGCCGCACGCCGACGGGCTCGGGGCGAGCTTCGCGCAGCGCGGCCGCCTCGGCCGCCTGCTCTGCCTCCTCGACGATCTTCCGCACGTCGGCCGAGTCGGGGGTGTACGTCGGCGAGTCGTCGAAGGAGACGAGCGGCGCGTTCGGCGGCGGCGTGGTCTCCTCCGCGGCGACCTTCGCGATGAGCCGCCGCAGCTCGCTCGGTGGTTGCTTGAGCGTGCTGCCCGCGATGTGCGCGAGCGTCTCCTCCCCGGCCGGCGCGGGCGGCGCAGGGAGCTCGATACGCGGGTTCGTGATGCTCTCCGGCGGTCGCACGGCTGCCTCGAGCTGGCGCAGCTGACTGGGGACCACGCCGGGCGAAGCGAGAGTTGAGCCAGGTGACCAGCGCCCGGGCAACGTGTCGGGGGCCTTGCTGACGGGGCCGAGCGGCTCTGCCGGGGCAGGTGCGGTCGCTTCGATCGGCGGCTGCGCGGCGGGCGCAGGCTGAGGCAGCGGTGTCGGCTGCGGTTGCGGTTGCGGTGCAGGCTGAGGCTCCGGTGCAGCCTGAGGCGGCGCGGCGGGCGCCGGCTCGATGGCTGCCGGCGCGGCGCTGGCCTGGCGCGCCGTCGTGCCCGGCCAGGGGATCGGCCGGCCCGGCATCTCGAGGCCGGCGAAGACCTGCGCCGAAGCAAGGGCCGCGTCGCTCTCCACCTCGAAGTTCCCGCGCCAACAAAGGCACGCGATCAACCGGTCCGCGTCGATCCAGAGGGTGTCCGCGCTGAGGCCGACCTCGCGATGACCTGTCGCCTCGACGCCGTAGACCCGCGCCTGTGCGCGCGCCCCGGGGAGCTGCGACTCGATACGCGCGAGCTCGGGGTGCATTCCCTCGAGAACCACCCACTCGTTGCCCTCGAAGAAGCTGCAGCGCTGATCGGGCGGCGCGGCGTGGAAGAAGCTCCAGGCGAACGGGTCGGGGATCTGCGGCGCGGGCGCTTCGACGACCGACGGATCGAGATCGCGAAGGAGGCGCCGCCGAGCGGGCCAGAGCGCAGCGATGGGCCCGAAGCCCGCCGGCCCGAACGGGTCGGCAGGATCGATGATGTTCGCGACCGGGAGGCCGGGGCCGATCGGCATGCCCACCGGGTTCTCCTCGAAGCCGGCCGGTCCTCGGTACGCGCGCTCGTACCGAAGCGGAATGCGCGTGAAAGGGACGGGCGCGGTCATCTGCTCGCCCTCGAGCCACATCCGCTCGCCGAACACGTGGAGCGTCTTGTCGACGAGCGGCCGCGAGCCCACGACCGCGAGGCGCACGGGCAGCGAGGGGCTCGGGCTCGTCGCGCACGCGTGTCCCGTGAGCAGCACCTCGGCGCGGGGGAGATAAGGGGCCACATCCGCGCACGCGAGCACGCTGCGCTCGAGGTTGCCCTCGTGATGCTGGTCTCCGAGGAGCAGCGGTGCGGGCGCGACGAGCTGCATGGGGCCGCCGCGCGCCAACGAAAACGTGGCTTTCACGAAGATCGTGGCGCGGCGCCGGCCTCCGACGCTCCAAAGACGGGCGCCGCAGGCGACGTCCTGCGTGGCAATGATCGCGAGGGGCCACTCGCCTGTCGGTTCCACTCGTCCGCGGTTGTATCACTCCCGCGCCGGGCCGGAAAACTGCTTCCCCCGGAAGGTCGACCGGCCGTTCGGAGTACGATGGCCGCCGTGCAGTCGTCTCGCCGCCTCAGGCCGCTCCTCGTCGCGCTCGGGCTCGCGAGCGCGCTCTTGCTCTCGGCCACCGAGGAAGCGAGGGCCGTGGGCCTCATGGCCGCAGGCGAGAAGAAGGCGATCGAGCAGAGGCTGGCCCTGTCCGTCGGGCCGGGCCGGGTCTCGCTCTGGTCGCAGGTACGTGTCGACGGTCCGGGCGGCGAGATCGCGATCGTCCTCCCTGTCACCGACGGCACCGCGATCGACTGGGGCTCGCGCGCCTTCTTCGAGAGCCTGCAGGCCGCGTCGGCCCCGCGTGTCATCCCGCCCGACGGGGCGCCCGCGGTCTGTCCTGGTGACGACCCGGAGACGCTGGTGGAGGTCGTGGGCGACGTCGCCGGGGGCGCCACGCTCGAGCCGGTGGAGACCGTGGTGCTCGACGATCTGCCGGCTGTCGAGGCGTGGGCCACGAGCCACGGCCTCACGATCTCCTCCGGCCTGAACGTCGCCCTGCAGACCGCTGGATCGGCGCGGTTCTTCGTGGCTCGTTTCGCAGCGCCCAACGGCCCGGCGCTCACGAAGGCGCTGCGCGTCGTCGTCCCGGGCGGGACGCCGACGATCCCGCTGGTTCTCTCGCAGGCGAGCACGCAGCCGGTGGACGTGGTGCTCTGGTCGGTCGGTCCGGGGCGGGCCGACATCGAAGGGACCCCCGCGCTCGTCGACACGAGCGATCTCGTCTTCGACGTCGGGGCTGTCTCCTCCAACTACCGCGACCTGCTCTCGTCGGCGCTGAGCACCCCGGCGTCGGTCGTCTACCAGATGGCGAGCCACGAGGCGCTCCGCGACACCATCCCGGTGGCGGAGGGAGGCCCGACGATCGAGAGCGTCATCCGAACGTACTTCGAGCGAGCGGCCCAGCTCGGCGAGGTCGTCGGCGATCCCGACGCCTGCGTCACGTCGGCCGCGGTGGTGCTCGGCCAGAGCACGCGGCTCGGCACCACGTGCCCGCGGTCGCAGCTCGGCGTAGCCGGCGGCGCCGCGCCTTGTACGGCCGACACGATCGACGGCGGCGAGGTCGACCCGGCGCTTTTGCGTTGTGGTCCCGTCGCCGACGACGTCGCGATCCTCCTCTCCGATCAGATCCCCAAAGACGCCTGGCTGACCCGAGCCGCTGCTCGCATCCCCGCCGGACAGTTTGGGGCTGACAAAACTGTCGCTTTTGCGGCCGGCGATCGTCTCGACCCCATCGTCTCGTCCACGTCGATCGACCTCTCGGGGTGCGGAGGCAACGGACAGGGCGGTATGCCGGGCTCGGGGAGCACGGGGTCGGGGGACACGAGCGGCGTGGGACCGAGCGCTGGCAGCGGGACGCAGACCTTCGTGGAGGTCCCCGTCTACGTGTACGATGGCTGCGCCTGTGGCGGCGAGTACATCATCGTCGACTACGAGAGCGTCGACGCCGAAGAGGCGCCGGACGGCTACTACGTGGACGAGGGGGACGGCTGCTCGAGCGAGACGGCCGACACCTACGTGGACGACGACTACTCCACGGATGCCCCCGACGATTGCTCCGGCGAGACCTACGACGGGAGCGACAGCGCGGTGGACGACGGCTGCGGCTGCGACACGTCGGACGCGGAGTCGATCGACGCCGAGGGCTGCTCGTGTGACGCGCCCGAGTCCGGCGCCGACTCCTGCGACTGCGGCGAGGGCATCGACGCCACGGGGGACGGCTGCGGCGACGACTGCGCGACAAAGCCGCTCCGGAAGCCGCGGCGGCTCAACCGGTACGTCTACATCCTGCTCGGTATCCTCATCCCGCTGCGCAGGGCCTCCCGGCCGAAGCGCAACAGAAGCTGACGACACCGTCAGGGATTGGGCTCGCCGGTTCGGTGCGCGGCGCCTTCTGGAGCGTCAGCCGGCTCGGCGGGCGCGTCTTCGTCCGCGGCGGCGAGCACCGCGTCCGCCGTCTTCACGACCACGGTGCTGATGCCGCGGATCATCCCGTGGGTGACCTTCACGCCGACGTCGTGGGCCACGTGCACGACCTTCGAAGGCAAGGCGATGGGCGGGATGCGCTCGAGGACCCAGAACGGACGGGCCGCGGTCTCGAGCTGCACACGCTCGACCGCGCGTGAGCCGTGCACCACGGCGTCGCCGAGGAGCGACACGAGCCCTCGCCATCTTCCGAGCTTGCTCAAGGTGCACCCTCCGTCTCTTGCGACGGCGAGCACCACGCGCGGATGGCCTCGTAGACGAGCGGGTCGTGCGCGAGCCGGGTGTGAGAAAAGCCGTTCAGGATCCTCAGGTGCGAGGGCGGCAGAGCGACGGTCGACGGATGGGCGCAGCCATGACCCGTCGCGCTCGGCACGGGCACGAGCGAGTCGCCGAACCAGAGCGCGAGCTGCGGGTCGTCCCAGATGGTCCCGGCCACGAGGTAATGTTCGATGGTGTCGAGGAGGGGGACAGGGTGGCGCGGATCGCGGAGCGAGAACCGAGGGGTCGCGCGGCTGAGCGCGCGGTCCTCGTGCCGCAGGTCGGCGTCGCCGAGATCCCGGACGCCGTCGCTGCGCAGGTCGGCGAGATCGGCCGCCAGGCGCGCGTACGGATCGGGCACGCGGCGGAGCAGGTGGGAGAGGACGCGGCCGCCGCGCTCGAGCGGGGCGCCTCGGTGCGGCGTCCCGACGTAGATGGCGCGCTTCACGCGCGGAAGGTAGGGCAACCCCGCCTGGTGCGCCGTGTGGCAGAGCCCGCGCACGACCAACCCACCCATGCTGAAGCCGATGAAAGCCAGCTCCTCGATCGGTACTGGGAACGCCTCGACCACGCGCTCCACGAGGGCGCTGAGGAGCGCGCCGTTCTCGACCACGGCCCGGCCCGTGTTGTACCGCACGCGGAGCGCCGTGTAGCCGAGGTCGCGCTCCAGCAGCGAGCCGAAGTCGGCGCCGTCCGGCATCTGGAAGATCGTCTCGGTGCACATCAGGCCATGCACGAGCACGACCACCTTCGATGTCGGCGCCCGGAGCTTCGTTGTCAGCTCGCGGCGAGTCGGGCGGAGCGGCTCGCCGTCCTGGTAGAGCTCGAGCTCGGTCGCGAGGCCGTTGTTCGTCCGGACGAGGTGATCGCCCACGAGCCCGTTGAGCACGGCGAGCGTGAGATCGAGCGCGGAGCCCACGGCCGGAGACTAGCAGCCCGCGAAGACGGCCGGGCCTCGGCGCTCGCCGACGTCACAACAGCGCCCGGAGGAGCGCCCGCACGTCTCGGCTGTCGAAGACGCGGAACCGCGCCAGCGTCGAGCCGCGCCCGACTCGGAGCGTGACCGCGTCCTCCGGCAAGGCGGCAAACGTGTCTTCATCCGTCCTGTCGTCGCCCGCGGCGAAGACGGCGGCCCCCGGGTAGCCCGTTGCGAGGGCGGCGGCCACCAGTCCCTTGTGCACGCCGCGCGCTCGCAGCTCGAGCACCGCGCTGCCGTCGAGCACCTCCGCGTCCTCGGCGTCGGGGAGGGTCGCGATTCGCTCGCGCGCCTCGCGCAGTCGGGCCGCCGCGAGCAGCGGGTCGGAGCGTCGGTAGTGGAACGCCACCGAGGCCGTCTTCACCTCGACCAGCGCCCCGGGCGTGCGCTTGGCGAGGTCGCTGAACAGCGTCACGGCGGGCTCGAGCCACGCGCCGCCGCGGGCCCGCGGGCTGGTCCATTGGCCTTCGGGGGTGCGCGACAAGAGACCATGTTCGGTCGCGAGGCCGATCGGCAGATGCCCGAGCCAGCTCTCCACCGATGGGCGGCTCCGACCCGTGAGCAGGTGCACCTCGTTGCCGGGGACATTCGCGAGCTCGGCGAGCAGATCGAGGAGCTCTGCGTCCGGCGCGGCCAGCTCCGGTACGGCGGCGAACGGGACCAGCGTTCCGTCGTAGTCGAGGAGGATCAAGCGCCGCTCGAAGGCTCGCGCCCGCTCCAGCGCGCGCTCGACCCGGCTCGCGTCGGAGTCCGCCGCGCGGCGGGGCCGCGGCTGCGGCGAGGCGTCGCGCGCGGACGCCGCCCGAGCGAGATCCGTCAGGAACCCGCCCGCCCAGCGCGCCACGTCGTTTTCGGCCACCCTCGAGCGGAGGGCGCGCATGCGAGCGGCCCGCTCGTTCGGCGCCATCGCGATGGCGCGTTTCGTCGCGTTCGCCACCTCCGCGATGTCGTAGGGGTTCACCACGAGCGCTTCCTGCATCTCCGCCGCCGCACCGGCGAACTCGCTCAGGACGAGCACGCCGTCTTCGTCCACGCGCGAGGCCACGTACTCCTTGGCGACCAGGTTCATCCCGTCCCGGGTCGGCGTGACGAGCATCACGTCGGCGGCGCGGTACAGCGTGACGAGCTGGCTGATCGGGACGGATCGGTAGAGGAGCTGCACGGGGCTGTGAGTGGGCGTCCCGTGGTGCGCGTTGATGCGGCCGACCAGCTCGTTCACGGTCCGCCTGAGGTCGGCGTAGGCCTCGACCTTCTCGCGCGAGGGCACGGCCAGCTGGATGAAGTGGATCCGATCGCGCAGTCCCTGCTCCCGCTCCAGCAAGCGGTCGATCGCGAGCAGCCTGCGCCGGAGGCCCTTCGTGTAGTCGAGGCGGTCGACGCCCAGGAGCACCTTGCGGTTGCCCGCGGCTCGCCGGATCTTGTCTGCGTCCTCGCTCGTCTTGTCCTCGCGGGCGAGCTTCTCGAACGCCGCGACGTCGATCCCGATGGGGTACACGCCCAGCGAGACGTGGCGATCCTCGAAGGACAGCGCCTCGATGCCGGCCTCGATCCCGAGGACGTGGGCGGCCGCGAGGGCGAAGTTGTGGCGGTAGCTCGCGGTGTGGAACCCCAAGAGGTCCGCCCCGAGCAGCCCGCGGATGACCTCCTCGCGCTGCGGCAGGACGCGGAAGATGTCGGCGGCCGGGAAGGGGACGTGCAGGAAGAAGCCGACCTTCGCCGTGGGCAGCCGCTCGCGCAGCATGCCCGGTACCAACATGAGGTGGTAGTCGTGGACCCAGATGACGTCACCGTCCTGGTACTCGTTCGCGAGCAGGTCCGCGAACCGCGCGTTCACCGTTCGGTAGGTGCCGAAATCGCGGTCGGCGTCGAGCCGCTGCGTCTCCGTCTTGTAATGCAGGAGGGGCCACAAAAGGCCGTTCGAGTAGCTGTCGTAATAGCGGTCCATCTCGGCGGCCGAGACCGGGACCGCGCGCACGCGGTGCCGCTCCAGGAGCTCGTTCACCCGAGGATCGGGCGAGCGCATCGCGTCGCCGGGCCAACCGAACCAGAGGCCCCCGCCCGACTCGTGTGGGGTTCGCAGGGCGGTCGCCAGCCCGCCCACCGACGGGATCAGGCGCGGCTCGCCGTGCTCCATGCGGAGCGTGATCGGTAGTCGATTGGAGGCGATGAGGACCCGGGCCAAAGCTGGGTCAGCTTAGTTTGTGATCCAATGAACGCAACCGAGCGGTGGCGACTCATGGGTGAGCGCGAGCGCTCACTTCTTCGTCGCGCGTCGCTTCGCGCCCCAGCTGAGGACGCGCTTGGCGTTCTCGCTGAAGATCTTGTGCACGTCTTCCGCAGAGACGCCGGCCTTCCGCAGGGCAGCGGCCAGGTCGGGCAGGTAGGACGCGTCCGCCAGATCGGCGGGCGGGTTGCCGCCGTCGAAGTCCGAGCCGATCGCGACGTGGTCGACTCCAGCGACCTCGATCATGTGTTTCGCGTGGGCGACCACGTCGCTCAGCGAGGCGGTGCCCGAGGCCGACAGGAAGGTGGAGTGGAAGTTCAGCCCTGCGACTCCGCCCGTCTTCGCGATTCGCTCGAGCTGGGCGTCGGTCAGGTTGCGTGGGTTGTTCGTGACGGCGCGCGCGTCCGAGTGCGTCGCGACGATCGGCGCCCCCACGCGCTCGGCGATCGCGGCGAGATCGTCGAAGGCGCGATCGGACATGTGAGACACGTCCACCAGGGCGCCGCCCGCGTAGATTCGCTCGCAGAGCGCCGCGCCGCGCTCGGTCAGGCCCGTCTTCTTGTCCTTGCCCGTGGCGCTCGTCGCGAGCTTGTTGTCTCGCGCGTGGACCAGCCCGACGAACACGATGCCCCGGTCGATGAAGCGGTCGATCTGGGTGATGTCCGCGGCGAACGCGCCGGCTCCCTCGATCGCGAGGTACGCCGTGACCTTGCCCTTCGGCGTGGGCCCCTTCGTCGCCGGCCACAGGAGCGGGTTCTTCTCGAAGATCGTCTGCAAGGTCGCGTAGATCTCGTCCGCGTCCGCCACCGTGGGGTTCGAGTCGTGCAAGTAGTCCGCGATGTAGATCGGGTAGACCACCGCGCCGTAGTGGCCCTTCTCGAGGGTGACCATCGTCGCGTGGCCCTCGGTCAGCTCCGGCGCGCGGCCCTTGAACTTCACCTGCCAGGCGGTGTCGACGTGCAGGTCGATCGCGCGCGGCGGAGAGCTCGGGTCGGGCGCGGGCTCCGCGGTGGGCTCGGGGCTGGCGCTGACGGCGGCGACGGCGCTCACCGGCGGGCTCGCCGCCGAGGCCGACAGGGTGGTGACGGCGGGGCGTTCGCTCGGCGTCGTGCTCGGCAGCGTGGCGCCTTTGTCGGAGGAGCAGCCGGCGAGCAGGAGGGCGCCGGCGAGGAGGGTTATCGTCCTCATGCCGGGCGCGCTTGCGCGCCGTCGACCAGCTTGCGCAGGTCGTCGAAGTGCGAAGCCTCGGGCTGGTCGAAGCCGTCCGCGTTCAGGAGCGCCCGGATGGGCTCGCCCAGGTCGCGCATCGCCTCGGTCACCAGAGAGGCCTTGTCCCCCTCGAGCCGCGTGGAGATGGCGATGACGTCCGTGGGGATGGGACCCGCCGTCGCAAGAATGACGACGTCGTCATTCGAAGCGCCCGCCTCGAACCAGCCGGCGCTCGTGGGCTGCTTCTTGCCCTCCGCGAACGAAACATAGGTCGCGCCCAGATCGGCGTCCCCCGTCAGCACGGCGCGGACCACCGCCTCGTGTGTCCTGCGGAACGTCTGCTCGGAGAAGGTCTCGTCCGGGTCGAGCCCCTCGACGAGGAGGCGGAGCCGCGGCACCACGTACCCGGCCGCGCTCTCCTTCGCGACCCATGCCATTCGCTTGCCCTTGGCCTCGGCGAGGCTCGACACGCCGCCCTTCTTCCCGAAGATGGCCGACGAGTAGTCGCGCTTGCCGGCGCGTCGAGAGCACAGGCGAATCTTGGCGGCCTCGGCCCGCTCCAGATCGATGGCCACGAGCGGTGGGGCCCACGCGAGGTGGACCTCTCCCTCCCGCATCGCGTCGAGGAGCTTGTCGTAGGTCCGCAGGATGCGCGGGGAGAAGGGCTGCGACGTGCGCTTCGTCAGCTCGTCGCAGACGGCCTCCAGGAGCGCCGAGGCGGCCGGCGCGCTGGAGATCATTGCGAACGTCAGGGGGCTAGCTTCCGCCATGGGGGCATCATAGCTGCTCCCGGGGCTTGCCAACCCCCGGCTCTTCGCCCAAAAGAGCCGCCCATGGCCCCCGCTCCCCAGCCCCAGCGCGACGCCTTCCTCGCGCTCGTCCGGAAGGCCTGCCCACCCGGGCTGTGGTCGCAGGGGGTGAACCTCGTCCGGGCGGGCGCCGTGACCCTCTCGGCCGAGAGCGGGTCGGAGGCGACGCTTCGGGTCAAGGAGCGCGGTCGCGCGGTCTCTCCGACCGTCGTGCTCTACCTGGAGGACGGTGAGTGGGCATGTGACTGCGAGAGCCGAGCCGCCTGCTGCTCCCACGCTGCCGCTGCGGCCATCGCCTTCGCGCAGGGGGCCTCCGCGGAGCAAACGCCGGTGGAAGGGGGCGCCGAGGCGGAGGCTGCGCCGTCGGCTCCTGCGGCGACGCTCGGCTACCGGCTCGGTGTTCAGCATGGCGCGCTCCAGATCGATCGTGTGGTCCGGCGTGGCGGCTCCGAGTCGCCTCTGCCGCTCGGCCTGGCCGACCGCATCGCGCGCGGGATCACCGATCCGCCCCTCGATCCGACACACGACGACCTCACGATCGACCGCCTCCTCATCCGCAAGGTGCGCGGGGACGTCCCGCTCGACCACATCAAGACGGCGATGGAAGCGCTCGTGCACGCACCCGACGTCCAGTTCCGCGGGCAGCCCGTCCGCACGTCGGCGGAGCCGGTCTTCCCGGCGGCGCGCGTGGAGGACGCGCGCGGCGGAGGCGCGACGCTCTCCATCGTCATGCCGGAGGGGCTCGAGATCGTGGCCCTCGGGACCGGGCTCGTGAACGGAACCTTGCGCCCGCTCGCCGAGACGGCGCGGTTCGGCCTGCGCTTCGAGAAGCTGCCGCTCGTGCGGACCTTCGCCGCGCCCGAGCTCGGCTCCCTCGCCGCGGAGGTCTTGCCGGAGCTCGAGCGCACGATGGAGGTGGACGTAAGGACGTCGCGCATTCCGCGGCGCGAGCGCAAGCTCCGGCCGCGCGTCACCTTCGAGCTCACGCACGAGCTCGGCGCGCTCCACGTCCTGCCGCTCATCGTCTATGGCGAGCCGCCCGTCGCCCGGGTCGACGCGGGCAAGCTGGTCATGTTGCCGCAGAAAGGCGGCGCCGCGCCCGTCCGGGACGAGAGCCGCGAGCACGAGCTCGCCCTCCGCCTTCGCGACGAGCTGTCGCTCGTGCCCGGGCGGCGCGTCCGGTACGACGGCGGCGAGGCGGCGCGGCTCGCAGCGAAGCTCGAGGTCTTCCAGCGTAAGGACCCGACCGCGAAGGCTTCGGGCGACATGGCGGAGCGCCGCGAGCTTGTGGTGAAGACGTCATTCGTGGACGGCGTCTTCGACGTGACCTTCGAGCTCCCCCCGGAGGAGGGCGCGCCGGCGGGGACGCCGCCCGCACGAGCGAGCGCCGCGGCCGTCGCGGAGGCGTACCGAGAGGGTCTCTCGATCGTCGGCCTCGAGGGCGGCGGCTTCGCCCATCTGCCGCTCGGGTTCCTGGAGCGACATGGCCAGCTCGTCCTCGATCTGATCTCCGCCAAGGACGAAGCGGGCGAGGTGCCCCGGGTGCTCTTGCCGCTCGCCGCGCAGCTCTTCGAGGCGACCGGCGCGGCCGTGCCACCTTCGCTCGACAAAGCGCTCGCGCTGGTGGCTACCGGCGCGGTGGAGGAGGCGCCGCTCGCGTCCGATCTCCGCGCCGATCTGCGGCCGTACCAGCGGCAGGGCGCCTCGTGGATCGCCTTCCTGCGCGACGCGGAGCTCGGCGGCGGCGTCCTGGCCGACGACATGGGCCTCGGAAAGACCGTGCAGGTGCTGTCGGTCCTCTCGGGGCGCACGCTCGTCGTGTGCCCGAAGAGCGTCGTGCACAACTGGGCGAGCGAGATCGCGAAGTTCCGGCCGGGGCTCCGCGTCGCTCGCTACGAGGGGGCCGGGCGAGCGCTTGATCCTGACGCCAATGTCACGCTCGTCACCTACGGCGTGCTCCGGCTCGACACCGAGGCGCTCGGCGCGGTCGCGTGGGACGCGGTGGTGCTCGACGAGGCGCAGGCCATCAAGAATCCGGACAGCCAGGTCTCTCGCGCGGCGTATGGCCTTCGCGCGAGGCTCAAGCTGTGCCTGACGGGCACGCCCGTCGAGAACCGGCTGGAAGAGCTCTGGAGCTTGCT
This sequence comes from Myxococcales bacterium, assembly GCA_016794345.1. Lineage (GTDB taxonomy): Bacteria > Myxococcota_A > Polyangia > Polyangiales > Polyangiaceae > Xiheicaenibacterium > Xiheicaenibacterium phototrophicum. The sequence goes on from JAEUKE010000142.1 coordinate 47,562, forward strand.
CCGATTCTCGGCGCCCGGCCTCCTCGGCGGCCGTCGCGACTTCGCGGAGCGTTACGCCGCGCCCATCGAGCGCGGCGACACGAGCATGATCGAGAAGCTCCGCGCGCGGACGCGGCCGTTCGTGTTGCGGCGAACGAAGGCGGAGGTGCTGAAGGACCTGCCGCCTCGGACCGAGTCGGTCCTCTACTGCGAGCTCTCGGAGGCCGAGCGCGCGACGTACGACGCGGTCCGCGCGGCGACGAAAAAAGAGGTGGTGGAGCGGCTCGCCGAAGGGGGCGGCGTGCTCGCCGCGCTCGAGGCGCTGCTCCGGCTCCGTCAGGCGTCCTGTCACACGGGCCTCTTGCCGGGCCAGGAAGCGGACACGAGCGCCAAGGTCGAGCGCCTGCTCGCCTCGCTCGAGGAGCTCGCGGCCGACGGCCACCGCGCGCTCGTGTTCTCGCAGTGGACGTCGCTCCTCGACAGGATCGAGCCGCACCTCGAAAAGGCTGGGCTCTCTCATCTCCGCCTCGACGGCTCCACGCGCGATCGGGGCGCCGTCACCGAAGCGTTCCAGAGCCAGAGCGGTCCCCCGGTGCTGCTCCTCTCCCTCAAGGCCGGCGGCACCGGCTTGAACCTCACCGCGGCCGACCATGTCTTCTTGCTGGACCCTTGGTGGAACCCCGCCGTCGAGGAACAAGCGGCCGATCGCGCGCACCGCATCGGTCAGGACAAACCCGTCATGGTGTTCCGCCTCGTCGCGAAGGACACGGTCGAGGAGCGGATCCTCGCGCTCCAGGAGAAGAAGCGCGCGCTCGCTGCCGCAGCTGTGGGAGAAGGTGGCGGGGCGGCGGCCGGGATCACGAAAGAGGATCTGCTGGCGTTGCTCGACTGAGCTATCGTGTTCCCTCATGGGGGACGCCTCGCGATGAGTGGGCTTTCGGATCGGACGGAACCGGGGCCGAGCTATCAGGTCGTGGTCGTGGGCTCGGGCTACGGCGGCAGCGTGCTCGCCGCGCGGCTCGCGCAGAAGGGGCTCGGGGTTGGGCTCATCGAGCGCGGGCGAGAGTGGCAAAACGGCAACTTGCCGTCGTCGCTGCTCGGCGCGGCCCGCGAGCTGATGAACGGGGACAACCCGCTCGGCCTCTTCGACTACCGCGCCGGGACCGACGTCGACGTCCTCTCGGCCTCGGGTCTCGGGGGCACCTCGCTCATCAATGGCAACGTGGCGCTTCGCGCCGAGGCGGAGGCGTTCGAATCGCAGAGGTGGCCGACGGCGTTGCGAGGGAAGGGCGCCGCCGTGCTCGCCCCCTATTACACGGCCGCCGAAGGTGAGCTCCGGCCGGTATGTGTGCCCGACGCCTCGGCCCTCCCCAAGATCCGCGCGCGAGAGATCTCGGCCAAGAAGCGAGGGCTCGAGCTGGAGCTCACGCCGCTCACCATTCGTTTCCCCCAGGACCGCAACAGCCCCGAGCCGGGCACCTGCACGCAATGTGGCAACTGCATCATCGGCTGCGGAGAGGGCGCAAAGGGCGCGCTCACGACGAGCTACCTCTTGGAGGCCAAGAAGGCCGGTGCGGCGCGCCGCTCCGTCGACATCGTGACCCAGACGGAGGTGCGCTTCGTCCTGCCGAACCCCGCCGGCGGCTGGCAGGTCCACACGCGCTCCTTCCCCGAAGGTGGCGGCCCTCCCGAGGAGCGGGTGGTGCTCGCGTCGGTCGTGGTGCTCGCCGCTGGCTCGCTCGGCTCCACCGGCATCCTGCTGCGGTCTCGCGCGCGCGGGCTCTCCGTGGGCGACCGGGTCGGCCACCATTTCGGAGGCAACGCGGATCGCGCGGGCTACGGCTACAACTGCGACGTGCGTGTGGGCGCCATCGGTCGCGACGGGTGTGGTCACGGCAAGCCGGACGTCGGCCCCACGATCGCGAGCCTGACCCGACACAAGGACCACCTCGGACGGACCTTCTTGCTCGAGGAGGGAGCCGTGCCGCGGCCGCTCCTCTTCCCGACACGCGCCTTCTTGCCCGCCGCAGCGCTCCTTCGCGGGGAGGACACCGACACCGGGGTGGTGGACAAGGCGAAGGAGCTCGCGCGTATCCTCCGCGATCAGCTCGGCGTGAGCGATGACGGGGCGCTGGCGCACACCATGCTCATGCTCGCCATGGGCGACGATGATGCGGACGGTCGCGTCATTCTCGACGCGGACGAGAACCCGCGGGTCGTGTGGGGAGCGCTCCCCGAGAAGCGGATCTTCGCGGAGATGGACAAAGAGATGCGCGCGCTGGTGGCGGACCTCGGCGGGACCTGGGTGCCCAACCCCAACCCGTGGCGCGCCTTCGGTGGCCCGCCGATGACCGTCCACCCGCTCGGTGGGCTGCCCATGGGGGACGACGCCGGAGCGGGCGCGGTCGATCACCTCGGGCGCGTGTTCGACGAGCACGGCGAGCTCCACCCGTGGCTGTTCGTGGCAGACGGCGCGATCGTCCCGAGCAGCTTGCGGGTGAATCCCCTCCTCACCATCACCGCCCTCGCCGAACGCATCGCGGCCGAGGCCGGCTTCGAGCACGCGCCCCCGTGCCCGAGGCCCGTTCCTCCGCCCCCCATTCCGAGCCCACCCATCGGGATCGGCTTCACCGAGGAAATGAGCGGCTGGATCGATCGGTCGCTCACCGAGCTGGTCGACCAGGAGCAGTTCCTCGAGGCCGATCGGGAGCGCCGCGGCAGCGGTGCCGGCGCCCACCCGCTCAAGGAGAGCCTCTCGTTCCGGCTGACGATCGTGGTGGACGCGCTGGACGCGTTCCTCCAGGACCCCGCCCACGAGGCCCCCGCGGAGGGACACGTCGAATGGGGCCAGAAACACCAGGTCGAAACAGGGCGCTTCAACCTGCTCGTGGACGACACGAGCCCCAACACCAAGCTCACGAAGTACCGCCTCACGTTCCGGGGTGAAGAAGGGGAGGCGCTGACGCTCGAAGGCGAAAAGCGTATCCACGACGACGCGGGCTACGACTCGTTCGCCGACGCCACCACGCTCTACGTCACGATCCGGAGCGGCTGGGCCCCGGGGGGGGACGTCGTCGCGCAGGGCGTCCTGCGGATCGAAGGCAAGGCGCTCTTCGACCAGCTGGCGAGCATGCGTGCCTATCGCTCGCCGAGAATCGAGGACTCGATCGATGCCCTCGCGAAGTTCGGCGAGTTCTTCTTCGGTAACCTCTGGGAGCCGTTCGTTCGCCCGCACCTGGGCTGAGCGTCCGGCTCAGCCCGATGCGACGTCGTCGAGCACCGCCGGGTCCCAACCCAGCTCGTCGAACCAGCGACCGCCGACCTGCCGGTTGATGGGCATGGCCTGGTTGGCCACGCCGGCGAAGAGCACCATCTCGTTGCGCCGGGCGATCTCGTCGCCGAGCCCGTCGAGGGCGCGCTCGCGCTCCCGGGGATCGGTCAGCGAGTCGGCGGCGAAGACCTCCCGGCCGAAAGCCAGCGCGTCGTCGATTCGCTCGTTGTAGCGGCGGACGGCAGAGCCCGGCAACATACCCGCCGCCGCCTTCGCCTCCATCAGGCGTCGAATCGAGAGGTAGCCGGTCTCGATGAGCTCCTGCCGCGGGAGCCACTTGGTCTCGTAGTTCATCCGGTTGACCAGCGACGCTCGCTCCATCCCGCGCCGGTGCTCCTCCGCCGTGCGGAAGAAGACCTTGTACCCATATCGTTCGGGCGACTCGAAGATGTTCGACGCCGGGTCGAGGAACGGGACCATCGGGCAGATCATCGGGTTGACGTTCTTGCCCTTGAACCGCTCGAGGAGCCGCTCGCAATAGACCACGGTATCCATCGCGCTCTCGCGCGTCTGCTCGGGCATGCCGACGAAGTACCAGACGTCGATGGAGTGGATGCCATAGCCCAACGCGCGCTCGATCCAGGACTCCATCTCCTCGTTGGAGTAAACGCCACGGCCGGAGAGCGTGGCGATGCGTGGGTCGTGGCTCTCGGGCGAGAGCGTGATCGAGACCCGGGAGCCCAGCCGCGCCATCTGCTGCAGCGTTTCATCCGGCGTGAGGTGGAACTGCTCGAAGCTGATGCTCTTCAGCGAGGTCTCCGCGATCCGATCGAGGAAATGCGTGAGGCCGCTCGGGCTCTCGTTGTACGAGCCCACCGAATAGAAATGGTACGAGGACGCGTTCTCGAGCCGCTTGATCGTCTCCAGCTCGTAGCGGATCTCTTCTTGTGGCTTGCGAGCCATCGCCTTCTTGCGCCCGAAGATCCGCCGGAACGCGTCGCGCGACCCGCCGCACCAAGGGCAGTTGTAGGCGCAGCCGGCGTTTTGCGTCGAGAGCAGCTCGCGGATCGGTAGCCCCTTCGTCTTCGGTGCGACGGGCTGCGTGGACCAGTCGATGCCGCAGGCGAAGGTGTTGGGCAGGTACGTGAGGCCGGTCTTGCGGGGGGTGCCCGAGTCGTCCTTGTAGAAGAGATTGGGGATCCCCTCGACCGACTCCCCGCGTCGGAAGCGGTCGAGCAGCTCCGCCATCGGCACGTGCGTGTCGTAGCCGCCCATGACCCAGTCGACGAACGGATAACGAACCAGCTCCTCCGCGTAATAGGTCGCGGAGATCCCGCCGAGCAAGACCTTCACGTCCGGCCGGACGGCCTTGAGCCGGCGCGCGATATCGAGGGCACCCTGGACGTGGATCATCCAATGCAGATCGATGCCCACGATGGGCGCGTCGAGCGCGCGGAGCACGCTGTCCGCGTCGAGGTGTGGATAGCGGACGAACAGCGACGCGAGGTTGAGGATGCGGACGTCGTGGCCGCGCTCGCCGAGGAACCGCTGGAGCGTCTTGAAGCCGACCGGGAAGTACTCGTAGAGCGGCGTGATCGGCACGTCTCCGCTCGTTCCGAGGAAGGGGAAGTACATGTCGCGCCGCTTGCGAAAATCGAACACGGCCGGCGCGTGGACGAGCAGCAGATCGGCGCGGAGCGAGGGCAGCGGGGTGGCGCTCATGGGCAGTTGAACTGGGGGTCCGCGCCGTCGGGGCCGCTCGCCGAGCCGACCTGCGCGTCGGCGCTCGTCCCGCAGTCTTCGGGGACGGTCGATTGCCTGCCCACCGCCGTCGTATCGAATGAATAGCGCAGCGCGGCGCTGGACCCGCAGCCGAGCTGCGCGGGATCGAAGCCGCTCCCGAATGGCTGGGCATAATAAGCGACGTCGTCGATGGAGCCCGCGAAGGGGAACACGCCGGTCTGGGATCGGCCGACGGTGAAGACGCTCGCGGAGTCGATCGTCGTCGCGGCCATACATTCGGCCTCGCCAGCGAGCTGGCCGTCGACGAAGACGCGCATGTCGGGGACGGAGAAGCTCCCGAGCACGTGTTGCCACGTCCCCGGCCCGGCGAGGTCGCCGTCCGCGGTGCACGTCCCGGAGGGCGTGAAGACGATGAGGCGCGCGCGATACGTGCCGCCCTGGTTCACCATCGCGAGGTAGAAGCCGTTGGAGTTGCCGTCGGCGTGTCGGCCGGCCAGAAACGCCGTTCCACCATCGGCGAGCGGCTGCGGATCGATGAAGGCCCCGATCGAGAAGCCGTCGGTCAAGCCCACCTCCGCTCCCACCGGCGCCACGAGCACGTCGTCCGTCCCGTCGAAGGTCGCGTAGCAGCCGCCCGCTCCGCTCGTGGACGTGCTCGAGCTCGTGCTTTGCGACCCCGAGGAGCTGGTCATCCCGGACGTCGTCGTCGCTCCGACGGTCGTCTCCGAGCCGGAGGTCGTCCCGGCGCCTCCCTGACCGGTGGAGGATGTGGTCGTGCCGTCGGTCGTGGACTCGTCGTCCCCGCAGGCCGGCAACGTGGTGGAAGCGAGGGCGCCCGGTACGAGGAGCACCAACGAAAGAAGCGATCTAGGCACGACGCTACGGTCGCACGGTGAGGCGACCAAGACAACTCGAGGCAGCGCGACAGGCGAGCGCCACCGCCGCGAAGAGGACCGCTTCGGCCACCCGGAATGGCCACGGCACCGTCGCGAAGTGGCCCCACACGCCAGCCAGGGTGCGGGTCGCGAGCGTCAGCCCGACCACGCCGAGCAACGCCGCGGAGAGCGGCTCGCCGACCGCGCGGCAGATCCGCGCCGAGCCGAGCGCCAGCGCGCCGAGCGCGAGGACCGTGCCGGCGTCCGCCGCGAGCCAGCCCGGCTTCGATCCGAGCGTCGCGGCGAGCGCGCTGCCCGGCGCGATCCGGCCGAGCACGACATCACCCACCACCACCGCGCCGACGAGCGTGAGCGAGAGCGCCGCCACGGCGAGCGCGCCGCGCGCGATCGGCGCGGCGCCGGCGCGAGCCGACCCGATCGTGGCGAGCCAGGCGCCCAGGATCGCCGGCGGGTCGCAGGCCGCGAGGAGGTAGACGAGCCCGGGGAGGCGGAGCACCGTCGCGTCGAGCGCCTGCCCGAGGAGGATGAGCGAGACGAAAGCGAAGGTCACCGCGACGAGGAAGAGCCCAGCCCTCTGCACCTTGGCGTGACCGTTACCCGAAGCGGAGGACGCGGGAAAGCACTCGCTCCACGACGACAGGGACCATGTCGTGGCGCCACTCCGCGTCTCCCTCGATGTTCTCGAGCGGCTTGCACTCGCGCTTCGAGGCCTGCACGAGCGCGGCGCTCGCCTCGGCGGCGGACACCCCGGGGTGCAGCTTCTGAGCCGCCGCGAGCCGGCGCGGACGAGCGGCGAGCGCGGAGACCACGACGTCCACCGACGTCATGGCGCTCGCTTCGTAATCGGCGCGCGCCGCCACCGACAGGAGGGGAAAGTCGATGGCGTTCCGGCGCCGCACCTTGTCGAACGCGCTGCGGCGCCCCGAGACCAGCGGAACGCTCACGCGCGCGACGATCTCGTCGGCCTCGAGGATGGTGTTGCGGATCCCGTCCGCCGTGTAGAAGCTCTTCGCCTCGACGAGCCGCCGGCCGCGGACGCTCTCGAGCTCGATCGTGGCCTCGAGCGCGATGAGCGCGGGTGCGGTGTCGTTCGAGGCCGCGGCGACGCATTTCTGTCCGCCGGCGACCACGTGGCAGACGGTGCCGTCTTTCTTGAGGCAGAAGCCGAGGGCGGCGCGCCAGAAGTACGTCTGGTTGTAATAGCGGCATCGGGTGTCGAGGCAGAGGTTGCCGCCGAGCGTCCCCATTCGGCGGTGGTGTGGCCCGCCGACGGCGTCGGCGGCATGCGCGAGCGCCGGCGCCGCCTCGAGGACCCGAGGATCCGAGGCGATCTCGTCCAGGCTGGTCATGGCGCCGATGACGAGCGCCGCTTCCGACTGGGCGATGCCCCGCAGCGCCTCGACGTGTTGCAGCGATACGAGCGCTCGCGGCGCCAGGAGCCCGTGTTTGAGGTTGGGCACGAGATCGGTCCCGCCCGCGATGACGCGCGCGTCAGGGCCGAAGCGATGGAGCATCGAGACCGCCTCGGGCAACGTGCGCGGCTGGTGGAGCTTGAACGCCGGGAGCGGGAGCATGTCTATTCCTCCTCCGCTGCGACGCCGCCGTGCGCGGCCTCTCTCCGCCGGAGCGCCGAAAGCACCCGGCCAGGAGAGAACGGCAGCCGATGCAGCCGGATGCCGACCGCGTCGCAGATGGCGTTGGCGACGGCGGGGATGCTCGAATGCAGCGGACCCTCGCCGGCCTCCTTTGCGCCCAGCGGGCCCTCCGGGTCGTGTGACTCCACGAGGATCGACACGATGTCGGGGACGTCCAGGCTGGTCGGGATTCGGTAGTCGAGCAGGCTGGGGCCACGGTGCAGGCCGCGCTCGTCGATGACGTGCTCCTCGAGGAGCGCCTCGGCTACGCCCATGTAGACGCTGCCCTCGATCTGCCCGTCGACCAGGGTGGGGCAGAGGGCGCGGCCGCAGTCGTGGGCGCACCAGACCTTGACGACGTTCACCACGCCCGTCCGGGGATCCACCTCGACCTCCGCGACGTGTGCCGTGAACGAGTAGGCGGGGGAGGCGCCGATCGTCCCGCCGCGATAGTCCCCGCCCAGCTTCGGCGGCGACTTGTACCAGCCGGTTGCCCCGAGGGTGCCGAAGCGAGCCTCGGCCAGCTGAATGGCCTCGGTCACGGCGATGGCGTCCGCTTCGCGGCCGACGGCGCAAAGCGCGCCGCGCGTGACGAATACGTCTTTCGGGTGGACGCCCAGCTTGTCGGCGACGGCGGCCGTGAGCTTCTCCTTGATCTGCCGCGCCGCGGCCAGCGCGGCGTTCCCGTTCATGAAGGTGCCGCGTGACGAATACGCGCCCAGGTCGACCGGACACAGGTCCGTGTCGGCGGAGACGACGCGAACGGCGCCGAGGTCCAGCCCGAGCTCATCGGCCACGAGCGTCGCGAGCAACGTGTCCGTGCCTTGGCCGATCTCGCTCGCGCCGTTGAAGACGGTGACGACGCCGGATCGATCGACCTTGAGCTGCACGGCGCTCTGCGGCATCTCGTTCGGGTAGATCGGGTAGTTGGTCCCGGAGATGTAGGCGCTCGACGCGATACCCAGGCCGCGGCCGAAGCCGAGCTTGCCGCGACGGGTCTTCCAGCCGGACGCCTCTTCCACGCGGGCCAGGCACTCGAGGTAGCCGTTCGACGTGACCCGGAAGCCATTGACGGTCTGTCCTTCGACGACCGCGTTTTTTCGCCGGAGCTCGATGGGGTCCACCCCCAACCGGACCGCGATGCGATCGAGCATCGATTCGAAGGCGAAGCGCGGCTGCACGCTGCCGTGCCCCCGCTTGGGCCCACACGGAGGTTTGTTGGTGAAATAACGCGTCGAGGAGAAGCGATAGTTGGGAGCGAAGCTCGGGAGCGTGAGGAGCTGGCCCGAGTAGTAGGTGGTGACGAGCCCGAAGGACGAATACGCCCCGCCGTCGATCCGGGTCTTGGCGTCCACCGCGGTGAGCGTTCCGTCGCTCTTGGCGCCCACCACGTAGCGCATCGCCATGGGGTGACGACCGCGGTGGGCATAGAACTCCTCCTCGCGCGTGTAGAGGATCTTGACCGGCCGCCCGGTCACCATCGCCAGCTTGGCCGCCGCGAACTCGAGTGAAAAGGGCTCGCTCTTGCCGCCGAAGGCGCCGCCCACCGGCGGCTGGATGACACGAATTCGCGCCGGCGAGATGGCCAGGACACGCGAGAGCTCCCGGTGGAGGTAATGGGGCACCTGCGTGGTCGACCACACCGTCAAGAGGCCGTCGCCGTCGTATTGGCCGATCGCACAGTGGGGCTCGATCGGCGCGTGTGCGGTCCCTTCGAAGTAGTAGTCGCCTTCGAGCACGAGGTCGCTTCCTGCGAGCGCGCCCTCGACGTCACCGAAGGCGAGGTCGACCGTCTTGCTGATGTTGTCGGTGCCCTTCGCGCCGAGGCCGACCTCGGGACGCCGCTCGGCGTCGTCCAGACCGAGGACGGATGGCAGCACGTCGTATTCGACGTCGATGAGCCGCGTGGCCAGGTCCGCGGTGCGCTCGTCCAGCGCGGCTACGGCCGCGACGGCGTCCCCGATGAAGCGGGCGGTGTCGAGCGCGAGGGGGTATTCGTCGGGCGTCCACGGAATGATGCCGTAGCGCCGGGGCATGTCCCGGCCCGTGATGACCGCGACGACGCTTTCTTCGTCGAGCGCGCGCGACGCATCGATCGAGACGATGCGCGCGTGGGGATGGGGGCAGCGGAGCAGCCGGGCATGGAGCATGCGCGGGAGCTTGATGTCGTCCGTGTAGCGGACCTCTCCGCGCACCTTCCGGACGAGGTCGCCGCGGCGGCCACGGCGGCCGACGAGGCCGGGCTGCTTCGGGTCTCGTTCGCTCATGTCGCCTTCTCCTTCGCCGACGCCAGCGGCGGAGGCACGTGACGCCCCGGGAGGTCGACGCCCGCGGGCTCGGCACCCCGCTTGATCTTCGCCGCGAGCTCGATCGCCGTCACGATGGCGCCGTAACCGGTGCACCGGCAGAGGTTGCCCGAGATCGAGCGCCTCACGGCTTCTCGAGACGGCTCGGGGTCGCGGTGCAGGAGGGCTGTCGCGGTCATCAGCATTCCCGGGGTGCAGAAGCCACACTGCCCCGCGCCGCATCGATCGAAGGCATCGAGCAGCGGGTCGAGGGCGGGCGGGCCGCGCAACGACTCGACCGTGGAGACCTCGCGCTCGTCGCAATGGGCGGCGAGCGTGAGGCAGGCGAGGTGGGGCTGCCCGTCGATCAACACCGTACAGGCGCCGCAGTCGCCTTTGTCGCAGCCCTGACGCGTGCCCACGAGATCGAGGTCGTAGCGCAACAGCTCGAGGAGCGTGCGGCTCGGCCGGACGAAGGTCTCGACGGGGTCGTCGTTCACCCGGAGCCGGATCGGGACAAAGCCCTCCTCCTGTGTGGCGTCCCGCGCGGCGTCGGAGGTGCTCGCGGGGATGGGCGGAACCTGCTCGCCGAGCACGCAGGGGACCTCGCGCAGGGCGTCGATCCCGCGCGAGAGCTCTCCGACGAGCGGGGCCCCCGGGCTCACCGACCACCGCATCGCGCGCGCCGCGATATCGGTGTAGCGGCGGAGCGCCTGCAGCGGAACGGGCGGCCGTTCCCCGATCTTGCCCAGGTTGTAGAGGAGCGACTCCATCGCGACGTTGCCCACGCGCTCCCCGACGCCCATCGCGGTCCCGTGGATCCGCTCCACGCCGACGCTCGCGGCCTGGAGCGCGTTGGCGAGCCCGAGGCCCCGGTCTTCGTGGCCGTGCCAGTCGAGCTTCACGTGGGACGCGCCGCGGCCAGCGAGGTAGCTCTTCACGAAGGCCACGAGCGCCTCGACCCCGAACGGATCGGCGTGGCCGACCGTGTCACAGAGGCAAAGCCGGGACGCGCCCGAGTCGATCGCTGCGTCCCACAACGCCGTGAGGCTGGTTGGGTGCGCCCGCGTCGTGTCCTCCGTCACCAAGCAGAACGGGAGCCCGGCCTTGCGGGCGGCCTCCGCGGCGCCGGTCACGCGTTTCCTGAGGAACGCCAGATCCCAGCCCTCGACGTAATGGCGTATCGGGGAGCTGCCGATGAAGGCGTAGACCTCGACGCTCGCACCGGCGCGCTGGCTGACCTCGGCGACCGCGCCGACGTCCGCCTCGGTGGTTCTTGCGGCCGCGGTCGGGCGGACCCGCAAGCGAGCGTCCGACATCTCCTTCACGAGCGCCGCGGCGTCCGCGACGGCGCGCGCGGACGCGGCCGGGAGCCCGACCGAGGCGACGTCGACGCCGATCGCGCTCATCGCGTGCAGGAGCGCGAGCTTCTCGTCCGGGCTCGGGTCGTGGACCGACGGGCTCTGCAGCCCGTCGCGCAAGGACTCGTCGTTGACCTGTACGTGTCCTTTCGTCGTCACGGCGCTCGTCCTTCCCCGGAGCCGTGAGGATCCCACGGTTCAACCGGATGGGGTAGAGCCGCCGGGCGCCCTCACTTCGCGGGGCCTTCGGGGAGCAACACGACCTCGTGGGTGAGCTTCACCGTCGGCTCCAGCATCTTCGACACCGAGCAGTATTTCTCCGCAGAGAGCGCGACCGCGCGGCGCGCCTTGTTCTCCGCGACCGGACCGTGGATCTCGTACACCACGTGGATGTCGGTGAAGACGGCGGGGATCGCGTCGGCGCGCTTGCCGTCCACGCGGATGACCAGTCCCGTGAGCGGCTCCTTCTGCTGGCTCAGGATCTTCACCACGTCGATGCCGCTGCACCCGGCGAGCGATGCAAGCAACGCCTCCATCGGCCGCAGGGCCTCGCCGGTCCCGCCCATCTCGGGCGTGCCTTCCAGGCGGAGCGTGCCGCCGGCCTCGTTTTTTGCCTCGAAGCGCGCGCCAGGGCCGATCTGCGTGAGCGTTACCTTCGTCATTTCGATCCTCCGGGGGCGAAGAGCCCGCTCGACAGGTAGCGGTCTCCGCGATCACAGATGATGACGACCATGACAGCATTGTCAGTGGTCTTGGCGACCTCCAGCGCGGCGCAGACGGCGCCGCCGCTCGAGACGCCCGCAAACACCCCCTCTTCGCGCGCGAGGCGGCGCGCCATCTCCTCCGAGTCGTGTTGCGACACGTCGACCACGCGGTCGACGCGCTCGGGCTCGAAGATCTTGGGCAGGTAAGCCGCCGGCCAGCGCCGGATTCCGGGGATGCGGGAGCCGTCCGTCGGCTGGACGCCCACGATCGTGACGCTCGGGCTCTTCTCCTTCAAGAAGCGGCTCGTCCCCATGATCGTGCCGGTCGTCCCCATCGACGAGACGAAATGCGTCACCGTCCCGTCGGTGTCGCGCCAGATCTCCGGTCCGGTGGTTCGGTAGTGGGCGCGCCAGTTGTCCGGGTTCGCGAACTGGTCGAGCATGATCGCGTTGCCCTTCTGGACCTCCGCGCGGGCGTAGTCGATCGCCCCCTCCATCCCGACGTCGTCGGGCGTGAGCGTGACCTTCGCTCCGAACGCACGCATGGTGTGCACTCGCTCGGCGGTGGAGCCCGCGGGCATCACGAGCTCGAGATCGTAGCCCTTGGCGCACGCGATCATGGCGAGCGCGATCCCGGTGTTCCCGCTCGTGGGCTCGATGATGCGCACGCTGCGCGAGAGCTCCCCGCGGGCCTCCGCGCCCTCGATCATGCTGAGCGCCGGGCGGTCCTTCACGCTCCCGCCCGGGTTGTGTCCCTCGAGCTTGGCGAACAGGCGCACGCCGGGTTTGTCGCAAAGACGTGACAGCTCCACCATCGGGGTGTTGCCGATGAGATCGGTCAGTCGCTTCATGGGGCGACATTGGACGGCGGCGGGTGCGGCGTAAAGCTCTCTGAGCATCCGCTCCGAGGCGGGCGCGGTAAGGCCCGCGGCACGCGCGGCTCTGGCAGGCCCGATGCATGCCGACCGGCAGAGGTGCGCCATGTTGGAGCGGATCGAAGACCTTCCTCGAGGGGTGGACGGCGTCCGGGCGAGCGGAAAGGTCTCGCGACAGGATTACCCGTCTGTCATGGACGCCATGCTGGATGAGGCGAGGCGTAGCCAGAAGAAGCTCCGGCTTCTCACGAGATGAGCCCGGCGTTCCAGGGCTTCACGTTGATGGGCGCGCTCGCGGATACGCGGGTGGGCCTCTCGTCGGTCCCGCTGGTCGAAGGCTGCGCGGTCGTGAGCGACCTGCCGTTCGTCCGGCGCTCGTCCCGCCGATTCGGCTTCTTCGTGCCCTATCCGCTCCGCGTCTTCTCCAGCTCGGAGCGCGAGGCTGCCGTCACCTGGCTCTCGGCTTTGCCGGAAGAAGCCGCTGTCACGCACCGGCTCCTGACGGACCCCGGGGTGGTCGTCGTGTCGGTGGAGAAGCCGCTGCGCGTCCAGGACTTCGAAGAGGTCGCGCGAACGGTCGACGCAGTCGTCGACTCGCAAGGGCAGCTCACCGGGCTCGAGGTGCACACCCGCCGCTTCCCCGGCTGGCAGAACGTGGCCGGGCTGCTCGGCCACATCCGGTTCGTGCTCGCACACAGGGCCAAGATCAGGCGCCTCGCGATCGCCACGGACAGCAAGATCGCCACGCTCGCACCCTGGCTCGAGAGGGTCGCCCGCGGCCCCCGTGTCCGAGGGTTCTCCTACGGCGCCCTGGAGACGGCCATTCGCTGGGCCTCCGAGCGTCCCGAGGCGACCAGGATCGTCGCGCGGCCGTGGGTCGAGACGCGTCCGTGACGCCTGGTACGACCCTCGCTTCGTCCCGTGGAACGGAGCTTCACGCAGAGGAAAACGTTGGCTCCAGGGGACTCGTCAGGGTCGAAAGCGAGGACGGCATGGTGCTCGACTTGAGCGATGAAGAAGCGCGCTTGCTCCAGCTCCACCTGGAGCGCCACATCAAACGCGTAGACGACGAGCTCATCCGCACGGATAGTCGTCAGATGCAGCGGGACCTGGCGCACGACGAGAGCCGTCTCGTGAGCATTCTCGAGAAGCTCGATGCGCGCCTGGACGCGTCGACGTCGTCACCGGATGCGGACGAGCACGCAGTCTCCCGACCGTCCTAGCTCCTCGACTGGCTGGAGCTTCGCGAGCAGCGGCTCGGGGGCCCGGCACAGCCACACGACGTCCGCCTCTGCGCGCAGCCGCGTGGTGTCCACCGAGTCGAGCTCGCCGGTCTTGAACCGGTGCGCCGCGTAGCGCGGCGTCGTGTGCGCGAGGGGCTGCACGCCACGAATGGCGTAGAGCGTCGGCACCACCGCTTGCCGGTCGATCGCGGCGAGGGCGGGCGCGTGCAGCAGCGCGAGCTGACGCAGCCTGGTGGACCGCGGAGCCCTCGGATCCAGGAAGGTCACGTTGGCCACCACGTCTCGGTCGGCGATGTGTCGCAAGAGCGCCCGCTGCTCGCCGAGCTCACGGCCGAGCTCGAGCCAGCTCCGCGTCACGAGCAGCTGCCTCCCGAGCAACGCGGCAAATGCCAGTGCGACGACCGGGGCCGCACGCAGGACCGGCAGCTCCTTCGCGCGCGGGGAGAAGAGCGCGAAGACCCAGGCCCCGAGCGCGTACCGACCGTTCGCCTCGTAGCTGCCCGCAAAGTCCGAAGGGGCGACGAACACCGCCACAGCGCAGAGCGCTGCCGCGATCGACAGCGGCCGGTCGAGCTTCACCGGGCGCGCGAGGACGACCCACACCGCCGCGGCGATCATGAGGGCCGCGAGGATGGGCAGGTCGGCGCGCGGCTCGTAGCTCGGCAGGATGCTGGTCGCGAGCATGCGCACAGACGTTCCGGGCGAGGCCCAGGATTTGTCGTTGGAGCGGTCGGCGTAGACCAGGAGCCAGAGGAGGAAGTAGCCCCCTCCCGGCGCTGCGGCCGCGAGATCGCGGAGCGCTACGCGCGGACCTGCTCCCTCGAGCAGACGGGCGAGCGCGAAGCTCGCGGCGACGATGCCGAAGGTCACGATCGCGGCGGCGTGGGAGATCGCGACGAGGAGCCCGAGCCCTGCGGCGACGCCGAGCCAGGCGGTTCGCCTGGTCTGGTGGGCGCGGAGCAAGGCGGCCGTCGCGAGGAGCGCGAGGCCGACACCGAAGGTGAAGCTCGCGTAGCCGAGGAGGAACGGCTCGCACATGACGAAGAAACACGCCGCGGTCGCGCGCCATGAGAGCCTCCCCAGCGCCGCCTTGCCCAGGGCGTGACAGCCGGCCGAAAACACGAGCACGGTGAGCGCGAGGAACACGCGGCCCGCGAGCTCCGCGGACGCGACCTTGGTGAGCGGAACCGCGACCAGATCGAAGGCCAGGTTGGGGTAGGGCCCCCACGCCGAAGCGTACGCCGCGCGATACGCTTCGCTGTCTCCGAGGTGCGCGAGGACGTGGGCCCGCGCGATGTGGTTCACGTAGTCGGAGAGCGGCGGCACACCGACGACGAGAGTGGGGAGGAGGAGCAGCGCGACGGTGAAGGCGGCGGCGACGATCCGCGCGCGCGTCACGGCACCTCTCCGCCTTCGGAGTCACCGAACGAGTGGTGCCAGGTCTCGAGGCGCCGCAGGTGCTCGGGGTGCTCGTATTTGTTGCCGTTCAGGAAGAAAAGCGGCTTGTCGGGCAGGCGCTGGACGAAGAAGAACCGGGAGAGCGCGCCGATCAGCGGCGGAGACGTGGCCATGGTCTCCACGATCGGCACGCGGCGCGCACGATAGTGGCGGAGCGCCTCGGCGATGAGCCCGTGGAAGGCGGCGTCGTCCTCGGGCGCCGCCATCAGATCGAGGATCCGACCAGGCTCGTCGTCGGCTTCCGGCTCGCGGAGCACCGCGAAGCCGCGGATCTTGCGCGGACCGTCGGGCACCACGATGACGCGAGCGCGGAGGTGCGGCCAGCTGAGGTACCGCCAGTCGACGTAGGCGCGGTCCTTCACCGGCGCCGTCCCGAGCCGCGGGCCGACCTCCTCCGCGAAGGCGTCGAAGCGCTCGTCGGCGTGGAAGACGACCTCGGTCCTCGCGCCGCTGCGGACCGAGCGCAGCGCGAGATCACCGAGCCCGATCGCGAGCCGACCGCCGGCGCAGGCGATGGCCTTCGCGGGCGCGGGCAAGACGCGGAGCTTGTCGCGGATCAGCCGGTCGGCGTCGAGCGGGCGCACCCAACGTCGGACCCAGAGCTGATCGTATTTCCGAGCTTGCTGCAGCTTGATGTTGATGTCGTTCGTCCATAAAAGACCGCAGAAGCTCCGGCAGGTGTCCTCCACCGTCTTGTAGAGCTTCATGGTCACGAAGAAGCCGGCGCCGGACGCTTGCAGGTCGGGGTGCGCGAAGAGGTCGTGCGCAAACGCGGCCAGGTGGCGCCGGCCCTCGACGAAGAACCACGTCGGCATCCGACCCATGTGACAGAGCAGCCGGTCGCCGTCGGTCGCGACGAAGTAGGTGGGCGCGCCGTCCGAGGTCGGGTTGCCGAAGGCGATGTGCCAGATCACCTCCGTGCGGCGCTCCGCCAGGATCCGATCGAAGCCGGGACGCCGCGCGGTCAGGTCGATGAACCCGCGCCGGTCCTCCGGGACCATCGGCCGGATGATCGTCTTGCTCATCGCGCGGCGCTCCGGTCGGCGACAAGGCGCGCGACGAGCGCCGCCTTGTCGATCTTGCCCGTCGAGGTACGCGGGAGCTCGTCGCAGACAACGATAGGGTCCGGCACCATGTAACCAGGCAGGCTCGCGGCCAGGAGCGAGGCCACGTGGGCGCCCTCGAGCGAGGCTCCGGGCTCGGGTCGGAGGAAGGCCACGATCTCGTTCGTGATCGACGGGTGGGGGATGGCGACGACCGTCGACTCCAGGATGCCGGGGACCCTGTCGAGCGCCGTCTGCACCTCGCCGAGCTCCACGCGGAACCCCCTCGTCTTGATCATGTCGTCGCGGCGCCCCGCGAAGTAGAGCGCCCCCGAAGCGTCGCGCCGGACCACGTCGCCGGTGCGATAGACGAGGAGCTTGCTGTCGGGGATACGCGGGTCGACCACGAACTTCTGCGCCGACCGCTCCGGATCCCGGAAGTACCCGCCCGAGGCGACTGTGGCCGCCGCGACACAGAGCTCCCCCGTCGCCTCGGGCTCGAGCATGACACGACTGTTTTCGTCGAGGAGGAAGACCTCGAAGTTTGGCATGGGCACCCCGAGCGGGAGCGCGGCGCCGTCGTCCGCGGGGATGTCGGTCACCTCGTGCACACAGGAGGAGTTCGCTTCGGTCTGACCGTAGACGTTGAAGAGCGCCGCACCGGGCAAGACGTCGCGCAGCCTCCGGAGGAGAGGGATGGGCATCCGCTCGCCGGAGAAGACGATCGCTCGCAGCGACTCGCGCGCCGCGTTTGCGAGATCACCTTTGTCCAGGAGCAGCGCGATGGCGCTCACGACCGAGTTCCAGATGCTCACCCGATGCTGGGCGATGGCCTGCGCCATCTTCTTCGGGAACGCGGAGTAATACTCGGGCATCACGACCACGCTCGCCCCGGCCAGGGCCGCGCAGAAGAGATCGAACACGGAGAGGTCGAAGTGGAGCGGCGCCTGACAAGCGAGGACGTCCGCGGCGGTGATCTGGAAGCGTCTCGCCGCCGGCTCCACGAAGGCGAGGCAGTTGCGGTGGGTGATGGCCACGCCCTTCGGCCTCCCGGTCGAGCCCGAGGTGTGGAGCACGTACGCGAGGTAGCCGTCGGTCACGTCGACGCGCGCGCGCACGTCGGGCTCGTAGGTGTCCAGCGAGGAGGAGGCGAGCGCGCCATCCGATGCGCTCGGCTGCCCGCTCATCAGGAGCGCCCGCGACAGCTCCGGCGCGGCCGCGCGCGCCTCTCCGAGCAGGGGCAGCTTGTCCGCCGTGGTGACGACGACCTGCGCGCCCGTGCTCGCCAGGATGAGCTCCGCCCGAGCACGTGGCATGGATGGGTCGATCGGGACGTACGCCGCCCCGCGCATCATCACGCCGTAAGCCGCGGCGATCGCCCGGGCGCTCTTCTCCATGGTGAGGGCCACGCGATCGCCGGGGCGGACGCCCAGGTCGGCGAGCGCGGTGGCCACGCGCGTGCTCTCGCGGAGGAGCTCCGCGTACGTGAGCTGCGCCTTCGGATCGATCAGCGCCGTCGCGTCCGGCGAGGCCTCGGCGCTCCTTTCGAGCAGCTGATGGACGAGGAAGGCGGTCACAGTCCCAACAGGCTGGCGATGATGTTGCGCTGGATCTCGCTCGTCCCCGAGTAGAGCTTGCCGCCTATGGCGTCGCGGAGATCGCGCTCGACGTCGTATTCGGTCATGTAGCCGTACCCGCCGTGCACCTGCACGGCGTCCAGGCTGTTCTGGACGAACGCCTCGCTCACGTAGAGCTTCGCGATCGCGCTCTCCATCTGCGCGCGCTTCTTGTTCGCCTTCAACCAGGCCACTTTGTAGAGCGCGAGCTCCGCGAGCTCGATCCTCAGGCGCATGTCGGCGAGCTTGTGCGCCACGGCCTGGAAGCTGCCGATCGGCTTGCCGAACTGCACGCGGTCTTTGGCGTACGCCACGCAGGTGTCGAGCTGCCGTTGCATGGCGCCGAGGTGGATCGCGAAGAGGCAGCTCCGCTCCCACTCCATCTCGGCGTTGAAGATGGCCGAGCCCTGGCCGACGCGGCCCAGCACGTTCTCGAGCGGGACCTCCACGTCCTCCAGGGTGACCTCGCCCGTCGGGGAGGTCTTCAGCCCCATCTTCTCGAGGGGCTTGCCGACGGACAGGCCCGGGGTCCCTCGGTCCACCAAGAAGCCGCTCACACCCGCCCAGCCCTTCTTCTTGTCGGTCGTTGCGAAGACGAGCAGGAGGTCGGCGACCGGAGCGTTCGACGTGAACGTCTTGCCGCCGCGCAGGACCCAGCGGTCGCCCTTCTTCTCCGCGGTGGTGGAGATGCTGAAGGCGTCGCTGCCGGCGCCGGGCTCGGTCATCGCGTGGCAGCCGATGATCTCGCCGCGGACCATGCGCGGCAAATACCTCTGCTTCTGCTCCTCGCTCCCGAACAGGAGGAGCGGGATCTCGCAGGTGAACACGTGCGAGCTGATCGAGAAGAGCAGGCCGGCGTCGAGGCAATGCCGGCCGAGCGTCTGCATCGCGATCGTCGCGTCGACGATGTCGCGGCCGAGCCCGCCGTACGCCTCCGGCACGGGCAAGCCCATGATTCCGAAGCTGGCGCACTTGTCCCAGCCTTCACGGTAGAGCTCCCCCGACTTCTCGCGACGGCGGACTGCCGCCGCCTCCCCGTCGCCCTTCTGCAGCTCCTTGCGCGCGAAGTCCGCGACGGAGCGTCGAAAGGCCTCTTGCTCTTCGCTCAGACCGAAGTCCAAGGCGTCAGCCCTTCGGTCGCTTGGCTTCCACCAGGGCCCCGATGGCCTTCAACGTCTCGAAGTTGTCGGGGTCGAACTCTTCGTCCGACAGCTGGACGCCGAACCGGTCCTCGAGGAAGGAGATGAGCTTCACGATGGCCATCGAGTCGAGGAGGCCTCGCTCGAGCAGCGAGTCCGTTTCGCCCAAGCCCTTCGCCTTGTCGCTCTGGCTCGCGAAGTACTCCGCGAGGATCTGTTCGGTCGTCATGTCGCTCTTCGCCGTATAACCGTGAAGCTGGCGATTGTCATCGCCGGCTGGAGCCCTCCCCGCGCACCATGTCCCCTCCTCGACGCATCCCCGGCCTCGACGGTCTCCGCGGGCTCAGCATCGTCATGGTCATGGCCTCGCATCTGGCGGGGAGCGCCGTCCTGGGGGGAGGCCAGATCCCTCTCGGCGCCGCCCACGCCTGGGGGAAGGTGGGGGTCCGGGTCTTCTTCGTGATCTCCGGATTTCTGATCACGAAGCTCCTCCTCGAGGAGGGCCGACGCCACGAGGGCATCTCGATCCGCGCCTTCTACGTTCGTCGCGCCTTCCGCATCCTCCCCGCGTTCTTCGTCTACCTGGTGGTCCTGCTCGGCCTGCGCGCGCTCGGCTGGGTGGCGGTGCCGGCCGACGACCTCTGGCACGCGGCCACCTACACGACGAACTTCGACGTCGAGCGCGCCTGGCTCGTCTCCCACATCTGGTCGCTCTCGGTGGAGGAGCACTACTACCTGGTCTGGCCGCTCGTGTTTGCCGTCGCGAGTCGCCGCGCGCCTTTTTTCGTCGCGCTGCTCACCTGCTTTGTATCGCCTCTCGCACGGTACGCCGTCTTCGCGTTCCTACCCGAGCACCTCGACGCGCTCGTCTGGCAGGCCACGCCGTGTGTAGCGGACAGCATCGCGACGGGCTGCATGCTCGCGTACGTGCGCGACCCCGACGCGCGCGCATCGATCGGCCCGCTCGCGAAGCTGCTCGATCGGCTCCTCGCCTACACCCGCCGATCGGCGGCCACCTACGCCCTGCTCTTGCCGGCGTTCTTCACCTACCTGCTCGAGACCCGCCCCACGGTCTGGACCCTGGTCGCGGTGAGCTTCAGCAACGTCGCGTTTGCGGTCGTCATCGACAGGGTCGTCGCCGACCAGTCGGACCTGGTGGGCAGGCTCCTCATGAGCCGCGTCGCGGAGCGCGTGGGTGTCCTGTCGTATTCGCTCTACCTCTGGCAACAGCTGTTCTTGCGCCAGTCCGCCGTGGAGGCGCCGTCCCCGTGGGCATTCCTCTGTGCGTTTCCGATCAACCTCGTGGCGGCGTTCGCCTGCGCCCACGTCTGCTACGAGCTGATCGAGCGTCGGGCGCTGCGCATGCGGCCGCGGTCAGCCGATCGGTAGCCCCGATTGTCCAGAGGCGCGGACCCCTGTAGCCTCGCCGATCCATGGCAATCACGCTCCCCAAGGAAGCCTTCATCGCTCTCGCTGCGCTCGGCTGGGCCGACGGCAGCATTCGCGCCTCGGAGAAGGCGGGTCTCCTCAAGGCTGCATCTTCCTGCGGTGTCGCGGGAGCCGAGCTCGCGGAGGTCGAAGCGGCGCTCGACAAGCCGACGAAGCTCGAGGGCTTCGTCCCCGGCGACATGACCGACTGGCAGCGCCTGCTCACGTACGGACTCGCGGTCTGGCTCGCCCGGCTCGACGGCGTGCAGTCGACCGACGAGAGCGACCTCCTGAAGGATCTCGCCAAGCGCCTCGATCTCGACAAGGCCAAGACCGACCGCGCGTCCGCCGCCGCCTTCGACGTCTTCTGCCTGCCGGAGGGCGGGCGGCCCGAGCGCTTCGACTTCGTCGCGCTCGAGAAGCGCATGCGCGAGAAGCTCCCGCACCTCGCTCCGAAGGACTGAGGCCGAGCAGGCAGCTGGTTCGGGTCACCTCGGGAGCGCGAGCTGCCCCTGCCGAGCGAAGTCGACGGCCTCACCCAGGAGCTTGGCGGCCTCCTGCGGGGCGTGGAACCCCATGCTGTTCTCGGACGAGACGAAATCGAGCCGCCACTGCGCCTTGCGCTGCAATGCACGGGCCTTGTCGAGGGCCTCCACCGGAGCGCCCGCGGTCTTGGCAGCCGCGATCGCGTCGATCAGCTCCACGATCGCCGCCCCGCCGCGCTGGAGCAGCTCGTAGTTCCTCGTCTGGATCACGTCGACCCGCGCGAGCATCTCCGTCTCGCTCGCTCGATGACACGTCTGGCAAGCGCGGTTGACGTTGAGCAGCGGGCTGCGGACCCAATGGTCGCTGACCTTCGTGGCCCCTTCGCGCATGTAGGGCATGTGGCAATCCGAGCAGGACACGCCGCTCCGCGCGTGGATGCCCTGGCTCCACATCTCGAACTCCGGGTGCTGAGCCTTGAGGACCTTCGCCCCGCTCTCTGCGTGCTCGTAGTCGTAGAAGGCGCCCCCGTCGGGGAACGTCTTTTCGTCCCAATACGACTCGATGGCGTCGGCCCTGAGGCCCTTGCCCCACGGGAAGGTGAGCGCCATGCTCGTGCCGCAATAATACTCGACGTGACATTGGCCGCAGACGAACGAGCGGAGCTCGTTCCGCGTCGCGTCCACGTTGGGGTCGTAAGGCTTGCTGCGGTCCCCGCCTCGCCAGGCCTCGACTGATGAGAACGCTGGCGCCGGCGCGTCCGACGCCGCGAACGCGCGGATGCCGTTGAGAAAGCCCGGGCGCGTCACGCGCAGCGCCATCGTGTTCGGGTCGTGGCAGTCCACGCAGCTCACGGGGTGCCCGTGCCCGGACTCGTGCAGCTTCGCGTTCAGCTCCTTGTAGGGGAGCTTGAAGCTCTCCTCGAAGCCCTTCATGGCGTCGCCTTCCCCCAGCGTGCGGTAGACCGGCATGATGGAAGCGTGGCAATGGAGGCAGGAGCCGGACTGCGGCTTCTCGAGGCGCTTCGTCGCCTCCTGATCCTCGAGCATGTGGGCGTGGCCGCGCCGGTCGCGGTAGTCGAGGGAGAACGCGTAGCCGAGGAACATCTTCCTGATCCACGGGTCGCGTTCGATCTTCTCCTCCGGCAGCGCTTCGCTGCCGGCGTGCCCGCCGAAGCGCGTCTTGGTCGCGAGCGTCGTCCGCTTGTAGCCGTCGTATTGGGCTGGCCAGTTCTGGCCCCACTTGGCAGGATCCGTGTCGTCTTCTCCGACCTCCACCACGCGCACCCACGGGTGGCGTTGCTCCGCCTTCTTCTCGAAGATATCGGTGAGCAGCGCCGTCACCGCGGCCGAGGCGAGCGCGACCACGATGATGATCGTCGCGAGCCCAGAGCGGCGTGTCCAGAAGGGCGCCGGCTTCTCCGCGGGAGCGTTGGGGGGTGTTGAGTGCTCGGTCTCGTTCAATGTTCGCTCCAGGTCAGCTCGTCGGGGCGGTACCGACCGCCGAGTCGAGCAGGCTCCCCGTGCCCGGCTCCGGCATGGCAATGCACGCAGCGCACGCTGCGCTCATCGGTCCCGTGGGAGGTCCCCATCTCGGCGACGAGGGCGCCGTGGCACCGGACGCAGTTCTCCTGGAGGATCTCGGAGCCGCGCTCCTGGACGAAGATCGGCTCCGCGAAGGTCTGCGCGGTGAACTCCTTCCCGTGCCGGTAGCCGTTCTCAGCCTTGGCGATGTACTTCGGGACGAAGTCGTGAGGCAAGTGGCAGTCGATGCAGACCGCCTGCGCGTGGTGGCTCGAGCGCTGCCAGGAGGCGTATTGCGACTGCATGATGTGGCAGTTCACGCACGCCGCTGGGTCCGTGCTGAAGTAGGAGAAGCCCTCGGCGTAGCGGAAGGTGAACGCCCCCGTCCCGGCGAGGACGCCGAAAGCGACGGCGGCCACGGCCGCGAGGGCTCTTCGGGGCGGCAGCCAGCGCCGTCCTCGTTGGGCCGCCTTCGTCGCCTCGGCACCGCTGCCCGGTGCGGCTTCGGTTCGTTCCGACCCCACAAGCCTCCAGCGCACCCTCGCACGGGAACTGGAGAACCGTCAATTCGATCGTTGGTTCTCGAACTGTTGCTTCTGTTCGTCTGATTCCTGCAAGCAGCGCGGCGGCACAGACCCTGCTTCTCGATCGCTGCATGTACGCCAAGGCACTCCTGCTCGCCATTCCGGTGCTCCTGACGGCGTGTGCGGGTGAAGACATGACGACGGCATCACCCCAGACCACCGAAGAGCGTGACGAGGTGGCTCTCGCGAGGTCGGAGCTCCTGCGCGCCGACCCGAACATCGGCAAGTTCTTCCGTGAGGCGTACGGCTACGCGATCTTTCCGAGCGTCGGGAAGGGCGGGCTCGTGGTCGGCGGCGCGAGAGGTGAGGGCTGGCTCTACGAGCGCGGGAACCTCGTGGGGAGAGCCGAGCTGAACCAGGTGACCGTCGGCGCGCAAGCAGGCGGTCAGGGCTTCACGGAGGTCATCTTCTTCCGAGACGAGGCCTCCATCGAGAAGTTCAAGGCTGGCGACCTCGAGCTCGGAGCATCGGTCGGCGCGGTCGCGCTGAAGAATCAGGCGCTCGCGAACGCAGGCTACGACACCGGCGGCATGCTGGTGGTCGTGGT
Organism: Myxococcales bacterium; assembly: GCA_016794345.1. GTDB lineage: Bacteria > Myxococcota_A > Polyangia > Polyangiales > Polyangiaceae > Xiheicaenibacterium > Xiheicaenibacterium phototrophicum. The sequence continues at coordinate 71,375 of JAEUKE010000142.1, forward strand.
GGGGCGCGGCGGGCTGATGGTCGAGGCTTCGGTCGGCGGGCAGACATTCGACTACGAGCCGATCGGACGATAGCGCGCCCGGGCGGCCGGCTACTCCACGTCGATCGTCACGACGTTCGACGAGGCCCGGCCCTGCGTCGCATCCTCCCGCAGAATGTCGCTCTGCTGCGTGGGCGAGCCGAGCAGCCCGGAGGGCACCGGGAAGCCACAGAAGCGGTAGCTCACGAACACGTCGAAGCTGCCCTTCGGGAGCGAGACACCGCTCTCCGTCGGCACGGCGAAGCCCGTGTCTTGCTGGGCGCCGGGGGCGATCTCGACGTAGTCGCGTTGCGTGATCGGCTCGAGCTCGTCGCAGGTTCGGGTGTCCCGGTATCCGTGGCGGTAGAGGCGACCGCTCGCCCGGTCCTTCGCGAGCACTTGCCAGGCGGGGCCTCGGATTCCGAGCGCGCTCAGCTCGATCGGCCTCACGGCGACGATGTTCGACGTGCCGTCGTTCACCCATCGTGTGGTGAGTGAGAGCGGCTCTCCGGCGCGTGCGCCAGGCTTGACCGTCATGACGAGCCGCAGGCCGGCGATCGTCGCGACGCCGGGCTCCGGCACGCGCTCGGGCTGCTGGACGCGGTAGAACCCGGGCGCGCTCTCGAAGCCGCCTGGCTGCGGATCGCCAGACAGGCCCATCTCCCGAGAGAGAGGTCGACGCAGGTCGATGGTGTCGACCGCCTCGCAACCGCGCGCCTTCGAGGTCGGCGGCTCGGCGTCCAGCATCGCGACGTCGACCGGCATCGTACCGACCTTGCCGCTCGAGGAAGGGGCAGACCGGGTCGGCTCTTTGCCGCATCCGGCGGCCAAGGTCGCCGCGAGCAGGAGGATGACACGGAGCCGCCGCATCGGGCGGAGGGTATCAGGCGAGTCGGGCGGGGTGACGATTTGTCAAACGACGAGCGCGGGGTAGGAGCCGTCGGGGCGCCTACGTCGAAACGAGCATGAACAGGACGACGAAACGTGTCGGGTTGATTGGGCTCGTGATCTCGGCGTGCGTAGCGACGTTCGCGGTGACCGCGTTCGCCGAAGAGAAGGGTGAAAAGGGGAAGTGCGAGCACAACGGCGAGGCTCGCTTCAAGAAGGCCGACAAGAACAGCGACGGCTTCCTCACCGCGGCCGAGGTCGGCGACAAGAAGTGGGCGCGCATCAAGGTCGCGGACGCGAACGCGGACGCGAAGGTCTCGCTCGCCGAGATGAAGCAGGCGAAGGCCGACGGCAAGCTTGGCCACAAGGGCAAAGGCAAGAAGGGCAAAGGCAAGAAGAAGGAAGGCACGGAAGCCTGAAACACGAGCTCGCTGGCGCGGCGGCCCGATGCGTCGCTACGCCGTCACCGGTCGGCCGGGTAACAGAGCGGCTTCGGCGGCGGCGTGATGCCTTCGGGCCCGAGGCAGCAGATGAGGTTGCCTTTGTAGCCACAGCGGTCGGCCTCCTCCGACGGCCTGAGCGGCCGCAGTCCGCTCGGGGCGGAGGAGGCTGATGATTGCGCCGCGGGCTCGCCGGCGGATGCGCTCGTCGCAGGCGCTTCGGTTGCGGTTGGTGTCGGATGGGGCGCGGGCGGTGTCGCAGCGACCGCCCCCTGGGCGGGCTCGGCGGGTGATCCGCAGCCCGAAGTCATCGCGAGCAGGATCACGGCCGACAGGCTGCGCTTCACGATCGGAGAGTAGCGTGCTCCAGGAGCTGGAGGGGCCGTCCTGATGCAGCCGGGCTCGCTCGCCCGGCACGGGACCCGGTGCGGCCGGATCCTCCCGTCGACCGCCGTCTCTGGCGCGCTACAGTCCGCGGGTTCCACCATGCCCGAAGGTCACACGATCCATCGCGCTGCCCGCGACCACCAGCGCGACCTCGGTGGTCGGCTCGTGCGCGTCTCGTCCCCGCAGGGGCGCTTCGCGCTCGACGATCTGGTGGACGAGTCCGGTCGGGCGAGGCTCCTGCGTGTCGAGGCATACGGCAAACACCTGTTCTTCGTGTTCGAAAGACGGCGCATCGTGCACGTGCATCTCGGCTTGTTCGGGCGCTTCTATCGGCGCAAGAGCCCACCGCCGCCGCCGCGCGAGACCACGCGGATGCGCCTCGAGGGGGACGCCGTGACTATCGACCTCATCGGCCCGACGGCTTGTGACGTCCTCACGCCCAAGGGGATGCGCGCCATCACCTCGCGGCTCGGCCCCGATCCGCTCCGCGCCGACGCCGACTCGGCGCCCTTCTTCGATCACGTCGCGCGCTCCAGGACGCCGATCGGTGCCGTGCTCCTCGACCAGAGCGTCATCTGTGGAATCGGGAACGTGTACCGCGCCGAGGTCCTCCACTTGCTCGGCATCCATCCCGAGACGCCCGCCTCTGCGATCCCGGAGGCGAAGGTCCAGTCCTTGTGGCGCCTCGCCGTCGGCTTGCTTCGTCGCGGCGTGGAAGAGAAGCGCATCGTCACCACCCGTGGCCTCGAGCTCGCCAAGCCACGCGAGCGTGTGCCGCGCGCGGAGGCCACGAACGTCTACGGTCGGCGGAGCTGTCGGACCTGCGAGGGCGACGTGAGCACGCAGACGCTACGCGCGCGCGTCGTGTACTTCTGTCCCTCCTGTCAGCCTCGTTCGGTCGAGGCGCAGCAGTTTGCTGGGCTCGTGTAGCGCTTGCCAGCGTTCGTGGCGGCGTCAGGGTTCGCGCGCGCGCTGCCCGTCCAGCTCCCGGAGCGCCTCGCCGGCCTCGTCGAGGGCGAGCACCTCTTCCTCGACGTCGGCGACGCGGTACCCCTCTCCCTGGGTCGTCACGCGCACGAGGACCTTGCCCTCCTTCGTCGGGTCGACGCGGAAACCCGCGCGCTTGCCGGCTTCGACCTCTTCCACGAATCGGAGTCGCCGATTGCCTCGGTAATGGGCTGCCAGCGCGGCCGCCCCGCCGGTGGCGAGACCAATCGCGCCGAGCACGTAGGTGAAGAGCGGGCCGAGCTCGACGAACACATCGGAGCGATGCCGGGACGGAGGGAAGGCAGCCGTGAAGAAGACGGCCACGAGCGCGAGCAAGAAGCTCGCTAGTCCGACGATCCGCTCCCCGCGCTCCTCCCCCGCGAGACCTTGATCGGCCAGGCGCTGCGAGCGCGCGACCGGCAGCCCGAAGACCGCGAGCGTCGCCAGCAATCCCGGTATCCAGAACACCGCGCCGAAGGTCGCGCCGAGCACGCCGCCACCCAGGAAGCGCGCGAGGAAGGACCCCTGCCCTTCCATGGACAGCGCGAGGCCCCCGGCGAGCGCGCCGTTCGCCATGGCGAGCGGGATCGACGCGACCCAGCCCCACCGCACGCGCGACTTGCCTACCGTGGCACGCCTCCGCAGCAAGACCCCCCACGCCATCCCGTAGAGGAAGGTCGGGAGGCCCGCGATGAGCCCGAACGCCGGCGTCCCGAAGAGGTTCATGAAGACCGCGGCGGTCGCCGCTGCGAGTGATGCCCCGAGCGCGATCACGTTCAGCGTGCGGAGCGCCCGCAAAGATCGGAAGAACGTCGGGACCCTCGACGGACCGCGCACCTCCCCATCGTAGCGAGTGCGTCACGGTCGCGCTCGCGGTCCCTTGACGCCGGTCCGCGCCGACCGTTTCCCCGACGCATGCTCAACGTGGGTCTGAGCGCTTGCGCTTCTTGTGGCTGCCATCATCGCAACGAGTCCGCGGCGTGTCCTCACTGCGGTGCCGCCCTCGGAGCGCCGGGCTCCACCTCGCGTACGGCTGCATCGCTCCTGCTCGGCCTGACGCTCGCGGCCGGCGCGGCCTCCGCGGCTGGGTGCGGCGATGACTCGGGCTCGGGTGGACAAGGCGGCAGCGGCACGACCAACGCCACGTCGACGACGAACACGGGCGTTCAGACGACCTGGGTCTCTTCGACCTCCGCCTACGGAACCGCCGCCACATCGGGCTCCGGCGGCTGACCCGGCTCGTCGGTCTCGACCCGATCAGCCCTGCTTCATCTTGGCGATCCAGCTCTTCAGGAACGCCTCTTCCTTGTCCCACGACACGCGGAGCTGTTTCTCCGCCGAGCCCTCGATCAGGCCACCGACGCCGAACACCTTGCAATCGATTGTCACCTCGTCGCGACGTCGCGCTTTGCCTTCGCCCGCGCTCTCCACGACGATGCTGCCCTCGGTGCGCAGCTTGTCGCCCATCGCGTTCGGGATCATCGACCACTTCCACTCGCCGCGGGCCGGATCGAAGTTGCCGCGTTCTTCGTAGCCGAACCGGTCGCCGAGCAGCTTCGCGACGGTCTCCGGCACGTCGAGCGAAGGGACCGCACGCAGCCGGCGTCGTGTCTCGCTCCGCTCCAGGATGTCGAGCTCGCGGAAGCCGAGACCTTCTTTGTGCATCCGGCGGATGAAGTCCTCCTCGAAGAACATCTTCCAGAAGGTGTCGGCGCTGCAGTCGAGATCGATGGTTCGCGAGAGCCTTCGCATGCCCTCCTTTACCACCGATCTCGGCCCGCCTGGATCAGGCCGTGCGGCCCGCGCGCACGACGCGACCGGGCCGCGCGGCCGTCGTCTTGCCGCCGTCGCGCACGACCTCGCCGCGGACGATCGTGGCGCGGTACCCATCGGCGTCTTGCAGCAGTCTGCGGCCGCCGGCCGGCAGGTCGTGCACGAGGCGCGGCGCAGGCAGCGCGAGGCGCTCGAGGTCGATGACGTTGAGGTCGGCGCGGCGGCCGATCTGGAGGACGCCGCGATCCGCGAGGCCCATCCAGCTCGCGGCGTCGCCGGTCAACATCTGCACGGCGCGCTCGAGCGGGATCCGACCGTGGTCGCGGTCGCGTACCCAGTGGGAGAGGAGGAAGGTCGGGAAGCTCGCGTCGCAGATCGTGCCGACGTGTGCCCCGCCGTCGCCCAATCCGAAGAGCACGCGCGGATGCCGGAGCATCTCGCCGACCTCGTCCAGGTTGCCCGCGGCGTAGTTGTAGATGGGGAAGTAGATGAGGGCGTGCCCGTCGTCCTCGAGCAGCGCGTCGTAGACGACCTCGAGCGGGCGCACGCCGCGCCGCGTGGCCTCGCCGAACAGCGAGTCTTCGCGCTTCGGCTCGTAGTTCGGTCGCGTGCCGAGGCGGAACAGGCTCATGGAGACGAAATCGAGGTTGGCGAGGAGCTGGTCAGCGAGCGGAGGGATGGCGCTCCCGTCGCCCGCGACCTTCTCGCTCTTCTCCTCGAGCAGGCGCGCCTTGACCTCGGGGTTCTTCAAGTGGCGCACCCGCTCCGCGAGCGGCAGGTGCTGCACCGCCTTGTAGCTGGGGAAGCCCATGAACGGGTGGAACGTCGCCTCGAGACCCAGGAGGACGCCGATGGCGCGCGGCGCCGCCTGGACCTTCACGTCGAGCCCCGCGGCGTTCGAGCGTTCCACGCGCTCGAGGATCCGCCGCCACTGCTCGCTGTCGCCGAAGCGCTGCAGGAGCGACATGCTCATCGGTCGGCCGGCGGCGCGCGCCATGCCCTCGAGCAGATCGTATTCGGCATCGAACCGAGCCTTGCCGGCGGCCATGTCGAAGTCGCTGACGGCCTGGAGCACGCCGAACGAGAGGCCCTTCATGGCCGAGGCGATCCCCTCGAGCTCGAGGCGATCGGCCTCGGAGCTCGGGGTGGCGCTGCCGTCATTGCCGCGGTGGTTGTCCGTCCGACCGGTGCTGAAGCCGGCGGCGCCGTGCTCGAGGGCGGCGCGGAGCAGGTCGCGCATCTTCGCGATCTCGGCCTCGTTGGCCGGCTCCCCTGCCACGGCTCGGTCCCCCATCACGTAGACGCGCAATGCGTCGTGGGGCACCTGCGCCAGCACGTCGATCGTCCGGGGCGTCCGGTCGAGCGCGTCGATGTATTCGGGGAACGAGTCCCATTCCCAGCGGATGCCCTCGGCGAGGGCGCTGCCCGGAATGTCCTCCACACCTTCCATCAGGGCGACGAGCCGCGCACGATCGGACTCCCGGACGGGGGCGAAGCCCACCCCGCAGTTTCCCATGACCGTCGTGGTCACTCCATGAAGGACAGAAGGCGCGAGCTCGTCGTCCCAGCTGATCTGCCCGTCGTAATGGGCATGGAGATCGACGAACCCCGGCGTCACCACCGCCCCGGCCGCGTCGATCGTTCGGTTCGCGGGCTCCGTGACCTTCCCGATCTCGACGATGCGACCACCCCGTACACCGACGTCCGCCGCGCGTGCCGGTGCTCCGGTGCCGTCGACAATCTGACCTCCAACGATCTTGAGATCGAGCATGTTGGGTCCTTTCCGCACCAGGATAGACGAGTCGCCGCAGTGCGGCATGGTTAGGTGCTGCGCGGGGCAACACGCCCCGTCTGAGGCTCCGGGGCCGTGCGAAACGGACCGGCCTGGGGAAAGATTGTGGATGAAGTTCTCGATCGCATGGTTCGTGTCGGGGGGCACGGTGCTTGCTCCGCCCGCCGACATGCCTGAAGTAGCTGGCGCAGAAGGGGGCCCGAACCTGAGCTCGTGCTGTTCCGAGAGGCGACCGGACGCGGCAGCTCTGTCACACGAGCTGCGCAATCCGCTCAACGCCATCGTGTGTGCCGCCTCACTGATCGAGCCGTCGGACGTTCCGCCCGAGATCCGACCTCAGATCGAGGTGATTCGGCGGCAAGCGCGACGCCTCGCTCGCTTGCTCGACAAGGGCCACGCGGCCGCGCCCCCGGTGCCCCCTTCGCCACCTTCTCGAATCGTCCCGAAGGAGCTTGCCTCCGACGGGTGGTCGGGCCGAGAACCGCACCCGCGGCGCATCGTCATCGTCGAAGACGACCACGACGGTCGCACGATGTTGAGCGAGGTGATGCGCCGCGCCGGCTACGAGGTCGAGAGCGCCAACGACGGCGTGCACGGGCTTCGTCTCATCGCCGAGCGCGTCCCGAGCGTGGCCGTGCTCGACATCGATTTGCCCGGACTGACGGGCTACGAGATCGCGCGACGTGTGCGCGCGGACGTCACCGTGCCGGCCATCCGTCTCATCGCGCTCACCGCCCGCGCGACCTCGGCAGACCGACAGCGCGCGCTCGATGCGGGCTTCGACGAGCACCTGGCGAAGCCTGTCACGCTCACCGCCCTGCAGCGCGCCATCCAGGGGGCGCCGGTCACTCCTGACGGATTTTCAGCTTCGGGAGCTTCGACACGGGCGAGACGTCCTTCACTGCCGAGCCGCTGATCTCGAGGCTCTTCAGGGCCTCGAGGCCGGCGAGCGGCTTCAGGTCGCTCACGCGGGTGTTCTTGATCGAGAGCACCTCGAGCTTCTTGAGGTTCGAGAGCGGCGACAGATCCGTCACCTCCGTCTCGTCCAGGAGCAGCTCGGTCAGCTCGGTGAGCTCCGCCAGCGGCTTGAGATCGCTGACCGGCGTGTGCCCGAGATCGAGCCGATCGAGCTTCTTCAGCCCGGCCAGCGGCGAGAGGTCCTTCACGTGGGTGTACGACAGCCGGATCGAGTCGAGCTCCTTCAGGTTCGCCAAGAGGGCGATGTCGTCGAGCTCGCCGCGTCCGAGGAAGAGGTTCTTCAGCTTCGTGAGGTGCGGAAACACACAAGGGTCGAGCTGGTCGTTCACCTTCGCCTCGGTCAGGTTCAGGCTCGTCACCTTGGCGAGATCGGCCTTCGTGATGGGGCCCGTCGCCTTCTTCGCCTGCGCACGGACCGAGTTCTCGAGGACCGGCTCTTCGAAGGTGATCTCCGTACCGGTGCCGCATTCGCGGGGCGGGCGCTTCGCCTTGGGCGCCTGGGACGCGGACGGCGTCGGTGCCGCGGGCGGCGCCTTCTGGGCCTGCGTGGCGGACGCGCTCGGCTTCGACTGGGACGAGCCGCCGTCGCCGCAGGCGAGGAGGACGAGAGGCAACACGAAGGCGATCCGGTTCATGCTCGGCACTCTACCGTGGCGGGCCTCGATCGAGATACGGCCTGCGTGGCCCTGCGAGGCTGATGAGGCGGAGCACACGGAACCGGTGCGGGCGAAACGGCTCGAGCAGCTCGACCATGCGCTCGTCGCTTCCCCACGGCTCACCCGTCAGCGCATAGGAGACGTCGTGCGGAAGGTGCACGTCGCCGAGCGGGAGCGCGTCGGCGTCCCCGAAGCCCAGGCCCAAGAGGAGCTCGGCGGTCCAGGGGCCCGTGCCCGGAATGAGCAGCAAGTACCTCCGCGCCGCGTCGAGCCCGCCGTCCGCCGCCTTGAGGACCCGCGGCGCGAGCCGCGTCGCCTCGAGCAGGGAGGTCACGCGTTTGCTGTCGACGCCGAGCCGCCGGTATTCGTAGCTCGGTATCCGCCGCAGCACGTCGTGCGGGGGGAAAATGACGGTTTCGAAAGGCCCCGGCGCCGGCTCGCCGTACTTCAGCGTGATCCGCCGGAACGACTCGGCGGCTTCGGCGAAAGTGACGCGCTGCTGGAAGACGAGCGCCGCATGGAGGTCGTAGGGAAACGGCGAGCGCCCGAGGCGAAGCCCGGGCTTGGCCTTCGCGAGACGGCGAAGCACCTCGCTGTCGTGGACAAATGCCTCGGGGCGGTCCTCGGCGCCGACCCAGGCGGGCACCCGCGCGAGGGCGTACGCGGCGCCGGGCCCCCACGCGCGCGCCAGGACCTTGCCGCGCTCACGCGACGAGAGCTCGACGGTGACCGGCCCTTCCGGCGAAGCCGCAGACTTCACGAAGCGACCGTCCGCCTTGCGCGCGGTCGGGTCGGAGCGCCCGAAGCGTTGCATCACGAACGAGCCGTAGAGATCGTACCCCAGCGGCACGGGGATCTCGGTCGACTCGGGCTCCTCCGTCACGGCAAAAACGTACTAGCATCCTTCCATGCGCTGGAACGTGGGGCTCGTGTTCTTGGTCGGGTGTGCAGGGGACGCCGAGATCTCGAGGGTCTCCGAGGTCGACGTCGAGGCGCCGCCGGCGACCGCGGACCGACCGGCGCCCACCGCCGATCGTCGTGACGAGCCGCCGCCTTCGGCGCTCGACACGTGGCACGTCCCCGGCGCGACGGAGCTGTTGGGGGCCGCTTGCGAGAAGTCGGCGCCGGCACAATCCCCGGCCGGTCAGCTGCCCGTGCCGCGGTGTGGGACCAAGGCTCGGGTCGCGATCGAGCAGGCGAGCGCGCGCTCGCCGAATCTCGAGAAGCTGCCTTGCACGATGCGTTCGCTCGACGACGGCGCTCCGATGGCCCCGTACGCCAAGTCGGCGTGTGTCGAGGGCGATCACCTCATCGTCATGTCGGCCTGCATCATGTGCCGCATCATCTCGAGCACCACCGTGCACGCTCGGCTGAGCGAGCTCGACGCCGAGCAGCACGCCTACCTGCGACGTCTCGTCGGCAAAGACGGAGACAGCCCCGCCACGCCCGGCGAGTGGCGCGCGCTCGTTGCGAAGGGAAAGCCGATCTCCCCCCTCACGGAGTGAGGGGGCCCGGGGGGGTGAACCGGCCGCGTCTCCGTCGTCGAGCGGCGTGAGGCTGCTGCGCCTGGCAGAAGGTCAGGGGGCCTGCGGGTTGGTCAGCACGTTGCTGACGTCGCCACACTGCACGACCGGGACGGGGCTGAGGGTCGGGAACTTCTCACGGAACTTCACGGCCACGTCGTTGCACGTGCCGCCGTGGCCGCACATCACGGTGTAAGCGACCGTCGGCCCACCCTTGAAGGTGTGTTTGATGTCCCAGCGACGGAGCGCGACGTCGCCGACGCGATCCTCCGGCGGGTCGTTCACGACCTTCCATTCGCTGTTCGTGCCGAGCACCTCGCGGATCTTGCTCCAGCGGCTCGCGTCGTCGGCCCCGTCCCCCGTCAGCAACACGGCCGTCGCGGTCCGGCACGTGCGGTCCGCCTCCTTCACGTCACCCGCTCGCGCGAGGACGGGCATGGTCGCGAGCGCGAGCAGGGAGAGGGCGAGGGCGGGGCGCTTCATCGGCGCGGTCTACGTGTCGGAATGGACTCACCTTCCCCGCGAAACCGTCCGCCACGTCACCGAATCGACACGGACCCGACCCCTGGTTTTTGCGCGCGCGCCGTTCGGCCGTCACGGCTCGCGGCTTAAAGAAGCCGCGCGATGCTCGAAGCGTTCGCGAACAACCGGATCGACGCCGCCCGAGCGAGACGGCTCATGTTCGGCGCGTTCGCGGGCGCCGCGCTGATCGCGGGGCTCGGCTACTTCCTCGCCAGCACGGCCAAGAGCGTGATGGCGGCCACGGAAGAGGAAGAGGAGGAGCCGGTGATCCCGGTCGCCCTCGTCGAGACGCCGGAGGAGAAGCCGCCGGAGGTGGAGCAACCGGAGCCGGAGGAGCCGAGCGATCCGTCCCCCGGGCCACGCGGCCCCGCGCCGCCGGTCATGCCGACCGACATCCCGGAGCATCAGCGAAAGGCCGCGCAAGATACGTACGGCGACGGCGACAAGCCCATCCAGTTCGGCACCGGTGGGAACGGCGGCTCCGGCAAGGGGCCGGCGCCGGCGCCCAAGAAGGAAGAGAAGAAAGAGGAGCCCAAGCCGAAGGCGGCGAAGCCCAAGCTCTCTCCGGAGGACTACGACCCGCCGAAGTGCAAGGCCTCGCGCATCGACGCCGCCGCCGCCAAAGCGACGGGCGTCGAGGGAACCGTCGTCGTGAAGTACACGGTCACCGAGACCGGCGCAGTGACAAACGTCGCCGTGGTCAGCGGCCCCCCCGAGCTCCACGCGCTGGCCGTCGCGGCCGCGCAGCGCACCACCTGCGAGCCAGCGCGCCTCAAGGCCGACGGCTCCGCCATTTCAATCAGCCGCAAGGTCCCGTTCCGGGTTCGTTTCTCCACCAAGTGAGGCTCCGATGACGTTCGATCTCATGCACATCTGGTCGTCGATGAGCGTGGCCAACAAGGCCATCACGCTCATCCTCATCCTGATGGCCGTGTTGGCGGTCGCCGTCACGGTCGAGCGCTTCCTGGCGCTCTCGAAGAGCTCCCGCATCTCGCGCGAGTTCGCGAAGGCGGCACAAGACCCGATCGGCCGATGGGATCTCGAGGACCTGTCGAAGCTGGCGGACCAGCACAAGTCGTCCAATCTGGCGCGGCTCTTCTCCGCGATCGCAGGCAAATACGTCGAAGGGGTGAGCCGCCCCGAAGGCGGCATGTCGCCGGTGGATATGGCTCGCAACGAAGCCGTCCGGCAGCAGGAGGCGCTCGGCGCCGAGCTCCGTCGAGGCATGTCGATCCTGGCGACGATCGGGTCCATCACGCCGTTCGTCGGCCTCCTGGGGACCGTCATCGGCATCATCGCGGCGTTCCAGGCGATCGGCGCCTCGGGCGCCGGTGGGCTGGGCACGGTGAGCGTCGGCATCGCGGAGGCGCTCATCGAGACCGCCCTCGGTCTCTCCGTCGCCATCCCTTCCGTCATCCTCTTCAACTACCTGACTCATCGGGTGACCTCGATCGAGTCGGCGCTCGGGCGCAGCGCAGGGCAGCTCATCGACGAGATGGAGTACCGTTATGGCCGGCAAGAAGAGCGCGAAAGCGGCGACAGCCTCGTTCACGCGCAGCGTGAAGCAGCCTGAGCCCGAGATCAACGTCACACCCCTCGTCGACGTCGTCCTCGTCCTCCTGATCATCTTCATGGTGATCGCGCCGAACCTCCAGGAGGGCACGCCCGTGGTGCTCCCCGAGATCCAGCAGCCGGACAAGGAGAAGTTCGAGAACCCCCTCGAGGTCGTCATGACCGCGGACGGCAAGCTCTGGATGGATGACAAGGAGTCGACCCGTGAAGCGGTGCTCGAGTCCTTGGAGAAGACACACCAGGCGAAGCCCGAGCGCGTCCTCATCCTCAAGGCGGACGCCGCGCTCCCCTACGCCACGGTCCGCGAGATGTTCGCGTCGATTCAAGGTACGGGCTTTCGAAACGTGAGCCTGAAGGTCTCGAGCAAGAAGGGCGAAGAGGAGACCTGACCATGGGAATGGCGCTTGGCGGCTCCGGGAAAGACAAGGCGGGGCCCGTCCCGCAGGTCAACGTCACGCCGCTCGTCGACGTGGCCTTGGTCGTCCTCATCATCTTCATGGTCGTCGCTCCGATGCTCACGAAGACGTTCACCTTGAACGTTCCACCCGAGCAGAAGGACGAAAAGAAGCCGCCGCCGACGTCAGACGACGCGATCGTGATGACGCTCGACGAAGCGGGGACGATGCGCCTCAACAAAAAGGTCGTCACGCCGGCCGAGCTCCAGTCGGAGCTCCCCCAATACCTCGCGGCGAGCCGCCACAAGGTCCTGCATTTCGATGCTGCCGACGGCTTGCCCTATGGTCAGGTGGTCGTGGCGCTGGACTCGTGCCGTGAAGCAGGCGCCAAGAACATCGCCATCGTCACGAAGAAGCTCGGCACGCACTGAGCTTTCGGAGATCGAATCATGAAATCGCTTACCGGCCGAGCCCTGGGGACCTGGGGGCTCGCGCTTCTCGTCGCCGGTGTACCTCGCGCAGTCCTCGCCCAGGACGACTCCCCCGAAGAGGAAGCGCCGGCTGAAGAGGCCCCGGCCGAGGAGACCCCGCCGGAGGAGGAGGCGCCCGTCGAAGAGGTCGCCGAGGAGGAGGTGACCGAAGGCGACGGTGGCCTCGCGCTCAGCCAACCGCCACCGGCAGGTAAAGGCGCCATCGCCGGCATCGTCACCGATACGAAGTACAAGGAGCCGGTCATCGAGGCCTACGTCGGCATCCTCGGCACCAAGACCGCGGTGCTCACCGACGTGGACGGGACGTTCCGCCTCGAGCTTCCGCCCGGCAAATACACGCTCCGCATCGCGTACGAGCTGCACAAACCCGTCCGCACGAGCGAGGTCGTCGTCACCGCGGGCAAGATCGTCCGCGTCGACGTGAAGCTCGAGCCCGAAGAAGGCACCGAAGACGTCATCGAGACGGTCGTCACGCTCGAGCAGTCGAGCGTCGAGGGCCTCCTGCTGCAGCGGCAGAAGTCGGCGGCCGCCGGCGACTCGATCGGTCGCGCCGAGATCACGAAGGGCAACGATCGCACCGCCGCCGAGGCAGCTCGTCGCGTCGTCGGCGCCAACATCGAAGGCTCCCGCTTCCTCTTCGTCCGCGGCCTGGGCGAGCGGTACACCAACGCGCTCTTCGACGGCTTTCCCCTGCCGAGCCCCGAGCCCGACAAACAGGCCGTCCCGCTGGATCTGTTCCCCTCGCAGATCCTCGAGAGCCTGACGATCGTGAAGACCTTCACGCCCGACGTGCCCGGCGACTTCGCCGGTGGCTCGGTGCGGATCAATACGCGCCGCGTTCCGAACGATCTGACGATCGCGGGTGGCGTCTCGTTCGGGTTCAACACCCGAACCACGTTTCAGGACTTCCTCACTTACGACGGCGGGAGCCTCGATTGGCTCGGCATCGACGACGGCACGAGGGCTCTGCCGGAGAACGTGCCCAGCTACAAGGTCGGCTCCTTCTTGGAGAAAGACGGGGGTGGCCTGCAGACCGAGGAGGAGGTCGCGAAGATCGGTCGGGCCATGAACACGTCGCAGTCGATCCGGACGACGGTGGCGCCGCCGAACCACGCGGGCAACTTCGTGGTGTCGAACTCGTGGGCGCTGGGAGGAGACGCGAAGATCGGTGTCCTCGGCGCGATCGTGTACGATCGGCGGTTCGAGACGCACAGCGAAGAGATTCTCCGAAACTTCACCTTGGGAACGCTCGACAGCGGAGAGAAGCGACTCGTTCGCGCGAACGACATCGACGTCCTTCGAGGCATCGACAAGGTCAGCTGGGGTGTCCTCGCCGGGGTCACATTGGAGCTGGGGGACGAGCACCGGTTCTCGATCACCGGGTTGCAGTCTCAGGTGTCGGACAACGAGGCCGCCGAGTTCTCGGGCTTCCACGAGGAGCGCGGCGCATCCATCTTCAACACGGTCAAGCGGTTCGTCTCCCGTACACTCACGTATGGCCTCTTCCAGGGTGAGCACACGATTCATCAGGCAGGCGATCTGAAGATCGCCTACGGCGTTGGCCTGGCGCGCGCGGCGCGTGACGAGCCGGACACTCGGGGCGTCATCTACACCCTGTCTCCGCCCGTCTATTCGTTCGAGACGGACGGGCTGAGCGGTCAGCATTTCTACGCCGAGCAAGGGGAGACGACGGTCTCGGGACAGCTCGACGTGACGAAACCCTTCGGCTCTGCCGACAAGAAGCTGGAGATCAAGGGCGGAGGCGCCGTGTCGGTTCGCAGTCGAGACTTCTTGGCGCGCCGCTTCAACTTCCGGCGCTACAAGGATGCGACAATATCCTTCGACTGCCAGGTCCCGGAGTGGAGTCGTCGCTGCCCCGATAGGCTGTTCAGGGACGAGAACATCGGACCTCAGCTCGAGCTCCAGGAGAACAATCGATTCGGAGACGGCTACGAGGCCCAGCTCGACGTCTACGCCGGCTACCTGATGTTCGACGGCGAGGTGGTCGACGATCTGCGGTTCGTCGTCGGGCCCCGCATCGAGGCGTCGCGACAGAGCCTCCTGGCCTTCGACCCCGGCAATCGCAGTCCCAAGACGGACCGTCAGAGCGACTTCAACTCGACCGAGATCCTCCCGGCGATCGCGGCGATCTATTCGCCTATCCCGCGCGCGAACGTGCGGCTCTCCGCGACGCGGACGGTCGCCCGTCCTCAGATCCGCGAGGTCGCCCCGTTCGCCTACACCGACTACTTCGGCGGGCAGGAGGTGCAGGGGAACCCCGATCTGGTCAATACGAGCATCATCAACACGGATGTTCGGTTCGAGTTCTTCCCGAAGACCACGGAGGTCGTTGCGGTCAGTGCCTTCTACAAGCGGTTCGCGGAGCCAATCGAGCAGATCGTCATCCCCGGAGGGACGGGCGGCAAAGTGACTTACCAGAACGCGGAGGGAGCCAACCTCTTCGGCATCGAGCTCGAAGGGCGCAAGTCCTTCGACATGTTCCATCCTGCGCTTCGCCCACTGAGCTTGATCGCGAACGTCACGTTCTCTCATTCGCGCGTGAGCCTCGATCCGGCGGAGCTGGGGGACTCGACGAATCGCTCGCGGCCTCTGTCCTTTCAGGCGCCGTACATCGCCAACGTCGCGCTCGACTTCGACGATCAAGACATCGGCCTTCGGGCTCGTGTGGCCTACAACGTCGTGGGCGAGCGAATCTTCGCGGTAGGAACCGGCGGGCTCCCCGATATCTACGAGCAACCCCGCCACGATATCGCCATTACGGTCGGACAACGAATCGGAAAACACGTGGAGGTCCGCGCGTCGGTGTCGAATTTGCTGAACATGCCCGTGCGCCGGACGATGGGGCCCGAGATCGAAGGAGAGGACTCGGAGGCCGAGGACAGCAACGTTCAGCGCGAGGTCTTCTTCGGTCAGAACTTTTCGATCGGCGTCGGCCTCAACTACTGATGTCACCGATCGGTCACGCATCCGGCTGAAGTTGTTGCCGAGTCCACTCCGGACCTTCACGGCCGTCATGCAAGTTGCGCCGCGTTCAACAGGAGGACGTCATGCGCTTGCAATCGATGGTCTTGGGCAGTGTGGCTTGTGCTCTCGTCGCGCTCGGCGCGGTAGCTTGTGGTGACGACGCCGAAGGCACTGGCGCCGGCTCACAGGGCGGCGGCGGTGGTGGTGCGCAGCAGGAGCAGACCCTCGAGGGCGCGCTCGACACGATGTCGCTCACGGCCGACACGACCTGGCGCCTGAAGGGCGTGGTGACGGTTCCGTCGGGCAAGACGCTCACCATCGAGCCTGGCACGACCATCGTCGGCGACAAGGGCACGCTCGGGACACTCGTGGTCCAGCGCGGCGGCAAGATCATGGCCGAAGGCACGGCCGACAAGCCGATCGTCTTCACCTCGGCGGTCCCCAAGGGCAGTCGGAGCCCCGGCGACTGGGGCGGCGTTGTCCTCCTCGGCAAGGCCCCGATCAACGAGGCGGGTGGCGAGGCGGAGGTCGAGGGCTTCACCGACCCGCAGACGTTCGGCGGCGGCGCGAGCCCCGACCCGAACGACAGCAGCGGCTCGCTGAAGTACGTCCGCATCGAGTTTGCGGGAATCGAGATCGCGCCCGACAACGAGATCAACGGTCTCACGCTCGCTGGCGTGGGCAAGGGAACGAAGATCGATTTCGTGCAGGTCAAGAGCGCGCTCGACGACTGCTTCGAGTTCTTCGGCGGCACCGTCGATGCGAAGCACCTGGTTTGTTACAACAACCAGGACGACGGCCTCGACTTCGACTCCGGCTACACCGGCTCGATCCAGTTCTACTTCCACCGATCCGATCCGGCCATTGCCGACGAGGCCAACGGCCTCGAGTGCGACAACGACAAGGATGACCCCACGGTCACGCCGATCACCAACCCGACGATCTCGAACATCACGCTCTGCGGGCAGAACGGCGACCAGGCCAAGCAGCAATACGGCATGCTGTTCCGCCGCGGGTTCCACGCGACCATCACGAACGCGGTGGTGACCGGCTTCGAGGCAGGCGTGGACTTCCGGAACACGCCCGACACCGCCGTCACGATGAGCCACTCGCTCTTCGTCGGGAACAAGGTCCACAACGTCGCCTACCCGGAAACGGACCCGAAGACCGACGACGGCCTCCCCAACGAGGACGACGACGGCATGTTCGACGAGGCCGCCTGGTTCGCCGAAGGCACCGGCAACACCGAGACCGGAGCCATCGGCGATTGCTGGGCCGCGACGCCGGACCCGGCGCCGGCGAGCGCCATCGCGGGCGGCACGCCCTCGGGCTCGGGCTTCGACACGAGCGCGACCTACATCGGCGCGTTCAAGGACAAGTCGGACACCTGGATGACCGGCGCCTGGATCGACTGGTCCGCGAACTGATCCGGTAGCCGACCACGAGCGTATCGGTCTTACCTCCAGAGACCGCTTAGCCGGCGCGGGCAGTCCCGCGCCGGCTTTCCATTTTCAGACGTCGGAGCTCACATCTTCTCGAGGATGGCGTTCATCTCGTTGAAGGCTTTGTAGCTCTCGTCGAGCTTGCCGATGTGCCGGTAGGCGACGCGCCCTTCACGGTCGAGCAGCAGGAACCCTGGCGCCTGGGCCACGTCGGCCTCCTTGGACCACGTCCCATCGGGGTCGAGGAAGGTCGGCGCGCTCATGGCGTGTTTCTTCGCGGCCGTCGCGACGAGCGTTTGCTCTTCTTCGTCGTCACCCAGCTTCGTCACGCCGATCACCCGCAGACCGCGGGCGTGGTGGCGCTCCTCCAAGGCCTTCACGGCCGGGATGGAGGCCACGCAGGCGCCTCACCCAGGCGACCAGGCTTCGATGAGGATCGGCTGGCCGCGCTGCGCGGCGAGCGTGGTGGGCCCGCCGTTCACCCAGCGCTTGCCGTCCGCGGTCGGGAAGTCCGGTACGAGCTTCGCTTCGACGGAGCCCCCGTAAGATGCCGAAGCGCCGACGGCGCCCCTCGACATCCGATAACGTGCTGCGAGGCCCCCGCCGATGACGAGCAGGATCCCGAGCGTGGCTCCAACGAGAACTTTGCGGCGTCGCATTGCGATTGACGTTGCCTCTCTCCCGCCAACCTGTCGAGGCACCAACGTGAGCAATCGTCTCCAACTTGCCTACATTCACCCTGAGATCCTCGCTGACCGCCCCGGATCCAGGACCTTCCAGCCTCGAATCTCGCGTTTTTTGGCTGTTGCAGCGTGCCTCACGAGCCTCCTCGGCTGCCCGAACGCGGGGCCGGAGGCGAGCCCAGACGCCGGCGTTTCGACGACAACCGCGAGCGTTTCGTCCGAGAAATCAGCCGAAATCCCCGCGGCTTCTGCGTCGGTCGCGGTTCCGGCAGGCGGGCGCGGTGACGGTCGCGGAGGCGGGCAACGCGGCCAGCGCTTCGGTGACGCGGCTGTCTACGTGGACGGCAAGCCCAAGGGAGTGTTGAGGTTTCTCGAGCTCCCGCCGACGCTCAAGGTGCGCCCGCAGAAGCTCCAGGACGGCCGCGAGGTCGCTCGTTATCGCGTCGCCGAGTACCTCGAGTCCATCGGCGTCGACCTCGCCAAGCTCAAGACGCTCCACCTGCGGGGAGGTCGATCGCGCGTCAGCATCATCCCCGGGTCGGAGGTGCGCAAATACAAGGACTCTCTGCTGTTTTCCTTCACCCGAGGCGACAGCGGCAAGGCGCGCATGGAGTGGCCCGACGCGCCGATCGAGGTGAACACGACGATCGACACGATGGTCGCCGTCACCGCGTACGTGGAGCGGGACCCGCCGCGATACGACCGACAGAAGCGCGCGTACTTCGACGAAAACGGTGAGAAAATCGAAGGGATCCCGTTCGCGAAACCGGAAGAGTCGCTGCGCGGAACGCGTGTGTACGCCGACGGAAAGCTCGTCGCCTCGGTGAAGCGCAAGCGCCTGCCCGACAGCGTCCTCGCGAAGTCGTACACTCCGAAGAACCCGCGATTTTCCCTCGATTCGTACCTCGCCTCGACGGGGGTGGATCCGGCGAAGATCTCGACGCTCGCCGTCGTCCGTGGGGACTTCGTGGTCGCGCGGCTCGATGCGGCGGCGTGGAAGAAAGCCCGAGAGAAAGCCGAATTTTCGCTCGCTCCAGGCAGTGAAGGCCGAGTCATCGTGCATCTGCCGACGGCGGACGGCGGCGAGACTGCGCTGCCCTCGAGCGCGTTGCTCGCGTACTCGGTGGCCGCACCGAAGCGGCTCCTCGACGCTCCAGTCGCCGAAGCGGTGCCTGGATCGGAAGAGAACCAGGTCGAACCGGAGTAGGGCGCCTGTAACTGCCGTGTAACCCGCACAAAACGCAGATCGTGCGCGATGGCATGACTGGTGCAGTTGCGGAACGTCGACTTGACGGGCTCGCCAGCCACCAGGAGAGATGCCATGACCCGACGCAGCCTTCGCCGAACGACTGGAGCCATCGCGAGCGTTGCCGCGATTCTGTTCCCCGGAGCTGCCTTCGCGCAGGTCCTCACCGCGGTACCGACCTTCCACATCGCGAACGGTCAGAACGCCGGCCCCCAGGAGCAGGACGGCGGACCGGGGCACGAGCAGGGCGACATCACCTACGTGAAGGTCGGTGAGAAGGTCTACGTCGTCACCGTCTACATGTCCTCGAAGGTCGAGGAAGGCCTCTGGCAGGGCAAGTGCACGAGCATCGAGTTCGGGCCCGACGGACAGCCGACGGTCGTCGCGGATCAGGTTCAGATCTCGGACTACCCGGAGGGCGATCGTCCCTTCAACCACCCGCGCATCGCGACCGACGAGCTGACCGGCAAGGTCATCGTCATCTTCGGGTCGGACGCCGTGAATGGCGACGCGGCGAACACGTCGACGTACGTCACCGCGCTCGACCACATGTGCAACCGCGTGGCGGACGTCACCCGCGTCAGCAACAACGCGAACAACAACGAAGGCGCCGGCGACATCCACTGCCACAAGAACGGCAAGTGCACGGCCGGTTACCTCTCCACCGGCAACAACGACACCTCGTTCGCCCTCGGGCTCCAGATCAACGACCTCGGCGGCGGTCAGGTCTCGATCGAGCGCACCTGGCTCAAGGGCGTCGTCGCCCCCTCCAACATCGGGCGCCCCGCCATCACGTCCTCCACCGACGACCGGGCGCTCTTCTGCGCTGCCAAAGGCGACAACCGTCCCCCGGAGGACGGCGTGCAGTGCGCGATGCTCGACACCGCGGACGGCACCATCCTCTACAAGCAGATCATCGCGGCGTCGCAGCCCGGCGAGAAGATCTACATGAACCAGCCCACCGTCGGCGCGCTCGACAACGGCCGCTTCGCGGTGCAGGTCCTCGAGTCGAGCGGGCAGGGCAAGATCACCAACGAGAAGGGCTCGAACGTCACCCACGCGTACGTGATCGAGCCGCAGCTCGACAGCTTCCTCGTCAAGGATCACAAGGTGGGGCTCGGCAGCTACCACACGCACTCGGCGATCTGCGCGGGCGCGTACGGGCTCGAGGGCAAGCGCCACTTCGGCATCCTCGGCGCGCCGGTCACGGGCAATGGTCAGCCGTCCTTCCAGCTCCTCTCGTACGACGCCACGACCGGCATCGCGCAGGACAAGACGATGAACAAGTGGGTCGTCGGCTGGTACGGCGACTCCGGCAAGCTCGCGAACCTCTACGGCGCCAACCCGGGCACGCAGGGCCGCGACTTCCTCCGCTGCAAAGGTGACGTGCCCAACCCGGGCTTCGGTCAGCCGAACGGGTACCTGCCGCACGTGAAGACCTTCTTCGTGACCCCGCACTCGGGTCGCATCGACGGCGAGGAGAAGAACTCGCAGTGGCTGAGCTTCGTGCCCGGCCACACCTCGGAGGTCGTGCAGCCGGCCGCTCCGACCGACCCCACGAGCATCGAGCCTGGTCCGAGCGACAACGGCTACACCGGGAATCCCGAGCCGCCGAAGCCCGCGCCGCAGGACGATCCGATCCCCGGCACGGACAACGACAAGGACCCCAGCGTGCTCACGTCGCCCTCGAGCGGCGGCTGCGCGGTGAGCGGTGACGAAGACGATCTGAGCGGGGCCGCTGGCCTCGCGCTGGTGGGACTTGGCTTGGTGATGGCCTCGCGCCGCAGGAAGGGAGTCTGAACATGAAGCGCTCGCTCCTCTGGTTGATCACGGCTTGCCTCGGTTCTCTGAGCTTCGCGGCTTGCACGCAGCAGCCGGGTACCTTCATCCTGAGCGGTGACGACGACGGGGATGGCGAGGGCGCTGGCACCGGAACGGGCGGCAGCGGCAGCGGCACGACGGGTAGCGGGAGCCCCACGTCGGGCGGAGGAAGCAACGCGCAGGCGATGTTCGAGAGCCAGGTCTTCCCGGCGATCGCGACCGACTGCGGCAGCTGCCACGCGACCGGCGACATGGGGGCCCCCGTCTTCCTCGCGTCGAGCCCGAGCGCCTCGTACACCGCGATCACCGGCTACTCCCCGACGCTGATCGCAGTCCCCGAGAACTCGAACCTCATCCTGCACGGCGTCCACACGGGACCGGCGCTCACGCCGACGCAAGAGGGTGTGGTCTCGGCCTGGCTCCAGGCCGAAGCCGACGAGCGTGGTCTCGCGGGCGGCGGCGGGGACGATCCGACGCCGACGGGCAAGACGCTCGACCAGGCGCTGGACGAGTTCGCCAATTGCATGGACCTCACCGAGTGGGAGGAGAACATGGCGAACCTCCCGCGGGCCGACACGGCCAATGCGGGTGAGTGCAGCGGCTGCCACACCTCCGGCGACGGCGGCGCGTTCCTCAGCCTGAACACGCAAGAGACCTTCGACATGAACAAGCAGTTCCCGTACATCAAGCGCCTCGTCACCGGCACGGTGAACTCGAACGGCGCCTTCGCGGATCTGCTGCCCTCCAATCGCTTCATCAACAAGGGCCTCGAGGCGCAGAGCTGTGATCCGCAGACGCAGAACTGCCACCCGGTCTACAACCTCCCGCCCGGCATCAAGACGGGCATCGAGACGGTGGTGAACAACACGCTCGAGCGCTGGCACAACAACCAGTGCCCGTGACCGTCGTGTTCTCCCCCCTCACCTCAGGTGAGGGGGGCCGGGGGGGTGAATCCACGGAGGCCGCCTCTTCGGGCGGCTCGGCGCCACCCGACCCCGCAAACGGATAGGCTGGACCCATGCGGTCCCTCGACCCCCGCCTGCGCGTGCTCTACATCGGGCTCGTCGCGGGCGGGGCGTTCGCATTTCGGGGGGCCGGTTTCCTCGGTGCGCTCGCGATCTCCCAGGCCATCATCTGGCTATTCGTCGGGCTCGGTCCGAGGCGCCTCGCCCGACAGATCGTGAAGCTCGGCGGGATCGCTACGGTCATCCTGCTCTCGTTTGCATTCTTCGCCGAGGACCCGAGCTCGGATCGATGGGCGCACATCGACGTGTTGGGGCTCTCGGTTCCGGTGAACGTCGGCGGCCTCGCACAAGGCGGGGCCATGGTGCTCCGCATCGTCGCGATCGTCCTCGGGTCGCAGGTCGCGCGGGCCGGCGACGAGCGCGCCATCGCAGCCGGGCTGGGCAAGCTCGGCGCGCCGCCGCTTGTCGCGATCCCGATCGACGCCGTCCTCGCGTTGCTCGGCGGTGGCGGTGGTGGCGGTGGCGGTCGCGGAGGTGGCGGTGGCGGGGGTGGTGGTGGCGGTCGCGGACGACATCGAGGCTCGAACGCCTCGCCCGATGGCTCGGAGCGAGAGGGGTTCGTCGCAGCAGTCAAACGCCTCGCGCGTGGTGACGTGGGTGTCCTGGTCGGGGGCCTCGAGCGCGGGATCCAGCGCGCGGAGCGTTACGCGGAGGAGCGGTCGGCGCCGGAGCACCAGCACCTGGCCCGCGACGTGGGGGCGGTGGCCGGCGTCGCGCTGGCCATGCTCGGGATCAAGATGGTGAAGGTCTTGCCCGCGATTCCATTCGCGCCCGGGCACAAGCTGGTGCTGCTCACGCCCCTCTACGTCGCGGCGTCCGTGCTCACGAGATCCCGCTGGGGCGCCACCGCGACGGGCGTCGTGATGGGGACGGTCGCGTTTCTGTCGGGCGACGGCAAATACGGCGTCTTCGAGATCCTGAAGCACGTCGTGCCGGGGCTCCTGTGTGATCTCACCGTTCCGACGCTCGTGAGCCACGGCCGAAGACCAGGCAAGGTTACATGGATGTCACACGGCGCGATCGTCGCGGTCGGTCGCTACGCATCCATCTTCATCGTCACGCTTATTGCACAGCCACCCGCGGTAGCATTCGCCTTCCTCGTGCCCGGCGTTGCCGTGCACCTGGTCTTCGGAGTCCTCGCGGGCCTCCTCGTGCGTCCCGTCCTCTCTGCGCTCGAAACGTCCTTTCAGAAGGGACTCCCCCTCCACGAAGTGGCCGGGGACAAGGGGGAGGAATCGACAGGGAGCGCGGTTCAGCGTGACACAACCTAACAGTCTCGTCTGAGACGTCAGGGAACGAAAATGAGCAAGCTGGTATCGGATGACGGTCGGACACACATCGTCTCGAGCTTGATGCGCGAGTCGCTCGTCGACCGGCGCGTCGTCGCGAAGACCCGATCGGAGCGCGAGTTCGCGATCCTCCCCGACGTCACGCTCGTGAGCCTCGGCGGTCAGTCGATCTTCGACCGTGGAAAGGACGCGCTCCTGCCGCTGGTCGAGGCGATCTCCCATCTTCGCAAGAAGCACCCGATGGTCATCGGGGTCGGCGGCGGCACCCGCGTCCGCCACACGCTTTCGGTCGCGCTCGACCTCGGGCTGCCTACCGGCGGCATCGCGCAGCTCGTCGGCGCAATGGAAGAGGCGAACGCCGTGTTCCTCAACGCGCTCCTCGCCAAACACGGCTCCATCGTCATGCAGCGCGAGCACTTCTGGGAGCTGCCGCTCTACCTCGAGAGCAACATGTTGCCGATCGTGATCTCGATCCCGCCCTACCACTTCTGGGAGCCGCCCCCGGAGGACGGGCCGCTGCCCTCCCACGGCTCGGATTTCGGTCTCTTCATCCACGCCGAGGTCCTCGGTATGCGGCGCATCGTGTTCGTGAAGGACGAGGACGGCCTCTACACGAAGGACCCGAAGAAACACGCGGACGCGAAGCTCATCGAGAGGATCGACCTCGACGACCTGCTCGAGAACCTCCCCGAGGAGCTCGTGCTCGACCGCTCCCTCTTCACCGCGTGGAAGACCACGCGGCATATCGAGCGCGTGCAGATCGTGAACGGCCTCAAGCCGGAGCAGCTGCTCCGCGCGATGGACGGCGAAGATGTCGGAACCGTCATCACGAAGAAGATGGGGGCGGACCATGTTTGAGCGAAGGACCATCGACAGCGCGCTCTCCGGCTCCTCCCTCACGACGTCGCGAGCCGAGGGCTTCGACTACTCGCCCGAGGCGATGATGCCCGACGTTCAGGTCCTGAAGATCGGCGGGCAGTCGATCATGGACCGCGGTCGCGCCGCGGTCTTCCCGGTGCTGGACGAGATCGTCCGCAACAAGGACAAACACAAGATGCTGCTCTGCTGCGGCGGAGGAACGCGCGCGCGGCACATCTACTCGCTCGGGAGCGAGCTCGAGCTGCCGACCGGCGTGCTCGCCGCGCTCGGTGGGTACGTCCCTCGACAGAACGCCCGCATGCTCCAGATGCTGCTCGCGAAGCACGGCGGCATCTTCATGCTCCACGACGATTTCGAGAAGCTGCCGCTCTACTTCAAGCTCGGCTGTATCCCGATCATGACGGGAATGCCGCCGTTCGCGTACTGGGAGAAGCCGAACGCCGAGGGCCGCATCCCGCAGAACCGGACCGACGCGGGCGTCTTCCTCTCCGCGGAGGTGCTCGGCCAGAAGCGCGCGATCTTCGTGAAGGACGAGGACGGCCTCTTCGACGACGACCCGAAGAAGAACAAGAGCGCCAAACACATCCCGCGGATCGGGGCGCGAGAGCTCCTCGCGCGCGATCTGCCCGATCTCGTGCTCGAGCGCGTGACGATCGAGTATCTGACCCGCGCCCGGTTCTGCAAGGAGCTCCAGATCATCAACGGCCTCGTCCCCGGTAACCTCACGCGCGCGCTGGAGGGTGAAGATGTCGGCACGATCATCTACGACGATCGGTGACGTCGTCTCGAGCCGGAGAAGCCGGGATGACGGTACCTTCCTCCCCGTGGTTTCCTCCCCCCAACCCCCCTCCACTGCGTGGAGGGGGGCGTGGCTGGCCGTCGTGTCGCTGCTGCTGCTCTTGGTCGGCTGCGGCAAGACCGCCGCGCCCGAGGAGGACGTGGAGATTCGCGTGGCAGCGGCCTCCGACCTGACCCGCGCCTTCGAGGAGGTCGCCAAGGCTTACGAGGCGAAGACGGGCAAGAAGACCAAGCTCACGTTCGGCTCCACCGGGCTTCTCTCGAAGCAGGTGCTCGACGGCGCGCCGTTCGACGTGTTCGCCGCCGCGAACGTCTCGTTCGTCGACGAGGTCGTGCAGAAGGGTAGCTGCGACGGCTCGACCAAGGCGCTCTACGCGCGCGGCCGAATCGTCATCTACACCAAGGAAGGCGAGGCCCCGAAGGAGCTCGGCGAGCTCGCCTCCGACGGCTTCAAGAAGATCGCCATCGCCAACCCCGAGCACGCGCCGTACGGGCGGGCCGCGAAGGAGGCGCTCGAGGCCGAGGGCATCTACGAGAGCGTGAAGCCGAAGCTCACCTTTGGTGAGAACATCTCGCAGACCCTGCAGTTCGCAGACTCCGGCAACGTGGATGTTGCCATCGTCGCGCTGAGCCTCGCGATCGGGTCTCCGGGAAGGTACACCCTCATCGATGATTCGCTGCACAAGCCGCTCGACCAGGCGCTTGTGGTTTGCGGGAGAGGCTCGACCGCCGAGCGCGGGAGGGGCTTTGCCGAGTTCGTCTCGTCTCCCGAAGGCCGTGAGATCATGAGACGCTACGGCTTCCTCTTGCCAGGCGAGAAGCTCTCGGTGGCCGAAGAATGAGGTTATGGAGGCGCTCCGAGGTCCAGGACTCCTGATGCGGAGAGCGCGTGGGTTCACCCCCCCGGCCCCCCTCACGTCGTGAGGGGGGAGATGGACCTGTCCCCTCTCCTCCTTTCGCTTCAAGTCGCGACCCTCGGCACGGCGATCGCCACGGTGCTGGGGATCGCGATCGCGTTGCCGCTCGCCACGAAGCGATTCCCAGGCAGAGACCTGCTGGATGTCGTCTTGACCGCGCCCATGGTGCTGCCGCCGACGGTGCTCGGGTATTACGTGCTCGTGGCGCTGGGCCGGCGCAGCGCCATCGGGCAAGCGTTCGAGTCGATCACGGGGCACTCGATCGTCTTCACCAAGACAGGCACGGTCGTCGCCGCGATGATCGGAGCCTTTCCGCTGGTCCTGAAGAGCGCGCGCGCCGCGCTCGAAGGCGTGGACAAGACGCTCGTCCTCGCGGCCCGGACGCTGGGAGCCGGCCCGGCGCGGGCGTTCTTCCGTGTCCACCTCCCGCTCGCCGCGCGGGGCATCGTCGCCGGTGTCATGCTCGCGTTCGCGCGAGCCCTCGGCGACTTCGGCGTCACGCTCATGATCGCGGGCAACATCCCCGGTGAGACGCAGACCGCGTCGCTCGCCATCTACGACGCGCTCCAGGCGCGGCGGGACGCAGACGCCCTCGCCATGGTCTTGCTGCTCACCGCGGTCGCCATCGGGCTCCTCTATGGCGTGAACAAGCTCGGGAGGCGCGGGGATGCCGCCTGAGGGCTCGCTCTCCGTGCGCGCGCGCCATGTCTTGCCGGGCGGCGCCTTCACGCTCGAGGTCGACCTCACGGCGCCGCGCGGCGTGACGATCCTCTTCGGCCCCAGCGGCGCGGGCAAGAGCACGTTGCTCTCCATCGTGGCCGGCCTGACTCGACCAGCCGAGGGGCTCGTGTCGCTCGGCGACGAGACCTGGCTCGACACCACGAAGGGCGTGGTCGTGGCACCCGAGGCGCGCCGCGTCGCGTACGTCTTCCAATCGCTCGCCCTTTTCCCTCACATGACAGCGCTTCAGAACGCCGTGTTCGGCGTCGACGCTCGCCTGAAGAGGCGCGAACGGGAGGAGCGCGCGAAGGCTTCTCTGGCGCGCTTCCGAGTCTCGCACCTCTCCGGTCGCAAGCCGAAAACGTACTCCGGGGGCGAGGCGCAGCGCGTGGCGCTGGCGCGAGCGTTTGCCATGTCCCCCAAGCTCGTGTTGCTCGACGAGCCGTTCTCGGCGCTCGACGCCGAGCTTCGTTATGAGTTCGTTGCCGAGGTGAAGGCGGCCAGCCGGGAGCTCGGCGTGCCCGTGCTGCACGTCACGCACGACAGGGCCGAGGCGCGGGTGCTCGCCGATCATGTGATCTGCATCGACCGCGGCAAGGTGGTGAGCAGCGGGAGCCCGGAGATCGTGCTCGGCGACCGGGAGACGGCGAGGCGGACGGCCGAACGTGACCTGGGTCGGAACGCGACCGAGGCCTGAGCGGTCGCCCGACAAGATGTCTCCCCAACGGCCGTTCCCTGGGTACCATGGCCGCGGAGGCTGTCTGGGCGGAGCGGGGTCCCCGTTCCGCGTTTCGCAGGCGCCCAGCGTCCGCGTCCATCCCCAACGGTGAGCACCATGAGAAACCTCGCACAGAGCGGTCTCGTCGCAGCAATCGTCGTCTTCCTCGCCGCTTGCGGTGACGCCGGCGGGGGGGCACCCTCGGGCAGCGCCGCCAAACCCGGGCCCTCGGGCTTGGCGAAGCCGGCCGCGTCCACGCCCGCCAAGGCCTCGGCGTCGGCGGCCTCGAGCGCTGCGGCCGCTCCCGACGAGAAGGGCGGGATGAGTCATTGTCCAGCCGCGGTCGCGGGCGCCAAGGTCGAGATCAAGGAGATCGACAACGGCGTCGAGGTGACGGTCACGGCGGCCGACGCAAAGGCGACCGACGAGATCAAGGAGCGCGCGAAGACGATCGCCGAGCGAGCCAAGGGCGAGAACACGAAGCCCCAGCACTCCGGGCAAGGTGGTGGCGGCGGTGTGATGGGCCGCTGCCCCATCGTCCTCGGCGGGACGGACGTGAAGGTGGAGGACGCCCCGGGCGGCAGCAAGTTCACCGTCACGGCCAAGGACAAGGCCGAGGTGGATTGGCTGCGTCGCGAGACGAAGGAGCGCCAGGCGGCGCTCGACTCGGGGCCCGAAGGCGGCGAGCGAAAGATGGCGAACTGCCCGAGCGCCGTGAAGGACTCGAAGACGTCCGTCAAAGAGGACAAGGGCGCCGTCGTCATCACGGTCGTCGCGAAGGACCCGAAGAACGAAGCTGCGGTGAAGGATATCCGCGATCGAGCGAAGAAGAACGTCGAGACCAAACACGAAGGAACCGGCAAGGAGCACGCCGGGACGGGCGCCGGCGGTGGCAAGGAGGGGCGGTGCCCCTCCGTCCTCGAGAACACCGAGGCCTCCGCGAAAGACGTGGACGGCGGCTCGGAGATCACGGTCAAGCCGAAGAAAGCGGATGAGCTGAAGAAGCTCGCAGAAGAGGCGAAGGCGCGAGCGAAGCCCTTCGAGTGAGCAAGGTCGGGGCGTTGAGCAGGTTTCCGACAAACCTCCGCGCTGGCCGGGCAATGGGTGTCGGCGTAGACAATCTGGAGGTGAGCTTGGACCGCAGTCATTCCTCCCGCGTTCTCTCCGCTCTTCCCTCCCCCCAACCCCCCTCCGCGTTGCGGAGTGGGGCATTCCTCCTGATTTCTGCGCTCGTGTTGGCGGCGTCCCCCGCGCGCGCCGACGACGAGGAGGACGTGGCAGAGGAGCCGGTTGCAAACGAGTCGGCGGGGGTGAGCGATGATGCCGAGATCGACGATTCGGAGGAGACCGAGGTCGTCGTTCGATCGAGGTTTCCAGCTCCGCCCCCGGGCCCGTCGGGCAAGGGCCGGCCCACCCGTGTCGAGGAGGATCGCGCGCGCTTCCGTGGCGGGGTCAGCGCGCAGATCGGCGGCTACTTCATCGAGGAC
This sequence comes from Myxococcales bacterium, assembly GCA_016794345.1. Lineage (GTDB taxonomy): Bacteria > Myxococcota_A > Polyangia > Polyangiales > Polyangiaceae > Xiheicaenibacterium > Xiheicaenibacterium phototrophicum. Next base: position 99,807 of record JAEUKE010000142.1, read on the forward strand.
ACGGGGCTCGGGCTCTTCGGAATCCAGGGCCGGCTCGGCGCGCAGATCATCGACGAGTTCGGCATCTACGCCACGCCCGGCTTCCAGCTGGGAGCCAGCACGGAGGGCGCCGTCGCGCGCGTCTCCATCGGCGTCATCCCCGAGCTCACACTCGGCGACCTCTGGTTCATCGGCGCCGGTCCGGAGGTGTTCGCGGCGGCCGGCATCGACGACGATCTCGACGTGTTCGGTGGCGCGTACCTGATCGCGGCGCGCCTCCGCACCGGCTTCGCGTTCGGCAGCAAGCGGCCGGGGCGACGGCACGCGTTCACGCTCGCGTTCGACGGCCACGTCGACTTCTACGACGGCAAGGTCGGCGTCGCGCCGACCGTCGCGCTCGGCTACGACGCGTTCTGAGCGCGTGGGCCCCTCAGTGGGCGTCGGACGCCGCTGCTCGCGGCGCGCCGCCCGACCCACGCGAAGCGGAGACGGCGGGCGTGCGCCCGGCGAGGAGCAGCTCGGCCTCCGTGCGCGCGATCCAGTAGTCGCGGAGCGTGTCGACGTAGGCCGTCATCGTCTCGATCTGATCCCGCTTGGCGGTGAGCAGCTGGATGGGGCCGGTGTCCATCGCGTTGTACGTGCGCAAGGTCTGATCGAGGATCCTGTCGCGCAACGGCAAGAGCGTGCTCTTGAAGAACGCGGCGCTCTCCTTCGAGACGCGGAGCCGTCCGCTGACCACTCTCGCGGTCGCGCGGGCGGTGGTCGCTGCTGCGCGGTGGCGGCTCTCGGCGCCGCGCATCTCCGCTTCGGCCGCCGCCACCTCGCCTTGTCCCTGATAGAAGAGCGGGACCGAGACGGCGACCCTCGGGCCGATGCCCCAGCTCCCCTCCTCCCGCTCGGCGCTGACGCCGGCCTCGAGCTCGGGCGCGACGCCCTGCGTCCACGCGAGATCGGCGCGGCTGGCGGCCGACGCGTGTCGCTTCTCCTGAACGCGCAGCTCGAGGCTGGCCTCCACCGCCCGGGCTTCGAGGCCCTTGTCGTCGAACTCGGTCGGCTCGGGGAGCTCCGCTGCCGCCTTCCAGGCCGCGCCCGTCTTGCCGTGGAGCCCGAGTGCGGTATTCAGCCGCTCCCTCGCGCGAGTCTGCTCGAGCTCGGCGCGGGCCACCGCGAGGCGGGCCTCCTCGTAAATGGCCTGCTGGGCAAGGGCGTCCAGGGGCGGAACGTTTCCGGCCTCGAGGAGGCGGCCGGCGATCTCCGAGGACTGCGCAGCGGCGTAGAGCACCGTCTTGCGAAGCTCCAGGCTCTGGCTCGCCGCCTGCCAGTCGAAGAAGGCGGTCTTCGCCTCGAATACGACGTCGAGCGCCCGGCCCGCCGCATTCAGCGCGGAGGCCTCGAGCGCGGCGTCAGCGACGTTTTGCCTCGCCGGGATGAGGAAGAGATCGAGCAGCTCGATCGTGGCTTCGATATCGAGCCTCGTCTCGTCGTCGTAGAAGTTGGCGCCGAACCCGACCTTCGGGTTGGGCATCCGCAATGCGGAGATCAGGTTGCCTCGCGCGATGCCCACGTCCGCGAGCGCCGCCTGGATCTCGGCGTTGTTGAGGAGGGCGATGCGGGCCGCGGAGTCCGCGGTGAGCGGCTTCGCGAGGAGCTTGCCTACCAGGGCATCGTTCTCGCTGTCGCCGTCGGTCTCACCCGAGGCCATCTCCATTCCCGTGCGCGAGCGGACCTCGCTGCGCGCGAGCCCGATGCCTGCGTCCCTCGAGACGCAGCCGCTGCCGAGGAGCACCAGGCCGAGCGCCAGCCCGGCGAGCAGCGATCTCATTGGTGCGCTCCGTGATCGTGCTCCGGCGCGGTCTTCGGCTTGGGCTGCACGGGCACGAGGTCCATCTTGCACTTGGGGCAGACCCCCGGCTTGTCCGACTTGACCTCGGGGTGATGCGGACAGGTGTATTCGGTCGCGGCGTCTTGGGAAGGCGCCTGGGCATCGTGGTCACGGTGATGGGCGTGCGGGTCGTGGTCCGCGGCCGGTATCGGGGCGGGCGCGGCGCGCTCGGGATCGAACGAGGACGCCAGCGCGCCGATCGGCTCCGGTGATGCGGCGAGCTCGGCGCCCGCATCCGCGGGGCCGCCGCTCTTGACGTCGATGTCGCGTGAGGCGCACGCGGAGAGCGCCAGAAGGAGAGAACTGAGCAGCTTGGTCTTCATGGCTACACCTTGATCCCGTCGCGTGAAAGGTCTGCAGTCTCGGCGAGGCTCGCCACGGTTCCCTTCGGATGCTGGTACCAGCCGGGGTCGGCGTCGTAGCTCGTGAGCTTCTCGCGCACCTTGAGAATGGTGAACATCCCGCCCATGGTGATGGTGCCGAACTGCCCCGTGCCTCCGGACATCGGGATGCTGTTCGGCGGGACGGGCATCTTCATGTCCGCCATGTCACCCATTCCGTCTTGTCCCATCGTCATGTAGCCCGGGACGAGCTTGCGGACCTTCTGGTCGAGCTCGCCGGTCTTCATCGAAATGGTGTTGGGGAAGCGGTGGCCCATCTGGTTCATGACGTGGTGGGTCATGTGACAGTGAACGGGCCAGTCCCCCGGGGCGTCCGCCACGAGCTCCACGTCGCGCGTGCTGCCGACCGGAACGAGCACCGTCGCCTCCGGCCATTGCGCTGAGGTCGGGATCTGTCCGCCGTCGGTGGCGACGAGCTTGAAGAAGTGGCCGTGCATGTGGATCGGGTGGTGGTCCATCGCGGAGAGGTTGCCGAATCGCATGCGGACGCGGTCTCCCTTCTTCACCACCAGCGGGGCCGTCCCGGGGAAGGCCTTCGCGTTGATCGTGAGGACGTTGAAGTCGTTCATCGCGAGCGGGTTCGGCCGGGACGCGCCAGCGGGGATGTTCCACTCGCTGAGCAGCATCGCGAAGTCGCGCTGGACCTTGTAGTCCGCGCTCGGTCGGCGCGGGTGGATGACGATGAGACCCATCAATCCGAGGGCCATCTGCGTCATCTCGTCGTGGTGGGAGTGGTACATGAACGTGCCGTGCTGGCGGAGCGTGAACTCGTATTTGAACGTCTCCTTCGGCTTGATGACCGGCTGCGTGAGCCCGGCGACGCCGTCCATCCCGTTGGGGACGAAGAGGCCGTGCCAGTGGACGCTCGTGGGGGCAGAGAGCTTGTTTGTGACGTAGATGCGGACGCGGTCACCTTCGACCGCCTCGATGGTCGGGCCGTGCACGCGACCGTTGTACCCCCAACATTTGGCGCGCAGTCCGGGGGCGAACTCGTGATCGACCTCCTCTGCCCAGAGGTGGAAGACCTTCACGCCATCCACCACCTTGAAGGGGAGGGCGACGCCGTTCGGCGTGACGACCGGTGTGTAGTCCTTGCCCGGCATGCCCGGCGGCTCTGCCTTCGCATCCTGGCCGCTGTAGGTGGATTCCCAGCCCCTACCGGCGGGAGCGCCTTGTGCAGCGAGCGCGCGCTGCGCCTGCAGCGCGATGCCGCCGACGCCCAGCGTCCCACCGAGGAGTGCTTGTCTTCGCGAGATGGTCATGGTCGTTCCGTTGGGGGGTGATGGCGGCCACCCAGGGTGGAGCCGCCGTTTCGAGCATGGAGACGCAGGTGGCCCCGAAGCATTACACCCGCTCATCACGAGGCGCCGAACAATGTCGGAGACCGGCGTGCCGCGTGCATCCGGTGTAATTCCGAGGCGGGCGGCGACGTCAGCCAAGCATGATGCCCTCCACACACGCGCGCCACGCTCACCCAGCTCACGCCTGCTGCTCCACCGCGAAGGCTCACGGTCGGACCGAGCCCGAGCGGAAGCTCGACGTCGACCCGGCCCCGCGGGGCACGGCGGCGGTGTTCTACACCTGCCCCATGCACCCGGAGGTGCGGCAGGTCGGCCCGGGCTCCTGCCCCAAGTGCGGCATGGCCCTCGAGCCCGAGATGCCCACCAGAGCGCCTGCCGACGACAGCGAGCTCCGCGATAGGAGCCGCCGGTTGTGGGTCTCGCTCGCGCTCGCGGTGCCGCTGTTCGTCGTCTCGATGAGCGACATGCTCTTCGGCCATGCGCTCTCGCATGCGCTCGGGCACCAGCGCAGGGTCTTGCTCGAGCTGCTGCTCGCGACGCCCGTGGCGACCTGGGCGGCCTGGCCGTTCTTCGAACGCGCGATCCAATCGGTTCGTCATCGGAGCCCCAACATGTTCACGCTGATCGGGATGGGGGTCGCGGCCGCGTACGGCTATAGCGTGGTCGCCGCTCTCATGCCCGGCAGCTTCCCCGCCGGCTTTCGGGACCAGACGGGCCAGGTCAGCGTCTACTTCGAGGCCGCGAGCGTCATCGTGACGCTCGTCCTCCTCGGGCAGGTGCTCGAGCTCCGCGCGCGCAGCCGAACCGGCGCGGCGATCCGCTCGCTCCTCGGGCTCGCAGCCAAATCCGCGCGGCGGGTCGGGCCTGATGGAGCCGAGGAGGACGTTCCGATCGACGACGTCTCGGTCGGGGACGTGTTGCGAGTCCGGCCCGGCGAGAAGATCCCGGTCGACGGAGTCGTGGTCGAGGGACGAAGCTCCGTCGATGAGTCGATGGTGACCGGAGAGCCCATCCCGGTCGACAAGACCGTCGGCGATGCTCTCGTCGGTGCCACGGTGAATGGCACCGGGACGGTCCTGATGCGCGCGGAGCGGATCGGGAGCGAGACGATGCTCTCCCGAATCGTGGGGATGGTCGCGGCCGCGCAACGCAGCCGCGCACCCATCCAGAAGACCGCCGACAGAGTCTCCGCCTATTTCGTTCCGGCGGTCATCGGCGTCGCGGTCCTGACCTTCGGCGTCTGGGCGGTGCTCGGGCCCGAGCCGGCGCTCTCGCACGCGCTGGTGAACGCCGTGGCTGTGCTCATCATCGCGTGCCCCTGTGCCCTCGGCCTGGCGACGCCCATCTCGATCATGGTCGCGACCGGCAGGGCGGCGTCCGTCGGCGTCCTCTTCAAGGATGCTTCGGCCATCGAGGCGCTGCGCAAGGTGGACACGCTGGTCGTCGACAAGACCGGCACTCTGACCGCCGGCAAGCCGCAGCTCGCGAGCGTCATTCGGCTGGGAGAGATGCCGGAGGACGAGATCGTCCGGCTCGCGGCCAGCCTCGAGCGACCGAGCGAGCACCCTCTCGCCGAGGCCATCCTGAGCGGAGCAAAAGTCCGTGGGCTCGAGCTGTCGCGGGTCGAGGCGTTCGAATCGGTTACGGGCAAGGGCGTTCGCGGGCGCGTCGGCAGCCGGGCGCTCGCGCTGGGGAATCCGGCCATGATGCGCGAAGTGGGCGCCTCGGCGTCCGGCGAAGCGGGAGAGCAGGCGGACGCGCTCCGGCGGGAAGGGCAGACGGTGATGTTCCTCGCAGTGGACGGGACGATCGTGGGGCTCGTGGGCGTCGCGGACCCGGTCAAGGACGGCGCGCCGGAGGCAATCTCGGCGTTGAAGGGCGACGGCATCCGGATCGTGATGATGAGCGGGGACAACCCGATCACGGCTCAGGCAGTGGCGCGCCGCCTCGGTATCGACGAGGTGATTGCCGGGGTCTTGCCCGACCAGAAGGCCGCTCGCGTGAAGTCCCTGCAGGCTGCGGGGCGTACCGTGGCCATGGCGGGTGACGGCATCAACGACGCGCCCGCGCTCGCTCAGGCCGACGTGGGGATCGCCATGGGGACCGGAACCGATGTGGCCATCGAGAGCGCCGGGGTCACCCTCGTCCGCGGCGACCTGCGGGGCATCGTCCGGGCGCGGGCGTTGTCGCAAAAGACGGTCGGCAACATCCATCAGAACCTGTTCTTTGCATTCGTCTACAACGCGGCCGGCGTTCCGATCGCTGCAGGGCTGCTCTACCCGTTCTTCGGCCTTCTCCTGTCACCGATGTTCGCCGCTGCTGCCATGAGCGTGAGCTCGGTCTCGGTCATCGCCAACGCGCTCCGGTTGCGTACCGCCGCGTAATGGATCGTCCTCACGCGCGTCAGCACCTGCGAAAGCGAGGATGACGATGAATACGAAGGTTTTGAACGGGCTGGCAGCGCTCGGCGGGGTCGTGGCGGCGGCAGCGATCGGCGCGACCGTCATGATCGCGACGGGCACCTACAACGTGGCGGCGACCGAGCCGCATGCCCGGCCGGTCGAGTGGGCGCTCCGCTCGACGATGGAGAGGTCGGTCCGTGAGCAGGCGGAAGCCGTGGCGGTGCCGGCGGGAGTCGACGTGCGCGACCCGGCGCTCGCCGCCCGCGCCATCGGTCACTACAGCGTGGCATGCGCCGGTTGCCACGGAGCGCCGGGCAGCGAGCGCGCACCATGGATGGTCCTGTACCCGGAGCCGGAGAACCTCACGCGAGCCGAGGTGGTCGATCGGTGGAGCGATGGGGAGCTCTATTGGATCGTCAAAAATGGCATCAAGGACACCGGTATGATCGCGCTCGGGCCCACCCACAAGGAGGAGGACCTGTGGGCGGTCACGGCCTTCGTTCGGCAGCTCCCGACCATGCCGAAGTCGGACTACGAGGCGCTGGTCGCGAAGTACCAGGCCGAGCACGCGGGGCACGCGCACCGATGACACAGCTCATCTCCGGAGCACGAGAGGGCCTGGCGCTGTTGCGACGCGCCTGGTTTGGTGGGAACGTCGAGTCGATGGCCGACGATCAAGCCGAGGAGCTCGAGACGAAGCCCAGCGCGGAGACGGTCCGCGTTCTGGTGGAGAACCACCGAGCCTTTCTCCAGTTCCTGGAGCGGCGCGTCGGCGACCGCGCGCTCGCGGAGGACATCCTCCAGGACGCGTTCGTCCGAGGCATCGGAAAGGCAGGCTCCATCCGGGAGGACGATTCGACGGTCGCCTGGTTCTATCGGACGCTCCGCAACGCCGTCATCGACCATCACCGACGAGTGAGCGCCGCCAGCCGATCACTCGCGCGCTTCGCCGACGAGCTCGCCGAGGAGGAGCATGCGCCGGCCGAGATGGCGGAGCAGGTGTGCGGGTGCGTGAGCCGATTGGCAGAGACGCTGAAGCCCGAGTACGCGGACGCCCTCAAGGAGATCGACGTGCAGGGCTCCTCGGTGAAGGAGTTCGCGGAGCGGCACGGCATCACGCCGAGCAACGCGGCGGTTCGCGTCTTCCGGGCGCGCGAGGCGCTCAAGAAGCGGGTGGCGTCGGCGTGCGGCACCTGCGCCGAGCACGGGTGTTACCAATGCTCCTGTGGTGAGCCGGCGCCAATCGCGGGTGAGAAGCCGGGCTGCGGCCGCTGAGGCTCGGCCTCGGCCGAGGCGTCAGAGCTTCTGGTAGGTGTTGCCCAGCTCGTCCTGGATCACGGTCGCCTCGCCGGTCGCGACGACGTTCAGCGTGGCGGGCTGGGGCACCGCTCGGAAGCTCCAGCCGGCGGGGAGCGCCAGCTTCGATCCGAGCAAGGGCAGCTCCCAGCGCACCAGGTCCGGATCGATCTGCTGGCTGAAGGACTGCATCACGTAGGTATCGCCGACGGGGCTCACCAGCTCGTAGACCTCGCGTCCCGCGTCGAAGGTCCACGTGTTGTCGCGCATGACGACCACCTCGGTGTAGGGCATGCCGCCTTGCATCTGCTGGAGCTGAGAGACCGGCAGCTGGAGCTCGGCCACCTTCTCCATGGTGATGCCGCCGAAGTCCTTCGTCTCACCGGTGGCCGAGCTCCCGGTGATGGCGGAGTCGAGCGCGAAGCGCCGAGGGCCATTGAGGACGGCCGCGGCTACCCCTTCGTCCTGTGCAATGGTCGCCGCGTCCAGCGCCTCCCATTGTTCGGCAGGGCATTCGTTGAACGAGGTCGTGTTGAAGACGCTGACCGTCGCCGTGCTGCCTTGCACGTCCACCAGCAGGACCTCGCAGTAGCGGCGGTTGAAGATGCTCGGGCCGGAAGGACCCGAGGCGAAGAACTGCGCGAGGCGCCGCGCGATCTCCGGGCCCTGGTCGTCCTGAAGGAAGTGGCTCGCCTCGGGGAGTCGGCTGTGGGGCTGCCCGAGCGCGCCCGGGATGCTGGTCACGAGCTTCTCTTGCGTCGCGCACTGACCGAGCCCACCCGGGTCGTTGGAGGACCAAAGGGCGAGGAACGGCTTGTCGAACGCGGTGAGACCCTCCCGCGCGGCTTGGTTCTGACCGGCGAGCTCGTTGACCAGCGAAGGAAACACGCGCGGGCCGGCCAGGTAGATCCGGCTGGGAAACGGGGCGTCGTAAGCTGCCTCTTCCGCCGGCGGGATGTCGAACCAGGTGAGGGCCTCGAGCACCTCGGCCGGGTGGAAGCTCCGGGCCTTCATCGCGTAGCTCATCCAGCCGGCGAAGTCCGCGTCGAAGCCGAGCAGCTCGCAGCCGTCGTAGAACGAGGCCTGCTGCGCCGGGATCGCCGCGAATGGGAACGCGGCGTCGATCTCGACGTCGGGATCCTCGACGGGAGGGTAGGGCTGAAAGCCAGGCGGAACGACGGGCAGATCGCCGTCGCCGACAGCCACGCGCGCGAACCAATCGGGGTGCAGCCCCACGACGCGCAGGCCGATGAGGCTGCCCCAGTCCTGGACGAACAGGTTGATGTCCCTGAGCTCCAGGGCTTGGATGAAGCGCTCGAGGCGGTCGCCGTGGCCGAGGTAGGTGTAAGCCGCGATGTCGATCGGCTTGTCGGAGCGGCCCATGCCGAGGTGATCCATCGCGATGACGCGATACCCGGCGTCGGCCAGGACCGGGATCATCTTGCGATAGAGATACGACCACGTGGGCTGCCCGTGGAGGAGCATCACCACAGGCCCGTTGCTCGGTCCCGCCTCGACGTACGCTTGCCTGAGCCCGTCGATGTCGACGTAATGCGGCTCGTAGGGCCAGTCGGGGAGCGACGCAAAACAAGCGTCCGGGGTGCGAACGAACTCGACGCCCGCGTCGGTGGTCATCACCACCGGCTCGCTGTCGCAGGCAGCCTCCGGGGTCGGGCCAGTCGAGGTCTCACCCTCGTCGCCACAACCAGAAGCGAGAGCAATCGCGCCCAAGAGGGCGACGGGAAGGATGGAGGACCGAGTCTCGGTCATCCCGCAAGGGTGCGCTCTCCTCGCGCGCTCCTCAAGCGAGAACAGGGTCTGGTGGAGCGCTCTCGGCTGCGCTCAGCGAGGGCGAGCGAGGGTCTGCTCGAGCTCGCTCGCGGGACGTCCGTCGGCGACCTGTCGAAGGTAGGTCGCGAGGACCTGAACGGCGACCGGCGGCGGTGGCCCGGCGCAGGGGCCCGACCAACCGATCTCGCGGCCTTTGCCGAAGACGACACGGGCCGCGACGGAGGTGATGGCGTCGCAGGGGATGCTTGGCTCGGTGCTCGGCTTGGCCTTGCCGACCTCCTCCATGAGGGCGCGCAGCGCGGAGAGCTGCTTGGCGTCCAGCGTGCCGGAGGACGGGCTCGCGCCCGAGCGGGTCCACGAGCCGTCGGCGCCGACGCGGATGGTGGTCGAGTCCTCCGGGCCGACGAGGGCGAGGCTCTGGAACGTCACGAGGCCCGGGTCGGCGACCGCGGGGAACGCGCGTGGTGCAGAGGGCTCTGCGGCGGGCGCAGGCTCGGCCTTGACGGTCCCTGTGCTCGCCGTCGTGACGCCCGGCGCCGACACCCCTTGGGGAGCGGCGCTCGAGCGGGGCGGTGACGGGTCGGGAGACGCCTCGCCAGACGACGCAGGTCGAGCGGGCGATGCGCTGCAGCCGGTGACAGCGAGCGCGAGGAGGAGCGGAAGGGCTGCTTTCATGTGCGCGGAAGGAACGAGGACGGGGCCGTCACCTTACAGTCTCGCAGGGGCGGAGGGGGCCGCTTCGAGGCCCAGTTCCGCCCATCCGGCGCGGAGCCTTGACAGAGCCCCCCACCAAAGGGAGATCCTTGAGCGTGCTCCGCGCCCTCTCACGCCGCCTCCTAGCGCTCCTGCCGCTCGTGGTGCTCGTGATGTCGCTCGGCCGCGGGCTCGAGTTCCTGTGGTGCCCGGGGATGCAGCAGGTCGTGGCCTCGTGCTGCTGCAACACGAAGAAGGAGCCCACGCCCGGGCCCGCGGTGGAGCGGAAGGGCTGCTGCGAGGCGAAGGCCGTGCCCGAAGGCGCGCCCGCCGTCAGCAACGACACCGTCAGCTTTGCTGCGCCCGCGGCGCTGGCGGAGGCCATCGTTCCGGCTCCGATCCCCGCCCCGGCGCGGCTCGCGGCGACCGAGTCGGAGGCGGACGCCAAGGTCCGGCTCTGCACGTTTGCGCGTGCAGGGCCCCGCGCGCCGATCCCCATCCTCCACTGTTCGCTCCTGATCTGAGGGCCTCCGTACGTGCCGTGCGCGCCGCGCTTCGTCGCGGCCGACCACCGCCGCCCGGAGGCCTCTCATGCGAACGATTCCATGCGTAGTCCTGCTTTGCCTTTCGTCCTGCGTCTCGCAGGCCGCAGTCTCGGCGCGAGCCGCCGCTGAGTCCGAGCTCGCCGAGCCGATCGTCGTCGATGGCCCGCCCGAGAGCGGCGCCGTTCAGACCGGTGGATGCGCCGATCTGGCTCGCTCGGTCGCATCGCGCCACCCCGGGTCTCGCGCGGCGACCCAGCGCGGGCGTGCGTCGCTCGCCCGCTCGCGCGCGAAGGGGTCGTTGCCGCCGCCGCGAGCTGCCTTCGAGGTCTGGGACTTTCCCATCGGCGCGCCGGAGACAGCCGACGAAGACGGCATGTACATGGTCAGCCTCGGGCAGGAGCTCCCCGCGCCAGGCATGCGGAGCGGCGAGGCCCGCGTGGACGCGGAGGAGGCCCGCGCCGATGCGGCCGAGGCGCGCGAGCGCGCCCGCATGATCTACGGCGAGGTGGCGCACGCTTGCGTCGACTGGGCCGGCTCCGCGGCGGCGATCGATCACTGGCGTCGCTACCTCTCGCTCGTCGAGTCCTCGCGCGAGGCGAGCGTCGCCGCGTTCCGAGCCGGCGCCCCGCTCGCCGGCGTCGCTCGCCTGGACGCCGAGCTGGCGACCGCGGAGCGCAAGCTCGCCATCGCGGAGGAAGAGACCCGCCAGGCGCGGCGCACCCTCGAAGAGCTGACGCGCGGCCTGGCGAAGTTGCCCACTGAGCCGCCGGCGCTCTCTGCGCTCTCCACTCCACCGCTCGGCGGTGAGGCGGTAGCGGAGCGCGACGACGTGCGCGCCGCCCGCGGGCGCGTCGAGGGCGCGCTCGCGCAGTCCGACGTCGCCGAGGCCTCGGCGCTCGAGCCCGAGCTCGAGGTGCGCGCCACGTACATGCAGATGCCGGGCGCGCGCGCAGGCCTCGGCGCGATGGTCGGGATGTCGCTGCCGTGGCTGTGGGGCGGCGGCTCGGATGCCCGAGAGGCGGCGGAGCACGACGTGAACGCTGCGCGCTCCGAGCTCGAGAGCGCGCAGCGAAGGGCGCGCGCCGAGGTCACGCGGGCGGACGGGCAGGCGCGTGTCCTCGGCCGATCGCTCCAGATGCTCACGGAGCGCGAGATTCCGGCTGCGGAGCGCGCGATGGAAGCACACCACGCGAGCGCGACCGGCGCCCTGTTCGATCTCGCCGAGTGGCTCGAGGCTGCCCTGGCGCTGAGGCAAGCTCGGCTCGACGAGGTCGAGACGCGGACGGCGCTCGCCCATGCTCTGGTCGACCTGGCGATAGCGCGCGGGACCCCGACCGCTCGGGAAGGCAGGAGGGCGCCGTGAGCGAGACGGATACGACCCACGAGATCCGCGGGATGCGGGCCATGGCGGTGGTCCGATGGATCATCTTCACCGCAATGGCGCTGGTCGCCGCCGGGACCTGGTACGTCTTCGAGCTGCGTGAGGAGCCGGCCGCGCACGGTCCCGACCGGTTCTACTGCCCGATGCATCCGCAGATCCGCTCGCACGATCCGGGCACCTGCCCGATCTGCTTCATGAAGCTCGAGCCGATCCCGGAGGAGCGCGGCGCGACCGCGCCGCCAGCCGGACCGAGCGCCTCCGCCCCCACCCAGCCCGGCCCCGGTGAGACTCCGCCGGGGACGCGGCAGGTCATGCTCACGACCGAGCGCCAGCAAACGGTCGGTATCGCGGTCACCGAGGCAGAGGAGCGATCGCTGTCGCGCGAGCTTCGGTTCTCGGCGGTGGTGGATTCACCCCAGCGCGCCATGAGCGAGGTCCGTGTGCGCACCGACGCATTCGTGGAGCAGGTGAATCCTGCGGAGGCCGGCCAGACCGTGAAGGCCGGTGAGCCGATGGTCTGGATTCATTCGGCCGATCTCGTCCGCGCTCAGAACGAGCTCCTCCTCGCGGCCGCGTCGCCGATGGCCCACTCAGCGAGCGATTCGGCCTCACCCTCCGCCGAGTCACCGCTGGTCGAGGCCGCTCGCGACCGGCTCGGGCTCCTGGGCATGCACAAGGTCGACATCGACGCGGTCCTGAAGGCCGGCAAGCCGAAGCGGCTCGTCCCGGTGCGTGCGCTCTCGTCCGGTGTCGTGGCGGAGAAGCGAGCCGTCATGGGCTCGGTCGCCTCGCCGCAGGACCTGCTCTTCCGGATCGTCGATCTGGAGAAGACCTGGGTCGTCGCCACGGTCCCGAACGAGGAGCTCGCGCTGGTTCGGGGCGGGCTCGCCGGCGTCTTCCAGACCCAATCGGGCGCGGGCAAGCTCGAGGTGGAGGCGTCGGTGGTGGAGCCCGCCGTCGCGGCAGAGACGCGCACCGCGCGCGTCCGCTTCCTCGCGAAGAAGGGCGAGGCGCTCCCGCTCCCGGGCGAGATCGGCACCGTCGTCGTGAGCCTGCCGGAAGCGCCCTACGTGGTGGTGCCGCGGGACGCGGTGATCGACACCGGGGAGGCACGTTATGTGTTCATCGAGGTCTCGCCCGGCGTGTTCGAGCCACGCACCGTGCGGACGGGCGCGCTCCTCGGCGAGCAGCGCGCGATCGAGGCCGGTGTGAAGAAAGGCGAGCGCGTCGTCGCGCGCGGAGCCTTCGTGCTCGACTCCGAGAGCCGCCTGCAAGCCGCGCTCGCGCCGGCCGCCGCGCCCTCGGCCAGCGCCTCCCATACGGGGCACCCGTGATCGGGAAGATCATCGAGCTGTCGGCGCGGTTTCGCGTCTTCGTGCTGGTCGTCGGGCTCGCGCTCGGTATCGGCGGCGTCGCTGCGATGCGCGCGGTCGAGCTCGACGCCATCCCCGACCTCTCGGACCCGCAGGTCATCGTCTTCACCGAATGGATGGGACGGTCACCCACGCTGGTCGAGGACCAGGTCACCTATCCGCTGGTCGCGTCGCTCCTCAATGCGCCTCACGTGGTGGAGGTGCGCGGTCAGAGCATGTTCGGGATGAGCTTCGTCTACGTCGTGTTCGACGAAGGGACGGACGTGTATTGGGCGCGCTCGCGGGTCCTCGAGTACCTCGACTCGGCGCAGGCGAAGCTCCCGCCCGACGCGCGCACACGGATCGGCCCCGACGCCAGCGGGATCGGCTGGGTCTACCAATATGGTGTCCTCGACACCACCGCCACACGCGACAGCGGCGCGCTTCGGACCCTGCACGATACGTCGATCCGTTTCGCGCTCGCCAGCGTCCCCGGCGTGGCGGAGGTGGCGACCGTCGGCGGCTTCGAGCCGCAGTATCAGATCACCCTCGACCCTGCCCGGCTTCGCCAGTACGGGCTCACCTTCCAGGAGGTCGCCGACGCCGTCCGCAAGGCGAACGGGGAGGTGGGCGGACGCCTGCTCGAGATGAGCGAGCGCGAGTACTTCGTTCGCGGGCGTGGCTACGTCGGCTCGGCGTCGGATCTCGAGTCCGCCGTGCTCCGCACCGGCCCGGGTGGAGCGCCCGTGACGATTCGCGACGTGGGCAGCGTGCGGATGGGCGGCGACATTCGCCGCGGCGCGGCCGACTGGAACGGCGAGGGGGAGGTGGTCTCCGGTATCGTCGTGATCCGTTACGGCGAAAACGCGCTGGACGTCATCCGCCGCGTGGAGGCTCGCATCGCGGAGCTCTCCCCGTCGCTCCCCCGCGGGGTCGAGATCCGGCCGGTCTACAACCGAGCTTCGCTCATCGAGCGCGCCATCGACACGCTGAAGGGCACCCTCGTCGAGGAGATGATCGTCGTCGCGCTCGTCATCTTCCTCTTCCTGCTGCACTTCCGCTCCGCCCTCCTGCCGATCATCGCGCTCCCGCTCGCGGTGGCCATCGCGTTCATCCCCATGTGGCTGTTCGGCATGCCGGCCACGATCATGTCGCTCGGCGGCATCGCGATCGCCATCGGCGCGACGGTGGACGCCGAGATCGTGATGGTCGAGGCCGCGCACAAGAAGCTCGAGAACGCTCCGCCCGACCTCTCGCGCGCGGAGCGCAACAAGCTCCTCGCCGAGGCCGCTCGCGAGGTCACTCCAGCGATCTTCTTCTCCCTCCTCATCATCGCGATCTCGTTCATTCCGGTCTTTGGCCTCACGGGCCAGGCCGGACGCCTCTTCCGGCCCCTCGCCTTCACCAAGACGGCGGTGATGCTCTCGGCGGCGCTGCTCTCGATCACGGTGGCGCCCGCGCTCCGCGAGATCCTCCTGCGAGGCAAGATCCACAGCGAAGCGAAGCACCCCGTGTCGCGCGTCATTCGGCGGTTCTACGAGCCCTTCGTGCATGTCGCGCTGAAGAGCCCGCGGACGACCGTGCTCATCGGGCTCTTCGCCGTCCTCTCCGCGATCCCGCTCGTGCCCCGCCTGGGCAGCGAGTTCATGCCGCCGCTGGACGAAGGTGATCTGCTCTACATGCCGACGACCTTTCCCGGCATCTCGATCGAGGAGGCTCGGCGGCAGATGCAGGTCCAGGACGCCGCCTTGAAGGAGTTTCCCGAGGTGGAGAACGTGCTCGGCAAAGTGGGCCGGGCGGACTCCCCGACCGATCCGGCGCCGCTCTCGATGGCCGAGACCGTGGTCCAGCTGAAGCCACGAAGCGAATGGCGGACCAAGTACGTGCGGCGCTTCTATCACGGCTGGGCGCCGGTCTGGTCTCGGCCGCTCTTGACGAAGCTCTGGCCGGAGTTTCGGACCCTCTCGCGCGAAGAGCTGGTCGAGGACATGAACGCGCGACTCCGATTCGCCGGCTGGACGAACGCGTTCACCCAGCCGATTCGCAACCGCGTCGACATGCTCACCACCGGCATTCGCACCGCGGTCGGCATCAAGGTGTATGGCCACGACCTCGGCGCGATCGAGCGATCGGGCGTCCAGATCGAGCGCGTGGTCAACGGCGTGCCCGGCACGCGCAGCGTCCTCTTCGAGCGCCAGCAAGGTGGCACCTACCTGGACATCCTCCCGGACCGCGTCGCGTTGGCACGTTACGGCCTCACCGTCGCGGACATCCAGGACGTGGTCGACGGCGCCATCGGTGGCGCCCCCATCACGACGACCGTGGACGGGCGCGCGCGGTATGGCATCAACGTCCGGTACGCCGAGGACTTTCGTTCCAGCGCCGAATCCGTGGCGGAGGTCCTCGTCCCGATCCCGGGCGCGGGAGACCCGGCACAAGCGAGGCACGTGCGCCTGGCGGACGTCGCCTCGGTCCGCGTCGTCTCGGGGCCGCCGATGATCCGGGACGAGTCCGGGCTGCTCGTCGGGTACGTCTACGTGGACGTCGCGTCGGACCGCGATATCGGCAGCTACGTCGAAGACGCCCGTCGCGCCGTCGACGCTGCGGTTGCAGCCGGCACGGTCCAGCTCCCGGAAGGGGGGCGCGTCCGCTGGACCGGCCAGTACGAGCTCCTGCAGGAGATGGAAGAGCGGATGAAGCTGCTCGTTCCCTTGGCGCTCCTCTCGATCGTCCTGCTCCTCTACTTCCAGTTCCGGAATTTCACCGAGGTCCTCATCGTCGTGCTCTCGGTACCGTTTGCGCTGGTCGGGAGCGTCTGGGCGCTGTTCCTCCTCGGCTACAATCTCTCCACCGCCGTCTGGGTGGGTGTCATCGCGCTGGTTGGGCTCGCCGCGCAGACCGGCGTCGTGATGATCGTCTACATCGATCACGCGTACGAGCGCCGCCTCGCTGCGGGGAAGATCAACTCGCTCGACGACATCGTCGACGCCCACGCAGAGGGGACCATCCAGCGTGTTCGGCCGAAGCTCATGACGGTCGGTACGATGTTGATCGGTCTGGTCCCCCTGCTCTGGGCGGAGGGGTCGGGCGCCGACGTCATGAAGCGCATCGCCGCCCCGATGGTCGGCGGGCTCTTCACCAGCGCGTTCCTCACGCTGGAGATCGTCCCGGTCATCTACACCTACTGGCGCTACGAGCAGCTCGTCCTGCGGCGCGTCGAGGCGCGCTCGGCGGAGCTCTTCGCTGCGCTCCTCCGGTTCATCGGTATCATCCGCGCGAGCGCGGCGCTCTCCGGCGCCTCGGTGATCGCGCTCGTCTACGTGCAGGGATGGCGACCGGTCCTCTATGCGGGGGTTTTGAGCGGCGCGGTCGGCTTCGTCGGCGGTCTGGCAGCTTATCTGTGGGCGCGTTCGCGCGCGGTCCGGGAGACCGTACAATCGACGACAGGAGAGAGTCATGCGTGAGCTGTTCATCCCCGCGGTCCTGTGGGTCTCGGTGCTCGGGTGCGGCAGCGAGACGGCCGCCCAGCCCGCCGACGGCCGGCCCGTCATCGCCATCACGGTGGACCAGACTGGGTACACCCCCGCCGAGGTGACGGCGAAGGGCGGTGAGCCCGTTCGCCTCGTCTTCACCCGCACCTCGGACGACGGCTGCGGCCAGCAGCTCGTCTTCAAGGACCAGAAGATCCGCAAGGACCTGCCGCTGCAATCGCCCGTTGCGGTCGACATCACCATGCCAGCTTCGGGCAAGGTGACGTTCTCCTGCGGAATGGACATGTACCGCGGCGCGGTGGTGATCGAATAGCTGGTATGCTTCGAACCTGGAGGCTCGCATGTCCATTCTTCGGCTTGGCTTGCTCGTCGCGGCGCTGACCTCTGTCGCAGCGTGCTCCTCGTGCGAGGACGGCGGTGGGACCGGCGGCGCGGGGGCCGGTCACTCGACTGGCGGAGACGGCATCGGCGGAAAGGGGCCGGCGTGCACCGACTGCACTCCGGCGGGCGACATGGTGTTCCGATTGCCTTCCCCTGATGGTGCCGTCCTCTGGACCGCACCGACGATGGACAAGATCCTCCGCGAGGCGGAGCCGCCCTCCCTCGAGGGCGCGAACATCCAGATCTACGCAGCCAAGAACGAGTTCGAGCCCTTCCAGATCGCCGTCCGGGCCGACGCCGGCTCGAGCGCGACCTTGAGCCTGAGCCCGTTCACCGGTCCCTCCGCGATCCCGCGCGTGGAGATCACACGGGTCGACTACGTCAGCATCGCGGAGCCATCGGACTCTGCGTCCATCCCGAGCGGCCGCATCCCGGATGCGCTCGTTCCGACGAGCTTCGGCGCGAGCGAGCCTCTGCCGGCGAGCGAGAATCAGCCATTCTGGGTCACGGTCTACGTGCCGCCGGACGCCGCGGCGGGTGACTACACGGCGACGCTCACGGTCTCCGTCGGCGGGAGCACGGTCGACGTGCCCGTCTCGCTCCACGTCTTCGACTTCGCGCTCCCGTCCGACATCGGCTTCGACGGCAACTGGAACGCCAGCATCGCCGATCTCGGGGGCTCGGAGAGCCTCGAGAAGGTCCAGGCAATCAAGGACTTCTTCTTCGAGCACAGGCTGGTGCCCTCCTCCGTCGCGTGGCCTGCCGGGCTCAACTACAATGGTGGCATCGCGTACGACTGCGCCTCCGGCACGTTCATCGAGGAGCAGAACGCCTACGACTTCTCCCAGCTCGGGCCGAAGTACATCGACGGCGCAGGGTGGAACGGCGTCGGCTTCCCCAGCTTCCAGATCATGCAGTTCGTCGACAACTCGACGCCGCGTCCGCAGACGTTCTGCGGGGTCGACCGAGGCGGCGACCACTACGGGACATCCGCCTACAATGCCGAGTGGTCGAAGCTCCTCACGGCGATCGACACGTACCTCGCCGCGCACGGCTGGGCCGACAAGGGCTATTACTACGTACAGAACGAGCCTCAGGGGCCGGCGGACTACGATCTGGCCGCGTTCCTCGCTGCGTTGACGAAGAGCGCGGCGCCTGGTCTGCGCATCGCGATCAGCGAGGAGCCGAAGCCTGAGATCGTCGAGAACGCCATGGCGGGCGGCGCGAGCTACGATCTGTGGTGGGCCAACCTCTCCGAGTTCTCGCCGGACTACGCCGCCGCGAGGCAGGGCCTCGGCGAGGAGGTGTGGTGGTATTTCCTCTATGGCGATCTCCCACCGCACTTCAACCCGATCACGATCGACCACCCGGGGCTCGAGTCTCGCATCGGCCACTGGGCGGCGTGGAAGTACCGCATCCGTGGCTTTGCCTACTACTCGGTCACCGGATGGGGCAGCGACCCCTATTCGAACCCGAAGCCGATGGGGACGAATCAGAACGGAGACGGCTTCCTCCTCTATCCTCCGCAGAATGGTCGCATCGTCGACAGCATCCGCTTCGCGCTGCTGCGTGAGGGCCAAGAGGACTACGAGTACCTCCGCTTGGCCGCCGGGGCGATTCCCACCACGCCCGGAAGCGAAGTCGGATGCGACGCCTCGGTTGCGAGCGCCGTGTCTTCCGTCACGTCGTTCACGCGTGACGCTTCGGCGCTCCAGCACTTGCGCAACGAGCTCGGCGCCTATCTCGGTGGCGAACGCAACGGCTGCCCCGTCCTCGACTCGAAGCCGCCCGGCGCCCACCCTCGTGCGGCCTACTACATCAATTTCCAAGATCCTGCGGGGGAGCCGAGCGCCTCGCCGCTCTCGGTGAACGGCCAGGACTGGCTCAAGATCGGCTGGGATGGATACGACGCTGCCGCCGGGTATGGCTGGTCCGGGCCGCACATCGGCGACCCGTCGATCATGCTCTACGCGTACGCCGACGCGCCGGTCGACGAGCTGCAGAGGAGCATCATCTACAACGACTACGGCCGCACCGACACGTTCAACTGGGACATCGAGAACGGTCGCTACGCCGTCACCGTGTCCATCGGCTGGTACGACAGGACGTACTCGATGCAGCGCGTGGTCGTCGAAGGTCAGGTGCTCTACGACGACGTGGAGACGAGCCCTGCGACGCCTTACCTCGTCGAGAGCCTGACGATCGATGTAGCAGACGGAAACGTCACCCTCGAGGTGGGCCAGGACAACGAGTACACGATGCTCAACTGGCTCAGCATCGTGCCGGTGGACTGACCGTTGATGCCACCGGCGGCAGACGAAAAGACGCTCGCGCAGATCGAACCAAGCATCGGAAGGCGAGCGTGCGCGGCCCCGAAGAGGGTAAGGTGTGACGCCAGATGACGTCACGCAGCCAATACGCGGCCGCCCTGGAAGGCCGCGGGCTCTCGTCGGCCGACGCGAGGACGCTGGCTGACGCCGCGTTCCGGCTCGTGGATGCCAAGTCGGGGGCGCCGCTCTTGGAGGGGCTCGCCGCTCGGCTCCCGGAGGCCGACTGGGCCGCGCTCCTCGGCGTGGTCGTGGAGGCGCAGGCGCGCGGGCCCGAAGGGCCGCGCGCCCCGGCCTGGCGGCGCCTCAACGTCGCGGGCTGCCCGATCGACAACATCCACCGCACGTTGTGGCACGCGTTCCAGGACCCCGCCGCCGACATCCAGGACTGGGCTTGGTTGCCGATCGACGCCGCAATGGTGAACATCGAGCGCTACGTGGAGCTCGAGTTTCCGCGCGTCGGCTCGATGCGCTTCGGTGTGGGGCTCGGATGCGAGGCGCTCCTCTCCAATGCGACAGCCGGCTTTCGCGAGCTCGTCCGGCTCGGCGCATCCTCCATCCTTCTCGGGCAGACCATCAACCTGTGCCGCCACGTGCTCTCGCCCGCGCTGCGCGCTCGCCTCGACGCGGGCGCGGGCCTGCGCGCCCCCGTGATGGAGACGATCGACAAGGAGCCATGGCAGGACGAGCTGTTGGACCTGGGCGACGTCGATGAGCTCGTCCTGCAGCGCTGGCTCGATTCCCTGGCGCAAATGATCGAGACCGGCGCCGCCGTCCACGACCGAAGCGCGGATCGCTTCGTGTCCGCCGACGAGCCCCTCACCCCGCGCCGCATCCGGCCTCGCCCCGCACCACAGCCGCCCGCCCCGCGCCCTGCCCACCTGGCCGGGCTCCTCGCCGGCATGCAGGCGCAGCTCGAGCCGTGGCAGCAAGAGGTGAAGCTGGGCTCGATCGACGTTCTCGACCCGCTCGAGTGGCTGACCGGGCTTGCGGATAACCTGGGATTGTGACCCTCCAGCGCTGCTGCCGGGGCTGAGGTTGACGTGATCCGATTGCCCGGCTAGCCGAGGGCGGGCTTCGGATCGGTCTCCGGGTCGGTCGGCAAGACGGGGCGCAGCCCATCCACCGGAACGGAGAGGATGATGGTTCGTCCGACCGACTGAATGATTCGAACCGGAATCTCCAGCGTGCCGGCACGGAAGATGCCGCGGTGGGCGCCGAGCTGGTCCGCGATGTCTTTGCGCAATGCGATCTGGAGAGATTCTACCCGCCACTCGTCCGTTTCGATGAGGAGCGCGCTGACCTCACCGACCAGCTGCCCATCGGCAGCGATGACGGTCCGTCCCCTGATGGTTTCGTCGGGTGCCAGCATGCCTCTTTCTCCTCTTCGCGCGCCGAACGAGGTCTCGCGCTCGAAAGAATGTCGGTGCAAGATCGGCACCGCCGCTCCGATGGGAAACAGCCCTTCTCGGGTGAGGGACGGAGCCGATGATCGGGTCGGGGTGGGATCTTCTTGGCCGGATATCGACGCTCCTGTCCCTCGATGAGTCGCCTGCTCGCCGCGCAGCCGGTAGCTCTGGTCGCCATGACAGCTCGAAAGATCGTGGTGGTCACAGGGTGCAGCAGCGGCTTCGGCAAGCTCCTGACGGAGAGCCTGCTCGAGCGAGGACATCGGGTGTTCGCCGGCGTCCGCTCGCAGAAGGATCTTCGGGCTGAGCTCGGGCCCGACGCGATCGCCCTCGACGTGACGAGCGATGCCTCCGTCGCGGCGGCGTTTGCGGCCATTCGAGAGAAGACGGATCGGATCGACGTCCTGGTCAACAACGCTGGCGTCTCGGCGATGGGGGTGGCCGAGGGCTTCACGCCGGCCCAGCTCTCGTCGCTCCTCGATGTCAATCTCCTTGGGGCGCATCGCCTGTGCCGCGCTGCGCTCCCGCTCATGCGAGCTGCGGGATCGGGGTTGCTCGTCTTCGTCTCGACGGGGCTCGCGCGGATGCCCATGCCTTGTTTCGGTCCCTATGCCGCCTCGAAAGCGGCGGTCGAGGCGCTCGCCGAGGCATTCCGGTATGAGCTCATGCCGAGCGGCATCGAGACGGTGATCGTCGAGCCTGGGCCGTACCCGACGAGCCTCGGCTCCAATGCGCTCGCCCCAGACGACGCCGACCGCGTCGCCGCGTACGGGCCGCTCGCGGTTCTTCCCGCCAAGATGATGGAGGGCCTCTCGGCGTGGTTTTCGAGCCCCGGCTCGCCCGACGCGAAGGAGGTCCCGGAGGCGATCACCAAGCTGATCGAGGCTCCGCGCGGGACCCGACCGCTTCGGCTCGTCGTGGGCGGGACCGGGAGCGCGCTCACGGAGCTGAACGCGCTCACGGACCGGCTGCAGGCGCAAGCCCTCGCGTCTCAAGGTCTGGACGCGTTGCTCAAGCTCGAGTCATGGCCCGAAAGCGGCTCGGTGTGATGCCCGCGTGGCGACGAAAGAAGGCGGCGAACTGGCTCGGGTTGGAGAAGCCCAAGCGGAGCGCGACCTCGAGGATGCCCTCGCCCGTCGTCGAGAGCAGCTGCTTTGCGCGGATCATCCGCATTCGGGAGAGCGTCTGGTGGACCGACTCACCCGTCGCGCGCTTGTACATCCGGGTCAGGTTTCTCAGGCTCATGCCGATCGCATCGGCTACGCGCACGAGGCTCGGGCCTTCGGCCATCTCGGCGTCGAGAAGGTCTCGGACGCGGGTCACCATCGATTGCGAGAGCCCACGCGAGCCGGCTCCGTCGGCCCGACGCAAGAGACGCTGGACGAGGACGACCGCCGCCGACTCGAGGAACAAGCTGGCTGCCGCGCCGGTCCGCCGCGCCTCCTGGGTCATGCACGACACGACCTCGCGCGCGACGGGGTCGTCGAACTGGAATCGACTCGAGAGCGCAGCGCCGGGGCGGCGGAGGTCCTCGCGGACGGACCGGACGAGATCCTGTCCGAGGTGGACGTGGGCGAACGACACGCTCGCTTCCGTCCAACACGAGACGCTGCAGCCGGCAGGGATGCTCGTGAGCTGCCCGTCGCGAAACACGCCCTCGAATCGACCGTCGTCCCTTCGTTGGACCACGCGTACGGCGCGGCCGACGTGCAGCCCGATGACATGGCCGGAAGACGATGCCGTCACTCCTTCGCTCGGTGGTGCGCATTGAACGGCGAAGATGCGCACGGGAGCTTCGACCGAACCGGCACGAGGCGGCGTCGCGAGGTCCAGGAGGTTCGGCGTCGAGATCATCTCGTCGGCATCGTGCTGCAGGGCGACGGAGCGACCAACGAGTTTGCGCTCCGGTTGGCCAGATGCCAACCTGCTGGCACGCCTGGCCCGAGCATGCCCCTGCCTCCTTCGAATCACACGAGGCCGCTGCGCACGCTCCGTGCGGGTGCTCTCGTGAGCCTGACGTTTCTCCTCGCGAGCGCCTGTGAGGAGGACCCCGAGCCGCCGGTGGCGCTCTGCGCCACCGAGCCCACAGACGACCCCGGCGAGCCGGTCCTCTCGCCCGAGGACGCGGATGCTTTCGCGGGCGTCGGGTATCTCACCCACGACGCCGGCGACGCCTACGGCAATCCCTCTTGCGGCGCGACGCTCATCCACCGTCGCGTGGTCGTGACGGCCGCGCATTGCATCGAGCGTGCGCTCGCGACCCCTTCGGCGCGTATCGGGTTCGGTCTCGGGCCGATCTGCGGCCGCGTCGTCCCGGTCGTCGCGACGATCCCGTTCTCGGAGACGCGCGACTACGGCAAGCCGGGCCGCGAGGAGTGGGACCTCGCTGCGCTCGTGCTCGCGTCAGGCGTCGACGACGTGGCGCCCGTCCCCATCGGCTCTGCGGCCATGGCGTGTGATGCCGCCTCGGTGGGTTATGGGCGCAAGGTCGCCGGACCGAGCGACGTGCGCGAAGGCTACGACGGCGCAAGGCGCGTCCTTCCGATGTGCGTCGACGCGCTCTCTCCCGGCGTGCACGCGCACAGCTCCGGCGACGCGAGTCCCTGCTTCGGCGACAGCGGCTCCCCGCTCCTCGGAGCAGATGGCGCGCTCCTCGGCGTGCTCACCTCCTTCGAGCCCGCGCTCGAGGACGTGCGGTGTACGCCCGGTGAAGGGCTCATCTATGTCGACGCGGCCGCGCACCAGGCGTTCCTCGCCCAAGTAATTGCGGACGTGGAAGCCGGCGCGTACCCGTAAGCCCCAAGCCTGGCGAAGGTCGCCAGACTCCCTCGACGGCGACCCCACGCCCGTGTCATCCCGTCACAGAACCGCGAGGGTCGCGTCGAGGCTGGTGGCGAGGTCACGGTAAGGGAGCGGCCAGCTGGCGGCCGGGCGGACGACCAGCCGCAGGCGAGGGTCAGCCGCACGCAGATCGAGGTCCAGCAAGCCGAGCCAGAGCGACGAGGCCGAGTTGGCGAGCAACGCCGCGCCCGCGGACGCCTTCTTGGCGACGAGCTCGAGGGTGGGCGGCAACGCCGCATCGGATTCTCCAGGCGCGGGCGGCAAGCGTACGTTGGCGATCAAGAAGGGCGCGTCTTCCTGGGCCCTGGTCTCGAGCAGCTTCTTGAACGAAGGCAACATCTGGCTCAGCAGCGTCGTCGGCGCCTCGGCGCTCTCCTCGCTGACGAAGACGTCGAAGACGGCGCTTCCGATCGCGACCGCGAGCGCAGCGCTCGGCCGCGCGGGGGAGGCCAGGAGCTCGGCCTCGAGGCTCGCGAGCGCATCGGCCGTCGCCGGGCCTCGCACCCCGGTGAGCTCGCCACGATACGAAAGCGTGCTCTTCCACGTGGCGCCCTTGGCCATGGCAGCGCGCTGGGTCAGCGCGTCGACTGCGTTTCGGAGCGCGTGAAAGCCCGCACCGAGATCCGGCTGCACCTCGACCGAGAGCGAGAGACCTTTCGGGCCGATCGTGCAGCGATGGGGCTCGGCGCGCGTGACACGTCGCGCCGGGCGGACGCCGATCGATTGCAGGAGCTCCCGGCGCTGCAATGCAGCGAATAGATGGATCTGCATCGTCGCGAGGTCCCAGCCGATCTCGGCGTCGATGGGCTCGGTGGTGGTGCTGGCGAGCGCATCGGTGAGGCGCCCGATCTCGCCGGGTTTGAACCGAGCGGCCAGCAGATGCAGGTCGCGGTCGAGGCGGTCGAGCGCGACGTGGTCGTCGGCTCGCGCCGCGTGCTCGGCCCTGGCTGTCAGCTGGGCCGACGCGAGCGCAGGGCTCGACCTGGCGATGACCTCCGCCAGGTGCGGGTAGCGCGCGAGCGGAGCCGGTGCGGGCGGCGCGGGAGCAGGCGGCTCCGGTGCAGGCGGCTCGACCGTTGCCGCCTCGGCGGCGATTTCGGCGGCTTCGGCCTCGATCCAGTCCGCGACGGGATCCGGCGGCGCCGGACGAGCCAGGGAAAGGTAAAACGCGCGCTCCCGAATGCGGCGGATTCGCTCGGCCTCGTGGTCCGTCGTCATCGTGCGCGAAGCGTACAAGCAAACGCGGCCGCAGGGAGAGCGTGGACGACGCGCGAGGGGAGGATACGACCGACATCGCGTACCGACGCTAGTCCACGATCGCGCCGAGCCCGTCGGTGTACACGTCGTCGACGCCAATCTCGACGCCCAGCGCGGCGATCGAGAAGCGCTCTCCGCGAACGTGCTCATCGAGGGTCCACCGGCGTCCGTCGCGTCGGTAGATCTCGACGCGCCGCTCGCGTTGGGACACGAGCACGTACTCGCGCAAGGTCGCGAGCTTGCGGTAGTCGGCGAACTTCTCGCTGCGATCAGTGTCGGCAGTGGAGTCGGAGAGGACCTCCACGATCACCATCGGGTTCACGACGGCGTTGGCGTCGTCCGGATCGCGCGCGATGTCGCCGCACACGACGTGGAGGTCGGGGTAGGTCGCGCGATCGGCTGCGCGGATTCGTACGCGCACGTCCGCTGGGAGGACGACGCAGGGTCGGCCGCCCCGAGCGAGCGCTTCGCGGAGTAGGCCCGTCATGGACGTCGTCAGGCGCCCATGCTCGATGGTGCCGCCCGCCATCGCGATGACCTCGCCGGCGATGAACTCGTGACGCTGCTCGCTGGCCGCCTCCGCGGCGAGGTATTCCGCGTACGTGGAGCGTCGCTTCGCGGCTGCC
>JAEUKE010000152.1 GCA_016794345.1 Myxococcales bacterium
GTGGCATGCGCGCACCGACTTCAGGTGAAGAGCGGCGTGGGGAGCGGAGTTTGGTCACGGTGAAAGAGCCGCGGGTGTGAACCCTCACCCCGTGGCCCCTCTCCCTGAGGGAGAGGGGCAGCGTGACGGAATCGACGCAACTGGCGACGACTCATGTCGACAGAGGGGGTATGCGACTGTTCGACCGGCCACGATGCGGGCGCGTGGTCTGCGCTGGCGAAGCACGCCTGCCGAGCGGGTTCTGTGGGAGCTCCTCCGAGATCGCCGGCTCTGCGGCACCAAGTTTCGACGGCAGGCTCCGGTCGGGCCGTTCTTCACCGACTTCTTCTGCCACGAGGCGATGCTGGTGATCGAAGCCGGCGGCGGTCACCACCCGACGCCGCGTGATCCGGCGCGTGACGAGTTCCTTCGTGCATGCGGCTACCGCGTTCTCCGCTTCCGAAACGACGACGTCCTCAGCAACCCAGCTGATATCGCCTAGCGGATCGCAGAACGGATCCGGGCCCCCTCTCCCTCGGGGAGAGGGGGTTAGGGGGTGAGGGTTCACTCTCGCGGCTCTTTCACGCGGGCAAACTCCAAGCAGCACGCGGCGCTTTCATGCATGACGGTTTCGTCACTTTCACGGGATCAAATGAAGTCTGTTGGGTTGCGAAACGACAACATCCACCCGGAGGCCTTCATGCGAAGGAGTCGGCCTGCGGAACAAAGCGAGAGAGAGCGCTCACCGGCTGAAGGCCGTCAGGGGCGGACGGGCGCCCCGCACTGGGGCACGGGCAGCTCCGTCTCGACGTCTCGAAACCCACCAGCTGAGGAGGTGCACAACGGAACCGTCAGTCTCGCCTGCTCGAGGGGCACTCCACATGGCGAGTTGTGCCCCCTCTCGATCGGGTGCGGACGAAGGGGCCGGATGCGCTCGCGATTCGCTTCTTTTTAGGGACTAGGGCGACTTCAGCGCGCGCTCGATCGCGCTCTTCATCTGGGCCGAGTCGACGGCGCCGCGGACGAGGTACTTGCCGACGAGGAAGGACGGGGTCCCCGTGATGCCGAGACGTTTCGCTTCCTCCTCGTCTTCCTTGAGGCGCGACTCGTGTTTGTTCGCGTCGAGGGCGAGCTGGAAGCCGGCCACGCTGAACGGCTTCTGCGCCTTTCGGCTGGCATCGAGCGCGACACCTTCGAGCGTGGTCCGGTCGAGCGCCTGGACCTTCTTCTTGTCGAAGGCGCCCGTCACGAAGTCGAAGAACGCCTCGTCGCCGAGCTGCGATTTCACCTCCTCCGACGCCATCGCCGCGAGGCGCGCGTTGGGGTGGATCGTCGCGAGGGGCAGGTGGCGCCAGACCACCTGGACCCGGTCGCCGTAGTCGCGGAGCACCTCGTCCACCGTTGTGTTCGACTTGGCGCAGAACGGGCACTCGAGATCGCCAAACCACTGCACGACGACCTTCGGGTTCTTGGCGCCCTTTCGCGGCGCGCCCGGCGGGATCGGGCCGGGGGTCTTCTCTTCGAGGCCTCCCTTCTTCCCGGTCTGCACGAGCTCGTCGTAGTAGGCCTCGGCTGAGATCGATTTCGCCGCCATGGCCGCGGTCGCGAGCGTCTCTTCGCGATCGATGAGCTCCTTGAACTTCTCGAGCGACTGAGCTCCCGACAGGCGCCTCCCGTTGATGAAGAAGTGGGGGGTGCCCGTGGCCTCGAGGCCGCTCGCGAGCAGCTGGTCCTCGGCGATCTTCTTCGCGTGTTTCTGCTGCTTGACCGCGGCCATCGCCTTCGTGGCGTTCGCGCCCGCTCGGAACGCGTAGACCTTGAGGTCGCCGTCCTCGAGGGCCTTCTGGTTCTCGAAGAGGATGTCGTGCAAGCGCCAGAACCCGTCGTCCCCTTTCTCCGCGCGCACCTCGCGGGCGAGCTCGGCAGCGGGCTCCGCGCGCTTGTGCATCGGGAGGGGGTTGTCCTTCCAGACGATGCGGATTCGATCGCCGTAGTCTCGACGAAGATCCTTGAGGGTCGTCTGCACGCGGGCGCAGTACGGGCACTGGAAGTCCCCGAACATGACGATCGTCACCTTCGCCGTCTTCGGGCCGAGCACCGGCGAGTCCCCGATCGGCACCGACCAGAGATCGTTCTCGGGCTTCGGGGTGGGGTCGGGCAGGGGTGCGGGGGCCTCCTGGTTCTGCTTGGAGCGCGCGACGTAGACCTTGTCGGGTGACGTCCCCTTCTCCAGCTCCGCCTTCGCCTTGTCGAGCTCGACGCCGATGACCTCGTTGAACTTGTCGATGGGCTGCGCGCCGGTGAGCTGGATGCCGTTCACGAAGGACGTCGGTACCCCTTTGTTTCCGAGCTTCTTCCAGATCTCGAGGTCCGCCTCGATCTTCCGGTCGAGGTCTTCCTTGTTCTTCTCGATGTCCGACGTCTTGAGGCCGAGCTCCTTCGCCCACTCGAGCGGCTCGTCGCCGCCGAGCTGGTTGCGGTTCGCGAACGCCTTCTCCTTCAGCTTGATGAACGCCTCGCTCCCCTTTGCTCGGAAGAGCGCCTCGGCGATCTCGTGCGCGCGCTTCGCGTTCTTGTGGAAGTCGAGCGGGGCGTGTTTGTAGATGATCCGCAGCTTCTCCGGTCCGTGTTGGATCTTGAGCTGATCGAGGGTCGCGTCGAGCTTCGAGCAGAACGGACACTCGAGATCGGTGAAGACGACGATGGTGACGGGCGCCTCGCGCCGGCCCCACATCGGGTCTTTCCCCGACACGGGGACGGGGCTCTCCTCGTCCGACCAGTTCTTGAGCGCCTCGCGTTTCTTCTTCTCCGCCTCGCGCTCGGCCTCGCGCTCTTCTTCGCGCTCCTTGTCGGCCTTCGCCTGGGCCGCCTTCTTCTCCTTCTCGAGGTGAGACTGGTAGAAGAACCAACCGCCGCCGCCGAACAGACCGAGCACGGCGAGCAGCACTGCGACGAGGATGGCCGGCTTGAGCGAGGCGGACGTGGGCTTGGCGGGGACGGCGGCCACGGCTCGCGGCGGCGCGGACGCGACGTAGAGCGCGCCGCCGGGCGGGCCGGAGGGCGCGGGCAGGGCGTGCGCGGGCGCGACCGCGGCCATCGGCGGAGGGGGCGTGGGAGCGGGGAGGGGCGCGACAGCCTGCAGGATGGGGGTCAGCGCACCGATCGCTTCGCGGGCGTGCTGGTACCGGTGCTCTTGCTCGCGCGAGACGCAGCGCGCGAACCACGCGTCGAACCCGGGCGGCAGGAGGCCCGCAACACCCACCTCTTCCGCGCGCTCGCCGGCGGGCGGCAGCGGCTCGTAGAGGACCTCGCGGAGGAGGGTCATCGCGGCCGAGCCCATGTCTCGACCTGTCTTCCAGTACGTCCGTCCGGTCAGCATCCAGAAGGCGAGCAGGCCCACCGTCCACACGTCGGTCGCCGGGGTGAGCTTGGCGTCCGTCTCGCTCTGCTCCGGCGCCATCCACGAGGGGCGGCCCATGGCGGCTGTCGTGTTGCGGAGCGCCTCCGAGGCGATCTTTCCCGCACCCACGAACTGCACCTCCACCCGCTTCGGCATCCCGGCGAGCTGGCTCTCGGCCAAGACGATGCCCTCGGGCTTGAGATCACGGTGAACGAGGCCCACGTCGTGGGCGGCGATCAGCGCGTGGCCGAGCTGGGTCATGATGCCGAGCACCTCACCAGGGGGCAGCGCGCCTCGGTCCCCGACGAGGGACGCCAGGCTGGGCCCCTCGAGCAGCTCGAGCACCACGAACGGCTTGTCCGATTCCTTGTCGATCCCGGAGGTCATCACCTCGGCGACGTGCTCGCTGCGGACGCTGGCGGCCCGGCGCGCCTCCTCCAGGAAGAGCTCGCGGAACTTCGGATCGATGCCGACCGCCGCGGCCACCACCTTGAGCGCGCGCCTTGCCCCCGTCGAGACCTGCTCCGCCTCGTAGACCTGGCTGATGGCGCCCCGGTGAAGGAGCTTCTTCACGCGCCAATCGCCGGCGAACACCTTGCCCGGTTCGAGCACGTCCGACATGCCTGCCTCGTTAGCCCGAAGCGAGCCGCGCTTGTACTGGTCTTCCGCCGCGGCATGCCCCAAAACGAGAGAGCGGTGCCCTCTTGGGCGACGCTTTGCTAATAGAGGGCGCGATGGGTCCCATTCTGATGGCGTTGGTGATCGTGAGCCTCTCGGCGGCCTTTGGTCTGGTCGCCCGCCAGAGGTTCGCGTTGCTTCAGGTCGGACAGCCCGAGGTCCGCTGGGACCGCGTCCCCGAGCGGCTCAAGAGCGTGGTCACCTACGCGCTCGCGCAGAAGAAAATGCCCTACTACCGGCTGGCCGGCGTAGCGCACATGTTCATCTTCGCCGGCTTCGCCGCGCTGCTCCTGAACACGATCATCCTGTGGGGGCGCGGCTTCTTCCCGAGCTTCTCCGCCTTCGTGTTCGGTCACGGGCAGCCCCTGGGCATGTTCTACGACCTGATCAAAGACATCATCGCCTCCCTCGTCATCGGCGGCGCGCTCGTCTTCGTCTACCTGCGCGTCGTCAGGAAAGAGGCCCGCATGACCTTGTCGGGCGAGGGCCTGCTCATCCTCGGCATCATCATCACGATGATGGTGGCGGACCTCGTCTACAACGGCTCGATGCTCGCGCTGTCGAGCAAGGTGAGCGCCGCGTGCGCCGGTCCGGCCAAGGCCGCGCTCGCCATGCGCCCGGAGGACGGCTTCTGCGACTCGGTGAAGACGGTTGTCGCTCCCCTCGGCGCTCACGTGGGCGAGCCGGTTCACTTCGTGTGGCACGCGCCCGTCGCGAGCTCGCTCTCCTTCGCGCTCGCGGGGCTCTCGGCGAAGTCGCTCCACTTCTGGGCGCACGCCGGCTTCTGGGCCCACTCGTCGCTCGTGCTCATCTTCCTGAACATCCTGCCGTTCTCGAAGCACTTCCACATCATCACGTCGCTGCCCAACGCGTTCACCGCGAACCTCGAGCCGGCTGGGCGCCTCCCGCTCGTCGCGAAGTCGAGCGAAGAGCTGATGACGAAGGTCGAGAAGGCCTACGAGGACCTGCCTGGCGCGGAGCAGCTCGGCAAGCGCCGCATCGGCGACTTCTCCTGGAAGGCCATCCTCGATTTTTACACCTGCACGGAGTGCGGGCGCTGCTCGGACAACTGCCCCGCGCACAAGACGGGCAAGATCCTCAGCCCGAAGATGCTCACGCTCGATCTGCGTGACTACCTCTACGACAACGCCGAGACCCTCATCGACGCGAAGCAGAAGCTCGCGAACGGCGCTCCCGCCGCGGACGCCTCCGCCGAGGCTCCGGCCGAGGACGCGCCCGTCCCGCCCGAACGGCTCGATCTCGTGCCGAACGTCATCCACCCGGACGTGCTCTGGGCCTGCACGACCTGCCGCGCCTGCGAGGAGCAGTGCCCGGTCCTCATCAGCTACGTCGACAAGATCGTCGAGATGCGGCGCAACCTCGTCCTCATCAAGGGCGAGATGCCCGCGCAGCTCAACGCGCCGCTCTCCGCGCTGGACGTGAACGGCAACCCCTGGAACCTCGCGCGCGTCGATCGCGGCACCTGGGCCGAGGGGCTCGGCATCCCGCTCATGCGCGACAAACCCGACGCGAAGGTCCTCTACTGGGTCGGCTGCGCCGGGAGCTACGACGATCGGGCGAAGAAGGTCGCCCGCGCCACGGCCAAGCTCCTCCAGATGGCCGGGGTGGACTTCGCGATCCTCGGCGACGAAGAGACGTGCACGGGCGACCCCGCGCGCCGCGCCGGCGACGAGTACCGGTTCCTGGCGGCCGCCGAGCAGAACGTCACCACGCTGAACGGCTACAAGGACCAGGGCGGCATCAAGACAATCGTCACGACGTGCCCGCACTGCTTCAACACGCTCGCCAACGAGTACCCCGACTTCGGGGCGAAGTTCGAGGTGGTCCACCACTCGGACTACCTGATGCGCCTCGTCTCGGAGCGGAAGCTCGACCCGCGCGGCGCCGTCGAGGGCCGCGTGACCTACCACGACTCGTGTTACCTCGGCCGGTACAACGGCGTGTACGAGTCGCCGCGCGACATCCTCCGCGCCATCCCCGGCCTCGAGCTCGTCGAGCCTGAGGGCTGGAACAGGAACCGCGGCCTCTGCTGTGGCGCAGGCGGCTCGCAGATGTGGATGGAGGAGCAGAACAAAGATCGCGTGAACGTGAAACGCACGCTGCAGCTCCTCGACACCGGAGCGAAGACGCTCGCCACCGCGTGCCCGTTCTGCTCCACGATGATCACCGACGGGGTGAAGTCTCAGAGCCTCGAGGACGAGGTGAAGCAGCTGGACATCGCCGAGCTCCTCCTCGAAAGCTGCGCGGACGAGCGATCGAACAAACCGAAGGCGGCCAAGACCAAGAAAACTTCGGCCAAGCCCGAAGCCACCTCTTGAGTTTTCCGTCGAGCTGCTACACTCCTCGCACTTCGAGATGTCTGCGGGAGAGAGCGACGCGAAGAGTCGGCGCCGGTTGAGTGACGGCGGGGTGGAGGGCGAGCGCGCGAGCGGCAGCGGCCCTGCCGCGCGTCCGTCCGCGCCCTCCGATCGACGCGCGGCGGAGGAGTCCGTCCCGGCGATCCCGTTCATCGCCGACGAGATCGCGATGGCCAGCCTCCGAGCGGCCGCGTCTTCGCCCAAGACCGGCTCGGAGGAGCTCCGTTGCGACGCGTGTGACGCGCCCATCGAGGGTGAGCCCGGCGGCCACGGTCTCTACTTCTGGTCGCGCGGGGAGGAGCTTCGTCTCGAGGAGCCTCCGCTCTGCGAAGACTGCGCCGCGGCCGTCACGGCCACCGCGAACCGTCGCTGGGACATCGAAGAAGAAGAAGGCTGAGCCCGCGAAGCCCGGAGGTCCTTGGTGGGCAGCGGGCGCTCGGGCTTCAGTACGCGTGGCCGATGGCGATGGAGAGCGCCGCCGGCAGGCCCAGAAAGACGCTGGCGTCGCCCTCGTCGATGACCAACGTCGGGCACTCCGCCCCGCGTTTGATGCACGACTCGACGGTCTCCTCGCCCAGCACCTGGAGGTAGGGGATCCGGAAGCCCAGGTCGAGGCGCAGCGGCCCGACTGGAGTCTCGTAGCGGATGCCGAGCCCGCTCGAGACGTGGGGGTGGTCCAGTCGGAGCTGTCCGAGATCGCGCGTGACGTCGCTCGAGTCGACGAACACCACACCACCCAGATCGCCCACGACCGGGAAGCGGAGCTCGATCGACGCTTCCCAGAGCGTCCGGCCGCCGATCGCGTCCGGATCGGCGAGCCGCTCGCCCTCGTCGCCGATCACGCGGTGAGGTGCGATCTCGTTGAACGTGTAGCCGCGGTTCGAGGTCGGCCCGCCGCTGTAGAGCCCTCGCTTCGAGAGGATCTGCGCGTCTCGCGTGAGCGCCTCTCGAAGATCCGGATCGCCCTCCGAGTCCGCGGTCTTCTCGACGTCCGCCGTGGTCGTCTCCCTGTCCAGGATCGGGATACCGCCGACGTTGTCTCCCTCGGGCGTGTCGCGCCGGTAGTCGTGCACGTAGAGGAACCCCATCGCGAAGCGGCCCGCGATCGTCACGCGTCGCGCGAGCGGCGCGAAGAAGCGGATCTCGGGGCGGACCTTCACGTCGCTCGCGTCGCCCCCGACGAAGAACCCGGCCATCTGCACGTCGAAGCCGGCGAGCACGCCGCTCGTGGGGTTCAGCCGGTTGAACTTTCCGTCCGGTCCGCGGCGCAGGTCCACCTCGGCGTAGTGCTGGAGGTAGCTGAGGAGCAGCGCGTCTCGCCCCTTCGGCGGCTCGTCGAGGTTGTACGAGAACGGCTGGCTGTAGCTGAGGTTGTGCGCGATGCCGACAAGGAGGCGCGAGAGGAAGAAGCGGCGCTCGATGCCCACGCGCTGCTCGGCCACGTATTCGCCGGGGATGTTGGTGTCGACCGTGTACGAGTCGGGGATGTCGTGGTTGCGCTCGAGCCCGACCGATCCGCTGCCCTGGACGAAGAAGGTGGTCCGCGGGTCGTACGGGATCGGGAGCTGGTACGAGAGTCGACCGACCACCTCGTAGACGGGCCGCACGCCTCCCTTCTCGGGCGGCGGCGGTTGTCCCTCGACGACCGGCGTCTCGTCCTGGTTGAAGTTGAAGAGCGTCAGCAGCTTCAGCGGGTAGAGGACGAGGCGCGGGCGAGCCTCGATGTTGAACCGGTCGAGCGCGCCGAAGAGGTTCTTGTGTTGCCAGCCGGCGATGCCGTGGGTCGCGATCGCGCCGCCGAGCTCGATCCCGCCGCCGAGCCGAACGGCGCGCAGCGCGCCCGGCCGCGCGACGATCTTGATCGGGATCTTCGTCTTGCGCGGGCCCTCTTTGGACAGCTGCGGCGTGATCTCGATCGACGCGAAGACGCCGAAGTCGTTGAGCGCGACCTCGGCCTCCTCGAGCCTGTCGGTCGAGTAGGGGTCGTCCTCCTCGAAGCCGAGCGCGGGGCGGATCTGCCAGTCGGGGATGGTGTCCAGGCCCTCGAGGGTGACCGCGCCGAACGTGCACTTGGGGCCGAGCTCGACCGTGTACGTGATGTCGGCGCTGTCATCTTTCGTCTCGTCCGTCTGGAGATCGATCGTCGCCTTCGCGTCCACGAGCGCGTAGGCGTAGCCGAGATCGGTCAGCTCGCGCTGGATGCGCCCGCGCACCTCCTCGTAGGCCTCCTCGGTGAAGATCGCGCCTTCGGCGAGCGTGTTCTTCGCGTTCGTGGCGGCGGCGCCGGCCTTCGAGTCGCCCGTCGCGGGATCCCAGTCGCGCCAGACCAGCGACACGCGCCGGACACGCGTGGGCATTCCCTCTTCGACCACGATCTCGACGTGTGTCCGGACGGCGCCGGGGTCGTCGCTCTTCTTCTCGTCGATCCGTCGGACGCGGCCCGCGCGCACCACGGCCTTGTAGTAGCCCTTCGCCCGGTAGAGCCGCGCGACGCGCTGCAGGTCGCGCTCGAGCACGAAGCGGTCGAACCGCTCGTACTCCACGGTGAGCGCGTCGATCGCGCCGAGCAGCGGCACGTGCTCGAAGGCGCCGCCCGTCTCCGCGGTGGCGATCCGCTGCTCGATCTCGTCGTCGCCGAGCGCCTTGTTCCCCGTGACCTCCACCTCGTCGACCACGCAGCCGGTGAGATCACTCGGCGAGCAAGTGATCTTCTCCCTGCCCGCGCAGCCGACGACGAGCGAGGCCACGAAGACGAGCGCGAGGAGGGCCAGACAGCGAAGCCCCATGGATAGCAACGGTGTCAGCTCCTATACCACGGGGTCAGGCCACTTATCCCACCTGTGCCCACTGAGCGGAGTGAGGATTGGATATCGATTGAGCCCCGAGCCACGTATCCCACATTGCCGTCTGTAGTTTGCGCGATACCATGGCTGCACTCTTACGCAGCCCCCGACGGGGGCCA
>JAEUKE010000161.1 GCA_016794345.1 Myxococcales bacterium
GGCAGAGCTCACGACGAGCGGCCGCCTCTTGGCCTGGCCGCGAACGATTCCGAGAACCTTCGTGATTTGCTCGCGGTTCGCGACGGAGCTCCCGCCGAACTTCATGACCAGCATGCGCGTGACCCTACGACGGAGGGCGCCCGAGCGAAAGCGCGCGACGGGCGGCTTTCGGCGGGCCTTCGTCCTCGATACGCTCGGCGCATGCGAGGCTCACTTGGCTTGGGGGCGACGGCGGTCTTCTTCCTGCTCGCGTGCTCGGCGGGAAGCGAGGACGGCACCGGAGGCGGCGGAGACGGGACCGGCGCGTCCACCACCTCTCAAGGGACGTCGTCCGGCGGCTCCACGGGTTCGTTCAGTGAAGGCGGCGGAGGCAACGCGAACTGCGGGCTGACATGCTCGGCGGATCTGCACTCGATCATCGACTGCAACGGCAACCTCGTCACGTCGTGCCCTCCCGACCAGGGCTGCGCGAACGCGACCTGTGTCCCCGCTTGTGACGCCGCGATCGAGAACAAGAGCAGCATCGGCTGCGAGTACTGGGCGCACAACCCGCAGACGCTCTTCGGCCGCGGCTGCCACGCGATGTTCATCGCCAACACCTGGAACGGCCCCATCACCATCGGCGGCGAAGCGGGCGGCCAGGCGATCGATCTCTCCAAGTACGCCTACCTGCCGAGCGGGACGGGCACCTCGCTCACGTACACGCCGCTCGGCCAGGGGCAGTCGCTCGATCCGGGCGAGGTCGCGATCGTCTTCCTTCGCGACAGCGACTCCGGCTTCATGGGCACGGCCTGCCCTGTGCCCGCGGCGGAGACGGACGCCGCCGCCTCCGGCTGGACCGACGGCGTCGCGGGCACGAGCGACACCGGGACAGCCATCCGCGTGTTCACGAGCGCGCCGGTCGTCGCGTACGACATCATCCCGTTCGGCGGCGGCCGGAGCGAGATCAGCGACGCGAGCCTGCTCTTGCCCACCTCCACTTGGGACACCAATTACGTCGCGATCACGCCGCGGCCCCTCGGCAACAACACGCTGAACCCCACGATCGCCGTGGTCGCCGCGGAGGACGCGACGACGCTCACCATCCTGCCCACCGTCGCCATTGCAGCCGGGACGGGCGTCACCGGCGGCCCTGCCAATACACCACAGACCTTCGCGCTGAATCGAGGCCAGGTGCTCCGCCTCGAGCAAGGGGAAGATCTGCTCGGCAGCGTCCTGTCGGCCGACAAGCCGATCGGCGTCTGGGGCGAGCAGTCGTGCATCAACATCGACGCGTACGCTTGCGACGCCGCACACGAGCAGATCCCGCCCGTGCGAGCCCTCGGCAGCGAATACGTGTCGGTGCGCTACCGCGATCGCCTGCAAGGCGCCGTGGAGACTCCGCCGGTGCGGATCACTGGCGCGGTCGATGGAACGACGCTCACCTGGGAGCCCGCCCCGCCCCAGGGCGCGGTCACGACGGTCGAGAGCGGACAGAGCTTCGAGGTCCGCTCGGCCGAGCCCTTCGTCGTGCGGAGCCAGGACGAGGACCACCCGTTTTATGTCGCCGCTTACATGACAGGTGGCGCGGCCTACTCGAACCGCGGCGACCCCGAGTTCGTCAACGTGATCCCGGCGGCGCAGTACCTGAACGACTACACGTTTTTCACGGACCCCACCTACCCCGAGACGAACCTCGTCTTCGTGCGCAAGAAGGGTCCCAACGGGTTCGCCGACGTCACGCTCGATTGTATGGGTGTCCTCGCGGG